>CAIYVX010000052.1 GCA_903929765.1 uncultured Planctomycetia bacterium
ACCATGCCACCCGGAGGGTGGGGTGTGGCGGAGAAACAGAAGAAGAAACAGAAGAAGAAACAAAAGAAACAGCGTCCCCCAGCAGTGCTGGGGGTTTCAAAAGAAGAAACAACGGCAAAGATCGGCGAATTGGGAGCAACAGGTGCACCCTCACCCTACCCTCTCCCTCAAGGGAGAGGGGTGAAGAAGTAGAAGAAAAAAGAAGAAACATGTTTTATCTATTTCGATACCGGGGGTTTCACCCCCGGCTAGGATCCCCGCGCCCCGTCGGGGCGGAAGGCAACAAAAGCAACAACAGCGACAACGGCACAAGGGCAGGATGCCCCTGCGACTCACGGGCGGGACGCCCGTGCCACTGTGCAATTAGAACATGGAGAGTTGGTGGCGTTCCATGGCGTATTTGCCGACGTTCTGGCCGATGGGGACGGGGTAGCGGCCGGTGAAACAGGCGGCGCAGTAGTGGGAGGGGGGGCGGGAGACGCAGGACAAAATCCCCGGGACGGAGAGGTAGCCGATGGAGTCGATTTCCAAAAATTCGGCGATTTCGCGCGGGGTGCGGCCGGTGGCGATCAGTTCGTCGGTGGTGGGGAAGTCGATGCCGTAGAAGCAAGGGTTGCGGACCGGCGGGGCGGAGACGCGGAGGTGGATTTCCTTGGCCCCGGCTTCGCGGAGGGCGCGCATTTTGCCGCGCGTCGTGGTGCCGCGCACGACGGAGTCTTCGACGACGATGACGCGTTTGCCGGCAACGACTTCGCGCATGATGGCGAGCTTGATCTGGACGGAGGAGGTGCGGTCGGACTGGTGGGGCTGAATGAAGGTGCGGCCGACGTAGTGGGAGCGGATGAAGCCGATGTCGAAGGGGATGCCGGACTCGTAGGCGTAGCCGATGGAGGCGGAGTTGCCGGTGTCGGGGACGGCGAAGACGACGTCGGCGTCGACGGGATGTTCGCGGGCGAGCTGGCGGCCGAGCTTGCGGCGCACGGCGTGGACGGAGTCGCCGAAGACGCGGGAGTCGGGGCGAGAGAAGTAAATATGTTCAAAGATGCAGTGCGAGGGCTTGATGCGGTCGGGGTGGCAATAGATGGAGGAGCGCAGGCCGGCGGCGGTGATGTGGACGATTTCGCCGGGCTGGACGTCGCGGACGTATTTGATGCCGAGGAGGTCGAAGGCGCAGGTTTCGGAGCTGACGAACCAGGCGTTGCCGGCCTGGCCGATGGAGAGCGGGCGGAGCTTGTAGGGGTCGCAGGCGGCGATCATTTCGTCGGGGGTGAGGACGAGCAGGCTGTAGGCTCCTTCGAGCGGGTCGAAAACGGCGGCGAAGGGGTCGGCGAGGCCGCCGTTGGAGGGGCGGGCCAGGAGGTGCATGATGATTTCGGTGTCGTTGGTGGTGCGGAAGATGGAGCCGTAGGCCTCGAACTCGTCGCGGAGAAGCTTGGCGTTGGTGAGGTTGCCGTTGTGGGCGACGGCGACCTGGCCGCGCGAATATTGGGCGAGCATGGGCTGGGCGTTTTCGACGCGGCTGGAGCCGGTGGTGGAATAGCGGACGTGGCCAATGGCCCGGGGGTTGCGGAGGGCGGCGAGAGATTCGGGGGTGAAGACGTCGCGGACAAGGCCCATGCCGACGTGGAGTTTCATGGCGCCACTGTCGGCCTTGCCGTCGGTGGAGGCGATGCCGGCGCTTTCCTGGCCGCGATGCTGGAGGAGAAAGAGGCCGTGATAAACCTTTTCGACGGCGGCGGGATGGCCGAAGACGCCGAACAGGCCGCAATATTCCTTCTTGTCGGTCACGGGCAGAAAGTCCCTCCAGGGATTGGGAGCGGCGAGAACAAGACAAGTATAGTGAGACGGGGCGGGCGGGTCAATGCAGAACGGAAGGCAGAACAGCAGGCTACAGGCTTCAGGCTACAGGCGCAGCAACAAAAGCAACAGCAACAAAAGAAACAACAACAGACACACCCGGCCGAGGGCGGCCGGGCCACATAAAAAAACACGGCGGGACAAGCCCGCCGTGGCACATAATCACGTTTCCCAGCACATGGCGGCAAACAGCGACCGCCATGCCACCCGGATCCAGTTACTTGGTCGCGTCCGAGGGCGACATTTTTTCCGGAGTCGCCGGAGCAGGGGCTTCCGGGGCCGGAGCGGCGGGCGCCGGAGCCGGTTCGGCCGGCTTGGTTTCTGCGGCAGGAGCGGCTGGTGGGGCGACCGGGGCGACCGGGGCGACCGCCGGGCTGGCGACGGCCGACGGATTGGGTTTGCCGGCGCCGCCGGCAAAAATCGGAGTCACGGCCTCGCCGCTCTTGATCTTGGCGAACTTGGCATTGGTCGACGCGATTTCGGCCAGGGTGACGACGATCGGTCCGAGGTGAATCACGTCGTCGTAACACTTTTTGTCGCGGGCGATGCCGACCAGCATCTGGACCACGGCCGAGCCCATCGGAATGTATTGCGGCACGAAGAGGCAGCCGACCTTGTCGGGGGCGACGAAATCGAAGTTGTCGTCGTTGGGGGCCAGGGCGACGACCGAGGCTTTGGAAATCTTGGCAATGGGGGCGGCGTCTTTGTCGGACAGGGCGGCGGGGTTGAGGATGAGGCAGCCGCGCAGGTTCTCTTCCTTGCCGGCCAGATCGTTGATCGCAGCGGTGACGTCGGCGGGCTTTTCGGCGACGCGAATCGGGTCTTTGATATTGATCTGGGGGACGGTCTTGAGGAAGGCCAAGGCCCCGTCTTCCATGAGCTTATAGTCCGGGCCATCGGCGCTGATGATGGCCACCAGTCCCGAACCGCTGCCCTTGTTGCTGAGCAGTTGGACCAGTTCACCGGCCATCAGCCGGCCGACCAGGGCCGGGTTCTCGCCGACGAAACTGTGGCGTCCGCAATCGGTTGCGGCCACGTCCGGTTTCTCGTTGCCCAGACGGGAACAGCCCGGGCAATCGCCGTTGAAGGTCACGACGGGAACTCCGGCCTTGACGCAGTCGGCAATGGCCTGGCAGACTTCCGGGGCGGCCACGCAGTCAATGGCGAGGCCCTGGACGTTCTTGGCGGCGGCCACGGACTTGAGGGCGGCGACCTGGGCGGCGGCGTCTTTGGCCTCGCGGAATTCAACAGTCACGTCGGGGAATTTGGCGGCGGTGGCCGTAGCTCCGGCGGTGACGTCGGCGGCGGCGAGGCGGGTGATGATCAGAATTTTGACGGGGGCCGGGGGCTTGGGCTTTTCCACGGCTTCGCTGCAACCGACCGAGGCGACGACAAAGGCAAGTCCGGCCACAAGTGCGAGAAGACGCATGAAATTCCTCCTAAGAAACGGAACCACAGGAAAGAGGTTCGCGGCGCAAAGCGACCCAGGACAGCAGTCCACGGACGGATAGTTTACGCAACCGATTAAATCTTGGCTAGAAAAATCCAGTTCCCGTTGTAACGGCATTTTACGATTGCGGAGAAAAACGGACGGCCAGGACGGTTCGGTCGTCTTCCAGGGCGTTGCCGGAGTCGGCCACACGCAAGCGTTTCTGCAACGCCGCGACGAACCGTTCCGGCGGACCGTCTGGCGCGGCGGCCAGGGCGGCTTTCAGGGCGGCCAGACCGTAGCGGCAGTCGGACGCGCCGGGGGCCTCGATGATGCCGTCGGTGTAGAGGAGCAGCAGGTCGCCGGAGCCGAAGGGGACTTCGATGTTGCCGTAGCGGCTCTGGGGATCGATGCCCAGGGGCACGCCGGTGGATTCGATTTCCTCAACTTTTCCCCCGGCGGCGCGGCGAATGAGGGCGGGGGGATGGCCGGCGCCGGCCAGGGTCAGCCGCCCCCGCTCCGTGTCGACCAGGGCGCAGGCCGCGGTGACGTATTGCAGTTCAAAGGAGGTGGTGATGATGCGATTGACCTCGAGGAGCAGGGCGGCGGGGTCCAGGACCGAGCCATTGCCATTTTGCCCGGCCCGGTCCACCGCCCCGCGAAAGGCGGTGCTGACGACGGTCATGAGCAGAGCGGCGGGCACGCCGTGGCCCATGGCGTCGGCGACATAGGCGATGGCGGCGCCGGGACCGAGGCGGAGGACGTCGAGGAGGTCGCCGCCGATGGCTTCGGCGGGCTGGTAGAACATGGCGAACTCGAGACCGGGGCAGCCGAACAGGCGTTTGGGAATCAGGGCGAGTTGGACCTTGCGGGCCATGGCGAGTTCGATTCGGCTGCGGCGGTTTTCCTCGGCCAGGAGGCGGTTCTGGCGTTCGATGGTCTGGGTGTGATCGGCCAGGCGGTTGAACATCTGGCCGCGCTGGACGGCGGTGGCGATGAGTCCGGCCAGGTCGAGGAGGAAACTGACGTGGTCGTCGGAATAGGCGGCCCGCTGCTGCGAATCGAAGAAGAGGAAGCCGATGGCGCGACCCTCGACCAGGAGCGGACAGGTCAGCGAGGAGCGCATATTTTCGTCCAGGAGGAAGCGCGTCACGGCGCTCTGGGGCCGGTGGCGGACGTAGGCCTCGAGATCGTTGATGATGCGCGGGCGTCCGAGGCGGGCCAGTTCCGCGAGGCTGCTCTCGCTCAGCTTATGAGCGTAGCCTTCGTGGATCATGGTTTTCTCGTCGGAGCGAGCCCAGCGAGAGGCGATTTCCTGGCGGTCGTAGTCGATGGTGGCGTAGGCGATGCGGTTGTAGGGGATGACGTCGCGGAATTCTTCGTAGAGGAAATTGAGGATTTCTTCGAGACGGGTGCCGCGATTGAGTTGCTCGACGATCTGGCGGAGGCGGTCGAACTCGCGGCCGCGGCGAATGACAAAGGCCCCGTGCAGGGCTTCCCGCTCGGTCGGGCTTTGCTCGTGGCCTTCGGCGACCGGCGTTTCGGGCCGCTCGCCGATGACAATCGGCTCGCGCCGCGGCCAGGCACAGTAGCCCCGTTTCAGATCCTCAGGCATCGGCATCCTCCGCTGCCTATGTTAGCCGGATTGTGGAATGGGAGCAAGGCGGCGCGTCATTTCGGCGGTTCAGTGCTGTCTAGGAATAACTTGTCCGTTTAATATCAATCTGAGCAGGACGCGGTCGGCTGTCGTAACTTTTCCATCTCCCGTCAGGTCGCAATCAGCGTCAGTATAGGGTGCGACATTCAACCGGTTCAACCGCGCGTTCAGGATAATTAAGTCGCTCTGATTAACCGCGCCCGTGATGGCGTCTGTGCTGCCCAACGGATGCTCACCGATAGCCAGGGCGGCCGCCAGCGCCGCCGCTTCCGCGGCACCAACGTCGCCGAGGGCGACGACCTGGGTTGTGGTGGTCAAAGTGACACAGTCCCCCAGGTTGTCCGAAACGGAAATCGTCAGGTAACAAGCCCCGACGCCCCAGAACCCATCCGTCATGACGCTGCCGAAAGCCCAAAAGAAAAAATTGCCGCCCGGAACGGTTGTGGCACTGAAAGTCAGGGTTGAGGTTGTGGAAGTACTCGGATCGTAGCTTGGCGACTCGGACAGATAAACGACGCCCGATCCTCCCTCGGAAACCGTAATGGCAAAACTCGTTGCCCCCCATTGCTCCGGCGGTGCTACCGAGTACTCAATCGCATGCTGGTATCCGGTCCATGATGGAATGTTCTGATATAGCCAGCTCTGCTCAGAAGCCGCCAAAGTCTGAATCGCCGCCGAAGTATAAGCTCCTGCCGCAATGTAAACAACGTTCGTCAGAAAGCCCGAACCCGTCATGTCATGAACCTGAACTGGCACAGCCGAACACGCTGTCTCAGTTGATCCGACCACATTATTGTCGCCAAGTTCTCCATTATAGTCGTCTCCCCAGGCCCAGACCGTGCCGCTCCGACTCAAAACCAACGCATGTTGTGAGCCTGCCGCAATGCGCGTGATCATCACCCCAAAGTAATCAACCCCGGAACAACTCAGGCTCGAAACAGGCACGGCTAATGGATAACATGGGATAAAGTTACCAAAAACATCGTATTGTGGGCCACACTGGCAAGAGGAGTTTTCGCCCCAGGCATAAACCGTGCCGCTGTTGGTCAAGGCCAAAGAAAAATCATCGCCCGCCGCTATGGCGATAACCCCTGAGAGCGGAGTGATACTGTCCGACAACATGACTTGTACTGGTGTAGTTGACCAAAACTCCGTGCCGCCATTATAACCGCCTTTACCATCGCCAAGTTGACCACATGTGTTATCGCCCCAAGCCCAGACCGTCCCTTCAAGACCCAGGATCAGAGCATGATCAAATCCGGTTGCAACGGCGACTGCTAAAACCGAATTGCCAGACCCGTCCACAACCGGAGCAGGGATCAAATACTGCGAAGAGCCATAATAACTGCCGTAACCGGAAGTCGCACTGCCCCATTGCATTACGGTGCTTGTACTCAGAAGGGCCAATGACTGAAAACCGCCAGCAGAGATTGCAACGACGTTATAGTTGTTTAGGTTCTGAATGATCCCGGCGTTGGTGTTCGAAGAAACCAAGCCGCCATCAGCAAGTTGACCGAACTCGTCGTCTCCCCAGGCCCAGACCGCACCGTTGTAAGACAGAGCAAGTGAATGATAAGCACCGGCAGAAACTGCGACTACGCCTGAAACTCCTGATACCGCAATGTACGGGGGCGGCAATTGCCACGGTTGAGTTGTTAAACTGTTACCCAACTGACCATAGCTGTTATCCCCGGCAGCAGAAACTGTTCCATCGGCAAGAAGCCGAAGTCCATGCTCAGCTCCGATAGCTACCTCAATGACTTTCGGATGATCAGATGTAAAGGAGTCAACCTGGAATTGCCAAAAATTGCCATAGGCCGCATCCCAGGGCCAAGGATCCCAAGCCCATACTGATCCGTCGCTGTTGTCCACCAGGTAGGCGAATCCGACGTCGCCCACGCCCGCCACCGCGCCGAGCCTGTTGACGCCGGAGAGGACACCCGATCCTGTTGTCCCTGCAATCGCCTGTGGCGTATCTCCGACTTGCCAAAACCAAGCCGTTGTCCGGCTCTGACTGTCGGAGGTTACAGCTAAGGCGTAATAGTCATTAACATAAATATTCCTTACGGAGTCGGTACCCCATGGCCCAATGAAGAGTGTTGCCGTGCCGTACCAAAGATTAAGCTCCCACAGTTGTCCGGAGTTGGTAATAACAAACTGTCCGCTTTCGTCCGCAGACAACGCGGTGACTCCTGTAAGAACATGCTGTCCTGCCGTGTCCGAGTAAGTGACCTGGCTCAGCGATTCTGGTGGGTCTCCGTAGTTGTCCACGTTGTAGCCCGAGACAAGGGTAGAGTCTGACATCCTAAATAGCCAGATGCCGTCAGGTTGGCTGGCGGCAATAACCGTTTGTGACCCGGCCAGACTGAGCGCCTGAAGATCAGATGCCAACCAGGCCAAGGAAACAGTATAACCCCAAGATGTCCAACCCGATTCAAAAACCGATCCATCACTTCTTGTGAAGAGAGCCGTGAAGTCTCCGCACCACACGCTGATTACGCTTTCCAGGGGGAGTCCGCCGGGGCCCAAAACCGGACCTTCCTGTTGAACATAATTTTCATACCCCCACCAAACCCGACCTTGGGAATCCCAAGCAAACCATGCACCGTCGTCCTCACAAACTCCCACGATGCCGGTCAGCCCCGGAACTATGTATGTGATCGGATTTCCTGTGGCGTCCACCTGATCCTGCAACCACTGCCACACTTTTCCGTTGGACATTACTGCCATTGTGCACCACCAATCGCCCGCGAGCGCTATTGGCCGGCATGATTCAAGGGTAGGGCCAGGCGATGGGAGCATCGAGAAGTAAGGGGTTGAGTCATTCTGGTTGCCGAAGATTCCGTAACCCTCCGCTCCCCAATACCACGGTTGACCCGCAGATGGTTGGCCAGCCAAAACGGAACTCGCACCCAAAGACATGATGCTTAGCAAGGTCACAGTTGATATTACTAGGATTCTAATTTTCATGAAGTCCCTCAAATCAGAGATGGCGATAAAGGCATTTATCCTGGAAGATTTCAAAATGATCTACGCCGAGAGCTTAGGATAGTCGCAGCAAGTCCAAGTCCAAGAAGCGAGATTGTTGCTGGTTCTGGGATGGTGATGGTTGCATTGGCGTCGTTTTCGCCGATGTCGACCATCCATGGGGTGCCGTCAGACCACTCGCCGCTCAGCAGACCTAACCCCTGCACCTGATTGCCGTTGAGCGAAAGCCCCGGTCCCAAAACAAAGTCAATCCCATTCAATATCACGCTGCCGTTAATAGCTTCAAGGTTGGAAAGCGTCCCTCCGGAAATGTTCAGGGCACCACCGTTTGCCCAGATTTCCCCCAACGTTCCGCCGGAAATATTTATGTTGCCCCAGGCAACAAACTTGCTTACCGACCCGCCTGAAATGTAAGACAATACGGTTGGCTCTGTGGCATAAAACTGGTTCACGGAACCGCCGGAAATGTAAACTGTGCTGTAGTCGGTAGCTCGGATGCTGCCCTGTACTGAACCTCCCGAGATGTTCACTGTACTCCAGCCAAAGGCATAAAGGGAATTAACCTTGCCGCCGGAAACAACCGATAGCTGGCTGTAACCCTTCAGACTCACTGAACCTTCATTGGATATGTCGGTATTGATCGTCATCTGCTGAGTTCCGGTCAGAATGAAGTCTGCCCTGGTCGAATCCTCGAAACATATTGCCGCCAAAATGGCCGCAAAGGCTGCCAAAACATTTCGCAGCGTCATGATTTACCCTCCGCGTAGCCAGCCGGGCGATGCTGCCGCCACAAGCTCCCCCGACCAAGATGAATATCCCACATTATCATTGAAAAGTCAAGTTAATCAGGGAAAATTCAGGGAAAACTCTTCCAAGGGCAGGACACTTGCTTTTTAGCCGCGCCCTCGGCTATAATTCCCACGTCCGTTCCAAATCACTTTACACACAGGCAGGAGAAGTCCATGCCGCACTGTTGGAAGTGCCAGTCGCCGTACGCGAAGTTTACGAAGAAACCGGATTTTCACGACCTGTGCGACGAATGTCAGAATTATTGGCATTCGTGCTCGAACTGCAAGTTTTTCACGGGGTATCCCAGCGCCCGGTGTACGCTGCCCAACACCGAGGCGGTACACGACCTGGTCGGGGCGAACTTCTGCGACGAGTTCGTGCTGAACGACGGAGAAAAGAAAAAGGCGGCCGAGTTGAAAGATCCCAATGCGGCAAGGAAGAAATGGGATGAACTTTTTCGTTAGTAAATCGATTTGGGTTGGGGCGGCAATATAAACAGCGAATATCGAATATCGAACACGGAACCGCAGAATTACGAAGTCAGAGAAAAGAAAAAGCAGCGCTTCGTGAGCGGTTATTGTTAAGACGATACTTCAAGTCGCAACAAAGTACACACTTTGGCCCCGATAAAGCCGGGGCTTCAAAGTGTGGCACCCGGATTCCAGAATTTTCGTGGCCCGTCTGCGCCGGACCACGCCACCCCCACCGTGGCACACTCAGATCACTGCTTCTTATCCCCCTCCAACAGCTTGATGAGTTCCTTGGCCCGGGCGGCGGTTTCGGGGCGGAGGGAGTAGCGATCGACGGCCTGGTGCAGGAGGGCCAGGGCGTCCTGGCGGTCGGCCTTCGGGCCGAGGACTTTGTCGACGAGGTAGAGGAGGGCGTCGGGGGCCACGGCGTCGCCCAGGAGCGGCGGCTTGGAGAATTCGCGGAGTCGGGCGGCGGCCAGGGCGTCGTCGTGGATTTTTTCGTGGAGCAGGCGGGCGGCGAGGAAGCGGCAATAGGGGAGGAACTCCCGGTCTTCGGGGTGGGCTTCGACGAAGTTGTCGAGAGCGGCCAGGGCTTTGGCGGGGCTGATGGGCGTGGGCGGTTGATCTTTGGCGGCGGCGGATTCCGGGTCGGCTTCGCCGACCAGGCAAAGGCCGGCGCGGCTGGTGGCGCGGTCAAAGGCGGCACGGTTGGGTCCGGCGCGTCCGGAGAATTCGCCGAGAAAATAATTGACGGCGATTTCGGGGCGGTAATCGACGCCGGAATTGGGGATTTCTTCGATGGTGACGTGCTTGTAGTTGTGGGCCCTGAAGAAATCGGCGGCGGCTTTGGATTGATCGCTGAACTTGAAAATTTCGTTTGCTCCATAAATGATGCAGATCGAGGTGTCGATTTTGCGTCCGAAGCCGAGGTTCAGGTAGCCGGGATCGAACTGACCGGTGCGGGCAATGATCGCCCGGAACGTTTCCGGGTGTTCGGCGGCCTGGAGATAGGCCAGCAGGGCGGTGCCGACGAAGCCGGTGATGGCGACGCCGGGTCGGGCGACGTTGTAGCGGGTCTCGACCTGGCGGACCAGATCGACGGCGGCCAGGGAATCGACGGTCAGGTCCCTGGCGAATTCACCCGGCGGGCGACTCAGGTCAACGACGGTCCCGCCGCCCTGGCGGTTCCAGACTTTTTCTTTGGAAAGGATTTTGGCTCCGGGCACGTCTTTCCTGATGAAACTGCATTCCAGGGCCAGGAAGAGGAAGCCGCGGTTTTCGGCCTGCTCGACGAAGCCGCGGGCGGCCCGGCCCAGGTCGCCGGGTTCGGCGGCCTCGACCAGCAGCGGCCAGGTGCGACCGGGATGATAGTAGCGCGGGACAAAGAGCAGGGCCTGCATGGGCGGCTTGATCTTGCCGTAGGGGTTGACGGGGAAAATATTGATCAGGCCGGCGCCGTCGGGCATCAGGCTCTCGGTCTGGCGGACGTCGGCGGGGAGCGGCACGGGCGGGTCTTCGGCGGGTTCCGGGGCGGGCTTGGCGGCGCTGGCGGCCGAGGCGGCGATCCCGGTCGAGGCGGGGGCGGCCGAGGCGGCCGGGAGCGGGCACGCCGACAGGAGAATCAGGAGCGTGAGGCCTGTAAATAACTGGTTCATCCGGCTCGTTCCCTGTAAAAAAACGGCGAATATCGAATATCGAACACGGAACCGCAGAATTACGAAGTCAGAGAAAAAAACAGCACTTCGAGAGCGGTTATTGGCACGACTTTGCTTCATGTCGCAACAAAGCACACACTTTGGCCCCGAAAAGTGCGGGGCTTCAAAGTGTGGCACCCGGATTTCAGAATTTTCGTGGCCCGTCTCGCTGTGCCATCCGTTTGTCAGGCCACCGACACAGGGTCGTCGCCTACGAGTGCGGCCCATTAGCTTAACATCGCCCGGCGGCCGGAGGCGAGAAAAAACAGCGCCGTTGAAGCGAAAAAAAACCACGGCAATTTAACGAAGAGGCGAAGGAGGAACGGTCGATAATTGGACATAGGGTGATTACCTTCGTGCGGCAGAGGGGCGGAGGATTTGTGTGTTTATAATAATTTGAAAGAGTGTCGATGCGTAAACGGATAGCCATTGTTCATGAACCGGAGGCCTCGTTGCAGGCGGCCCAGTCGGCGGCGCTGACCGAGCAGGGCTGGCAATGCGAGATCGTGGAGTCGGTGGCCGACCTGGGCCTGCGCAAAGCGGGCGATCCGCCGCTGGCGATTTTTCTCGATCTGGAGGCGGCGGGAGCGGACTGGACGCGGGTGGTCTTCGAGCTGCGCGGCCTCTATCCCGAGGCGGCCCTGGTGCTCAAGACGGCGAAGGTGGACGAAAAGTCGCTTCAGGAGTGGATGCACTGGGGCGTCAACGACGTGCTGAGCAAACCCGTTTCGGCGGCGCAACTGCTGGCCTGCGCGGAGCATTGGGCGTCGGTGCCGCGGGCGGCGGAGGGCAAGGCGGCGGGCGCGGCCAATCCGGCGTCGCGGCCGATGCTGACCTCGGCCATTCATACCCTGGTGGAGTTGCTGGAGGCCAAGGACAAGTTTTCGGTGGGCTTTGCCCGTGAGGTGATGGCCCTGGCGGAAAAGATCGCCACGGCCATGCATCTGCCCGACCGGGAGCGGTATTCTTTGCGGCTGGCGGCGTTGTTGCACGACGTGGGGCGGGTGGCCCTCGAGGACGCCATTGTCAACAAGAAGGGCGAACTGACGCCGACCGAGCAGCAGCACGTCGCCACGCACGTGGTGATGGGCGAGCGAATTCTTCAGCACCTCTTCCCCGACGGCGACGTGCCGGTGGTGGTCCGTCATCACCACGAATGGTTCAACGGTCGGGGCTATCCGGACCGGCTCAAGGGCGAGGAGATTCCGGTGGGGTCACGGATTCTGGCCGTGGCCGACGCTTACGTGGCCATGACGCAGGACCGTCCGCATCGCCCGCGTCACAGCCCGGAGGAGACGCTGCGCGAGGTTTGTGTGCGGGCCGGGACGCAATTCTGCCCGAAGGCGGTGGCGGCGCTGCTGGACGCCCTGGGCTACCGGCATTCGCCGACGGCGGGAGCGGCGACGGGCGCGGCGACCGGAGCGGGCGTAACCGCGGCCGGCAAGACCACGACCCCGGCGGCCTCCGGCAAGTCAGCGGTGGTTGGCCTCAACCCCTCACCCGGCCCTAAAGGGCCACCCTCTCCCAAGGGAGAGGGGTTAAAGAACGACAACGCCGGCACCGAGGGCGGGGCAGCGGAAGCGGCGGGGGGCGAGGACGGTCCGCTCTCGCCGAAGGAAATTCAGTGGCGGCTGAAACAGGTGATGGACCTGCGGGCCTTGCCGAACATTGTTTCGGAAATCGTGGCCATGACGGCCGACGAGGACCGCAACATCAGCGACGTGGCGGCCAAGATCAAGTGCGATCACGCCCTGGCGACCAAGTTGCTGCGGCTGGCCAACTCGGCCTTCTACGGGGCCAGGATGAAGGTGGAGTCGATCGACCGGGCCGTGGTCAAGCTGGGGCTGGACCGGGTGCGACAACTGGTGATCGGCGTGAGCGTGGTGGATCAGTGGCAGGAGTCGCAGCAGGTGGGTCGGGTGAATCGGCGCGACTTCTGGCGGCACAGCATGGCGGCGGCGCTGCTGGCCCCGCGCATCTCCGACGCCTGCGGGCTGGACTACAGCGAGGCGGCGTTCACGGCGGGCCTGCTGCACGACATCGGGCTGCTGGTGATGCAGGAAGCCCTGGGGCAGCGCTATACCAATCTGCTGGAAAAAGTGCGGTCGGAGCGGCTCTTTCTGCCTGCGGCCGAGCGGGAAATGTTCGAGGTGGATCACGCGGCGGTGATGCGGGTCATCGGGCACAACTGGAACATGCCGGAGGAGCTGGTCGAGGGCATCGCCTGGCACCACGGGGCCTGGGACGAAGTGCAGAAGCTCAGTCCGCGGGCCTTGCAGTTCGCCCTGTGCATTCGGGCAGCGGACCTGCTCTCATCGGCGCTGGGTTTCGGCGACAGCCGGCTGGAAACCATCGAGATGATTCCCGAGACGTTTCTGAACTTCCTGGGGCTGAGGCGCGAGAAGGTCGACAAGGTGGTCAAGGACATCGCCGGCGAGGTGGAGCAACTGGGCAAGACCTACGGCCTGGCGACGGAAGAGCCGGCCCCGGCGGCCACGACGGAGCGCAAGCCGCCGGAGCGTCGCGGCCACTACGCGAGCGAAGGCGAGGCGACGCTGGATCCGATCTGGCAGTACCTGGCGGCCGAAGGGGCCCAGGCGACCGCGTCGGGGTCGCTGGAGGCGTGGAAAAAGGAGGCGGCCGGCACCTGGTGCTGGGTTCGGGCCGCCGGACCGGCGTTCACGCGTGAAATCATCGCTTCGCTCCAGACGATTCCCGGTGACGCGGCGGAAGCCCGGCGGAATCTGCTCCTGCTGCTGCCGAGCAGTTCGCCGGAAGCGATGCGGAAGCTGCTGAGCGACGCCGGTATTCAGTTCCTGATCGAGCCCTGGAACGTCGCCGTGCTGCACGAGCACCTGAACCGGATGCGGTGCTTGAAGAAGGAAGCGCCCGCCGTGGCGAGCGGAAAGAATTAAAAATGAAAAATGAAAAATTAAAAATGGAAAAAGAATAAGTTGGGTGGTCTGGTCCGGCGAGGAGGGGCCATGACCGATCTTTTCACAACAACAGCGAATATCCAATAACCAACACTCAATATCCAATCATGAAGTGAAAAGCTCCCGCAGCGGAATCTGACTTCATGATTGGGTATTGGATATTGTGTGTTGGATATTGGATGTTTCCGCTTCTTCGTGCCAGTTGAAACTACGGCGATTGCTGTCGCCGGGTCTGGACTTCGATCACCACGGGAACCTGGGCCGGGGTCTCGGTTTTCGACTTATCCAACCTTGAACTGGCGGCCTTTTCGGAGAAGAAACCGCCTCTATTCGCTTCGTCGCCCAGAGCAACTCCGGACGCCGCCGGGGCAGACGCGGCCTGTTCGGCAATAGCGTTGGAAGAGAAGCCGTAAGCCCAGCCGTCGCTACGGACGTTGGCGGCCGTGGCCCCGAACTGAGACTGGCCGCCGCCACCGCTGTTCTGGCCCTTCAACCCCTGGAGGTTTTTCCGTAGACGAAAACTGTTCTGGGTCGTCGGCAACTGGGCGAAGGCGCCGTTGGATTTCTGGGCCACGGTGAAGTTGCTGTTCTGGGCCACTTGGGCGTTCAGGTTCGACAGTTGGACGGTGTTGAGCGTGCCGGTATAGACCAGGGTCTCGAACAGTTGCGCGGTCGGACCGCGGGCCGACTTGGCCGCACCGGGAGCCGCCGGGGCCGCGGCGACCGTGGTCATAATCCTGCCCGGCGCCGCCTGCTGCTGCGTCAGGTTGAGAATTCCGGCCTGGGCCAGAACCTGGTTCAATTCGCGTGCTGCGGCAACGGGATCGCTGTCAACGTCGAGGACGAGTCGGTTTTCCGTCGCCACGGAGGTCAAGGCTCCGCTTTCCGGAAGTCCGGCGGAACAGAGGTTTTGCTTTTCCTGTTCGCCCGCTGCGGCGGGTTTATTCTCCGCTGAGGCACCCCTGGCACTTTCTTCACGGAGCTGGGCAATAGCCGGAGCAGCGGCCGGGACCGGCGGGGCAGGGGGCGGGACCGCCGCGGTCTTCTTTTCCAGGCGATCGACGGAACTGCGTTTCTCGAAGCCGCGGGCGAGACCGGAAGGTTTTTCAGCCACCTTTTCGGCTTCGGTCTTGGTCGCATCGGCGGGGCTCGTCTGTTTCCAGCTATTGGCGCGCTGGTCGGCGGGCAGGGTCATCGCCAAATCCGTTGATGGGCCGGACGTTGGAACTGCGGTTGGCTTTTCGTGATTGGTCGGCCAGAGGGCGGCGATGGCGGCGACCAGGGCGACACAGGCGGCCAGGGCGGCGACGCGCGGCCACCAGGGGCGCTGCTCGCGGGCCAGACGGCGGTCGATCCGGGCGATGATCTCCGGTTCTTCGGCCACGGGGGTAAGGAGCATGTCCCGTTCGAGTCGACGCTGGACCTCGTCGGCCAGGTCGGTCGGGGCCGGCTGGCGAGGGGCGTTCTTCAGGAGGGCCGAAACCGAGCGCAGTTCCTCGGCCATTTGGCGGCAGGCGGCGCACCCGTCCAAGTGGCGGCGCAGGGCCGCCGCTTCGACCGGGGGTAATTCGCCGTCGAGGTAAGCGGAGAGGTTTTCCTGAATTTGCCGACAGTCCATGAACTTCTCCTCGAAACGGCAACGGCAAGCGGAAGAAGAGCTTTTTACTGCGGCGGCTGCAAACGGCGCAACCGCCCTACATTTACTACTGCACCAGCACATCCTTGAGTCGCTGCCGCAGGAGCAGCCGGGCGCGGTGAATGCGGCTCTTGACGGTTCCGGGCGGCACGTCGAGCACGGCCGCAATCTCCCGGTAATCCAGGCCCTCGATGTCGCGGAGGACCACGGCGGCGCGATGGTCGGCGTCGAGATAGGCCAGGGCGTCGGCGATCTGCGCTTCCGTTTCCCGGCGCTGCATCTCCTCCTCCGGTGCGGCGGTCTGGAGCCGGGCCGCCTGAGTGCCTGAGAGCGGCGCTTCCAGCGGATCGTCGCCGGCCTGGACCGTTCGGAGGCGCGCCGTCTGCCGGCGGTGGGTCAGGGCCTGGTTGACGGCGATGCGGAAAATCCAGGTGTAAAAGGCCGAGTCGCCGCGAAAGCGGGCCAAGTTCTCGAAGACCCGCAGGAACGTCTCCTGGGCGATGTCGCGGGCGTCCTCCTCGTTGCCGGCCAGGCGGAAGACGGTGTTGAAAATGCGGTCCTGATAGCGTTCGACCAGCGTCCGAAAAGCTTCAGCGCCGCCGCTACGGCTGGCCGCGACCAACTCAAGGTCGGTCGGACCGCTGCTCGCCGGATGGTCGGCCATATCTCACCGTCGCTTCCTTAGACGCCCGGACTGCCCCGCTGGTTCGCGCAAAATCTTTTGGCGTTCCGCTATTGTGACGATGAAGAGCCGGAGGTTCAAGTGTCTTTACCTGCGGAAGCGCTGCCAAAACTTCGCGGGCGGCACGACGGCCAACCTCGACCGCCCTGCCGCCCGCGCTCTTATCACACAATTTTACGGTTCTACCAGGTGTAATCGACGGTGTAGGTAATCACTTTCTTGCCGGGTTCGTCGCCCTTCTTGGCCGGGACTTTGACCACGAATTCCATCGTGTTGGCGTCGGTCTTGGTGAACTCGTCGGACTTGTCGGTGATGGTCCAGTTGCGGGCCCGCGAGAGCTTTTCCTCGACCTTGAGCGAGACTTCCTCGTCTTTGGCGCTGGTCAGGGTGATCTGAATTTTCTCCTGCATCCAGTGGCGGGCGTCCTCGCTATGGAAGTCCATGACCTTGCGTTCACCGTTGAGGTCGAAGGCGTCGCCGATGTAGAGTTTGACCTTGTCGGTGACTTTGG
>CAIYVX010000053.1 GCA_903929765.1 uncultured Planctomycetia bacterium
CGCTGTTTGTTGCTGCAGTTTCTGTAGGGACAGGGTTCTACCCTGTCCGGCCGTTGTTTCTAATGTAAGGGGCGTTTTTCTCCGCCCTGGCCGTACCGGCGGGAGCCGGCTCCCAATGTTTTTTCTTCTTTTGCTGTTTCATGTAGGTCGGGTCAACAGACCCGACAGCCGTTAAGTTAAGGCTTCATTCAACAATCCTGAGAACGGAGAGGAGACCAAGATCATCCTGAAGTAACCGACCCGGAATCCGCACTTCATGATTGGATATTGAGTGTTGGTTATTGGATATTCGCCGTTTCCGCCGTCCTGAAGCCTGTTGACATTACCCCGCGCGCCCTTAAAATGGCGCTCTGCCGCCGAACTGTTCGTCGGCTGACCTCACAGGAGCGCCTTATGTCCAAAAATTTCGAATTCGTCCGCCTCGTCGGCAACGAGCGCCGCGTCGGTCCGACCCTGGCTTCCGTCTCGCGCCACTGGGTTCAGAAGCAGGAAAAATTTCTCTTCATCAGCCCGCACGACGACGACATTGTCTTCGGGGCCGGACTCACGATTCTCGCGGCCCTCAGGTCGAAAGTCCCGGTCCACGTCGCCATCGTCACCGACGGCGCCATGGGCTATTGCTCGCTCCAGGAAAAGGAGACCGTCAGCGCCATCCGCCGCCGCGAAACTTTCGCCGCCTACAAGGCCCTCGGCGTCCCGGCCGCCAACATTCACTGGCTCGGCTTTCCCGACTGCCAGCTCGCCTACTTCCAGGGCCGCCGTCCGGCCCGGCCCGGCGATCCCGCCCAGAGTCACGGCTACACCGGACTCCAGCACAGTTTCACCGAGTTGCTGCGCCGCCTTCGCCCCAAACAGATTTTCCTGCCCACCTCGGCCGACCTTCATCCCGACCACCGCCTGGTCCACCAGGAAATGCTGATCAGTTGCTTCCATGCCGCCGGAAAAATCTGGCCCGAACTCGGCCCCCCGCTCCCGCCGCCCTACCTCCACGAATGTGCCATCTACTGCAACTTTCCCGCCCCGCCCACGCTCCGCATCCACGCCCCCGACGCGACCATGCGCACCAAGCTCCGGGCCATGGCCCACTTCGGCTCCCAGAAACAGGCCGGCTCGATCATGAACATCATCGAACGCAGCGGACCTTTTGAATACCTCCGCGCCATCGAGTTCTCCCTCTACAACCCCCTGCCCTACCGCGAACTCTTCGACGAACCGCCGAAACTGAACTTTCTTAAATAGATATTAAATAATTTCAGAAATGTTTAAATTATCATTAGTTATGACTGTGCCACGGCGGATCTTGCCCCGCCGTGCGATGTCGCCACAGACCACTCAAGCTTTATGGCGCCCCGCCCGCTCACGGCGCCGGCGGAATCGCCCGGGCCTGGGCGGCACGCAAGTCGCGCTCAATCGGCCACTCGGCCAGGGCCACAATGAAAAACATGACGAGCGACCCGATCCCCGGTATCAGGCTCACCAGTCCCAGCGCCCAACTCCAGCCCGCCTTGCGGCAGATCAGGCACCAGAACACCACCCCCAGCACGTAGCCCACCCCGGCCACCAACGGCCAGCAGCAGCAACACAAACCGCCGGCCAAAGCATCGCTATCCATTTGATTCATCATCATTTTTCGTTCCTTTCAATCGGCCATTCCGCCGCCGCACCCACCACCAGCAGCGCCACCAGCCCCACCACCGGAATCAGGTTCAACAGGCCCACCGCCCAATGGATCCCCGCCCGCCGGCAACTCATCACCAGGCAGATCGTGGTCAGGATCAATAGCGCCCCCAGCGCCGGCCCCAGCCACGGATACGTCGCCAGGCCCGTCCGGCACCACTCGCTGAAGGTTACTTCGTCGTCCATCTCCATATTCCTTTCGCGCCGGGCGCGCAGCCAGACTTGACACCGCCGCCGCAGCGCTGTAAAACTTCCGCCACGTTCCGCAGCTTATAAGGTAGAATCAGCCGCGTAGCGTGTCAAGATTCCATTCCCGTTGCTTGCGGCGGGATAATATGAAAGGTTCGCCATGCTTTCAGGCAACGCCGTAGTCGGTCAATCCGGCGGTCCGACCTCCGTCATCAATTCCAGCCTCGCCGGCCTGATCGACGGCTGCCGCGAGGCCGGCCTCGGCCGTCTTCTCGGCCTGCGCTGGGGCATCGAAGGCCTCCTGGCCGGACAGCTCGTCGACCTCTCCGCCGAGTCGCCGCGCACCGTCCAGGCCCTGCGCCGCACGCCGTCCTCGGCCCTCGGCTCCTCGCGCCACAAGGTCGCCGAAGCCGACCTGCCGCTCATTCTCGACCAACTCCGCCGCCACGACATCCGCACCTTCTTCCTCATCGGCGGCAACGACTCCATGGACACCGTCCACCGCGTCACCGCCTACGCGGCCGCCAACGGCTATCCGCTCTGCGGCGTCGGCGTGCCCAAGACCGTCGACAACGATCTTTTCGGCACCGACCACACCCCGGGGTTCGCCAGCGCCGCCCGCTACGTCGCCCTGAGCGTCCTGGAGGCCGGCGTGCTGGCCCGCGACATGCAAAAGGTTGATAGATTTGTAGTATATCAAACCGTTGGCCGCGAGGCCGGCTGGCTCGCCGCCGCCGCCGCCCTGGCCAAAACCGGCCCCGCCTCCGCCCCGCACCTGATTTATATGCCCGAACGGGTCTTCGATCCCGACCGTTTCCTGGCCGATGTCGAGGCGGCGCAGAAGGAGTTCGGCTTCGTCTCCATCGTCTGCGGCGAGGGCATAAAATACGCCGACGGCACGCCCGTCTCCGCCGCCCGCACCCGCGACAAGTTCGGCAACACCGAGTTCGGCGCCGCCGGCGGATCGAGTGTGGCCGTGAACCTGCACCGGATGATCACCGAAAAATTCGGCTGGCGCGGCGAGTTCCAGATTCCCGAGTCGCTCTGCATGTCGGCCATCGACCGCGCCGTCCGGCTCGATCTGGACGAAGCCTACGAATGCGGCCGCGCCGCCGTCCGCCTCGCCGCCGCAGGCCGGACCGGCCTCATGGTCACGCTCGTCCGCTCCTCCGGCCGGCCCTACGCGGCCACAACCGGCGAAATTCCCCTGCACGAAGTTGCCGTCCGGGCCCGGCCCATGCCGCCGGAATTCATCAACGCCGCCGGCAATTTCCCCACCGCCGCTTTTCTCGATTACGCCCGACCGCTGGTCGGCCGCTTGCCTAAAATGGCCCTGCTTAAATACAAAGGAGTCTAAGAATATGAATGCGAAAGATCCGTCGCAGGCCCGCTTCAATCTGATCCGCGAAATGTCCGAGACTGTGGACCTGGTCCGCCGTTTCAATTCGCACCAGGCCGACGAAACCGCCGACCGCCTCGCCCAGGTCGGGCGGCTGCTTTTGACCGGCGAAGGTTCCAGCCGCATTTTCCCGGCCAAAAACGCCATCCGCAAGTCGCTCGCCTGGGGCCTGGATTTGCAGGTGGCCACCGAAGGCGCCCGCCAGGCGGCTCTGTACGACCTGCGGAAATTCGCCGTCTTCGCCGCCTCCAACTCCGGCCGCACCAGCGAAGTCGTCTCGCTCCTGAAACAGCTCCAGGCCGCCGGCCACCGGGACCTTTACGGCCTGTCCGCCAACCACGACACGCTCCTGGCCACGGCCGCCAGCCGAACCTGGGTGCTCCAGTGCGGCTGGGAAAAAGCCGTGGCGGCCACCAAAAGCGTGTTCGAGCAGGCCCTGTTTTACCAGTCGCTCATCAGCCGCATCGCCCGGCGGGACATGGCGACCGACCTGAAGGGCTTGCCGGAAAAAATCGAGACGGCCCTGACCATGCCGCTCGATCCGGCCGTCGTCCAGGCGGCGGTCCGCGCCCCAACTGTCTACTTCGCCGGATTCAACGACGGCGTGGCCGAGGAACTGACCCTGAAGACCAACGAAATCACCCGCAAAAAGTCCGACTTCCTGGAAGGCACCTACGCCGTCCACGGCATCGAGGAAGTCATGAATCCCGAAGACCTGGTCGTCGTGATCGAGCCGCTCGAAGAGGAAATCGCCAAGTTCAGCCAGGTGCTGCGCGACGGCGTGGGCCTGACGCTGGTCGCCATTTCTTCGCGGCCGACGCCGTGGCCGACCATCCTGGTGCCGGACGCGGGCGAGATGAATCCTTATGTTTTCCTGGCGGCGGGCTGGAACCTGCTGATCGCCGTCGGTCTGGCCCTGGGGATCAACCTGGACGCGGCCAAACGGGCCCGCAAGATCGGCAACGAATTTGCCCCCCGCTGAACGGACCGTATAATACAATGGGTGTGGAAGAGGTTTTGTCAGAGGGCCAGACCCATGAGCAACACGGTTCGAATGACGCTGGTGACCGATCCGCAAGTGACCTGCAAGGATCGCTGGCACTTCATGCTTTCGCCCACCGGCACCGGCGACTACCTTATTCTGGACATCGAGGCCACGGGCAAGGACGGCTGCGCCGGCCACCCGAAGACCATTGCGGCCCTGCTGCGCGGGCGGCGCGTGGGCGACATCGACCTGAGCGCGCTGGCCGACACGCCCTGCGCTCGCGAACAGTCCTGCGGACAGACGCTGGGCGTGCTGGTTCGCGATCTGAAAAAAAGCCTGGATATGGCCTGACTGACTGTCGGGTCAGTTGACCCGACCTACATTTTTACACTGACACATAATTCGCATTAACATTTTAACATATACGCTCGAAAGTCTGGTCGTAGCGGGCGACGAGATTCGACCAGTCGAACCGGGCCACGGCGGAACCGAGATCGATCTGCCGCGTGCAATCGAGGTGGACAAGAGCGGCGCGGAGCCGGGCGGCCAGTTCGCTCTCGGTGCGGTAGAGATGCTCCTGATGGAAGCGGGCCGGGAGAATTTCGGGATAGGAAAGCCGCGCGGGCAGTAGCGGATAGGCCCCGGCGGCGATGGCTTCGACCACGGCGGCGCCGAAGTATTCGTGCCGCGCGGTCGAGACGACGAGGTCGGCCTGTCGCAACAGGCGGCCGTACCCCGCCCTGCCCTCGACGTATCCGGCGTGAAGAATTTTTTCCCGCAAGCGGGACAGCAGCGGCGCAACTTGCGTTCCTCCTCGCTCGAAATGTTCGCCCATCAGAATCAGGCGGAAATCGAGGCCCTCGTCGGCCAGCCGCGCAGCTACGCGGAGGAACATTTCGGGGTCTTTTTCGGCTTCCCAGCGCTGGTTCCAGAGGATGGTGGCCGGGCCGATATTTCGGCGGCGCGGGCGGCGCAGGAGCGCCCGCAGATCGCAGCCCAGATGCAAAACGCCGGAGCGACGACGGGCGGCAGCCAGGGCGGCAAGAGGTCGATAGTCGGGCATGCGCCGCAACAGGGTTTCCATCGCGGCGAAAAACTCGTCGCGGTGATAGGCGGAATTGAAATAAGCGGCGCGGGCCGAGAGGATCGTGGTCAGGTTGGTGAAGGCGGGCTGATAGTCGCGGGCCGCTTCGTCGGGCACGGGATAGGTCAGTTGGTTCTCATGGAAATATGCCACTCGCGGCACCTGTTGCCACTGGGGCGGCAGGAGGCCGGCGAACTCGGCCAGGTTGAGGAAATCGGAGGCCAGAATCAGGTCCGGCGGGCGGCGCATCCGGCCGAGGCGGCGGGCGAATTCAATGGCGGCATGGCGCATCCGCCATTTCCATTTGCGGGCCGGCAGGCCGATGATGCGAATCTCGTGGCGGCTGTGGCGGCGCAGGCCGAGGAGAAACTGGCGGTGGCTGCCACCGAAATATGGTTCAAGGGCGAGGATATTCAATGGGCAAGAGTTTGTCATATGTACCACGACCACACGGGTGGTGCCACGCCTTGGACCGGCGGGCTTTATCGCCGGGCAAGGTGTGTCGAACGCCAGCCCCCATTTCACACACCTTGCCCCGAACAGCCGGGGTCAAGGTGTGGCACCTCCTCACATTCTCACACAGTCGAACAAGCCGACCGTGGCACATATATTGTTGTCATGTCAGTTTCTTGACAGCTTCAACTCTTTTTGCAAAGTCGGCGGCTTCGGCCCGGACCTGTTTGATGAAACTGTTGTCCTCCAGCGGGCCGTAGACAGCGTTCATTTCGGCGTCGCTGGAGAAGGTGATCTTGCGGAAGGGATTCTCGTAATCCTTGGCCCGTGAGGCGAAAGTCCTCTCGGAGATTTCGTTCTGCGTGGCCACGGCCCGGTCGAGAACTTCGCGCCAAACCTCCGGCGTGAGTTCCTCGACGGAGAAGCATTTGGCCGAGAGCATCAGCAAACCTAATGAGTGGAGGGCTTTATCCTCGGTGTAGTTGGCCCAGAGGCGGTCGTAGTCGGCATGAATTTGGTCCCAGTTCTGAAAATTCATGATACCGTTCTTCAATTCCGCGAAATCGTCGTCCCGAATAATCTGCCCGCCGAGGTTGATCCATCCATCGCTCATGCGGCGACCGCCAAATGAAGCAGGAAGTTCGGCGAACGATTTCAGGCCGCGCGCCTCGATCCAGGACACCAGAGTTTTCACTGCATAATAATGAATCATCTTGTGGTATTCGGCCCAAGCCTGGCGGACCTTGAGGACCACAGTTTTACGGCCAGAGTTTTCCACATTTTCGCCGAGAATTTCCAGTTGGTCAATCTCGGGGTCAGCAGTTTCAAGGAGCAGGCGCCCCTTAGCACGCACAGCCTCATCGGCAGGCGCGGCTCGCCCCTTGTTGCTATACCAGGCCCGACCGACCCAAAGGGCCAAAAGCCTCATAGCCTTGTCCATTTCGTCCACCGTGTCCGGCGCCAGGGCGTCGAACTCGATGTGTTGGACTTTGTGGACGCGTTTGTCACGGTTGGCGAACTTCCAGGAGTTGCGGGCCAGAGCGTACATGTTGTACATAAACCAATAAGCCGGCATGATGACCAGGCGGTCGTTGGCCTCGTCGTTGGCGATCAGGCTGAACGGCAGCGGCACGTCGAGTTCGGCAGGGTAGGCGCCGCGAGCGGCCAGGCAGAAGGAGGCGAAGCGCGAGTTGTGCTTGAAACTGGTGCAGAGGCCCGGCCAGAAGCCGCGCCCGGCCACGATTTCGCCGTCGTTGGAGCGGGAGTTGTGGTTGGAGCCGATGGTCGCCCCGGCGGCGATGTTGCTCTGGCCCAGGACGAGGGCCGAGCAGAGAAAGCTGTTGTTGTGGTGCTGCTCGTGGGCAGGGAAAAGCAGGTTGTTGAGCATTTCGCAGCAGGTGACGGTGGAGTTGTCTCCGAGGTAGGAATTGATGAGCCGGGCGCCGTATTTGAGCTGGGAATTGCGGCCGATGACAAAGCGGACGGCCATGACCTGGTAAAAGATTTTGCAGCCGTAGCCGACGATGCCGTTGACGAGTTCGCAGCCTTCGCCGATCTGGGTCCGTTCTTCAAAGCTGGAATTGATGGTCAGGTTCTTGAGCTTGTTGGCCCCTTTGATATATGCAGCGTCGCCGATTTTTACATCCTTCAAGATGCGGCAATCCTTAATGACGGCCTGGCGGCCGATGGTGCCGTAGAAACCGCGTCGCGGGTCGAAACTTTTCTGAGTGATGGTTTTGAAATGTTCCAGCAGGGCCGGTTCGTCGCGGCACCTGGCCCAGAGGTAGGCGTCGGCGGCGATCATGCCGTCGAAGGGGAGGACGCCGCGCGTGCCCGTTTCGTTCCAGAGGTCGAGCCAGACGCGGACGCTCTCGGGTTCGCCGTCCTTGACGATGCCGTTGCCGAACTTGGCGTGGTTGGTGGCCAGGACTTCGTCGAGGTTGAGGAGGATGGCCTGGTCGCCGATAATGTAGTTGGCAAGATAAGTCACATTGTGAATGGCGACATTGTCGCCCAGGTCGCAGGAGATGATCTGGCTGCGGTAGAGTCCGGCGGCCAGGCGCAGGTCGTGATATTCGAGGTAGACCGGGTCGAGGCGGCCGAGGCGCACCAGACCGCGGAAGTCGCAGGCCTGAACCAGGTCGGGCGTGAATTCGCCGGTGACGCGGAGGTTGTTCCAATCGTCGCAGGTATTGCCGTTGCGGACCAGGGCTTCGATCTCGCGCGGCGTGAGGCGACGATAGTCCGCGGCCGGCCGCGGCGCCTGCTGGTTCCGCAGGTAATACTCATCGCACCCCGGCGGCAGGTGCGGCGCTTCGATAAAGTTGAAGCCGATTTTCTCCATCGGTACGAGACGGATTTCAGGCATTTTCTGACTCTCCAGATCGAGGATCGCCGCACAGTTTACTATTAAATCGGCCGACGGCTCACGCGGTCTCAAGGCGAATTGGCGAGACTTCGGGCCGCGCGGCAGGTTATATTCTACATGGCGGTTGTCCGGCGGGATAGTCCCGGCGGAGGCGACGCGGAAATGCGGCTCTGATAAGGAGTTTGAGAATGAAGTTCATGGGCTTTTTGTGTGGCCGCGCGGCCGTGCTGGCCATTCTTTTGTCGGGCGTGGTGGCGGCCAATCCGCCGGTGAGCGGCACTTCGGCGGCGAGCGCCAAAGCGGCCGGACCGGCCAATTCGGCGGCGCCGGCGGTCAAAAAGATTTATCCCCGGGCAGATCCGCCGGTAGTCACGGATCCGCATCACCTGAAAACTCTGTACGGCGCGCCGGCCAAGCCGCGCTTTGAGTTGAAAGACATCGACTGGCCGGCCAAGGCGGGCGAGGCGAGCCTGTGTCTGTGGAAAGACGATGCCGTGGCGGCCGGGTCGATCGGCACGGACGACAACGAGGCTTATAATCTGCCGGCCTGGCTGCCGCTCTTGAAGAAGTACGACCTGCACTCGACCTGGTGGCTGATTACCGGCGATATCGGCGGCCAGGGCAACAGCGGCACGTGGGAAATGTGGAAGAATGTCTTCGCCCAGGGCCACGACGTCCAGTCGCACTCGGTCTGCCATCTGAACACCAAAGACCCGAAGTGGACCGGCAAGATGGATGACGAATACGGCAACTCGCAGAAGGCCGTCAACGAAAACGTGCCGGGGGCGCGGTGCCTGACCCTCGCTTTTCCGGGCGGCCAGGGCCAGGAGAACAACGATCCGGCTATTGCGGCGAAGTATTACATCGCCGGGCGCGGCGGGGCCCCGTTCGTGAACCCGGCCAATCTAATCAATTATTCGTATGTTAATGCGACGAGCGGATATACCATAGACGAGAGCAAGTATCAGGGAACCAACCTGATGGACGCCTTCGACAAGTCGCCGCAGAACAAATATTACCGTGGCTGGTGGGTCGGGTTCTCGCATTGGCTGCACACGGATAAGCCGGATGAAATGGCGCTGTGGGACGCGAAGCTCGCCAAGATTGCGGCCAAAGTCAAGACCGGCGAACTGTGGCTGGGGCTGTTCCGCGAGGTGTGCCAGTACGGCCAGGAACGCGACACGGCCAAGCTGACCGTGAAGAGCGTCGCAGCGGACAAAATTGTGATATCTTTGACTGACGATATGGACGACACGCTGTTCGACTTCCCGCTGACGGTGAAGGTGCGGCTCGATCCGGGCTGGAAAACGGCCAAGGCGACGCAGGGCGGGAAAGAGGCGGGCTGCAAGGTGGTCGAGCATGACGGCGCGAAATACGCGCTGGTGCAGGTGGTGCCGGATCGCGGCGACGCGGTGGTGACGGCGGGAGCGGGAGAAAAGAAGTAGCGGAAGTTTTCGGTACGAGAACCCGGTTACAATGCCCCAGGCGGCCGCGGGTGCGGTCGCAACAGAATAAAGGGGCGAGCGATGAAAGCGTTGATTCTCGTGGCCGAGGGCGTGGAAGACCTGGAGTTTTTCTATCCGTACTATCGGCTGCTGGAGGCGGGCTGGAAGGTGGACGTGGCCGGGCCGAAGGGGCGAAGCGTTGCGGGCAAGCACGGTTATGAAATTGAGCCGGATCTGTCGCTGGCCGACGTGAAGGCCGACGGCTACGACCTGCTGATTCTGCCGGGCGGCAAGGCGCCGGAAACGGTGCGGCTGGACGAGCGGGCGTTGGCGGCGACGCGGGCAATGATGGCGGCGGGGAAGCCCGTGGCGGCCATCTGCCACGGCGTCCAGGTGCTGATTTCCTCGGGCGTCCTCCAGGGCCGCAAGGCGACGTGCTGGAAAGGCGTGCGCGACGATCTGAAGGCGGCCGGGGCGGAATATCTCAACGAGGAAGTGGTGGTGGACGGCAATTTGATCACCAGCCGCCGGCCGGACGACCTGCCGGCGTTCTGCCGGGAGATTTTCAAGGCGTTGGGTACATGATGTAGGGTGCGTGCTTACACGCACCATCTTGCTTTTAAGGAACGGTTTGCGGGCGCGTGCAAACCGTTCCCCGAAGCTTAAAACAAGCGATCCGGACCATTTTGCGGGCGTGCGCACAATGGTCGCTATTTTGGCCGACCCGGGCCAAAATGTTTTCCTTGCATTGACCGGTTGTATTGATAATCTTTCTATCTGCCGGCGGAATAATCCGCGCGGATGCAAGCGTCTGCCGAGGAGCACGTTATGGCGATCAAGTTTAAGACCAGTCCAAAACTCGAAGCCCTGGCGACGAAGCATCTGGCGACGCTCGGCGTGCCGCGAGAGGCGTTGACAGAAACGCAATGGCGCATTGTGGCGGATTCGATGCGGATGCGAAAGTGGAGAAAATGGTCTGTTGTATTCTACATCTTCATGGCGATGCTCTGCATCACGAGCGCTATTCTTCATTTCCAACTCGCTTCCTGGCATACTTGGGACGAGGTTGGCACAAAGCTTGTCATCGTGGATGCTTCGGGCAAATCGCAGGTCGATGAACCTCCACCTGACTTGGTTCGGAATATGCACCATATTATTCTGTGGCAGGGTGCCCTTGCCGGTCTCTGGGCTACCCTTGCTCTCACAATGCTGGGGAATATTGTCGAGGATTGGCGGGCCAGTCGGGAGGCGAAGAGGCTCGATCATTTTATCGGCGAGATGAAGCCGCCGACGGTGGCGTAGGGATAACGTGGCTGTCGGGTCTGTTGTCCCGACCTACCTGTATCACCCGCGATCGAGCCAGCGGACCTGGTCGGTGGTGAGGGCGAGGTCGTGGGCGGCGAGGGAGTCTTCGAGGTGGGGGAGAGATGAGGGGCCAATGATTGGGAAGACGGGGAATGGTTGGGAGAGGAGAAAGGCGAGGGCGACGTGGGTGGCGGGGCGGTTGAGTTGGCGGGCGAGTTGGGTGACGCGGTCGAGGCGGGAGAAGTTGGGTTCGTTGCCGTAGTAGCTCAAAACTTTTTCGCCGACACGGGCGGCGGGGTGGGCGATGGCGCGGCCGTAGGCGCCGGAGAAGAACCCCTGGGCCTGAGAGGAATAAGGGACGGCAGGCAGGTTTGTTTTCAAGTGATAGGCGTATAAATCATCATTCATTTCAACCATGGTCGGGTCGGACTGGCTTTCGGGGTTGACGCGGGCCAGGCTCCAGCGCGGCTGGTCGGCGACGAAGGCGGGCCGGCCGTGGGCGGCGGCGTAGTCCTGGGCGGCGGCGATGCGTTGGTGAGTCCAATTGGAACAGGCGATGTAGCGGATTTTGCCGGCGGCGACGGCTTCGGCCAGAGTGTCGATGATTTCGCCGACCGGTCGGGCGGGGTCGTCGCGGTGGAGGTAGTAGAGGGGTATGGTGTCGAGGCCGAGGCGGTCGAGGCTGCCGTCGAGGTCGTGGCGGATTTCTTCGGGCGAGAGGCGGGAAACGGTCGGCGAGGTGAGGCGGGGGTTGCCGCCCTTGGTGGCGACGAAGATTTTGCCGGAGAGGCGGCGCGAGCGGAGCCAGCGGCCGATGCGGCTTTCTGAGCGGGAGGGTTCGCCGGGGAGCCAGTTGGAGTAGACTTCGGCGGTGTCGAGGAAGTTTCCGCCGCGCTCGGCATAGGCGTCGAGGAGGCGGAAGGTTTCGTCCTCGGAAATTTCGCCGCCAAAGGGACCGGTGCCGAGGCAGAGGACGGAAAGGTTGAGGTCGGTGTTGGGGAGAAGGCGGCGACGGATTTGGGCGGGCATTGGCGGTCCTCAGAAAGAAGAAAACGGCGAATGTCGAATATCCAACACCCAATATCCAATCATGAAGTCAGAGAAAAAAGCGGCGCTTCGGGAGCGGTTATTGGTAAGACGGTACGTCAGGGCGTAACAAAGAACACACCTTGGCCCCGATGAAGCCGGGGCTTCAAAGTGTGGCACCCGAAAAAGCCCGGCGAAATAACGGTTCTCAGCCAAAACATGGCGGCAAACGCCGCCGCCATGCCACCCGGTTCAGCTACGAAAAGCGAGGACTTCGGTTTCGTACTGCTTGATTTCGGCGAGCCAGGCGAGGCCGGTGGGGACTTCGGCCTGGAAGCAGGCGTAGTCCCAGACGGCGCCGAAGGGGAGTTCCTCGCGGTACTCGGCGAGGGCGAGCTTCGTGGCGCCATCGGCGGCATATTCGGCTTTTTTGGCCAGGACCCAGGGTTCGAGCATGGCGCGGAGCAGGCCTTTGCGGAGGGCGCGGGCGCCGAGGACCCAGGCGGCGATGCGGTTGATGCTGGCGTCGAAGAAGTCGGTGCCCCAGTAGATGCGGTCGACGGCCTGGCCGCGCACGGCCTCGTCGCAAAGGGCCTTGACGGAGTCGTCCAGGCGCAGGACGTGGTCGGAGTCCCAGCGGATCGGACGGCTGGCATGGATGTGAATACTTTCGACATAAGACAGGACGGCGGAGAGCTTGTCGGCGACGCTTTCGGTGGGGTGGAAGTGGCCGAGGTCGAAGGTGGGGCAGATACCGCGCGACTGGGCGTAGAGAAGGTAGAATTCATTGGAGCCGACGGTGTAGTCTTCGAGGCCGATGCCGAAGAGCTTGGATTCGACAGCGTCGACGACGCCGGCGGACAATTTCACAGCAAAAATCTGGTCGAGGGCTTCGATGAGGCGTTGGCGCGGGCCCCAGCGGTCGGCGGTGGAGTCTTTGCGGCCGTCGGCGATCCAGATGTTGTTGACGCAGGGCTGGCCGAGGCGGCGGGTCATGGCCTGGCAGATTTTGCGGCAGCAAATAGCGTGGGCGATCCAGAAGTCGCGGACATCCTTTTTTTCGGAGGCGAGGGTGAGGCCGTCCGTGACCATGGGGTGGGCGAAGAAAGTGGGGTTGAGGTCGAGGCCGATTTTCTGGTCGGCGGCCCAGTCGATCCAGCGGGCGAAGTGGCGGGGTTCGAGGGCGTCGCGTTCGACGCGCCGGGCGCCGGTCTCGGCGTAGGAGGCGTGGAGGTTAAATTTCCAGGCGCCGGGGAGGAGGCGGAGGGCGAGTTCGAAGTCGTCGCGGATTTCGTCGCCGCATCGGGCGGCGCCGGGATAGTTGCCGGTGGCCAGGGTGCCGGAACCGGAGACGGGGCCATCGGCGGGCGTTTCGAGACCCTTGACGTCGTCGGCCTGCCAGCAGTGCAGGGAAATCGGGACGGCCAGGGCGGCGCGGACGGCGCGGTCAGCGTTGACGCCGAGGTCGGCAAAGCGGGCCTGGGCGGCGCGGTAGGCGGATTCGATCTTGGCGGCGGGGAGGGGTTTGACGGCGGAGGCGGGTTTAAGTTCGAGCATGAGAGAGTCCTTTCGATAGATATTATTTCTGCATAATTAGAGGTTGATTCTTCATTCTCGTGATGAAGAGCCTCAACCCCTCACCCGGCACTTCGTGCCACCCTCTCCCAAGGGAGGGGGTTTTACGATACCCGAAAGAATTTCACGGGTCAAGAAGTCGCGAAGCATTTTCTGGGAGTCCAGACTTCATGGCGGCAAACAACGCCGCCAGGCCACCCGGCGTTTTTCTGGGACACAAAAGCAAAAGAAAAGAGGTGGAAAGACGGCGGGAGGGACATAAAATGCGGGTATGAGCGAGTCGGCGACGGGCTATCGGGTTTCGGCGGCGGGGTTGCTCCTGACGTATTGGTGCAACGCGCGGTGCGAACATTGCTATGAATTGTCGGGGCCGCAGCGCGGCGGATGGATGAGCGTGGAGGCGGCGCGGGGGCATTGGGCGGCGCTGAAACGGTTGGGGGCGGAGGCGGCTGGGCTGCACGTCGGCGGGGGCGAACCGTTCGGGGATTTTGAGCGGCTGGCGGCGGTGGTGCGGGCGGCGCGGGAGGCGGGGCTGGAGGGCGTGGGGTACGTCGAGACGAATGGGTTTTGGGCGACGGATGACGGGCTGGTGCGGGAACGGTTGGCGGAGCTGCGCGAGGCGGGGATGCGGCAGATCAGCATTTCGTGCGACGTGTTTCACCAGGCGTTTGTCGATCCGGCCGGGCCGCAGAGGCTGTGGCGGGTGGCGCGGGAGGTGCTGGGCGAGGCGGGGGTGCGGGCGAGGCGGTGGCGGTTTTTGCAGTCGCCGCGAGATTTGCGAAAAGCAACAGCGGAAGAGCGGGAGGCGGCGTATCGGGAGGCGATGGCGGCGCATCCGGAACGGATGACGGGTCGGGCGGCGGGGCGGTTGGCGAGATTGTTGCCGAGATGGCCGGGGGAAAAATTCCGTGAAGAACGGTGTGGGGATGGACTTGAGGAAGCGGGCCACGTGCATGTTGATCCGGCGGGATGGGTGTTTCCAGGGACTTGTGCGGGGATATTGCTGGGGCGGGCGGATGAGCGGACGGGATTGGACGAAGTGCTGGCGCGGCCGGCGGGGGAAGTGCGGCGCGTTCTGGCGGCGCGGGGACCGTGGGGGCTGCGCGAGGAACTGGGTTCACCCCTTGGGTTTAAGAATGAGCCGGATGGATACGCCGACAAGTGTCATTTATGCACGAGCGTAAGGACGTTCTTATTCAGGACGGGAAAGTTTGCGGCGGAGTTGGGGCCGAGAGAGGTTTATGAGGAAGATTGAGCGGCGAGGGCGGCGGGGAGGGATTCGAAGATGGGGAAGAGGCGGTCGAGTTGGGTGGTGGCAAGGAGTTGGGCGATGCGGCGTTGGGGGCTGACGAGGCGGAGGTAGCCGCCGAGGGAGCGGGCAATCTGGTGGGAGGAGATGAGGACGCCGAGGGAGTCGGAGGAGATGAAGTCGGTTTCGGCGAGGTCGCAGACGACGCGGCCGGAGGAAGAGTGGATGGCGTCCATGAGGGCGGTGCGGAGGGCGGCACAGGCGGTGCCGTCGGCCGAGCCGCCGAGATGGAGGACGACGATCGGGCCGGAAGATTCGGATTGGATACGCATGGAAGCAGTCCTCAGACCTCAGGCTTCAGACTTCAGGTACGGCAGAAACAACAGCAAAAAAGAAACAGCGACAACCGGTGATTTGAGAGCAACAGGTGTCACCCTCACCCTACCCTCTCCCCTCAAGGGAGAGGGGTGAAGAAACAACAACAGAAACAAAGACCGGACAGGGCAGAGCCCTGTCCCTACGAACGGCAACGGCAAATCAGGAGGCGGGGCGGCGCTTGGTCATGGTGACTTCGTTGCCTTGCGGGTTGTAGGCGACGGAGTCCATGTAGGCCCGCATGAGCATGAGGCCGCGGCCAGTGGGCTTGGTGAGGTTCTCCTCGGAGGTGGGGTCGGGGACATCGGAGGGGTTGAAGCCGGGGCCTTCGTCGCGGACGCAAATCGTGATGCACTGGTCATTGATACAGTATTTGATGTGAACGTGCCGGGCGGGGTCGAGGCGGTTGCCATGGCGGATGGCGTTGACGAGAGATTCTTCGAGGGCGAGCTTGACGGCGAAACAGGTGTCGCCGTTACAGCCCCAGCGCTGGAGGTCCTGCTGGACGTCGGCCTGGACGCGGTGGACTTCCTCGACGGAGGAGCGGATTTCGAGAATTTTGGTTTCGTCCATAAGAGGCCGCCGAAAACAAAAGCAACGGCAACAAAGACCACGGGCAAGATGCCCGTGAGACTCACGGGCGAGACGCCCGTGCCACGGTGAAACGGCAACAACAAAATGGTAGGACGGCGGGGCGGATTAGTCAAGCGGATTTGAGGGTGAGGCGGAGAAGGATGAGGAGGAGGGCGAGGGCGGCGAAGATGGTCCAGAGGGGGAAAAGGGCGGGACGGACGACGCGGTCGTGGGCGAGAAAAGCGGCGCGGGCGGCGGCGGATTGGTCGAGGGCGGGGCCGGAAGTCTGGCGGCCTTCGATGTCGCCGAGAGCGGCGGCGAGGGGGTCGGCGGGTTGGTAGCGGGTGACGGCGGGGGCGGCGGGGGCGAGTTCGCGGAAACAGTTGGACCAGAAGACGACGAAGGAGAGGTCGTCGGACCAGCGGGTGTTGGCGCGGGAGATGTCGAAGAGGACGGCGATGCGGGTGGCGGGGCCGGATGTCCAGGCGACGATGAGTGGGTCGCCGGAGGGGGAAACTGCGACAACAGAAACGGCGTCCCCCAGCAATGCTGGGGGCTTCAACGGCAAAGAAAAAACGGTCCAGGCGGCTAGTTCTGACAGCGACTCCGAGAGGTTGAGGACGAGGGTGGCGCTGGGGTCGGAAATTTTCGCGGCGCCGGGACCGGCGGTGCGGCCGGTGGCGGTGAGCGGGCCGAAAGAGGCGGGAGGGTTGATGATGGCGGCGGGGCCGGAGAAGTCGGGGGACGGGAGGCAGTCGATGAAGATGGAGAAGTCGATATTATTGGCGGGGGTGGGCCCGGTAGCATTCGTCACCCTCACCCTACCCTCTCCCCTCAAGGGAGAGGGGTGAAGAAGAGACCCCTCACCCGGCCCCGAAGCGGGGCCACCCTCTCCCGAGGAAGAGGGGGAAAGAAAGACTTCGGCATCGGCGGCGCGGAGGAGGCGGAGGAGTGCGGCGTCGGGGCGGCCGACGAGGGCGACGCGGTAGTGGCGGCCTTCGGTGCGGACGAGGCGGAGGCGGTGGGCGAGCGGGAAGTCGTCGCGGAGGTCGAGGGTGATGGCGAGATCGTTGGGGAGCGGGGCGGTGAGCGGGAGGGTGAAGGAAGAGTCGCCGGGGCGGACGGTGAGGTCGGCGATGCGGCGGCCGTCGACGGCCAAAGAAACGGATTGGGTGAAGCCGGGCGAGGCAAAGAGGGAGACGAGGGCGAAAGGCTTGGTGTCGCGGTTGGTGATGGCGGCGCGGGTGAGGGCGACGACGGAGGCGCTGCCGCCGGTGGCGATGAGATGGACATATGGAGGTGCGGAGTGGTCGGGGTCGAAGGGCGAGAGGTCGGTGAAGAAGGCGATGGGGGCGGCGCGGCGGGCGTGGAGCGAGTCGAGGTCGAGGCGGGTATCTTCTGCGGAGATGGGCGTGGTGGCAGCGGCGAGGAGGTCGGGGAGGCGGCGGCGGGCCTGGGCGGCGGGGCCGGAAAAGGCGGGGGATAAGGTTTTTTCGAGCGGGAGGAGTTCGAGGGTGACGGGCGTGTCGGCGTGGAGGGAATCGAGAAAATTTTCGATCCGGGGGCGGAGGCTTTCGAGGCGCGAGGGGCCGGCGCCGTCGGTCATGAGGAGGCTCGGGGAGCGGTCGATGACGACGAGGCCGGCGGGGCCGGAGGGCTGGGAGCGGACGAGGAGCGGGCCGGAGAGGGCAAGGATGGCGGCGGCGAGGGCGGCCAGGAGCAGGAGGGCGGCGAGGTTCGGGCGGCGGCGGGGGGCGGACTGGTCGAGGCCGGCGGTGGCGGCGGGCGGCCAGAAGACGAGGGAACTGACGCGGAGGCGCGGGGCGCGGGGGAGGTAGAGTTGGAGCAGAGCGAGAAGAGGCAGAAGGGCGAGGGCGAGAAGAGCGTAAGGATGGAGGCAGAGGAGGTGCATGGCGGACCGGAATTAAAAATTAAAAATGTAAAATTAAAAATTAAAAAAGGCAGCAACAAAAGCAACATCAATTCGGCGGTTAGAGAGCCAACCCCTCACCCGGCCTTTCGGGCCACCCTCTCCCAAGGGCGAGGGGTGAAGAAGAAACAACACCCTCACCCTACCCTCCCCCGTCAAGGGGGAGGGGTGAAGAAACGGCATAACTCAGAGTTTTTCGCTGAACTTCGGGATCACGACCATCTTGGTCATAAAGAGATAGTTACGTCCGTGATATTCGGTCATGACGCCGGAGAGGCGAAAACGAATGGAGCGGCGGCCAAAGTCGGCGAGGTCTTCCATGAGGGCGAGTTTGAGGTTGGGCAGGAGGAGGACGGAGGCGTCGCCGGAGTCGAAAACGAAGGAGGTCTGGTCGCCGGAGCGGACGACGCGGCCGTCCTGTTCGACGATGCGTTTGCCCTCGCGGACCAGGACGGCGGGAGCGCCGGCGGGAGTGGCGGGGGCCGGAGCGGCAGGCCGGGCGGCGGGTTCGGGCTGGGGTAGAGGCGGAATGTCGCGGGCGGTGGGGGCGGGCGGCAGGTCGCGGTCGCGGGGCGGAAGAACCGGAGCAGGCCCGGAGGTGGCGGCTGAGGCGACTGGAACCGGGGGGGTGATTGGTGGCGGGGCGGGCTGGGGGTTGACGTCGAGTCGGAGGAAATTTTTTCCGCGATATTCGGAGACCTGTCCGGAGATGTTGAAGCGGACGGCGCGTTTGCCGTAGGCGGAAGTTTCTTCGAGGAGTTCGAGGTAGCGGCTGGGGAGGAGGGCGAGGCGCGGGAGTTCGGGGGCGTCGAAGATGAAGAAGGTCTGGCCATCGGCGCGTTCGAGGCGGCCGGAACGTTCGACGAAGCGCGTGCCCTCGCGGATGACTTTGAGGACGGGGGCGGCGGACGGCGGCGAAGAAACGGGCGTGTGGCCGGGCATGGTTCCGGCGGTGTCCTCGTCGAGCGGCGCGGTTTCGAAGACGTCGTCCTGGGCGTCGGCAGGAGCGGGGGCGACGGCGGAAGCGGCGGAAGTCGGGGGAGTCGGCGCGGCGGGTGCGGCGGCGCTGGCCAGGGCGAGAGAAAGGGCCAGGGCGGCGCTGAGGATAAGGCGATAAAAAGATCGTGGCATGGGCGGCACCTCCGGAAAGACATTCTACGGAGAAAAGAAAAAAGAAAAAGGAAAAAGGCAGAGAACGGCAGTCTTCAGACCTCAGACTTCAGGCGCAGCAACAGAAACGGCAACGCCAACCGGAACACGACATTTGATTGTGGCGGCTGCAAACGGCGCATCCGCCCTACATAACAGCAACGGCAATTGACTTATGGGCGGGTGCAACTAGAATAGCGGCTGGTTTGGCGACGGGAGGGCGCGGCGGCCGTGAAGCGGGTGATCGTGAACGCGGATGATTTCGGGTGGTCGGAGGCCGTGACGAACGGAATTCTCCAGGGCCACCGGTCGGGCGTGCTGACGAGTACGACGCTGATGGCGAATCTGCCAGGGGCGGAGGCGGCGCTGGCGGCGGCGCGGCGCGAGGCGCCGGGGCTGGGGATCGGGCTGCATTTGAACCTGACGGAAGGGCGGCCGCTGTTGCCGGCGGCGCGGCTGGGGGCGCTGGTGAACGAGCAGGGCGAGTTCCGGCGGTCGGTGACGGCGGTGTTTCGGGCGGCGAGTTGGTCGGCGGCGGCGCGGGCGGCGGTGGCGGCGGAGTGGGAGGCCCAGGCGGCGTGGGCGGCGGAGCACGGGCTGCGGCCGACACACTTCGATAGTCATAAGCACGTGCATTTGTATCCGGCGCTGCTGCCGGTGGCGATCGAGGTGGCCCGGCGGCGCGGCGTGAAGGCGATGCGGACGACGGCGGAGATTGGCGTGGCGGGGCTGGCGGCGCTGCTGCCGGCGGAGTGGACGTCGAAGGACCGGCTGCGGCAATGGGTGCAGGAACAGGTGGCCCGGCGGTGGGGCCGGGCGGCGCAGAAGGCGGCGCGGGCGGCGGGGATCGTGACGACGGACTGGTTTTTCGGCATTCGGGCGACGGGGGCGGTGACGGCGGAGATGCTGGAGCGGGTGCTGGCGGCGGCGCCGGAGGGAACGGGGGAAATCATGGTGCATCCGGGTCTGGCGGAAGCGCCAGGCGGCCGACCGACGCGGCTGGGGGCGAGCCGGCCGAAGGAACTGGCGGCGATTGTGGACGGACGGGTGCGGGCGGCGGGCGGAGTGACGTGGATAACCTTTAAGGAACTATGAGATGGAAGAAACGGCAACGCCAAGTGGAAAACGGCATTTGATGGCGGCGGCTGCAAACAGCGCATCCGCCCTACATGACTGCGGGGCACCCTCTCCCGAGGGAGAGGGGTTAACGTACTCGGTGGTGGTGCCGTTTTATAACGAGGCGGAGGCGGTGGAGGAGTTGTATCGGCGGGTGACGGCGGTGATGGACGGGATCGGGAAGCCGTATGAAATGATTTTCGTGGACGACGGGTCGAAGGACGAGACGGCGGCGGTGCTGGGGCGGATCGCGGAGGCGGACGCTCGGGTGACGTTTGTGGAGTTGCGGCGGAACTTCGGGCAGACGCCGGCGCTGGCGGCGGGGTTCGACCATTCGCGGGGCGAGATCGTGATCGCCATGGACGGAGATTTGCAGCACGCGCCGGAGGACATTCCGGCGATGCTGAAGCCGCTGGAGGAGGACGGGTACGACCTGGTGAGCGGGTGGCGGAAGCGGCGGGTCGATAATTTTCTGATTCGGCGGCTGCCGTCGCTGGTGGCGAACCGAATGATGAGCAAGCTGAGTGGGGTGAAGATTCACGATTTCGGGACGACGTTCAAGGTTTACCGGCGGGATCTGCTGCAACATATTAAGCTGTATGGCGAACTACACAGATTTATTCCGGCGCTGGCGTCGGCGGTGGGGGCGCGGATGTGCGAGGTGCCGATTCAGAACATCGTGCGGCCCAAGGGGAAGTCGAATTACGGCATCGGGCGGACGCTGCGCGTGGCGATGGATCTGCTGACGGTGAAGTTTTTGATCCAGTATTTTACGCGGCCGCTGCACTTTATGGGGGTGCCGGCGCTGATCAGTTTCATCGTGGGGTTCGGAATTGAAGTGGCGATTATCATTGAGAAAGCCACTAGCCGCGAGGGTTGGAACCATTTCCATGTGACGCAGGTGCGTGGGCCGCTGATGATGATCGGGATATTTTTGATGCTGGCGGCAGGATTGCTGCTGGTGGCGGGGTTGCTGGGCGAGTTGATCGTGCGGACGTATTACGAGTCGCAGGGGAAACATATTTATTATGTGCGGAAAGTGTGGAAGAAAATTAAAAATTAAAAGTGCAAAATTAAAAATTAGAGGCGAGAAGAAACAGAAACTACAGCCAGGATGAGTTTGGACGAAACAGGTGCACCCTCACCCTACCCTCTCCCTCAAGGGAGAGGGGTGAAGAAGAAAAAAGGAACAGCAACGGCAACGACACAACAACAGCGTCCCCCAGCAATGCTGGGGGCTTCAAAAGAAACAACGACCACGGCCAAAGCAGGTTGGGCGTGGGACGCGGCACTTATGCTGGTGCTGGCGGCGGTGGTGGCGGGGGTGGGGCTGGGGCGGGTGGAGTTGATCGATCCGGACGAGGGGCGGAGCGCGCTGGTGGCGCGGCTGATGGTGGAGCGCGGGGATTGGCTGGCGCCGCACCTGCCGGCGGAATTTCACCATGAGCCGGGATACGCAAATTATCCGATGGAAGGCGACCAGTTCGCGTACTGGGATAAGCCGCCGTTATATTTTTGGATGGCGGCGGCGGCGATGAAGTGGCTGGGGCCGACGGCGCTGGCGGCGCGGCTGCCGTCGGGGCTGGCGCTGGTGGGGACGGCGCTCTTGGCCTGGGCGGCGGGGCGGGCGCTGGGCGGACGGCGGGCGGGAATGTGGGCGGGCGTGGTGACGGCGACGGCGCCGCTGGTGGTGGTGCTGGGACATACGGCGCGGATGGATGCGCTGTTTGTGATGCTGCTGACGGCGGGGTTGGTGGCGGGGATAAAACTTATACAAAACAATATAACTCCCTCACCCTGCCCTCTCCCGTCAAGGGAGAGGGGTGAAGAAGAAACAACAGCAACAACAACAACAGCCGGACAGGACAGAGCCCTGTCCCTACGAACAACAGAAGAAACAACAGCGTCCCCCAGCAGTGCTGGGGGCTTCATAAGAAGAAACAGAAGCAACAACAGCATCTTTTGGATTATCGTGTTATATGTGAGCGTGGGGCTGGGAGTGTTGGCGAAGGGGCCGGTGGCGGTGGGGCTGGCGGCGGGGGCGATTGGCGGGACGCTGGTGGTGTGCGGGCGGTGGCGGGAGATCTGGCGGCTGCGACCGGTGACGGGGGCGATTATCGTTCTGGCGATAGCGGCGCCGTGGTTTATTTATATGAATGCGCGGTATCCGGCGGGGACGGGGACGGCGGGGTTCACGCACGTTTTTTTTGTCGAGCAGCACCTGCATCGGGCGACGACGGGGGCATATGGGCATGCGGCAAGTTTTCCGGGCGTGCTGGTGGGGGTGCTGCTGGCGGGGCTGGTGCCGTGGACGATATTTCTGCCGGGGGCGGTGATGAAACTGGCCGGTCGCGGGTGGCGGGAACGGCGAGAAAATCCGGCGATGCTCTTGGTGATGATCTGGGCGGCGCTGGTAGTGGTGGGGTTCAGTTTGAGTTCGACGCAATTGCCGCACTATGTGGCCCCGGCTCTGCCGGCGGTGGCGATCCTGCTGGGAGTTTATCTGGCGGAGCGGACGCGAGGGGAAGATCTGGATCGGTTGTTTGTGGTGGGGTTGTGGATAGCAACGGGGGTGGTGGGGGCGGCGGCTCTATTTTTGTCTTCTTACATCGCATATGTGTTGTTTCAATATTACCGCTTCTTTGACTGGAATAATCACTCCATTCTCACGGTTTGTTTCGCTTCAGTGATTTTAATTATTGGTCTGTTAATGGCAGCGACCATTCGCGGCAAGCAGCGTCTTTTCCCGGCGGCTTCTCTTGCTGTATTTACTTTGTTGACTATTTCTTTTGTATTCTGGATTGATCCATTAGATGTTTATGGTTCGCGGTCGAGTTATGTTGAGTGCAGCAAGATTACCAGCGAGATAATGCCTGGAGATCATGTGTTGGCCTATCCTTACACTCCATATTCGACGGCGTGGTATTTGTGGCCGCGCCGTGTGATGCATCCGACGGCGGATGGAACGGAAGAAGGGCGGCCGACGGTGGAGGCGTTGTATGCACAGATCGATAATTTCAACGGGACGACATTTTGTATGATTCAGAAGAAGGCTGTGGCGAAGGAGTTAGTGGAACACTTCCATTTTGCCATGGTCGGTCAGTATTCTTTTTTGTATGGCAAGCATCCGGATCATACGCTGGTTTCGGTTTATCAAGCAAAGCGTTGAGATTGTAGCCCTTCGCACACCTTGCCCCCAAACAGCCGGGGGCCAAGGTGTGGCACCCGGAAACAACAACAGCAAGAAGAAATAGAAGAAGAATTTTTTTGCGGCGATCCACGGGCTGGCGCCACGTGGCTGTTATCAGACGCCGCTACGCGGCTAAAAACGGCAACAACAAAAAAAGAAGAAAAAGAAGAAGAATGTTTCGCGTATAATGCCGGGGGCTGACGCCCCCGGCTAAAAACTTTCGCCGCTTCGCGGCTTGGAGCCTCCGGGGTGAGTGAGGCAGAACCGGCCGGAGGTAAGGCCTTACGAACAACAGCAAAAGAAGAAACAGCGTCCCCCAGCGGTGCTGGGAGTTCCAAAAGAAGAAGCAAAAAAAACAGCAACACCCTCACCCTACCCTCCCCCCTCAAGGGGGAGGGGTGAAGAAGAAAAAGAAGAAACAGCGACCCTCACCCTACCCTCCCCCCTCAAGGGGGAGGGGTGAAGAAGCAGCAAAAGAAGCAGAAAAAGAAGAAGAATTATTTTTGCGTCGCAGACCACGGACTTGCGCCACGTGGCTATTATCAGACGCCGCTACGCGGCTAACAAAAGGCAACAACCGGACAGGGCAGAGCCCTGTCCCTACAAACAGAAACAACACGGGCGACCCATGGGTCGCCCCTACGAACAACAGTAACGGCAGGGCAGAGACAAGCTCTGCCCCTACGAACAGAAACAGCAGATTGGAGAAACGGTGGCTAAGGCGATATTACTGCTTTCGGGCGGGTTGGACAGCACTCTGGCGGGGAAGATGCTGCTGGAGATGGGCGTGGAGGTGGAGGCGGTGAACTTCACGTCGCCGTTCTGCAATTGCACGCCGCGCGATCATAGTTGCTCGGCGGCGCGGGCGGCGGCGGATCAGCTCGGGATTCCGGTGCGGGTGTTCGCGTGCAAGGAAGATTATCTGGAGGTGATGAAACATCCGAAGCACGGGCGCGGGGCGCACATGAACGCGTGCATCGATTGCCGGATATTCATATTTCGCAAGGCCGAGGCGGTGATGAAGGAGACCGGGGCGGATTTCATCGCCACGGGCGAGGTGCTGGGGGAGCGGCCGATGTCGCAACGGCTCCAGGCGATGGAATTAATCGAGCGTGAGGCGGGGCTAGCTGGTAGAATTGTGCGGCCGCTGTCGGGGCAACTGATGAAGCCGAGCGACGCGGAAAAGAGCGGGCTGATCAAACGCGAGGAACTGGCGGATATCAAGGGGCGGTGCCGGCAGCCGCAGTTTGCGCTGGCGGAGAAACTTGGTATAAAGGATTTTCTCTGTCCGGCGGGCGGGTGTCTGCTGACCGATCCGGAGTTTTCGGAACGGTTCCGCGACCTGCTGGAAAAGGAACCGGGGTTCGGCGTGGCGGACGCGGTGCTGCTGCGGTACGGGCGGCATTTCCGGCTGGCGAGCGGAGCGAAGGTGATCTGCGGGCGGAACGAGACGGAGAACGGGATTATCGAAAAGTCGTGGCGCGAAGGGGACAAACTGCTGGTGCCGGTGGGCGGGGTGGGTCCGAGCGTGCTGTGTCGCGGGGCGACGGGAGAAGAGGACGTGGCGATGGCGGCGCGGATTCTGCGGGCGCATTCAAAGGGGGCGCCGGCGGTGGCGGTGCGCGATCCGAAGAGCGGGACGGATACAACCCTGGAGGTAACTGGCGAGGCGGCGGCGGCGCGGGAGGAGTTTGCGAAGTTTCGGGTGGGCGCGGCGGGGTGAGAATTAAAAATTAAAAATTAAAAATGCAAAATTAAAAATTGAGGAAAAAGAAGAAGAAACGGCAGCAACAGGTGATTTTGGCGAAACAGGTGCACCCTCACCCGGCCCTTCGGGCCACCCTCTCCCGTCAAGGGAGAGGGGTCCATCGCAACCGTGACACCCGGCCGTTTTCAACGGCTTACTATTTCTTCAGCCCCAGCTTCCCGATCCG
>CAIYVX010000054.1 GCA_903929765.1 uncultured Planctomycetia bacterium
ATAGAACAGTGCGGCTTGCTGACGGTCCAACGGCGGCGGCGACCAGTGGCTCATGCCTCGCTCCTTAACCCCACACCGCCGCAGCATACCATACTTGTCAAGACCCGATCAAAAAAGGAGTCGATTAAACCGACAAGCCCTTCAGCGGGCTTTGCCACGACGAAGTCGGGGTACAGGCCAGGGCTTTTAGCCCTGGTAGACGAGATGGACGAAAATTAATTCTTTTCTTTTGGCTTTGTCTTTCAGCCCGTTTCAACGGGCTTACCGTATTTGGTCGCCACTGGTAAGTCCGTTGAAACGGGCTAACAAAAGAAGAAGAAACAGAAGAAAAAAATATGGCCAGCCACTACGTCACCAGGGCTAAAAGCCCTGGCCTACACACGTCGCCAAAGGCGACGTGCCAAGCCCGCTGAAGCGGGCTGAACGGCAACCGCAACAACAACAGAAGAAACAGCATCCCCCAGCAGTGCTGGGGGCTTCAAAAGAAACAACGACAAAAGCAGGGCAGAGACAAGCTCTGCCCCCACGAAAAACAACAACGGAGTCATTTGTTTAAAAGATGAAAATGCCACCCATCCGCCCCGTGTCGCAGGAAATGCGGCGTCTTTTCCCACGAGCCGAGGTTGTAGAGATCCCATTGCCCCTCGCCTCGCCGGCAGACCAGATGTTCCAGCCGGTGCGTGTGGCCGCAGACTATCGCCTCATGCCCGGCCTCGAAAATCTCGATCAGGGCCTCGTCGGGAATCGTGACCTCGCGCCGCGTTTTGTGCCCCACCACGCGGCTCGAATGGTTCTGGTACCCCGCGGCCAGGAACTTCGCCAGCCGCGCCGGCAGCACGCTGGTGAAAAACCATTCCACCGGCCGCGCGTGCGTGATAGACTGGGCCGATTGCGTCCGCCGGTCGTGGCGGTAAAGGTCGTGCCCGTGGCAGAGCCAGACCTTCTGGCCGAACGATTCGACCGCGAAGCCGTCGCGGTGCGTGGTCATCCCGGTCCGCGCCGCCAGTTGTCGCAGACTGTAAAAGTCGCGGTTTCCCGCCAGAAAATGGGTTTCCACGCCCGCAGCCGTCAGGCGGCGCAGGGCCTCGGCCACTTCCGCCGTGTCCGCGTCGCGCAGTTGCTTATGGCCGATCCAGGCGTTGAACAGGTCGCCGAGAATAAAGACCCGCGCCGCCCGCGAACCGTGCCGCTCCAAAAATGAGAGCAGCGACCGCCGCCTTTCGGGGTGGTTCGCCGCCAAATGAACATCCGAAATAAACAAATCATTTTTGGGACTCATAAAGCCCCCCGAAATACAAGGTTCACCCGACCGAGAATAAATAGGGTCTGTCCCTATTTTTCCCCGCGTCGAATAACAAACTAACCTCCTGACTGTTCACTTCTGCGCGTCCTTTTTGGCCCTTGCCGCCCGCCCCTTCTCGATCGCCGCCATGAGTTCCCTGAACGGCGCCTTCAGATCCTTGAAGCTCTCCGACTTCACCTGCGGATCGTTCAGCGTCCCGGTCACTTCGATAGCCACCAGTTCCCGGCTCAGCCCGGCCTCCAGTTCCGCCAAAGCTTCCAGCGGCCCGCCCTTGGACTTTTCGCCACTGGTGAACAGCAGATCGATTTTGCCGGAAGAATCGATCCGCCCCGTGCCGCGCAGCGTCAGACCCTGGCCCCGAATCGACAGATCCTCCACCAGGCAGCCGCTCTTACGCACCAGCAGCGTCAGGTCGGCGGCCGTGAAAGTTTTTTCGTCGCCGTGGAAGCGCAGCGTGTTCAGCATCTGCGTGAACCCCGGCAGTTGGGCGAAGACCGCGTTGGTGATGTGCAGCGTAGCCCAGGCATCGGCCTCGGCCACCTTGGGACCGGACCCGCGCAGCACAAACTCGCCGCTCATCAGGCCGCCCTTGAGGTCCGTGCGGGTAAGCCCGAGGCTTTCGCGGGCAAAGCGGTCGAAATGGACGTCCTTGACCTGGACGGCCAACTGGTAATGCGCCGCCGGGCCGAGGCCCAGTTCGCCCTGGCCCTGGAACCGGCCGCCGTAGAGGTCGCCTTCAAGGTTCTTCAGCATGAGCAGCTTCGAGCCGCGCGCCTGAGACAGTTCGGCCCGCAGATTGGAGAATTGCTGCCCGGCGGCGCGACCCTGAAGGGCTTCGAGCGAACAGGTTTGCGACGCCTGGCCCTCGGCGTAGCTGCCGGCGATGCGGGCGTAGGCCACCAGGCGGTCGAGCGTCACCTGCCCCAGAGCCAGTTCGCCGCCGTCCAGGACCGCCGACCCCTGCCACCCGGCCGTGGGGTTGCCTTTGGCGTCCACGTCGTAGGTGAAATCCGGCAGGTTGACGTTGAGCCGGCCGCGCGGCGCCAGGCCGGCCACCATCTGCCGAATGCCGTCCGGCAAAGCCCTGACGAATTCGTCGCCCAACTCGACGCCCTCGGCCCGCAAGGCCAGACGGCTGCGCAGTCCGCCCTCGGGCGATGCTTCGATGGTGCCCGACGCCGCCAGCAGCGATTCGCCGTCGCGGGCCACCAGGTTCTTGAGCGTTGCCCTGTTGCCGGCGATGCGAATCTCGCCCTTGGCGTGGCGAATGGGATAGGGAAAATAGCGATAAGTCAGCGACAGGTCGCGGGCCGTCAGCAACATATCTTTTTTCATCGCCGTCTGCCCCAGCTCCCTGGTCAGGTGACATTGCAGATCAATGCGGCCCTCCGGCTGGAGGTCGGCCCAGAGTTGCCGCGACTGCAGCGCCAGCGCCCCCTTCAGGTTGCGGTCCAGCAGGACGTTCTGCCCGGCGATGGTCAGGTCGAGCGAATAGTCCTTGCCGCGCCGCTCGATGCGCCCCGTGGCCGAAAGCGCCGCCTCGGCGTTGGTCCCGTGAATGTCCTTAAGGATAAAAACGTCGGGGCGAATCTCCATGTGGCCCCAGAGGCCCCCCACCGGATACGGAAAATCCTCGAACGTGATCCCCGCCCCGCGCAGATCGATGCTCGTGTCGTGAACCACGTCCCATTTCGTCTCCGGCCCGACGTGGATTTTGGTCGTGATGTCGGCCCGACCCGAGGGGTGATAACTGCGGTAGACCGCCCGCTGGTCCGCCGGCAGCGCCGCCGCCAGGTCGTCGTCCAGACCCACCCCGCGACCGCCGACTTCCAGGTCGACCTGGCTGCCGTCCTTCACGGAGACGATGGCTCCGCTGATGGTCAGCGCCGCCGAGCCGTGACGACCGGAGGCCGTGACCGTGGTCCGGTCGCCGCAAACCGCGATGCGGCCCACGCCGTCGGTCATCAGGTAGGGGAATCCGTCATATTTGAACGTCGCGCCGTGAAGGAGAATTTCAGCGGCCACGTCCGCTTCGCCACCGGCCGGACGGTCAATGGTCAGGTTAACATCAGCCGTGCCCTCGGGATGCAGGCTGTCGTAGACCGCCAGGGCGGTGGGCAACTGCGGCGCCAGGGCCTGATGGGCCTCCGCTCCCAGCGTGATGTTTCGCGCCGCCACGGTGAAATGAACCTCCGCCTGCGGGCCGGAGTTGAGCACCAGGCCGCGCGTCACCGCGATCTCCGCCCCGCCGTGGCGACCGTGCAATCCCTGAACCTCCATCCGCAACGGCTCGATGCTGATCGTGCCGCTCAAGTCCTCGACCGGAAAGGGAAACCAGATCGGCGTGCACCGTCCGTCGCGCAGCCGGGCCAGGCCGCTGACGCGCGTCTGGGCGCCGGGCAAGGCATCACGCACGAGATGCACCGTCACGTCGACTCGCCCCGCCGGCTGGAGGCTGGTATAGACGTCGGCCGCCTCCGGCGAAAGCTCCGCCGCCAGCGGCCGCACCCGCCCGAGGTCCAGATCGTCCAGCGTAATCGTCAGATCCTCGCCCGTCTCGGCCTGGTCCAGCCCGGTAATCCAGCCGTCGATACCGCCGACCACCTCCACGCGCGGGCCTTCGGTCTCGCCGCCGGCGCTGGCGATGACGCCGTGAACGCCCAGCAGCCGCAGACCGCGCCGTGAGACCAGGCACTGTCCCGTCAGATTGTCGAAGTGAAACTTGCGGCCGGCGTGCTCGTAGGCCAGAGAGACGCCGTTGAGATCCGCCTCCAGACCCAGGTCGATTTCACCACCCGCCGCGGGGTCGGAGCCGAAGGTGACCTTTACCCCCATGTGGCCGCGCGGCTTAAAACGCTGGTAAATTTGCCGGGCCTCCGGCGGCAGCGTCGCCGCCAACTCCTCCGACAACTGGACGTTGGTGGCCCGGCCCTCGAACGTGATGCTCCGCCGCGCCGCGTCCAACGTGCCCCCGGTGATGCTCCCGTGCAGGCCGTGCTGGCCGCCGGTGGTCAGGTCGCTGGCGAAAAACCGGAACTGGCCCGACCGGGCGCTGTCCGGCTGAACAATTCCAGATAATTTCAAAACGTGCTCATATTTCACCTGGCCCGCGACCACTTGCCGCACCCGCACCGCCCCGTCCTCAGCATAGATCACCGGCCGCTGTTGCCGGCTGCCTCCCTCCCCGGAGGGCTGCGCCGCCAGCAAGCTCTGAAAATTCCATACCCCGTCGCGCTCCTCCAGGTTGATGCTCGGACTGATCGCCACGATCTCCCGCACGTCCAACCGCCCCGCCAAGAGGGCCAGCGGATCGTGGGCCAGACGCACCTCCTCCGCCTCCAGAATCGACGGCTCGTCCGCCGGCTGGTTTTCGTGGTAGATGTGCAGCGAGCGCAGGACGATCCCGCCAAAGAAAGTAAAATGGGCCGAGTGCATCTTGACCTTGGCGTGGAACATCTCGCTCAGGTACCCCGCCGCCAGATCTTCCACCTGACGGTCGCTGGTTACGTAGCGGTAGCCGCCCACCACCAGCGCCGCCAGGATCACCACCACGGCCAGGACCACCCTCCGCCGGAAATGTCGCCGCGCCCGAATGCGGATCTTCGTCCGATCCAGCAGCGTGTGCCAGCGGCTTTCGTGCGGCGGCCGCACCGGCGGCCCGGAATTTTCTGCGGGTTTATCGTTCACCTGTTCTCCATTTTGCGGCCAGCCACGCCACGCCCACGCCGCCCAGAATACACAACATCGGCTCCACCGGCACGCGGTAACGCACCGAACCCACCAGCACCAGATGCACCAGCGTAACCCAGATCGCCGGCACAATCAACACCACAACCGCCGCCGTCGCCGGTTCTTCTTTTCGTAGGGACAGGGCTCTGCCCTGTCCGGCCGTTGCTTCTTCACCCCTCTCCCTTGACGGGAGAGGGTAGGGTGAGGGTGTTGCTTCTTCTTTTCCTCTCCGCCGCAACAAAACCGATAACCCAATTGCCGCCCCCGCCATCATCACCGCCCATCCCACGGCGCTGGCCCAGCGATAATACCACGCCTGACCCATCGCCGCATTGGGCGTCGGACTCCAGAGCCGCCCGGCTTTCGTCATCGCCAGCCGCACCATCCGCCCCGGTTCCTCAGCCATCGCCGCCAAGGCCAGGCGGCGGTAGTGCGCGTCGTACTCCATTTCGTTCAGCCCGCGCGTCTGGTCGGCGTCTTCCTGCTCGAACCGCATGTCGCTCGCGCCCGTCGCCCCCGGACGCACCCCGTCCCACATGGTCGTGCCCAGCCGCGTCGTCGCCATCACCGGCCGACCCAGCAGTTCGTAATTCCGCACCCACCACGGCACCAGCGCCGCCACCACCACCGCCGTCGCCACCGCCCACACCGGCAGCCATTTCCGCCGCCCAGAGGCCACGAGCGCCACCACACCGAATGCCACCGGCAAGCCCAGAAACTCCGGATGAAAATACCCGAGCGCCGCACAAGCCGCCCCCGCCGCCAGGGCCCACCGTAGACGATTTACCTCATCCCGCATCGCCCGGAGGGCAAAGTAGATCGTCACCGCCAGAAACAGCCCCGACCAGCACTCCGTCAGTGCCACCGTCGAAAAATACACCTGCCACGGCTCCACCGCCACCAGCGCCGCTGCCGCCAAGCCCGCCGCAGCGCCGGGGCAAATCTCTCGCGCCACCAGAAAAACAACCAACACCGTCCCCGCTCCCGCCAGGGCCTGCAACACCAGCAGCGCCCACGTCGCCCTTTCACCAAAAATAATATCCAGCGCCGCCAAAAGCGCCGGGTACCCCGGCATCCGGTCCGCCACGCGCTCCCGCCCCGCGAAATCCGTCATCTTCAAGCCGCGACCGGAGGCAAGATTTGAACCCAACTCGCGATAAATCTGCGAATCGCCCAACTCAAACACCGCCCCGGCCCGTGGCGCCGCCGCTCCCAGCCGCAGCCCCGCCGCGACGATCATCAGGGCGACCAGCAGCGCCGTGACGACGCGATCATTTCTGGAACTTGTCATCTTCCGTACTCTTGACCTCGGGCGGAATCCGAACGGTGAGGCCCTCATGCAGCCCGTGCTTCTCGAACCAACCCGCCGCCACTTCCAGAGCGTACCTAGCCCGGGACATGCTATAGATCGGCTTCTCTTCGAAAGCCTTCATCCGGGAAATCTGAAACATCTTGCCCTCGGCGGAAATGTAACCGATGTCGATGTCAAATGGCGTGTCCTTCATCCAAAAAATCAGAGGTCTATCGGTAGGCCAAACGAACAACATGCCTTCGCCATCGGCTGGCGCTTTGCGGAACATGTACCCGTACTCCCGCGTCTCGGCCCTGACGGCCAATTCCGCCTCTACCGCCACCCCGCCCACCTCGATCTTCGCCGTCGGCAACTTCGCCTGCGCCCCGCTCGCTTTCGTCGGCTTGGCCGGCAGACCCTGCTGGCACCCGACGACGCCGAAGAGCAGGCTCATGACGAGAAAGTGTTTGAATACGGTTTTCATTGGTTCCTGTTTCATTTCCCTTGCCCCGCCCGAAAACCAACCTCTTCCAGCATCTCCGACACCAGTTCCATCGGCAGCCCCACCACGTTGCTCGCGCTCCCGCCAAGCCGTTCGACGTACCGATCCCCGCCCTCCTGCAACCCGTAGGCCCCCGCCTTGCCGCGCGATCCCCCCGCCGCGATGTACCGCCGAATCTCCTCCTCCGGAATCACCCGCATCTTGATCCGCGTCACCGCGCTGCGCACCAGCCGCCGCAACGAACCGCTCTCGATCAGAGCCACACCCGTGATCACCGCATGGTTCGACCCGCTCAGGCTCCGCAGAATCGCCGCCGCGTCTTCATCATCTCGCGGCTTGCCGATCAACCGCCGACCCAGCACCACAATCGTGTCCGCCCCCAGCACCCACCGCCCGGCCTCTTTCGTTTTTTCCGCCACCGCCAGTGCCTTCGCCTCGGCCAGACGCTCCGTCTCGCGCTCCGGCTCGTCGCACTCCTCTGGCAACTCCTCCGCCACGTCCGCCGGACGAACCTCGAACCGGTATCCCGCCGCCGTCATCAGCTCTCGCCGCCGCGGCGACGCACTGGCCAGAATCAGCTTCGCTCCCTCGCTCAATTTCACTCTTCCTCCGGCAACACCGCCAGCCGACCTTCGCTGTAAGTCAGCCGCAGTTTGTTCCCGCAACTGCGGCACGAGAACCGGTGCCCGATCAGCGTCCCCGCCGCCAGCTTCACCGCGTCCGTGCAGATCGGACAATGGGTCTCCAGCGGCTGTTCCAGGCGCGGCTCCTCATCCAGCAGCGCCGGCAGCAGCGTCTCGTGAAGTTCGCCTCGCGTCGCCCCACGCCGGATGTGCTCCTCCAGCATCGGGGCGTGTTCCACGTCGCCCAGCAATATCGCCCCGACCAGAATCTCGTCCTGAAAAACCAGCCGCCGGTAATGGTTCTCGTGCCGCACCTGATCCACAGTCACGCCCGCCGCCTTGGTCGACAGATTCCCGTGACCCAGCACCGCCACGCCCAGGTCGCAGAGTTCCGTGCGGATGCCGAATGAGAAAGTTTCCAGAACCTCTTCAGCACCGAGAATATTCCGGGCCGCCACCTCGCCCTGGTGAAACGAGTTCTGCCACCGGAACGGTCCCAAAGCCCCGTCCTCGCGGGCCTCCTCCCGGCCCACCACGTCGCCCGCAGCAAAAATGCCGTGAACGCTCGTCTCCAGATGCGGATCGACCACCACGCCGTCGCGGCAGGCGATCGCCGTGTTCACCAGTATCTCCGTCGCCGGCCGGAAACTGCACCCGTGCCCCACCAGGTCGCACGGCCACTCCCGACCGTCCTCAAGTTCCACCGCCCTCACGTCCCCCGCCGCCGCATGAATCGCTACCACCCGCGACCGCTTGTGAATCCGCACCCCCGCGTCGCGCAGCAAATATTCCAGAATCCCCCCGGCCGTCTCGTCAAGCACCTCCGGCCAGAGCCGGTCGCCCAGCAGCAGATAATCCACCTCCAGCCCGGCGCAGGCCAGGGACTCGGCCAATTGCAGACTGACCACCCCCTCCCCCAGCACCACCGCCCGCCGCCGGCCCTGCGCCCAATTCCGAATCGCCTGCGCGTCGCCCAGCGTCCGCAGGCTGAACACGCCACGCAGGTCGCCACCGGGCATCTCCAGCGGTTGCGGCCGGCAGCCCATCGCCAGCAGCAGCCGGTCCCAACGAATCCGCTCCCCGCGCTCCAGGATCACCTCGCGATTCACCGTGTCCAGCGCCGCCACCCGCGTCTGGAGCAGCAGGTTCAGTTTCTCGCGCCGGTAAAGGTTGCGGCTCTCCAGGATCATTTCATGTTCGTCGAGCGCGCTGCAAATAAACTCCTTCAGCCGGCTCCGCAGGTAAAACGGGTGGGCCTCGTCGCTCAGGATCGAAATGGTCAAATCCCCGTCCTGCCGCCGCAGTTGCCGCGCCGCCGCGAACCCCGCCACGCCGTTGCCGATAATGACCACGTGCCGAATCGACATGCCAATCCTTCGCGCTGGTGCCACACCTTGTCCCGGCGGGCTGTATCGCCGGGCAGGGTGCGTCTGCGTTCGGTAAAACGCGTGCCATAAAATAAATCTCAACCGGCATTCTATCGGCGGCCGGGCCAACCGGTCTACGAAAAATGCGGTCCCGGCGGTCTCTCCTCGTCGCCAATCACTGGACCCGGGCCGGGCTTCTCGCCGGCGGCCTCTTTTGCGACCACCCGTGCTGCCGCCGCCAGTTTCCTGGCGTGCCGCGCCGCATGCCGCTCCTTACGCAGTTCTTTCAGGTGATGCAGCCGCGCGAGACGTTCTTTCACCCGCTGCCGGTAGAAAATGACCAGATAATACATGCCCACGTATGCCGCCACCGCCGCCACCGTCGCCACCACCAGGCTCCCCACCCAAAGCGGCCAAATGATCGCCTGCGTCGCCCGCCAGAATTCCCCCATCCACGTCCATAGGTCCGGAAAAAAACTCCCCGGAGCGTAAAACAGTTGTGTCATCTCCGGCACATGATGGACCAGCGCCGCCCACTGCCCGCGCACGTCCACCGAGCCGTCCGAGCCGAGGATCAACGCCCCCACGCGATAATTGAAATAGAAAATCGGCACCGCCGTCGCCGGATTGGTAATAAACGCCACCGGCAGCGCCACCGCCTTGTTCCCCGGTATGAACATCAGGAAGAACAAAATCAAAATGATGTGCAGCCCCAGCGTCGGCGTCAGACCGATGAACATCCCCACCGCCGCCCCCAGTGCCAGCCGGTGGGCGCTATCGTCGAGGTGCAGCAAATGAGTGAACCAGCCACGAATCCGCTGGCCGGGATTTTTAAAGTGGTGAAACACTTACGCTACTCCACATAGACCATCCAAAGGACGCCAAACCGATCCGTCACCATCCCAAACCGCGGCGAAAAATGCATCTCGGCCATGGCCTGACACACCTCGCCCCCATCGCCGAGCGCCGCAAACAGCCGTTCCGCCTCGGCCACTTCCGGCATCGTAAGCGACAGCGCGAAGCCCGCGAAGTTCGGGCCGTCGAAGCTGTGTCCGTCGGACATCAGCACCGTTGTCTCCCCGATCTTCACGCTCGCGTACATCACTTTCTCTTCGCTGCTGGGCGGCGGTTTCGGGCTGTCCTTGTAGCGCACAACCATAGTCGTCTCCGCACCGAGCGCGCCGCGATAAAACTCAATCGCCTCCTCGCACCGGCCGTTGAAAAACAGGAAAGGCTTAATTTGCATGGTGTCTCCTTTTTCTTCTTTTGAAGCCCCCAGCACTGCTGTGGGACGCCGTTTCTTCTTCGTTTTCTTCTTCTTCACACCTCCCCCTTGGGGGATGGTAGGGTGAGGGTCGCCGTTTCTTCTTCTAATTTTTCATTTTCAATTTTTAATTTTTCATTATCTTCACTCGACCACTTTTCTCACCGCCGCAAACACTTCATCGACCGATACCGCCCGCTGGCACCGCAGTTCTTCCGCCCGGCCCGCCAACCGGCAGACCCGCTCGTAACACTCCGCACATTCCACCCGCCCGCTGATCACGACGTGCCCGCGACCGTAAGGCCCGGCCCGCTCCGCGCTGGTCGGTCCGAAAATCGCCACCACCGGCCGACCCAGCGCCGCCGCCAGGTGCATCGGACCCGTATCATTGGTAATCACCACCGCCGCCCCGCGCAGCACCGCCGCCAATGTCTTCAAATCCGTCCGCCCGGCTATGTTTACAGTGGCACGGGCGTCCCGCCCGTGAGTCACAGGGGCATCTTGCCCCTGTGCCGTTGTTGTTTCTTCTTCTTTTGAAGCCCCCGGCATTGCTGGGGGACGCTGTTTCTTCTGTTGTTGTTCCACCAGGCCCCCGTTAACCCGCGCCGCTATCTCCCGCTCCTCCGGCCCGCCCACCAGCACAATTGCCAGCCCCAGTTCCTCCCGAATCCGCCCCGCCAGCGCCGCAAACCGTTCCTCCGGCCACCGCTTCGTCGGCCACCGCGCCCCGGGAACCAGCACGACGTACCGCTCGCCGTCCTTCAACCCCTCCGCCGCCAGAATCCGCCGGGCCTCGACCGCCTTCGCCTCGGCAATGTTCAGATCAAACCGTCGCGGCGCCTCCGCCGGAACGCCCAGCGCCGTCGCCGCCAGCATGTACCGATCCACCGCCGACATCGGCGCCGTCGGCACCCGAACCACCGTGGTGTAAAACCGCGCCGCCCCTTCCCGCGCATCCGACAACCCGATCCGCGTCGCCGCCCCCGTCGCCCAACTCAAAAATCCGCTGCGGAACAATCCTTGAAGGTCCACCACCGCCGTGTACCGCGTGCGCCGCAACTTCAGCACAAACGAGACGAATGCCACAAAGGCCGCCGGGTTCCACCACATCCGCCCAAATCTGTGGCGGTCGAAAAGCACGATCTTGTCAACGGACCCCACCAGTTCCACCACCCCGGCGCAACCCGGCGTCACCAGCCAGTCGATCCGCGCTTGCGCCGCCAGCCCGCGCAACGCCCGCGCCACCGGCGCCGCCTGAATCACGTCGCCCAGACTGCTCGGCTTGATTATCAGTATCCGCGACAAATCCAACTCACCGCTCCTTCGCCGCCAGCGCCTTCGCCACCATCTCCCGCCACCGCCGCACCATCTCCACTTCCGCCCGCGCCGCCCCCCGCCGACTCCTTATCGTTATCGCCTGCCGCACGCGCGACCCGAGATACGTCTTGAGAAATCGCAGGACATCGGTCCGGTGCAGACCCGCCACGCCATATTCATACTTCGGACTCCACGAATAAACCAGCCGCATCAGGTTCTGCACCCGCCGACTTTCGCTCACGCTCCGATAGCGCTCGACGCCGTCCGTATCGACCAGCGCCACCCGCCACCCGCTGCCGTCGCGCCGCACAAGAATATTCTGCGCCTTCAGATCCCGCTGCGAAAGGCCGCCGTCGTGAAGCCGACGAATTTCCCGCGCCGCTGTTTCAATCAGCGCCGCCCTCGGCGATCCCGCCAACTCCGCCAGCGCCTGATCGAGCCGGACCCACGGCGGATCAAGTGCCTCACTCACCACCACGCCCCATCGCCCGCTCGCGCCGCCCTGAACATCCACCCACGCCAACGGCCGCGCCGTCCGTATCCCGCGAACCATCAGCATATTCCCCCGCTTCCACGCCCGCTTGCTCCGCGTCCGCCGCAGCAGCGACTCGATCACCTGCGCCAGCCCGCGCGGTTCCCGCCCGCGCTTAATAAAAACGCGCCGCCCGCCCACCACGCCAAATCCCGCCACGCTGTTCGGCGACTCTTTCACCACCTCCGTCACTTCCAGCGCCGCCCGAAGTTGCTCCGCCTCGTCCGGCAAATGTTCCTGCCAATCAGAAACCACAAATCCGCTAAGTTGGCCCGACCGAACCGGCCGGAAATATTTATTTTTTCTCAGGCACCGCCCGTCCCGCCCGCGATACCGCTCCCGCCGGTAACTCCACGTCTCCCGCTCGATCTCGACAGCGCTCGCGCGCAACTCCAACCCGCGCTTTTCCAGCAACTTAATCAGCCGAAACCGTTCGCTCCGCGTCGCCAGCGGCTCGAAATAATGGTTCAGCCGCACCAGATGCTCAAAGACCGTCGCCCGCCCAGGCATCACTTCCAGATCCAACAGGTCGAGCACTTCCAGCCGCTCCTGCCCCGCCTCGCCCACCAGGAGCAGATTCCCCGGATGAAAATCCGCGTGCCGGACCCCCAGAGAATTCATCGCCGCCAGCAGTTCGGCCAGGAGTCGGGCGATGACCGCCGGGCGAATCATTGCCGGGAACCGGGGTGCCACACTTTGAAGACCCGGCGAAGCCGGGGCCAAAGTGTGTGCTTCTTTGCGCCGCCTGTACCCCCGGACCAGTTCCGGCGGCCTGTGGCCCGAGTACGGCGGCTCCGTTTCGGTAGCTTCAAAATAACCATCAAGAATCAGGTCCGACAGATTCCTCGCCCCGACCGATTCGGCCGTGATAAAAATCTGTCGCCCCGACCAGCACGCCGCCACCGGTCGCGGCGTCGGCAACCCCGCCGCCCAGGCCCACCGGGCGATCCGCCATTCCCGCCGCGACGCCCGCCGCAGAATTCGCCGGCCCAGATATTCTTTGACGAAATACCCCCGACCCCCGACTTCCACCCGGCTGATCTGCCGCCCCTGCCCCTCTTTGACCACCCGCCCCGAACCCAGGGCCGCCACGAGCGGACCGAGCACCTCGGCCTGTTCGGACTCGACCTGCCAGACCTCTCCGCCGACCGTTCGGACCATTTCTCCCCGCATCGAATCCTCGTTCCCGGTGTTTAGAGCCTATCCGACTAACCCGTCGTCGGCCAAAGGTCGAGCGAGAGGGCCGAGGGCGCGGAGGCCGAAGAAGCCGTATGCAGTTGCATACGGCGATGCAGGACGACAAAGCCATCGGCCCTCGCAGCCGACCGACGCCAGACGGGTTAGTCGGATCGGCTCTGATAACCGTCGGGCCATGATACCCAATGCCGCCGAAGTCGTCTACTTTCAAAGAAACGCGGCCCCGCTCGGCGATTGTGCTTTCCCCGCCCCCGGCTATAATGCTCCCCCAGGAAAGGTTGCCGCCTATGCCGTCAATGATTGCCGTCTACAGCTCCTCCAGCGATCAGATTCCGCAGCAGTATTTCGCCGCCGCCCGCGAGTTGGGCCGGCTGATGGCCCAGCGCCGCCACGGCCTCGTCTTCGGCGGCGGAAACGTCGGACTGATGAACGCCATGGCCCAGGAGCTTCAGACCGGCGGCGGCCGCGTCGTCGGCGTCATTCCCAAGGAACTTAAGGACCAGGACCTGGCCCTAGACGGCTGCACCGAGATGATCGTCACCGACGGCATGCGCGACCGCAAGGCCACCATGGAGGCCCGCGCCGACGGCTTCATCGCCCTGCCCGGCGGCTTCGGCACACTCGAAGAACTCCTCGAAATCATCACCCTCAAGCAACTCCGCTACCACGCCAAGCCCATCGTCATCCTCAACGTCGCCGGCTACTTCGACCCGCTCCTGGAGCAGTTCGCCCGGATGTTCAAGGAACGCTTCGCCAAGCGAAAGTTCGCCGAACTTTATTTCGTCACCGCCGACCCGGCGGCGGCGCTCGATTATCTGGAACGGTTCCGAACAGAGGCCTAGTAATATTACCCCAGTCCAGGAGGATTATGATCATGCCATTCCGCGTCATTCTTGTTGTGGCCGTCTTAGCGACAGCACTCCTTCTCTCCGGCCAGGCGCTCCGCGCCGACAACAGTTCGTCCGCCTCCGCCCAGCCGGCGGCCGCGCCCTCGACCGCCCCGACCCCGGAGAAACAACGCCAGTTCGCCGATCTCGCGAAGCAACTTCCGACCTTAACGAAGGACAAAAAATACGAAGAAGCCCTTGCGGTCACCCGGAAGATGATCGATTTGGGAATCGGCCTGCCGGAGTGCTACTACAATCTGGCCTGTTATAGTGCCCAACTGGGCCAGACGGAGGAAGCCTTCACGAACCTTAAAAAAGCCGCAGACCTGGGCTACGCCGACGCAGAACAAATGAAGACCGACGCCGACCTCGACCGCCTCCGCAAGGATCCGCGGTTCGCTTCGCTCCTGGCCACGGTCGCCCGGGCCGCCTTGAAGCCACAGGAGAAGTCTCGCCAGTACGCCCAACTCTTTAATCAATTAGCCTCACTGATCCAGGAAAAGAAATCTGCCCAGGCCGAGGCCGTCTGCCGGAAAATGCTCGATCTGAACGTGCGACCGTGGGACTGCAACTTCTACCTGGCCGTTTGCCAGGCCCAGTCGGGCCAGACCGATGAAGCCTTCGCCAGTCTCGAGAAGGCCGTGAAACTCGGCTGGCCCGACATCGCGGTCATGAAAAATTCGCCGACCCTCGATAGTCTCCGCCAGGATCCACGGTTCGCCCCCCTGGTGGACAAGGTCGCAGAGAATGCCGATACGGGAGCCGCCTTCCCCTACGACAAGGGAACCGACCTTCCGGGACTTAAGAAGGTGGAGAACGTCGTCAAGGATGGGCTGCGGTACCGTCTGTGGATGAATCCGAAGGCCACCAAGGAAAAACCGGACCGTCTGATCGTCTGGCTGCACCCCTCTGGTGGGCTGAACAACAACCTGGTCGAGAAGATGGCCCCGATGTTCTCCAAACACGGCTTTGCCCTGCTGGTCTTCACCCAGAAAGACCCCGCTGCCTGGACGATTCCTGACCTTATCCGAACAACCGTCACCATGAAAGCCGTCGGCCAGATCGAAGGCCTTGACCTTAGCCAGCCGCTGCCGCCCGTACTGCTGGGTTTCAGCGACGGCGGCCAGGCGGCCATGTGGCTGTGGCGCCAGAACGCCCAACCGGGCGGCCTGATCCTCGATGCCGCCTATCCGATAGACACGGCCTCCGGTCGTGCCATAGCTCCAAACCCCTCCGAGGCCGCCAAAACGACGCCGTTTTTTGTCCTGGTCGGGGCGGACGACCAGAACGCCGCCAGTTGGCGCCAGGTCCAGGACGCCTGGCTTAACGCCGGCGTGCCGCTGGTGATCCATTACGTCCCCAAAGCCAAGAACCAGTGGCTCTTCGACGCCGCCGAAACGACCGAGTTGGAAAAATGGTTGACCGACGTCACCGCCGGAAAGAAACCCGCCGGGTTGCCCGCCGTACTCGAACGGCCCGCCGATTCCGGCAAGCCGTAGGCCCGTAACCAAGCGGAGGATCAGCGCTAAAGTTTTAACCAGACGCTCTGAAAAATCGAAGTTTTGTTTGGAAGTTGACGGAGAGAGTAGACGTTTATATTCTGGAGGTTCGCGATGGCTCCGGCCCAACGAAAGGCCGGAACATTTACCAGGCGCAATCTTTGGGGAGTTGGAACATGAAATGGGGTCTCGGCCTGGTGCTGGCGGCGATACTGTGCGTGGCGTGGTCGGGCGAAGCGTGGGCCCAGGGGCACGCGGCGGGGCATGGTCAGTCGTCTGGCCAGACGCTGGACTCGGTCTGGCCGGCGGTGACGCCAAACATTGTCTATACCAAGGAGAAGCCTCCGGCGACGCCGAAGCTGGAATCGCTGCCCAGGAAGGGCAGCATTACGCAATATGGCATCACCTGGACGTTTGAAAAGCCGGCCCCGGTGGGCCGATTTGTCAACGGCGACTATTATGTGGTCGGGCCGGTGACGGTGACGGCGCTGGACCCGAAGCCGCTCTATGGCAAAGAGATTTCGGAGGACGAACTCGACGAACGGGACAAAGAACACCCCGAAAGCGAGCGGGTTCGTAACGGCTTCATGCTCAATCCGCCGGCTCGACCGGAGGTGGCCTACGACAGCGGCACCAGGAACTATTTCAGACCGGGGCTGATACAGAAGCTCCCGGTGACGATGAAGGCGGGCGACTCGCTGGTGTCCACCATCAGCATGCCCATGGGTCTCATTGTCCATGCCCCGTTGGAAACGCAAGACGAGGTGGACCACTACCGGCGAACCGAGGGCGATACCAGCCCGACGCGCCGGGCGGCGGTCCTGACCTGCGTGAGCGAGCCGCAGCCGCCGGACGCCTTTCGGCCGGCCTACTGCGACCGGCAGGCGAAAATCTACCTGGCCCGCAACCTGAAACGCGAACTGTTGCCGACCGTGAACGCGGGGGGAATCCCGAAGGTTGAAGAGTTCGTCGGCTATACGCAGAAGCCCTGGGTGGGCACGTGCGAATTAATTTTCGAGCAGCCGATGGAGAATATGCCGGCCTACGGGCGGGAATATGCCCGGGTGGTGAGCATCGCCTCCCTGATCCTGTGCACTAACCTGCGGCCGGAGCAGAAGGAACCGCTGCTGGTGAACTTGGTGCAGGTGGGCATCGACCTGGGGGCGTTGATTCGGGCGGGTCATCCGGGCTGGGGTTCCTGCGGGGGGCACGCCAGCGGGCGCAAGATGCCGATCGTCTTTGCGGGGCTGCTGTTGGGTGACGAGCAACTGGCCAACGTCGGCAAGAATTTTCCCCAGGCCAGGTTTGGAGAAGACGAGCAGACGGCCTACGGCGACTGCTGGACGGGAGCGAAGGTGGTTTTCGCGGGCTTCTGGGGCATCAACACGGCGACCGGCCTGACCTCTCAAACGAATGTGTTTGGAGCCTACGAGCACAAGCCGCCCAAGGAGTGGACGGGCATTGCTGCGGGACCTAATCGCACCGGCGACAAGTGCAGCGAAGGTTATCGCCGCACTTGCACGAGCAGCGCCTGGATCGGTGAGGCTCTGGCCCTGCATCTGATGCGGGCCGAGAAATTCTGGAACCACGACGCCTTTTTCGATTACTGCGACCGGTGGATGTACGAGGACGAAACTAAATTATTGAAAACCCTCAATGAAGTGTCCGGCAAGGATTTTACTGAAAATTTTTGTCGGGAAGGTCAGACCTTTGATCGCTTCGTCACCCAGATGTGGGGCAGTTACCGCAAGTCCCCCGGCCTGCCGCCCATCGACGGCTGGAAGAAACAGCATGACGACAGCTATTACCGTAATGCCGTCGAAAAGCAGGGCGGCAGTGTGAAGAAGTAATAATTCCGAGTTTCACCCCCGGCTACATTCCCCGCGCCCTTTCAGGGCGGAAAGCAGTACAAACAGCAGTAACAGCCGGACAGGGTAGAACCCTGTCCCTACAAGCCCATGTCCTTTTTCACGGCGGCGAAGGCGGCCAGCGCCGCGTCGAGGTCGGGCCGGGAATGTGCGGCGGAAATCTGGACGCGGATGCGGGCGGCGCCCTGGGGGACGACGGGGTAGAAGAAGCCGATGGCGTAGACGCCTTTTTCGAGGAGCTTGGCGGCCATGGTCTGGGCGACGGTGGCTTCGCCGAGCATGATGGGAATGATGGGGTGGTCGCCGGGGCGGATGGAGAAGCCGTGGGCGGCCAGGCCGGCGCGGAAATATTTGGTACTCTCGGCCAGGCGGTCGCGGAGTTCGGTCGAACGCTTCAGGATTTCCAAAGCTTTAATTGAGGCGGCGACGATGGTCGGGGCGACGGTGTTGGAGAAGAGGTAGGGTCGGGAGCGTTGGCGGAGGAGTTCGACGATTTCGCTTCGGCCGGAGGTGTAGCCGCCGCTGGCGCCGCCGAGGGCCTTGCCGAGGGTGCCGGTCAAGATGTCGATGCGTCCGGTTACGCCGCAATGTTCGGGCGAGCCGCGCCCGCTGCGGCCCAGGACGCCGACGGCGTGGGAATCGTCGACCATGACGAGGGCCTCGTACTTGTCGGCGAGGTCGCAGATTTCTTTGAGGCGGGCGATGTCGCCGTCCATGGAAAAGACGCCGTCGGTGGCAATCATTTTAATGCGGGCGGCGGCGGATTCCTTTAATTTTGCTTCGAGATCGGCCAGGTCGGCGTGCTTGTAGCGGAGGCGCTGGGCTTTGCAGAGGCGGATGCCGTCGATGATGCTGGCGTGGTTCAATTCGTCGCTGATGATGGCGTCTTCGGGGCCGAGGAGGGTTTCGAAGAGGCCGCCGTTGGCGTCGAAACAGGAACTGTAGAGGATGGTGTCGTCGGTGGAGAGGAAATCGGAGATGGCCCGCTCTAATGTCTTGTGAATTTCCTGGGTGCCGCAGATGAAGCGGACGGAGGCGAGGCCGTAACCCCACTTATCGAGGCTCTCGCGGGCGGCGGCGACGACTTCGGGGTGGGCGGCGAGGCCGAGATAGTTGTTGGCGCAGAAATTGAGGACTTCGCGCGGCCGAAAACTAGGGACTGTCCCTAGTTTTTCTTCTCGAACGGCGACGGTGACGTGCGCGCCTTGCGGGCCGGAGAGGACGCGCTCGGATTTGTAGAGACCGGCGGCGCGGATTTGGGAGAGTTGGTCGGTGAGAAGAGATTTGGTTTTTCCGAGCATGGGGAAATCCTTTCGTTAGACGGCGCAAATTCTAGCCCCGAAGGGGCGGAAGTTTTTAGCCGTGGGCGTAAGCCCACGGTAGACCGCTCGCATCGAGATTTTTTTTTGTTTCTTTCAAGCCCCGGAGGGGCGACAGTCACTTTCGCCCCGCTGGGTCTGAGAAGAAAAAGAAGAAAAAGTATGTCGCGGCGGCTTACAGGCGGCCTCAGACCCCGGTCCGGCTCTTGAGCATGATCACATCCGGATGCACGCCCCGGACCCAACCGGTCAGGGTAAACCTTGCGATGAACCGCACCCGCTGGCGGCCGCCCGCCATTTTTTCAAAGGACACTGTCACCAGCGGCAGCACGACCAAGAAAGCGGTGAGAAAATGGATGGAACTCACGCTCCGAATCTGGCCGTAGGGCACAAAGACTCGACGTCCGAGCCGCGAGACCTCGATCCCTTGCTCGTTTGCTGAAACGCGGGACAGCCCGAATACGAGAAAAAGAGCAAGACACACGACAGCGATCAGCGTCAGCGCCTCGCCGATTAAGAACTGAGCCTTCAAGGGCGGGCCAGACCGGGCGTAAATGCCGATTGCTCCTGTGACCGCAACAAGAATCAATATGCCGAGCCCTTGGAGAACCTGCGTCAGCCGTGTGCTCAAAACCTGCTCCATAACATTCTCCCTTCCGGGACAACGACAACAGCCACAGCATCCCCCAGATTCAAAAGAAAAGCAAGGCAGGCGGAAAACGGCATTTTACTGTGGTGGTTGTCAAGCAACCACCCTACATAACGGCAACAGCAAGCTGATGTCGGGTCTGTTGACCCGACCTACCCATTTTACTTGGCCCAATCCAGAATCACCTTGCCGGACTGGCCGGAGCGCATGACCTCGAAGGCTTGTTGGAAGTCGGTGTAGTGGAAATGGTGGGTGATGACGGGCTTGATGTCGAGGCCGGACTGGAGCATGACGGTCATTTTGTACCAGGTTTCGTACATTTCGCGGCCGTAGATGCCTTTGAGCGTGAGGCCGTTGAAGACGACGAGGTTCCAGTCGATTACGGTGGAAGGTTCGGGAATGCCAAGGAGGGCGACCTTGCCGCCGTGGGCCATGTTGGCCAGGAGGTCGCGCAGGGCGGCGCCGGAGCCGGACATTTCCAGGCCGACGTCGAAGCCCTCTTTCATGCCGAGTTTTTTCTGGGCGTCGGCGATGGTGGATTCGGCGACGTTGAGGGCGAGGGTGGCGCCCATTTTTTTGGCCAGGTCGAGGCGGTACTGATTGCGGTCGGTGATAACGACGTGGCGGGCGCCGGCGTGGCGGACAATGGCGGCGGCCATGACGCCGATGGGACCGGCGCCGGTGATGAGCACGTCTTCGCCGAGGACGTCGAAGGAGAGGGCGGTGTGGGTGGCGTTGCCGAGGGGGTCGAAACAGGCCAACTGGTCGAGAGGGATGGAGGGTTCGGCGTGCCAGACGTTGGTCATGGGGAGGGAGAGGAATTCGGCGAAGGCGCCCTGGCGGTTGACGCCGACGCCGCTGGTGCGCGGGCAGAGGTGGCGGCGGCCGGCCAGGCAGTTGCGGCACCGGCCGCAGACGACGTGGCCTTCGCCGGAGACGACATCGCCGGGCTTGAAGTCGGCGACGTTGGCCCCGACGGCGGCGACGGTGCCGACGAACTCGTGGCCGATGACCAGGGGGGCGGGCACGGTTTTCTGGGACCAGGCGTCCCAGTTGAAGATGTGGACGTCGGTGCCGCAGATGGCGGTCTTGGAGATTTTGATGAGGACGTCGTTGAGGCCGGGCTCGGGGACGGGGGCGTCAACGAGCCAGAGGCCGGGTTCGGGTTTGAGTTTGGATAAGGCTTTCATTGTGGTCATTGATTTCACCTTTTGGTCAGCCCCGAAGGGGCGGAAGTATTTAGCCGTGGGCGTAAGCCCACGGTATGCAACGCCCAAGAACGTTTTCTTCTTTCTTATTCAGCCCCGAAGGGGCGATAGTACTGCCGCCCCTTCGGGGCTGAGAAGAAGAAGAAAAAGAAGAAAAGATATTTTCTCTCGACCTTCTACCGGCGGCCGCAAACAGCGCATCCGCCCTACATAACTCAACCGGCCCGCTCCACATGGAAGATGGCCAGCGAGGTGCGGAGGTTTTCGAAGACGGGCGTCATGCGGGCGCCGCGGGCGGTGAGGAAAATCTCCTTCAGAATTTTTACGCCCTCGCCGGCGGCGAACTCGCGAAAGTCGCGGACGGTCAGTTGGCGGACGTTGGGCGTGTCGTACCAGTCGTAGGGGAGCAGGCGGGTGCGGGGCATGCGGCCGAGGAAGCCCAGTTGGAGCCGCATCGACCAGTGGCCGAAGTTGGGGAAACTGATGATGCCGCGGCGGCCGACGCGGAGCATTTCCTTGATGACCTTTCGCGGGTCGAGGGTCTGCTGGAGCGTCTGGCTGAGGATGACGGTTTCGAAGGTGCCGGGGCCGAAAAGTTCGAGTCCTTCGAGGATGTCGCCGTGGTAGACGGCCAGGCCGCGCTCGACGCAATCGAGGACGCGGGTCTCGTTGATTTCTACGCCGCGGCCGACGACGTGCTTTTTAGAGACCAGTTCTTCCAGGAGCTGGCCGTCGCCGCAACCGAGGTCGAGGACGTGGGAGCCGGGCGGGATGAGTTCTTCGATCAGTTCGTAATCGACGCGGCGGCGGTGGGAGGGGTGGGTCATGGCTTGCCCGCCTCATTCTCATGGCGGCAAACATCGCCGCCATGCCACCCAGGTTTTTCTTCATGGCCCGTCTGCGCCGGACCATGCCACCCACCGGTCTGAACTTGACGGAGAGTGGCGGCGAGGAAGGAGCGGATGGCGTTTTCCTGCTGGTCGTTGGGGAGGAGGAAGGCGTCGTGGCCGTAGTCGGAGGGTATTTCGACGAAGGTGGCGTGGACGGCGTTGGCCTGCAGGGCCTTGACGATTTCCTTGGACTGGGCGGTGAGGAAGAGCCAGTCGCTGGTGAAGCTGATGACGAGGGCGCGGGTTTCGGGCCGCAGCCGCGCGAAGGCCTGGACGAGGGAGCCATCGCCCCAGGCGGCCGCGGCGTCGTAATAGTCGACGGCCTTGCTGATGTAGAGGTAGGTGTTGGCGTCGAAACGTTTGATAAAGGCGTCGCCCTGGTGGCGGAGGTAGCTTTCGACTTCGAATTCGACTTCGAAATCGTAGCCGTAACCGGCGCGGCCCTGAAGGCGGCGGCCAAACTTTTCGCGCATCGACTGCTGCGAGAGGTAGGTGATGTGGGCGATCATGCGGGCGATGGCCAGGCCGGCGTGGGGCGGCTGGCCGGCGTAATAGTCGCCGCGATTCCAGTTGGGGTCCTTCATGATGGCCTGGCGGCCGACCTCGTCGAAGGCGATGCCCTGGGCCGAGAGGCGCGCGGTGGAAGCGATGGGGATGAGGCTGGCGACGCGGTCGGGATAGCGCAGCGCCCAGTCGAGGACCTGCATGCCGCCCATGCTGCCGCCGATGACGGAGAGGAGGCGGGCGATGCCGAGATGTTCGACCAGCCGAGCCTGGGCCTGAACCATGTCGCCCATGGTGACGACGGGGAAGGCGAGGCCGTAGGGCTTTCCGGTGGCGGGGTTGGTGGAGCTTGGTCCGGTGGAGCCTTTGCAGCCGCCGAGGCAGTTGGAGCAGATGACGAAATACTTGTTGGTGTCGATGGGCTTGTCGGGGCCGATCATGAGTTCCCACCAGCCGGGCTTGCGGTCGTCGGGTTTGTGGCGTCCGGCGACGTGGGCGTCACCGGTGAGGGCGTGGACGACGAGAACGGCGTTGTCTTTTTCGGGCGAGAGCGTGCCGTAAGTTTCGTAGGCGAGGGTGACGGGGGAGAGCTTCTGGCCGCACTCCAGGGGCAGAGCGTCGGCGGGCGTCGTGGCGAAGGTGAAGAACCTGGTCTCCACCAGGCCGACGCTGGGGCCGCGAGATTCGAGGTCGATGTTGTCGATGGACATAAAAAAAGCCTCTTCCGATGGGGAAGAGGCGGCGCGAGGTCGGCGAGCCTTCTCCTCATCTTTTCCCCCGGTCGAACGGGGGCGGGAATTAGCACCTGGTCATTTCGGCGGAACAATGCCGGAACCGGTTGCTGTGGCTTCGCAGGGCCCGTCCCTCAGCCACTCTGGATAAGAAGCAACGCACGTATTCGATTGTCAGGGAGCTACTATAGCGGCAGGCGGCGGGGTCGGTCAAGCGATTTTTCGGCAAGATGGGCGGCTAGTCGCGGTTGAAGCGACTTGCTACCATGCCTTCTCAACGTTCATTTTGAAGGAGATCCGATGTCGAAGACGACACTCAGCGGGCGGTGGGAATTGCGGCAGCATTCGCGGACACCGACGATCAGCGGGACGGTGGCGGCGACGGTGCCGGGGTGCGTGCATACGGATCTGTTGAAGGCGGGGAAGATTTCGGATCCGTATTACCGGCGAAACGAACTCGACGTGCTGTGGATCGATTCGGCGGACTGGGAATATCGGCGGACGGTGCGGGCGACGAAAGAGCAGTGCGGCGCGCGGGTGCAGCAACTGGTGTTCGAGGGGCTGGACACGATTGCGGAGGTGTTTCTGAACGGGCAGAAGGTTGGGGCGGCGGATAATATGTTCCGGCGGTGGCGGTTCGACGTGGCGGGAGTGCTGCGGGCGGGGGAGAACGAACTGCGGGTGATTTTTCGCAGTCCGGTGGAGTACGGACGGCGGCAGCACGAGAAACATCGGGCGGCGGTCAGGCCGCTGGAGAGCATGGCCCAGTTGGATGACCGGCCATCGCGGCTGACTTTTCATCCTTACCTTCGCAAGGCGCAGTACCAGTTCGGGTGGGATTGGGGTCCGATGCTGGCGACGAGCGGAATCTGGAAGGATTGCTATCTGCTGGCCACGGACGAGCCGTGGATCGAGTACGTGACGACGGCGCAGACACACCGGCGGGGGAAAGTCGAGTTGGAGGTGACGGCGCACCTGACGGCGCCGCGGCGCGCGGCGGGCGTGCTGCGCATTCGGGTGGACGGGCGGACGGTGGCGGTGGCCGGGGAATTGCGGAAGGGGGAGAATCGCGTTACGGGGCGCGTGACCATCGAGCGGCCGCGGCTGTGGTGGCCGGCTGGGGCGGGGGAGCAGCCGCTGTATCGGGTCGAAGTGCAATGGGAAACGGAGAAGCAACAGAAGAAGCAGAAGAAACAGCGTCCCCCGGCAATGCTGGGGGCTTCTCAAGAAGAAGCCACGTGGACCGGGCGGGTGGGGCTGCGGACGGTGGAGTTGGTTCAGGAAAAAGATGCCGAGGGGCGCACGTTCAAATTCCGCATCAATGGGCGAGATATTTATTGCAAGGGGGCCAACTGGATTCCCGACGACGTGTTTCCGACGCGGACCACACCGGAGCGGTTGCGGTTCCTGCTCAGGAGCGCGGTCGAGGCGAACATGAACATGCTGCGGGTCTGGGGCGGCGGGGTTTATGCGGACGAGGAGTTTCTCGATCTTTGCGATGAATTGGGAATCATGCTCTGGCACGATCTAATGTTCGCGTGCGCCGCTTATCCTGACCACGCGGCTTTTCTCAGGAACGTGGAGGCGGAAGTGCGGCACCAGGTGCGGCGGATGGGGAACCATCCGGCCATCGTGCTCTGGTGCGGGAACAACGAGAACCAGACGGCGGTGGATTCCTGGTGGGCGAACGAGCCGAAGCAGCGGCGAATGCGGAAGGCTTATGACCGCTTGACCTACGGCGTGGAAGAACGGGTAGTGCTGGAGGAAGACCGGACGCGGCCGTGGGTGCCGAGTTCGCCGTCGGGCTGCCCGCGAAAGAGCGGCTATGCCTTTGGTTGGGATAAGAGCGGCGACATGCACGATTGGAACGTCTGGCACGGGCGGAAGGAGTTTTCGTATTATCTGACGACGCGGCCGCGGTTTGCGAGCGAATTCGGGTTCCAATCGTTCCCGTCCATCGAGACGCTGCGGACGGTGGCGAGGCCGGAGGACATGAACGTCTCGAGTCCGGTGATGAACCATCACCAGCGCAATCGCGCCGGCAACTCGTTAATTACGGACCATCTGATGCGGTCGTTCCGCTTCCCGGCCGACTTCGACGACTTCTGCTACCTGTCGCAGGTCAACCAGGGGCTGGCGCTGAAACTGGCCATCGAGCATTGGCGGCGCATCAAGCCGCGGTGCATGGGGACGACCTATTGGCAACTGAACGACGACTGGCCGGTGGCGTCGTGGTCGTCGATTGACTGGCGCCTGCGGTGGAAAGCGTTGCACTACCTGGCCAAACGGTTTTTTGCGCCGCTCCTGGCGTCGGTGAGCGACGATGCGGCAGGTCTGCGGCTCTGGGCGACAAGCGATCTGGCCGAGGCGGTGCAGGGGCAGTGGACGGCGGAGGCGTGGACGTATGCGGGGCGGCGCGTCTGGCGGAAGAGCGGGCGGTTCGGCCTGGCGGCGGACGAATCGCGAGCCGTGGCGGCGCTGGCGAAGGAGAAGATTCTGGAACTGCCCGGCGGGGCGGATAAGGTTTTCCTGGTGGTCGAACTTCGGGCGGGAGGGCAGCGGTCGACGAACACCTACAGTTTCACGCCGCTGAAGGCGGTGGAGTTGCGGCGGTCGCGGATTCGGGCGACGGTGAGCAAGGCAGGCGAGGGGTTTGCGGTGCGGCTGGTTGCGGATGCTCCGGCGTTCCATGTGGAACTTTCGACGCGGACGATGGGCGGGGTGTTCAGCGACAATATTATCACGCTGTTGCCGGGGCGGGCGGTGACGGTGCGATTTACGCCGCGCGGTGAGACGACGCTGGCAGAGTTGAAGAAGGCCCTGAAGGTGCGGAGCGTGCGGGATACTTATTACCCGATCTTCACTTCGCGGCCCAACTTGCTCGACTGGTAGAGGCCGTCGATGATTTTCTGGATGGTCAGGGCCTGTTCGCCGGGAATGGCGACGGGCTTATTGTCGAGGACGGCGTCGGTGAAGTTCCAGAGGCCGAGGTGGTGCGGCGGGGCGGCATCTTTGACGAATTGGGGTTCGCAGTTCATGAGCGTGCCGTTTTCTTCGAGGCAGACTTTGAGCGGATTGACAGAGGCGCCGCCCTTGTCGCCGACGATGTCGGCGGCAGCTTCGCGGTCGGCGGGGAGGTTGGCGCAGAAGGCGCTTTCGAGGCAGAGGGTCTGGCCGCCGGCGAAGCGGACGAGGGCGACGGCGAAATCCTCGACGTCATAGGTTTTCCAGTCCCAGGCGCCGAACAGGCCGAAGTGGCCGGGAGTTTTGCCGATGGTCTCGTAACATTTGCCGCTCACGGAAACGGGCTTCGGGCAGCCCAGGAGGAACCAGGCGAGGTCGATGGCGTGGACGCCGATGTCGATGAGGGGACCGCCGCCCTGGAGTTTTTTCTGGCCGAAGACGCCCCAACTGGGCACGCCGCGCCGGCGGATGCTGACGCTGCGGGCGTAGTAGATGTGGCCGAGGCGGCCGGCGTCGATGAGGGATTTGACGAATTGGACGTCGCCGCGAAAGCGGTTGTGGAGTCCGATCATGAGTTTGCGGCGGGCTTTTTTGGCGGCGGCGACCATGGCGGCGCCTTCGCGGCCGTTCATGGCGATGGGCTTTTCGCAATAGACGTGTTTGCCCGCGCGGAAGGCGGCCAGGGCGGCGGGGGCGTGATCGTAGTTGGGCGTGCAGATGTCGACGGCGGCGATTTCGTCAAGGGCGAGGAGTTCCTTGAGGGTTTTGCAGACGCGGGGAATGGCGAATTTTTCGGCGGCGGCTTCGGCCCGCTTTCGATCCACGTCGAAACAGGCGACGACTTTGGCTCGTTTGCAATTCGCCCAGCCGGGCAGATGCGCGCCGGTGGCAATGCCGCCGCAACCGATCAGGCCGAGGGAAAGTATTTTGTCCATGGCAAGGCTCCTTGATTCAAAGAAGAAAAATAAGAAACAGCGTCCCCCAGCAGTGCTGGGGGCTTCAAAAGAAGACGGAACAGCCCAAAGAAAACGGACGCCACAGAGGGCGTCCGTTGGTGTTCAGACGGCGAGAAATAAAACCTGGCGCGCCACGGTCGATCAGGCGACGTTGGGGAGCTTTCGGCCGATTTTGCGGCGGCGATTGATCATGGCCCGACCGCCGCGGGTCTTCATGCGGCTGAGGAACCCGCACTGTCGTTTGCGTTTAATGCGGCTCTTACGATGCTCTTTGGCGTTATTAAAACCCACGGGAATCTCCTTATATAGCCGACGCCTGCCTGTACAGGGCAGCGCCAAGCCGGGATAGAATAGCGGCGCGCGGCGGGATTTTCAAGGAAAATCGCCCGGCCCGGAAACGTGATCATGCCGGGGTGGCGAATACGGCGTCGATTTCGAAGGCCTTTATTCCCGCGCGGCGTGCCTCGATGATGCGCACCGGCATCTTTTTTTCACCGCCGCCCCTGGCGGGCAACTTTACTTCGACCAGGTCTTCGGCCAGGAGTTCGTGACTGGCCAGGAACGAGAGACCTTTGGGCGACAGGCACAGGGCGATAATCTGGAAATCTTTCCTGATCTCCAGCGGGAGTCCGCCGTCGCGTTTGAGCAGGGTCGCGGCGCCTTCGATCTGGCAGTCTTTCCCCTGGCGTTTGGCGCCGGAGGGTTTCCGGCCTGGGCCTGCCTCCCGCCGCTGTGTGGCATATTCGGCCGCTCGTCGTAAGGCATGAATGTCCGGCACTGGTATTCTCCGCAAACAATGTTGTCAATTCGGCACTCGTGATAGGCGGCGAAATATACAGTGGACAGACTTTGATTGCAAGAGAGATTTTTCAGAGCAAAAAAAACTTCAGGCGGAGCTGTTGCTTCTTCACCCGGGCCGGGTGAGGGTGTACCGGTTTCGCCAAAATTACCGCTGACCTTTGTTGCTGTTGTTACTAACCACTGTCTTGCCGTTTCCGCCAAATCCTAATACAATCTGAACAATTCCGTGGTTTAATTCTTGCGCTGTTTCGGCCTCAGGAGACCACATGGGCAAAAAAATTCTCGTCAGCCCCCTCAGTTGGGGCCTCGGTCACGCCACACGCGACTTGCCGATTATCCGCCGCTTCCTCGCCGACGGCCACCAGGTCACCATCGCCTCCAGCGGCCGCGCCCTGGAACTCCTCAAGCACGAAGTGCCCCAGTGCAAGTTCGAAGTCCTCGAAGACTATCCCCTCCCCTACACCGCCTCGCGCTGGTTCATCCTCAAGTTCGGCGCCACCATTCCCCGCATGGTCCGGGCCATCTTTCGCGAACGCGCCGCCGCAAAAAAATTGATCGAACGCGAAAAGTTCGACCTCATCCTCTCCGACAACCGCTTCGGCGTCCGCGACAAAGCCATCCCGAGCTTCTTCATCAGCCACCAGTTGCGCTTCGCCACGCCCTGGTTCCTCTGGCCCTTCGAACTCCTGGGCGAAGCTTTCAACCGCCTCTATCACCGCAAGTTCAACCGCGTCATCATCACCGACGTAGCCGACGAGTGCCACAACCTCACCGGAAAACTCGCCCACCACATGTACTGGCCCTCCGCCAAACGCTACTACTACGCCGGCATCATCTCCAGCACCCGAAAAATGGACCTTCCCGAAGACCTCGACCTCTTCATCACCATCAGCGGACCCGAGCCGCAGCGCACCGAATTTGAACGCATCGTCATCGGCCAGATGGCCGCCCTCAAAAAAATGGGCCGCGTCGTCATCACCCTCGGCAAGCCCGAGCAGCTCGACTGTGTCCGCCCGGCGCCGAACATCGAAGTCTACGGTTTCCTCAAACGCCAGCAGCAACAGGAAATGATGAACCGGGCCAAACTCATCGTCAGCCGCAGCGGCTACACCACGGTCATGGAAATCGCCGAACTCGGCAAAAAAGCCCTCTTCACCCCCACCCCCGGACAGACCGAACAGGTCTACCTCTCCGAATTCTACGAACAGACCCGCCAGTTCCACAGTGTCAGCCAGTACACGCTCGACCTCGCCCGCGACGTCGAGATCGCCCGCACCTTCACCGGCTTCACCGGCCAGCACGACACCGACGCCAACCTCGACCGCCTCTTCGCCGAAGTCTTCGACCCGTTCTTGAAATAAGCCCAGTAGCATGGGCATCTTGCCCATGAGTCCCACGGGCGTCCCGCCCGTGGTCTTGGCTTTTGCTTCTTCTTTTTCTTCTTCTTTTGAAGCCCCCAGCATTGCTGGGGGACGCCGTTTCTTCTTCTGCCGTTGCCTTTGTTGTCTTTAATTTTTAATTTTGCATTTTTAATTTTTAATTCCACGCCAAAAAAAAATGCGACCGCCCCGGACCTCCCGGAGCGGCCGCCGTTTTTTCCTGCCGTTCAACTTTTACATGTCTTCCGGCACCGTCTGCGGATGTTTCGGCATCGCCTGCTGCTGCATCGCCATGATCCGCTGGACCACGCCCTGCACCGTTGTCGCCAACTGACCCGTCTCGCCCGAGGGCATGTAAAATTCCGCCGTCAGCCGGCCGTGACCCGCCGCCATGCTGATCGCCGCCTTGCTCTTCGCCCCCGCAGTATCCATCGGCGGCACCGGCATCCCCGTCACCGCCGCCATGATGTTCCAGAACATCGCGTTGGTGAAGTTCGACACCGAAACGAACGCCACCATATTCGCCTCCGCCACCGTGTGCTTCCGCAGCGCCGCCAGCGCCGGATCATCCGCCAGCCCGCCGCCGTCCTTGGCCGCCTTGACCAGGTCCGCCAGCCGATCCGGTTTCGGACCCATCTGCGAAAAGGCATAGCTGTCGCTGTAGGTCAGCCAACCCGTCACCGAGTCGCTGCCCAGCAGGTTCTTCATCACCCCCGAAAACATCGCCATGTTCATCGGGCCGCCGCCCTCGCCCTGGTTGAAAACGAACGTCTCTTTGAACCGGTCCACCGACAAGTCGCCGATCTTCTGCACGTCCTGGTCGTAGGAAATTTTGGCCTTGAACGGCATCGGCATCGCTCCGGCCCCGGAACCCGTGGCCGATTCTATTCCGGCCATCATATCTTTAACCGCCTTCATGTAGTCGCCCATCATGGCGCGAGTGGCTGCCGGATCCTTGGTCGCCATGACCCCGGCAACATTGAACAGGCCCCCGCTGCTGGCCGAGTAGGCCGCCGAAGCGCCCTGGCCGGCAAACAGGTCAGGATGGTTCTGTAACATCGTCTGCATCTTCGTGTACATCTCCTTCATCGGGTCGAGCGGACTCTTTCTGCCCATAAACGGGGACAACGAACCCATGAACTGCCCCTCCAGCCCGCACAGGTCGCCGGCGATCTTCATCAGCCGCGGACCGTCGAACGAGTACCAGCCCGCCGCCCAGCAGTCTCCCTTCGGCAGGTCCGGCGAAAGCTTCGCCCCCAGCGCCGGATGATCCGACAGATAGCCCGCCAGCGTCGTCCCCGGCTTGGCCGCCATCGCCATCCGCAGGTCCACCGCCGTACCCTCCAGCGTTGCCCCTGCCGCCGCCCAGTCCGCCTGCGTCGCCATGTCCCAGCACTGGTCCATCATCTTGACCTGCGCCGCCTTCTTGCCGTTCGCCGCCGGGTCAGGAGCCGCCGCACCCGAAGGCACGTCCCCCGCCGCGTCTGCGGCCTTTTCCACCATCTCCGCTCGCGCCTTTTGGAAGGCCGGCGTATAGGTCTTGACGATCGCCGCCAAATTACACGCCACGAACGCGTCACTGCCGGTCCACAGTTCCATCTGCCCCGCCGCCAGCTTCACCCCAGCCGCCATCTTCTTATAGAACAGCACGCCCTCTTCGTGTTCGCCCATCAGCACCAGATTCCCGTACTGCGCCACCGCCCATTTGTCCCCGATCTGGTAAATCCCGTTCTCGTCCGCCTTCGCGTCGCCCACCAGGGCCTTGAAATCCGTCACCTCCACCAGCGCCGCCCCATACGGCTCCGCCTTCGGCTCATCGCCCCGGAACGTCACCAGCAGCACCAGCGGACTATTCACCTTCACCAACTCCGGCGAGGCCGTCAACTCGGCCCGCAGTTTCTTCAGCAACTCCATCTTCGGCTTTTCCGGCTTAACATTCGGCTTCGCCTCGTCCCCCGCCGGCGGTTGCGGCATGAACAGCGCCACCAACTCGTCCAGCTTCGCGTCGGCCGCCCCCTGGTCCTTGATCACGATGACCATGTGCGTGTCCTGCGGCACCTTGTCCAGCACCGTGCCCTCGCCGCGCACCGTTCCTACCGCCACCAATAGCAGCCCCACCGCCAGCACCAAAGCCATTCGTCTTACCAAAGCCATGTCCGATTCTCCTTTGTTGAGGTGGTCTGAAGTCACACTTTCTCCGAAACGATCCTATATAACAACGCCTCAACCCGTCAAGTAAATCCCTGATTTCCGATATTCGCCGTTTTTCCTTCTTCACCCCTCTCCCTTGGGAGAGGGTGGCCCTTCAGGGCCGGGTGAGGGGTTAGCTCTTAACCTCCCACCCCGGATTCCGCACTTCATGATTGGACATTGAGCGTTGAGTATTGGATATTCGCTGTTTTCTTCTCCCCCCACCCGAACCCTCCTACTTAAAAAGAGCCGTCCCCACCCGTACCAGTGTCGCCCCTTCCTCCACCGCCACCGCGTAATCCTGGCTCATCCCCATCGACAGTTCCGTCAAAGGCCGCGGATAGAACCCCGCCGCATTGATCCTATCCCGCAATTCCCGCAACCCCCGAAACACCGGCCGCGCCGCCTCAGGATCGTCCGCCAGCGGTGCCATCGTCATCAGCCCGCGCAGGTCAATATGCTCCATCCCCGCCACTTCCCCGACCACTTCTTCCATCTCGTCCGGCCACAGGCCGTACTTCTGCTCCTCGCCCGAAATGTTCACCTCCAGCAGAACCGCCACCGGCGCCAGCCCCGCCTCGGCCGCCCGCTTCTCGATTTCCTCCGCCAGTCGCAACGAATCCACCCCGTGAATCATCGCCCCGACCGGCAGCAAATCCCGCACCTTGCGCCGCTGCAAATGCCCGATCATGTGCCACCGTGCCCCCAGCCCCGCCGCCTCCGCCTCCACCGCCCGGGCCACCAGTTGCTCCACGCGGCTCTCGCCGAAATCCCCCTGCCCCAGCCCCGCCAGCGCCGCCATTTCCTCCATCCCCACCGTCTTCGTCACCGCCACCAGACGCACCGCCTCCCCCGCCCGCCCGCTCCGCGCCGCCGAAGCCGCAATGACCTCCCGAACTCGCACCAGGTTGTCTTTCAGCCGTTCCAGATCAATCATCCCCACAACCTATCCCCCACCGCGCCCGATTTCAATACTAATAACCCGTTTTGCCGTTTTTGTTCCTTAAGTCTTAAGCCTTAGGCCTTCAGCCTCTCTTCTGGAAATTCATTGACGTAACCCCCGCCAATCTGGTAGCTTATAATTCTCTTACTTCGCCGTAAGGGGACCGAAAGATGGCGACAGTCGCGGCTCATAGCTCCAATTCCGCCGGCGCCCACGAAATTGACGCCTTCCTGGAAGCGCTGACTGATGAGGACAAAATGCTCATCCGCCTCCGAGAGGAGCTTTACGAGGGGCGCTGGGACGCCATGCTCGCCGACCTCAACGACCGACTCCGCGGAAAACCCTATATCTTCCGCCTGGCCAGTCGAATTCAGGACGACATGGCCCGCGTCGAAAAATTGAGCCGTTTCGAAC
>CAIYVX010000055.1 GCA_903929765.1 uncultured Planctomycetia bacterium
ACAACACGGGCGACACATGTGTCGCCCCTACGAACGGCAAAAGAAGCAACAACACCCTCACCCTACCCTCTCCCCTCAAGGGAGAGGGGTGAAGAAGAAACAACCACGGTGGAGCGGAGGTGGTATCCGGTGATTGATTACTCGCGGTGCGTGGGGTGCAAACAGTGCCACGATTTCTGCCTGTTCGGAGTTTATGAGGTGGACGCAGCGGGGCGGGTGAGCGTGGCGCAGCCGGATAATTGCAAGCCGGGGTGTCCGGCGTGTGCGCGGGTTTGCCCGGCGTCGGCGATTATTTTTCCGGAATGTTCGGATGATGAGGCGATTGCGGGGGGCGAGGGGACGGTGGCGAGTTCCCAGAAGCATGGCCACGCAAGCGTGGACCATGCCACCCTCATTCATGGCCCGTCTGCGCCGGACCATGCCACCCAGCCGCCAGATGATTTGGATGATCTGCTTGATTCGCTGGATGCTTTGGACAAGTCCTGAGAGAGATTGATGAACCGAGGTTACAGAATTGTTCTGACGGTGGACCGCACGCTGATGGCGGCGTATACGTTGCTGCTGGACGGGATGGGGGCGGCGTCGCAGACGACGTTCACGCCGGGGGCGATTATGACGGGGATCCTGGCCCGGCCGGTGGCGTATGACGGGGCGGGACGGGCGGCGGTGGCGCCGCTGGGCCTCAGGCGGATTGAGGCGGCGCTGTTGCGGGCGGGGTATGGGGCGGAGGAGGTGGCGATTGTGCCGCCGGAGGCGTTGGAGCGGGCGATCGGTCCGGAAACAAAAGTGATCGGCGTGAGTTCGGGCGATCCGCTCGGACTGGGGATGAACAGCACGACGATGACGGGGATTTTCGGCGGGCGGCCGCACACGAGTTCGCAATTTCAAAAGCTGATGGGGAAGTTGCGGCGGATCACGGCCGGGGCGGGATCGGCGGCTCAGCTCATTGTGGGCGGGCCGGGGGCGTGGCAACTGGTGGGGGATGAGGCGGCCTGTCGGCGGCTGGGGATTGATCATGTCATAGCGGGTTATTGCGAAGAAAATGTGGGGGAGATTTTCCGGCGAATGGCGGCGGGGGAAGAGATGCCGCTGGTGCTGGAGGGGCGCGGGCCGGCGGCGGCGGAGGTGCCGCCGGTGGTCGGGGCGACGGTGATGGGCATGGTGGAGGCGAGCCGGGGGTGCGGGTGGGGCTGCCAATTCTGCACGCTGTCGCGCGAGCCGATGGGCCATCTGCCGGTCGAGACGATTCTGGCCGACGTGGAGACGAATCTGCGGGCGGGGGTGCGGAACATTTCGCTGGGGAGCGAGGATATTTTCCGGTACGGAGCGGGGCCGGGCGAGCGGGTGGCGCCGGGGCGGCTGATTGATTTGCTGCGGCGCGTGCGGGGGCTGGACGGCGTGCGGACGCTGGCGATTGACCATGCGAACGTGGCGTCGGTGGCCCAGTTTTCGGACGCGGAGTTGGCCGAAGTGCAGCGATTGGTTTCGGGTGGCGCTGCGGGCGCGTTGGTCTGGATGAACCTCGGCGTCGAGACGGCTTCAGGGCGGCTGCTGGCGGCCAATGGCGGCGCGGTAAAGATGAAACCGTTCGCGCCGGAGGAGTGGGGCGAGGTCTGCCTGACGCAGGTGCGACGGCTTTGCCGGCACGGATTTCTGCCGATGGCCAGCCTGGTGATCGGGCTGCCGGGCGAGACGGCGGAGGATACCGAGAAGACATTGCGCTGGGTGGAAAGTTTGAGCGACGAGCGGGTCAGCGTGGTGCCGGTGTTTCATACGGCGGTGACGGCGAAGGGCGGGCGGATTGCGGCAGGCGAGGTGACGCGGCGGCAATGGGAGGTGTTCGACCGGGCGCTGGGGCTGACGTTCCGGTGGATGCCGGGATTATATTGGCAGCATCACGGCGCGGCGGGGGTGGCGATGTGGCGGCGCGTGCTGATGCAGGTGTTCGGGCGATTTTATGCGCCATGCTGGAAGTTTCTGGTGCGGCGACGAAGGCGCAAGGCACGATGATCGAGGCGGCGGACAAGGCGAGAATCGAGTCGGCTTACCGGCAGTTGCGCGAGCGGCTGCTGGCGGCGCGGCGGCCGGAGGGGTATTGGCTGGGCGAGTTGTCGAGTTCGGCGCTGGCGACGGCGACGGCGGTCAGCGCCTTGGCCACGGCGGGGCGGGCGGAGAATGCGGCGCTGGTGGAGCGTGGCGTGGCGTGGCTGGCGGCGCATCAGAACGAGGACGGCGGTTGGGGCGACACGACGGACAGTCCGAGCAACCTGGCGGCGACGATGCTGGTGCGGGCGGCGCTGGAGATAGTCGGGGCGGGCGAGAACAGAACAAAGATAACAACAGAAACAACACCCTCACCCTACCCTCTCCCCTCAAGGGAGAGGGGTGAAGAAGAAACAGAAGATCGGGCGGAGGCGTGGTTGACGGCACGGGCGGGGGCGACGGCGGGGGAGCGGGCGGCGGCGCTGGCGGCGTGGTATGGCGAGGATCGGACGTTCGCGGTGCCGATTCTGATGAACTGCGCGTTGGCGGGGCTGGTGGAATGGCGGGATATTCAGCGGCTGCCGTTCGAGTTGGCGCGGTTCTCGCACCGCTGGTTGCGAATTCTGCGAATTCACGTGGTGAGCTACGCCCTGCCGGCGCTGGTGGCCATCGGGCAGTTGCTTCATACCCGTCACCCGACGCGAAATCCTTTACTGAAACTATTGCGCGACCGGTCGATTGAGCCGACGCTCGAGCGGCTGGCGGCGATTCAGCCGGCGACGGGCGGGTTTATCGAGGCGGTGCCGCTGACGAGCTTTGTGGTGATGAGTCTGGCGGCGGCGGGGCGGGCGGAGCATGAGGTGGCGCGGCGGGGTGTGGAGTTTCTTCGCGGAGCGGCGCGGGAGGATGGCAGTTGGCCGGTGGATAGTAATCTGTCGATGTGGGTGACGACGCAGGCGGTGGCGGCACTTGGGGCGGAATCACTTTCGGGTGGCGTGGTCCACGCTTGCGTGGCCACGATGGACGCCGAGAGTCATGGTCACGCTTCGCGTGAACCATGCCACCCACCGTCTGGAGAGGGGTTTAAAGAAACGGTGGCATGGATTCTGGCCGGGCAACATCGGGCGGATCATGTTTATACCGGGGCGGCGCCGGGAGGGTGGGCGTGGACGCATTTGGCGGGCGGCGTGCCGGACGCGGATGATACGGCGGGGGCATTATTGGCACTGGCTACGGTTTGGGATATTCGCACGGTCGGACAAGCCGACCGTGGCACAGGTAACGGCGAAAACTGGACGGAGGCGGCGCGGGCGGGCGTGCGGTGGTTGCTGGGGTTGCAGAATGATGATGGCGGGTGGCCGGCGTTTTGTCGCGGCTGGGGGAAGCTGCCGTTTGACCGCAGCGCGGCCGATCTGACGGCTCATGCGGCGCGGGCTCTGGCAGCGTGGGGTCCGCGAATCGGGGGGCGAGAAATCCCGCTGGCGGTGGAACGGGCGCTGGGATATCTTACGAAGGTTCAGGAGCCGGACGGTTCGTGGCTGCCGCTGTGGTTCGGGAATCAGGCGGCGCCGGGGCAGCGCAATCCGGTGATCGGGACGGGCCGGGTGCTGGCGGCCTATCGTGATCTGATTCACACGGATGATCCAGCGGCGGAGCGCGGCGTTGGGTATCTGCTGGCGGCGCAGAACGGCGACGGCGGCTGGGGCGGGGCGAAGGGGATTTCTTCGACCATGGAGGAAACGGCGATTGCGGTGGAAGGCCTGAGCGGGTGGCTGGAGCGGGCGGAGGTGGAGAAAGCGTGCCTTCGGGGATCGCTCTGGCTGGTGGAACAGGCGGCGGGCGGGGCGATTGACAGGCCGTCGCCGCTGGGGTTATACTTCACGACATTGTGGTATGGTGAGCGATTGTATCCGTTGATCTGGACGGTGGCGGCGCTCGGGCGGATGGTGGAGCGTGGAGGGAGTTGAGAACCAAAAGCACACTTTGCCCGGCAAACGGCCGCCGGGACAAAGTGTGGCACCCTCATTTGAAAGTTTGTTGAATGAGTGAAATCGTCGTGCCAACTTCGGCAGCAAACTCCGGCCATGAGGGCGTGCTGGCGGTGCCGCAAGAGGCGGCGGTGCGGACCGCGGTTCGGCGCGAGGCGGCGGCGGTGGCGGGGATGACTTGCCGGTGCCGGGCGCTGGACGGCGAGCGGCTGGGGGCGCTGGCGACGCAATTGCTGGCGCGGCTAGGGCTAGCGCCGGAAAACTTGGGTTTCGCCATGGTGTCGGTGGCGACGGAATACTGGCGGGCGTCGTTTGCGGCGGTGCCTTACAACCGTCGTGTACTCCTGTTGCCGCACTGCCTGCGGAAAAAGGCGGCGTGTCGCGGGGTTTATTCGGCAGCGGGGTTGGAGTGTGCTTCGTGCGGGGCGTGCGCGATTTGCGAATTGCGGCGCGAGGCGGAGGAGCTGGGCTATCAGGTGATCATTTCCGAGGGGACTCCGGCGGTGGTTCGGGCGTTGACGGAAGGGCTGGGCGACGCGGTGCTGGGGGTGGCCTGCCTGGATTCGCTGGAAAAATGTTTTCGCCGCGTGTCGGCCGTCGGTTTGCCCTATGTCAGCGTGCCGCTCTTGCGGAACGGATGTGTGGAAACGGCGGCGGAGACGGAGGTGATTCGGGAACTGCTGCGGGCGCGCGGCGAGGGCGGGCCGGCGGCGGCGGAGCCGGGATACGGGTGGCTGTTGCGGGCGGCGCGGGGCTTGTTCGAGACGGGAGAGTTGCGGCGCTTGCTGGGCGACGAGCTGACGGGCGGCGGGTCGGTGGGGGAGTTGCTGCCGCAGACGGAGGAAATGGCGCTGGAGTGGCTGGCCCGGGCGGGGAAGAGGTTCCGGCCGTTCATTACGCTGGCGGCCTACGCGGCGGGGGCGAAAAAAGATAACGCGGCCACGGCGATTCCCGACGCGGTGAAGCGCGTGGCGGTGGCGATGGAAATATTTCACAAGGCCTCGCTGGCCCACGACGATGTCGAGGATGACGACGATCTGCGCTACGGGCAGCCGACGCTGCATGCAGCGCACGGCATACCGTCGGCGATTAATGCCGGGGACTATCTGGTGGGTCTGGGCTATCGGCTGGTGATGGCGCAGAAGGAGGCCCTCGGCGCCGACTGCGCCGCCGATGTTGCTGCGGCCCTGGCCGACGCTCATGTGAAACTTTGTCGCGGGCAGGGGGCGGAACTGCTGCTGACGGGAGCGCGGGTGGGCGAGGCGCGGGCGGCGGACGTGTTGGCGATTTACGCACTGAAGACGGCGCCGGCGTTTGCGGCGGCGATGGTGGCGGGGATGCGGGTGGCGGGGCCGGCGGGGGCGGACGGCGAGCGGGTCGCGGCGTTCTGTCGGCACCTGGGCGTGGGCTATCAGATTCTGGACGACCTGGACGATTTGGGGACCGGGGCGGGTGAGGACGAGCGGGCGCTGGGTCAGGATTTTCTGCGCGAGCGTCCGACGATTCTGCGGGTCTTCGCGGCGGAAGCCGGGGCGGGGGACGAGTTGGCGCGTCTGGCGGGGGAATCGGCGGAACGGTCGCGGCCGGAGTTGGTTAAAGAGGTTAGAGCGGTTTACGAGCGCACGGGGGCGATCGAGAAAGGCCGGCGGCTGGTAGCAAAGTGTCGCCGCCGGGCGGTCGAGACGGCGGGCGAGATGGACAATGCGGCCATCGGGCAACTGATGTTGTTCCTGGTTGATATGGTTCTGGAAAACGGCGAGGCCGATGCAGGTAAGGATAATTAGATTGCTAAGTCTGATGACACGAGCGATGGCGGTGGCGTCTCTGGCGGCGATTCTGGGGTGCGTGGTTCCGGCGGGATGCGCCTACGGCGGCGACTGGCCGCAGTGGGGCGGCACGGATGCGCGGAACATGGCGGCGAACGCCAAAGGCTTGCCGGACTGGTTTGATTGCGGGAAAGAGACGGGGTCTGGCGACGTCGCTCTGGCAACGGCGAAAAACGTAAAATGGGCGGTCAAACTGGGGCCGACGACGTGTGGTAGCCCGGTGGTCAGTGGCGGAAAAGTATTCATTGGCACCACCGCCAAGAACGGCGCCGGAGTTCTTTTTTGCTTTGATGAACAGACCGGTCGCCCGTTGGGGATATACACCTGTATCTGCCCGAAGCAGGATAAAAATGTTGTGCGGTGCAACGAAGCCTGGGGCGTGGCTTCCACGCCGACGATTGAGGGTGATCGCCTCTACTTCGTCAGTCCTTATCAGGAAGTGCTTTGTCTGGACCTGAAAGTTTGGCCCGGTCAGGAGCGGGGCGGGTCCACGGACAAGAGCGCCCCGGGGGCGGCGGAGAAAAGCCTGGTTTGGCGGTATGATTTGGCCAAAGAGTTGCACGCGGTTCAGGATCATGTGTCCAGTTGTTCTGTTTTGATTTATGGAGATTTTCTCTATGTTTGCACCGGTAATGGGCGCTGGCGATGTACTGATGAGAACCCGCATCGGCCCTATTTTCCGCTGATGCCGAGCCTGGTGGTGTTAAACAAAAAAACCGGTCAATTGGTGGCGCGCGATGACGAGCAGATTGGCGCCCGTCTGTGGCGCGGGCAATGGTCGTCACCTTCGCTGGGCCTGGCGGGCAAGAAGGAGCAGATATATTTCGGCGCCGGTGATGGAGTCTGTTATGCCTTTGAACCAGTGGACGCACAAGCTGCCGTGCTGCCGGAGCGCTGGGTGGAAACGACGCAACGCGACCCCATTGTCCAATTCTTTGACTTCCGGGCTTCTCAGCCGGGCGGGCCACGTTCGGATGCCGGCGCCACCACGGATCAGCCCGTGCCGCAAATTCCGGCCGCCAATGTTTTAGTGGAAAAACGCTATTCGGTGGGCAAAGTTCCGATTTGTTCGCCCCTCAGCGCCATGCCCACGGCGAAGGTGCCGGATGTGCCGCTCCTCAAGAAGATCTGGTGGTGTGACTGTATTCCAGATGAATACAAGAAGACGCCATTTGACGGGCAGGGTTCAAAGGGCGACGGGTCGGGTCGGCCGTGTGAGATTACGGCGACGCCGGTTTTTTATCACAACCGGGTCTACATGGCCATTGGCGCCGATCCGAACCACGGCGGGCCAAACAGCAAAGGATGCTTGCTCTGCATTGATGCGACCAGGACGGGCGATGTGACCAAGACCGGCGTAATCTGGAAATATAAGGATATCATCGAAAGCATTTCGACGGTGGCGATTGGCGAGGGATTAGTTTATGCCTTTGACGAGGCCAGTCGCCTGTACTGTCTGGACGACGAGACCGGACAGTGCTATTGGACGTACCAAGTCATGAAAGGCACGGGGTATCATTCGCCTATGCTGGCGGATGGCAAGTTGTTTGTGGGCGGCAGCATCCTGGCGGCGGGTAAGGAATTGAAAGTGCTTAGCTCCGGCCTGCCGGCCCCGCAATACAGCACGCCTTGTGTCGCCAATGGCGTGCTGTTCACCGTGCTGGAAAAGCGGTTATGGGCCATTTGTGATAAAGGTGACAAAAAACCCTCCGCGGAGATGTCTGCGGAGAAGGCGGAGAAATAAAAACGCAACGATCCTAACCGAGGAGGAAGTCTGATGAAACGAGCAATGGCGGTGGCGGCACTGGCGGCGATTCTGGCGTGCTTGGCGCCGGCGATTTCGGCTTATGGCGACGACTGGCCGCAGTTCCGCGGGCCCAACCGCGACGGCAAGTCGGCGGAAACGGGGTTGCTGAAAAGTTGGCCGGAGGGCGGGCCGAAGTTGCTCTGGACGGCCAAGGGCTGCGGCGAAGGCTACGGCAGCCCGGTTATTGTGGGGTCGGCGATCTATATCATCGGCGATGTGAACGGGGAGGCCATGCTGACCAACCTTGACACCGAGGGCCAGCACAAGGGCCAGGTCGCCTTCGGCCAGGCCAATACCAAAGACCCGAACCACTTCAACGGCGGTCGCAGCACGCCGACGTTCTGCGGCAGCGCGGCCGACACCAGCGCTACGATCTACGTCGGCGGCGCTTTGGGCGAGGTGGCGTGCTTCGACGCCAAGACGTTTCACAAGCAGTGGGTCGTGAACATCAAGGAGAAGTTTCACGGGGCCATGCCGCACTGGGAGTACGCCGAGTCGCCGCTGGTGGACGGGGAGAAGGTGATCTGCACGCCGGGCGGGCCGGATGCGAGCATCGTGGCCCTGGACCGCAAGACGGGCAAGACGGTCTGGACGAGCAAGGGGCTTAGCGATCCGGCGGGGTATGCGTCGTGCGTGAAGATGACGGTGGACAAGGTGCCGATGATCCTGGCCATGACGGCCAAGGAGTTGGTGGGCGTGAGCGCGAAGACGGGCCAGGTGCTGTGGCACTGGGACCGGCCGGCGAACGGAATCGCCAATGCGCCGTCACCGGTCTTTTTGGGCAACCGCGTGTTCGAGGCCACGGGGTACAGGACGGGCGGCGGCGCGGTCGATCTGAAGGTTACCGACAATGGCGTCACGGCCACCCCGGCCTGGGACAGCAAGGACATGATCTGCCATCACGGCGGGTACGTTTTAGTGGACGGTTTTATCTATGGCAATAATGATGCCGCGGGTTGGTCGTGCCTGGATTTCAAGACCGGGGAGATGAAATGGAAGGATCTGGGCGTGGGCAAGGGCAGCGTCATTTATGCCGACGGGATGCTTTATACTGTGAGCGAAAACGCGAAGGCCCGCGAGATCGGATTGGTCCAAGCTTCGCCCGAGGGGCTGAAGCTGGTCAGCAAATTTGCGTTGCCGGAGGGCGGGCAAGGCGCGGTATGGGCTCATCCGGCCATTGCCAACGGGCGGCTCTATATCCGCCATGGCGACGTGCTCTTCTGCTATGATATCAAGGGCGCGGGCGGCGAGAAGCCCGTGGAGAAGCCCGCAAAGTAAGGCGGGTCCAAGTAAACGGCAGATCGACATGGCCACGTTCGCGTGGCCATGTTTGTTTCGGGGGAAGTGAGAAACGGTGGGTGACATGGCTTGGCGAAGACAGGCCATGAATCTCCCGTGCCCAATTAGAGGTAGGCGGTCATGTTCGACAGCGAATATCTGGCGGCGATGGAGATGATTCTGGCCTCGGGCGTGGCCCGGCTGCCGGAGCGGTTTCGCGCGGCCCAGGGCGATTATCTGCTCGGTCTCCAGAGGAGCGACGGCGGGTTTCCCGGTCCGGCGGGCGGTGCGGCGGACCTTTACTATACGCGGTTTGCTCTTCAGGGCTTGCAGGTACTCGATGCTGCTGGGGCGGAGGGCGTGTGGCAGCGCGCTGCGGATTATTTGCGCGGGCTGCCTTCGCCGTCGGGAGTGGTAGATGCGCTTTCGTTTCTTCATGCGGCGGCGATAGTGAAATCGTGCGGCGACGTGGCGGAGGCGGAAATTTTGACGGAGGCGCGAGCCGGAGAAATCCGAGCGCTGCTTTCGGATTGCCGCGCGGCCGATGGTGGATTCGCTGCAACGGCGGACGTGGCGGCGCGGTCGGGCGAGGGCGGAACGTATCATACTTTTCTGGCGGCGCTCTGCTACAATCTGCTGGGCGAGGCGATGCCGGAGGAGCGTCGGGCGGTGGAACTGGTGCTGGCCCGGCGGACGGCCGACGGCGGGTTCGCGGAGTCGGCCGAGGCAAGAGTCGGGCAGACGAATCCGACGGCGGCGGCGGTCGGACTGCTGACGCTGGCTGGGGCGCTGGACGAGGGCGTGGCGGAGGGCGTCGGGCGGTTTGTGGCCTCGATGCAGTCGGCCGACGGCGGGCTGCGGGCGCACGCCGGGGCGGCGACGAGCGACCTGCTCTCGACCTTTACGGGTCTCTACACCGTGGCCATGCTCGATGTCGTTCGCAGCGTGCGGCTGGCCGACCTGGGACGGTTCGTGCGGAGCCTGTCAGCGTCGGGCGGCGGATTTCGCGGGGCGCCGGCGGCGACGCAAACGGATGTAGAATATACGTTCTATGGTCTGGCGACGCTGGGGCTACTGGCCCTGGCGGTGAATTGAACGAACTTTCTTCAGGAATCCAACCATGTCCGATCAGCCGGCGAAAAGACTGGTTCTCGACGGCGTGCGTAAGGCCTATGCGACGGACGCGGGGCCGAACGAAGTGCTGCGCGGCGTGTCGCTGGAGGTCCGGCCGGGCGAGACGGTGGCCATCGTCGGCGTGTCGGGGTCGGGCAAGAGCACGCTGCTGAACATCATCGGCTCGCTCGACCGGGCGACGGCGGGGCGGGTGACGCTGGGCGAAATGGACGTGACGGCGCTGGAGGGCGCCGCCCTGGCGGACTATCGCCGGCGGCAGGTCGGCTTCGTGTTTCAGGATCATCACCTGTTGCCGCAATGCACGGTGCTGGAGAATGTTTTGCTGCCTACGCTGCCGATGGCGGCAGCAGGGCGGGCGGGGCCGGCGGAGGCGGAGGAGTTGCTGCGGCGCGTGGGCTTTGCGGGACGCGAGAACGATTTTCCGCAGCACCTCTCAGGCGGGGAGCGGCAGCGCGTGGCTATTGCCCGGGCGCTGGTGAACGGGCCGCCGCTGGTGCTCTGCGACGAGCCGACGGGGAATCTGGATCGGCGGACCGGCGAGGCGGTGGCGGATTTGTTCGTCGAACTGGCCGGGCAGCGGCAGGTGATGATGCTGGTGGTGACGCATAACCTCGATTTGGCGGGGCGGTTCTCGCGGCGGCTGGAATTGCGCGACGGTATGCTGGCGTAAAACTATATGAACTTTTGGCGGCTCATTTTCCGCAACCTTGTTTACTACCGGCGGGCGAACGTCGCGGTGGTGCTGGGCGCGGCCGTGGGCGTGGCGGTGATCACCGGCTCGCTGGCGGTGGGCGATTCGGTGACGGGGAGCTTGCGCGACCTGGCCGTGGCGCGGCTCGGCCGGACGGCGTTTGCTCTGACCACCGGCAACTTCTTTCGCGAAAGCCTGGCGGCCGATCTTGCCCGGCCGGATGAGTTTCCGAAGGCGCGTCCCGTTCCCGCGGTGATGTTGGAAGCGACCGCCAGCGATGCAGAATCCGAAACTCGTGTGCCACAGGTCACGCTGTTCGGTGTGGACCGCCGGTTCGGCGCGATCACAGACCCCGCCGACGCCTTCGGTCTCCCCTTCACAGCCGCCGCCCTCAGACCGGCCACCCGCGCCGCTGCTGTCAGCCGTAGCCTGGCCGACGATCTGAATCTTCGTCCCGGCAGTTTGCTGCTGGTGACTTTTGTGCGGCCGGGGTTGGCGGCGCCGGACAGTCTGTTTGGACGGCGGAAGCGAACAGAAGTGCTTCAGACCGTGCGTCTTAACGTGGCCCGCGTTCTGCCCGAAGCGGGGGCGGGGCAATTCAGCTTGAAGGGCGACCGGCCGAGGCCGCGGAATGTTTTTGTGTCGCTGGAGTGGTTGCAGGAGCAGATCAAACGGTCGGGGCTGGCGAACGTTTTATTCGTGCCGGGCGTAGGTGATCGCGTTGATGCGCGCGGCTCCAAGGTGGGCGACGCGGAACATGACAAAGAACACACTTTGGCCCCGGCAATGCCGGGGCTTCAAAGTGTGGCACCCGGACTTGAGCGGTTGAATGCGGCGCTGGCCCGAACGGCGACCATTGACGATTATGGGTTGCGGTTGTTGGTTGGGAAAGAGGCGGCGCTGGAGAGCCGGGAGATGGTGCTGTCGCCGGAGGTGGTCGCGGCTGCGGAGGCGGCGGCTGGGCAGGCCGGTCTGCGGTACTCAGAGACCTCTATTTATCTGGCCAATAACATTACGCGCCTGGACGGCGACATACGCGGTCCGACGGTACCATATTCGGTGGTGGCGGCGGGGGATTTTGCATCGCCGTTTGCACCGCTGGTTTCATTGAGCGGGTCGATGCTTCCGGCGCTGGAGGGCGACGGGGTAGTGCTGAACCAGTGGACCGCCGATCAGCTTGGCGCGGCCGTGGGCGACACGGTGACGATGAGTTTTTATCGGGTGGCAGCGGACGGGTCGTGGGCGACATTCTCGAAGCTGTTCACGGTGCGCGGGATTGCGGCGATGACCGGCGCGGCGGTGGATCGGACGCTGGTGCCGCAGTTCGAGGGGCTGACGGACGCGCCGAAAATCAGCGACTGGCGGCCGCCGTTTCCGATTGACCTGACGCGGATTCGCGACGTGGACGAGGCTTACTGGAAAGAGTATGGGCCGGCACCGAAGGCGTTTATTTCGGCGGCGGCCATGCGGGACATCTGGGCGGGCGGCCAAGACGGCCGGCCGGCGGAAACGGGTTGGGTGACTTCGGTGCGGCTGGCGGCGGCGAATGGGGGAGCCACGACTGAAACAGACTTGGCCAGCTTCACGCGAAGTTTAACCATGATTCTCGGCGGAGGTCGTGGCCGCGCAAGCGTGGGCCACGCCACCCTTGCTTTTATTCCGGTGCGGCAGGCGGCGCTGGCCGGGGCGGCGGCCGCGACGGATTATGGGTCGCTCTTGCTGGGCTTGAGTTCGTTCCTGGTGCTGGCGGCGGCACTGCTGGTGGCGCTGCTGGTGCGGTTGTCGGTCGAAACGCGGGCCAGGCAGGTGGGCTTGTTGCTGGCCGTGGGGTTCACGCGGGGTGCGGCGGCGCGGCTATTGCTGGGCGAGACGATGGTGCTGATTATCGTGGCTGTGGCGGCGGGCGTGCCACTGGGCGTGGTTTATGCCCGGGGGATTCTGTGGGCATTGGCCACGATGTGGACCGGGGCGGTCGGATCGTTTCCCTTGACGCTGCACGTCGAGCCGGCGTCGCTGGCGATTGGCGGCGCGGCGGGGTTCGCGGTCGCGGCCCTGGCGGCGGTCTGGGCGGTCCGAGTGCTGCGGCGCGGCGAGGTGCTGACGCTGCTGGGCGGGTGGCGGGCGCTGGGCCTGTCGGCGTGGCGACCGCGAGCGCGGGTGGCAGGAACTATCGCAATTATTTCTCTGGCGGGAGCGGCGACGGTGCTGGTGCTGGCGGGCTTCGGGCACCGGGTCGAGGCGACGACGGCGTTTTTCATTAGCGGCAGTTTGCTCTTGGTGGCGGGATTGGCGTGGACGTGGGTGGGGCTGCGGCGGGCGGCGCGTCAACCGGCCGGAGTGGCTCTGACGATTCCGCGGTTGGCCCGGCGCTACGCGGCGCGGCAGCCGGTGCGGAGTTTGTTGACCGTGGGCCTGCTGGCGGCGGCGACCTTTATTATTGTCACGGTGGCGGCGAACCGGCAGGGATCGTCGGAGGCCGACCTGGCGCGGAAGGATTCCGGGGCCGGGGGATTTGCGCTGGTGGGCGACGCGCCGCTCGGGCTTCCGGCGGACCCCGGCACGGCGGCGGGCCGGCGCGAGTTGGGCTTCGATCCGGCGGACGAGGCGCGGCTGGCGGGAGTGAAGATTTATTCGCTGCCGGTGCAGGCGGGCGATGATGCGAGTTGCCTGAACATGCAGCGGCCGCTGGTGCCGCGCGTGGTCGGGCTGCCGGAGTTGCTGATCGGGCGCGGGGGATTTTCGTTCGCGGAATTTCAGCCCTTGCCGCCGGGCATGACGAATCCCTGGGAACTGCTGAACCAGGAACTTCCCGGCGGCGAGGTGCCGGCCATCGGCGACGAGGCCAGCGTCCGGTGGATTCTCCACAGTGGCCTGGGCGGGACGATAACGGTTCCCGGTCCGCGAGGCGACGTACACTTGCGGATCGTCGGCCTCCTGCGCGGCAGCATCTGGCAGAGCGAACTTCTGGTGGCCCAGCCGCAACTTGAGCGGCGTTTCGGGACCAAGGGGTATCGGCGATTCCTGATCGAAGGGCCACAACAAGAGCGGCGAGGGGGTTCTGCGGCGCGGGCGGCGATTCTGCGGTACGAACTGGGCGACTTCGGCTTTGACTTGCGGACGACGGGCGCGGTGCTGGCCGGGTTTGAGGGCGTGCAGAACGCCTACCTGTCGAGCTTCGAGACGCTGGGCGGGCTGGGGCTGGCGCTCGGGGCGTTCGGGCTGGTGACGGTGCTGCTGCGGAACGTGGCGGAGCGGCGGAGCGAACTGGCGTTGCTGCTGGCCTTGGGATTTGGTCGCGGGCAGGTGGTGCGGCTGGTGGTGGCGGAGAACGCGATGTTGACGGCGCTGGGTCTGGGCATCGGTCTGGTGGCGGGTCTGATGGCGGCGGGGCCGCACCTGGTGCAGGCCGGTGCAGCGGTGGCCTGGGCGCCGCTGGCGGCGAGCCTGGCGGCGGTGCTGGTGATCGGCCTGGGGGCGAGCATGGTGGCGGCGCGGCAGGCGGTGGGCGATGAACTGATTACGGCTATCCGGGCGGAATAAAAACGACTCATGAAAGACTATCGCAAACTTATTTCTGTGGCGGTGGTGGTTCTTCTGATCGCGGTCGGATTCGGCGCGGTGTGGCTGGTGCATTGGTGGCGGCAGCCGCTGCGGCCGGAGAAGATTACCGCGGCGGAGTTGTTCCGGCCGGCGGGACCGGTGCCGTGGGCGATGTTTCGCGGCAGCTTGGCGGGGACCGGGGAGGCGGCGTCGCCGCTGCCGGCGGAACTGAAGTGGCTCTGGACCTGGGAGGCCGGCGGCCGCGTTGAATCCACGGCGGCCGTGGTCGGCGACAGTGCGTACCTGGGTACGCGGGACAAACGGCTGGTGGCCCTGGATCTGGCGACCGGAACTCAGCGCTGGAGTTATGCGACGCGGGGCGCCGTCTCGGCGTCGCCCTGCGTCGAGGGCGGGCGGGTGTTCGTCGGCGACGAAATGGGCTTTTTTCATGCGGTGGACGCCGGGAACGGACGGATGATCTGGACGTTCGAGACGGGCGGGCCGATTCATTCGTCCCCGGTTGCCGCCGAAGGGGCGATCCTGTTCGGCGCGGACGATTACAAGCTCTATTGTCTCGACGCGGCGACGGGAAAAAAGCGGTGGGAACTGGAGACCGGCAATTTTGTTTACTGTTCGCCGTCGGTGGCGGATGGGGTGGTGACGATTGCTGGTTGCGACGGGGCGTTACGGGCGGTGGATTTGTTGACCGGCGGTGAATTGTTTCAGGTGGAACAATTGTCGTACACCGGGGCGACACCGGCTCGCGTCGGGGGGCGGGCCTTTGTGGCGACGCTGGCGGGGGATGCGTTCTGCATCGACATGAAAAGCAGGGCGATGGTCTGGACGTACCGGCCGGAGGAGGTCGAGGGGGAGCAGATCGGATACCAGAACTCGGCGGCGGTTTCGCTCGGGCGGGTGATCGTGGCGGGGATCGACGGTTATGTGCGGTCGGTGGATGCGGCCACGGGGAAGGAGCAATGGCACTTCCGGGCGCGCGGGGGAATGAGATCGTCGCCGGTGATTGTGGGCGAGCGGGTGTTCGTGGGGTCGGACGAGGGCACCGTCTACGGCCTGGACCTGGCGAGCGGGGCGGAGGTTTGGAAATACAAGTGCGGGGGGACGATTTCGGCGTCGCCGGCGGTGGGCGAAGGGCGACTGGTCATCGGCAGCGAGGACGGGGCGGTTTATTGCTTTGGCGGGAAGCGTTGAAGACGGGAGCCGGCGGAATACGGCATTATTTTCCGCGTGGCTGCAAGCAGCCACCCTATGTGGCGGGAAAGACGCGGGAATTTCTGAAGGCGCGGTATATAATCGAGTATTCGAGGATTTGGCGTTTGAGGATCAACCGGTTAGCTTTCGTAGTTCCGCTGGTTGCGGCGGTGGTTGGCGTTTGGGCTTTCGTCTCATGGTACGGCGAGGCCCAGAGCGTGACGGCGCGCGTGCGCGAACCCGGCCAGGACGACCGTGCGCCGGCGGAGCTGAGCGGCTCGGCGGCGCGGCCGGAACGCGGGTTGACCATCGGCTCGGGTGTGCCGGCAAAGCTGGCGGGGTCGTGGCCGCAGTTTCGCGGTCCGGGCCGCGACGGCGTGGCGGCGGCTGGAGAGCGGGTGGCGCGGACCTGGCCGAGCGGCGGGCCGGAGGTACTCTGGCGGACGCCGGTGGGCGAGGGCCATGCGGGACCGGTGATCAGCCGCGGCCGGGTTTACCTGGTGGATTACGATCGCGACCAGAAAGAAGACGCGATTCGGTGCCTGTCGCTGGCCGACGGCGGGGAAATCTGGCGGTACGGCTACGCGGTGTCAGTTAAGCGCAATCACGGCATGTCGCGGACGGCGCCGGCGGTGGAGGGGAAGTTCGTGGTGGCCCTGGGGCCGAAGTGCCAGGTGCATTGCCTGAACGCCGAGACGGGCGAACTGATTTGGAAGAAGGATCTGGTCCGGGAGTTCGGGACGACCGTGCCGCCGTGGTACGCGGGGCAATGTCCGCTGATCGACCAGGGCCGGGTGATCCTGGCGCCGAGCGGCGGCGAGGCGCTGCTCGTGGCGGTGGATCTGGCCAGCGGGCAGGTGGTCTGGAAGACGCCGAATCCCGATGGCTGGAAGATGACGCATTCGTCGATCATGGCGGTGGAGGTCGGCGGCGTGCGGCAATATGTTTATTGCGGGAGCCGGGGCGTGATTGCGGTGGCGGCCGACGACGGGCGGACGCTCTGGACCTGGCCGGAGTGGAAGATCAGCATTGCGGCGGTGCCGACGCCGGTGGTGGTGCCGGGAGATCGGTTGTTTTTCACGGGCGGTTACGAAGCCGGCAGCGAGATGGTGCAATTGGTTCCAGACGGCGGCGAAATCAAGGTCAAGGAAACGTTTCGCCTCAAGCCGGCGGTTTTTGCCTGTGAGCAGCAGACGCCGATCCTGTACCAGGAGCACATATATGGAGTGGCGTATAACGGGCAACTGACCTGCATCGACCTGGCGGGCCAACGGCTCTGGTCGAGCGGGGCGAAGGCGAAGTTCGGGCTGGGACCGCTGGTGATGGCCGACGGGGTGATCTATTGCCTGGCGGACGAGACGGGCGAACTGGTCATGGCCGAGGCGTCGCCGGCGGGATACCACGAGTTGGGCCGCAAGAATCTGCTCGACGGGCGCGATTCGTGGGCGCCGATGGCCGTGGCGGACGGACGGTTGATTTTGCGGGAAGGCAACCACGAGATCGAAGGCGGCAAAGACGTGACGGAGATGATTTGCGTGCGAATCGGGCCGGAGCTTGGCGCGGCGGCGAAGGAAACGGCGGAGGCGGGAAAGTGAATTTGCGTGCGGCGGGCCTGATTATTCTCTTGGTGGCGGTCGGTGCGGCCGGTTGTTCCCACGAGCGGCCGGCGCCGGCGGCGCAGGGCAGGTCGGCGGCGAAGGCGCGGACTCCGCTCGGGTACCGGATTGCGCGGATCGTCGAACCGAAGGTCGAGAAGCTTTGCGGCATCGCGGTGGATGAGCGGGGCGGGATATATCTGGCCGGGCGGCCGGGCGTGGTGATCTTCGACGCGGCCTGGCAGCGTCAGGGCGAACTGCGGACGCCGCAGCCGGCCGCGGCGGTGGCCCTGGGCGAGGACGGGAAGATTTTCGTTGCCGAACGGCAGAAGATTCACGTGTTTGAGCGCAACGGGCGCGAGGCGGCGGCGTGGGGCACGCCCGGGGCGGGGAGCGGGCAGTTGAGTTATGTGACGGCGGTGGCGGCGAGCGGGACGGACGTCTGGGTGGCGGACGCAGGGAATCGCGTGGTGCATCGGTTCGCGGCGACGGGCGATTTTATCGATGATTTCGGCGGCCGCGATCCGGTCACGGGCGCGCCGGGGATCGTTTGTCCCAGCCCGTTCCTGGGCTGCGCGGTGGCGGCCGATGGGACGCTGTGGGTGGGCAATCCTGGCAAGTGGCGCGTGGAAAATTATGATCTGAACGGGAAGATGGTCGAGGTCTGGGGTCGCAATGGCTTGTCGGCCGAAACGTTCGCGGGCTGCTGCAATCCGGTGACGCTGGCCGTGACGGCGGAGGGGAACTTCATCACGGCCGAGAAGGGCCTGGCGCGGGTGAAACTGCTGGACCGGACGGGTAAGCTTCTGGCGGTAATGCCGGGCGACGAATTTTCGATTCAGAGCAGCGGGATGACGGTTGCGGCGGACAAGGCGGGACGGATTTACGTGGCCGATCCGGCGAGTGATAAGGTGGTGATTTTTGAATTGGAGCGGAAGCAGTGAAAGCGGCCGGTAATCAATCAATAAATCGCCGTGAGGTTTTCGGTCGCCTCGGGCGCTGGGTCGGGCTGCTGGCGCTGGGGGCGGTGGTGGCGCGGCTGACTTTTGGGCGGCGCGGCGGCGGAACAAGCGGTGGGGTACGGCGGTCGTTTTCGAGTCGGTGCGGCGAGTGTTCGGCGATCAACGTCTGCCTGTTGCCGGAGGCGGAGGCGGCGCGGGTTCAGGGGGTCGGTCTGGTCGGAGCGGCGCGCGGTTCGCCGGGGGCGGGACCGGTCCGGCCGCTCTGCCGGGCGGCGGGATGAGAATGGATATGGAAACGGATAAGAATCGTCAACCGTTCAATCGCCGGCAGTTTCTCAAGGCGGCGCTGCAAGGCGCGGCGGCCGTGTCGGTCGGCGGGCTGGTGGCGGCAGCGGCATCGCGGTCGGCCGGCGCGGGGCAGATCTGGCAGATCAACCCGTTCAAGTGCATTCAGTGCGGCAACTGCCGGGTGAACTGCGTGCTGAAGGAATCGGCGGTGAAGGCGGTACACGATTTTACAATGTGCGGCTATTGCGACCTGTGCACCGGGTTTTTCCATCCGGAGCCGAACGACCTGAATACCGGGGCCGAGAACCAGCTTTGCCCGTCGGGGGCCCTGGTGCGGAAGTACACGCAGGAGGATCCGTATTTCGAGTACACCATCGACGAGACGATTTGCACCGGCTGCGGGAAGTGCGTCAAGGGCTGCACGAGTTTCGGCAACGGTTCGCTCTACCTCCAGGTGCGGCACGACCGCTGCAAACATTGCAATGAATGTCTGATTGCGGCGCGTTGTCCGGCGGGGGCGTTCATTCGGGTTCCGGCCGACAAGCCTTATGTGGTGAAACATTTGGGCGAGGGGGCGATCGTCGGGGAGGAGGCCAGATGAAGTTCGCGGGCCGCCTCCGATTCTTTGCGACGATGGTTCTTGCCGCCGCGGCGATTGCGGTCGCGGCCGGGGCGGCGCTGGGTGTGGAGCGGTTTCCGCCGCCGGACTTCGATACGCACAAATTGCCGGCGATGGTGCAGCCGTTGCCGCCGGGCGACGTGCGGGATTATGTCCACGTCGGACTGCTGGCAGCGGGGCTGATTATCGCGACGTGGCTGGTCTTGGTGCGGCGGTCGCGGCGCGGCGTGGCGATTCTGTCGGTGGCGTCACTGGCCTATTTCGGTTTCTATATTGGAGGCTGTATCTGTCCCATCGGATCGATTCAGAACGTGGCGGCGGGCCTGGCGGATTCGAGTTATGTGCTGCCGTGGACGGTGATCGCGGTGTTCGCGCTGCCGGTGGTGTTTGCGCTGCTGGTGGGGCGGGTGTTTTGCAGCAGTGTTTGTCCGCTGGGGGCGATTCAGGATTTGGTGCTGCTGCGGCAGGTGCGCGTGCCGACCTGGCTGCAATATCCGCTGGGGCTGCTGCCGTATGTTTATCTCGGGGCGGGAATTTTATTTGCGACGCTCGGCGGGCAGTTCATCATTTGTGAATACGATCCATTTGTCTCGTTTTTCCGGCAGGGCGGGCGACCGGGGATTATTTATTTCGGGGCGGGGCTGCTCCTGCTGGGGATGTTCGTCGGGCGGCCATATTGCCGGTTTCTTTGTCCATACGGAGCCTTGCTGGGCCTATGTTCCCGCGTGGCCCGGTGGCGGGTGAGCGTGACGCCGGACGAGTGCGTCAACTGCCGGCTGTGCGAGAGTGCCTGTCCTTACGGCTCGATCCGGCCTTCGACCGAGGAAGGGGAGCCGGCGTGAAAATTCTGCGACGGCTGATCATCCTCCTATTGCCGGCGGTGCTGGCGGCGCTCGGATATTTCGCCGGGCCGGCCATGTCGCGGATGAACGCGACGGTGGCCCTGGCCGACCAGGTTCTAACGGACACAGGTTCCGGTGATGAGGAGCGGTCGAACGAACTCCAGGCTTTTTACGCGAAGAGCCAATCGCCGGACGACCTGGTAGCCGAGGCCCGGCGAATCGAAGAACGGTTTCGCGTCGGCGCGGCGATCTTCGGATTCTGGTGCGGGCTGGTGGCGGCGCTGCAGGTTGCGGCGGCGGGACGGGTGCGGCGGCGGAGGGTTTACGAAATTGATCACGGGACGTGCGTGGCGTGCGGGCGGTGCTTTATGAGTTGTCCGAAGGAGCGGTCGAGATTGAAGAATCTCGATCTGGCGCGCGGGGCGAAATGACGGATCAAGCGGGCACAACTTCTTCTGCTCCTGAACAAGGCCGTGCGGCGACCTGGCGGTTTGCGGCGCTGTCGCTGGCGGTGGTGGCGGCGGTCTTTTCGACGGCGGTCGGCGGGGTGATGGTCTGGGTGCACGTCAACGACGCGGACAATGTCTGGACGAATGCAGCGCCGATGGCGAGGCTGGAAAGCCAACTCGCCGAGCGGCCGGTCGATGCGGCGCTGAAGGAGAAGATTCGGCAGCAGGATCAGGAGTCGCGTGCGGAGTTTTTCCGGCGGCAGAAGGAACTCCAGATGGGCGGATGGCTGCTGCTGGCGGGGCTGGCGATTTTCCTGGCGGCGGCCAAGTGCTATGCGGCGCTGCGACCGAAGACGGTCGAAGTGCCGACGTGCGCGGCACCGACGCGAGCCGAGTGGTTGCAGCGGGCCAGGCGTGAGGCGTGGGCCGTGACGGCGGGCGGGGCGGCGCTGGCGGTCGGTCTGGGCGGTGTGGTGATTTTGGGGCATGAGCGTCTGCCGGGTGTGCCACAAGTGGCGGTTTTGGAGGAAGTGGCGGCGCTGCCCGTGGCGGAGACGTGGCCGATGTTCCGGGGGCCGACGGCCAGGGGAATTGTGACGCCGGGCGATTGGCCGCAGAGCTGGGACACGAAGACGGGCGAGAACGTACTCTGGAAATGCGCGATTCCGGGCGAGGGGAACAGTTCGCCGGTGGTCTGGGGCGAACGGGTTTTTATGACCAGCGCGGACGCGGAGCATCGCTGGCTGCACTGCGTTGATGCCAGCGCGGGGAAGGTGTTGTGGTCGAGCGAGGAGAAGTCGCCGCCGGGGGCGCCGGGGCCGGACCAGGTCAAGCCGCCGCTCGATGACACGGGCTATGCGGCTCCGACGGCGGCAACCGACGGGACCCGCGTCTACGTCACTTACGCCAACGCGGACGTGGCGGCCTTCGACTTCGCGGGCAAACAACTTTGGGTTATCAACCTGGGCGTGCCGCAGAGCAGTTACGGTCTGGCCTCGTCGCCGATCATTTATAAGAATTTGTTGATTCTTCAGCATGACCAGGGCGGCGAGGCCGAGGACCGGCTGTCGTCGATCGTGGCCCTGGACGTCCGGACCGGGCGGATCGTCTGGCAAACGCCGCGCCCGGTGCCGGGGTCGTGGAGTTCTCCGATACTGATGCGGCCCGATCAGGCGAATGAACGGCTGGAACTGGTTGCCTGCGGCACGCCGTGGGTCATGGCCTATGATCCCGCGTCGGGCCGGGAATTGTGGCGGGCCAAGTGCTTCAGCGGCGACGTGGCCCCGAGTCCGGTGGCGGCGGGCGGCGTGGTCGTGGCCGGTGTGGCGGATTTGTCGGATGGCAGCAAATCGAGGCTTCTGGCGATTCGCGCCGGCGGCGCGGGCGACGTGACCGCGACTAACATTCTCTGGTCCACCGATGATAACGTTCCAAAGATCGCCAGCCCGGTGGCTGATGGGGAGCGCGGCCTGGCGGTAGGCGGTGATAGTCACGGCGTGGCCTGTTACAACACGCATACCGGCAAGGTTTTGTGGGCGCACGATTTCGAGAACGCCGCCTACACGCCGTCGCCCGTTTTGGCCGACGACATGGTGTACCTGCCGGTGGAGGACGGGCGGACGTTCGTCTTCCGCCTGGTCGACAAATTTGAGTTGCTGCACATCTGCAAGATCGAGGAGCAGATCGTAACCTCTCCGGCCTTCGCCGGAGGACGGATTTATATTCGCGGGAAGAATAGTTTGTATTGTATCGGGCGGCGCAGCGGGAGCGCGGCTACGGCTTCGCCGGCGACGGAGGGGAAAAAATGAGCCGGACCGTCTCAACCTCGCCGGCGACCATCGACCTGACTGCGGTTGAGCGGATGGTCCGCGCCGCCGGGACGGGCCGGGACGCCGTGATCCCGATTCTCCAGGCGATTCAGGCTGAGTACCGCTACCTGCCCGAGGCGGCGCTGCGGCGCGTCTGCGAACTGACGGAGATTACGCCGGCCCAGATCAGCGGCGTGGCGACGTTCTACAACCAGTTCCGCCACGCGCCGGTGGGCGAACACATCATCCGCGTCTGCCACGGCACGGCCTGCCATGTGGCGGGGGTGCCGCTGGTGACGGACGCTTTGCGCCGGCACCTGGGACTGAAGACGGAAGCTGAGGACACGGACCGGGAGGGCCGGTTTACGGTCGAAAAGGTGCCGTGTCTGGGCTGCTGCACGCTGGCCCCGGTGCTACAGATTGACGACGTGACTTATGGCCATCTGACGCCACAATCGGTGCCGGAGGTGCTGGAAGATTTTCTACGCCGGACAAAAGCCACGGCATCCCTGGGCAATGCTGTGGGCTTTAAAGGCCCGGAGTTGGGGGAGATCCGCATCGGCCTGGGTTCGTGTTGCCAGGCCCAGGGGAGCGCGAGTGTCCGCGAGGCGATCAGTGCGACGCTGGCCGAGTCGGGGGCGGCGGTGGTGGTGAAGCGCGTGGGCTGCGTGGGCATGTGCCATCAGACGCCGCTGGTTGAAGTCCGCCCGGCGGGTGGCGAGCCGCAGATGTTCGCCAAGGTCAAGGCGGCGGACGCGCGGGAGATCGTGCTGTCGCAATTCCGGCCGCGCGGGATCGTGCGGCGGATCGGCTATGAAGTTCGGAGTTTCATTGAGAGTTTTACGGGCGAGGAGTCCGGGCGGGAACGGGCGGCGAGCCTGGCGATTAATGCCCGCGAAGATCCGGTCTGTGCGTTCCTGGGTCCGCAGCAGCACGTGGCGACGGAGTACGGCGGACAGATTGATCCGACGAATCTGGATGAATATCTGCGGCACGACGGGTTCAAGGCCCTGGAGCGCTGCCTGGGGGAATGGGATGAGGAAAAAATCATCGCGGAGATGCACACGGCGGGACTGCGTGGCCGGGGCGGGGCGGGATTCCCGACGGGCGTGAAGTGGGCCACGGTGCGGGTGGCGGCGGGTGAGCGGAAGTTCGCCATCTGCAACGGCGACGAGGGCGACCCCGGGGCGTTTATGGACCGGATGATTCTGGAGTCGTTCCCGTATCGCGTGATCGAGGGGTTGGCGATTGCGGCCCGGGCGGTCGGTGCGCACGAGGCGGTGTTCTACATTCGCGAGGAGTACCCGCTGGCGACGGAGCGGATCGCCGAGGCGATAGCGAAATGTGAGGAGCGCGGGATTCTGGGGCCGCACATCTTAGGGCATGACTTTTCGCTCCGCGTGACGCTGAAAAAGGGGGCCGGGGCGTTTGTCTGCGGCGAGGAGACGGCCCTGGTGGCTTCGGTGGAAGGCCGGCGTGGGATGCCGCGGCTGCGCCCGCCGTACCCGGCCGAGCTGGGGCTGTGGGGGCAGCCGACGCTCGTGAATAATGTCGAGACGTATGCCTGCGTGCCGTGGATCATCCGTCACGGCGGGGCGGCGTTTGCGGCCATGGGGACGCCGACGAGTCGGGGGACGAAAGTTTTCGCCCTGGCCGGCCGAGTGAAGCGCGGCGGGTTGATCGAAGTGCCGATGGGCGTGACGCTGCGGCGCATCGTCGAGGAGATCGGTGGCGGGACCAAGAGCGGGCGGCCGTTCAAGGCGGTGCAGGTCGGCGGGCCGTCGGGCGGGTGCATTCCGGCGTCGCTGGCGGACACGCCGGTGGACTACGAGGAGCTGGCCCGGGCCGGATCGATCATGGGGTCGGGCGGGCTGGTGGTGCTGGACGAGGGCGACTGCATGGTGGACATCGCCCGGTATTTTTTGAGTTTCACGCAGGACCAGTCGTGCGGGAAGTGTACGTTTTGCCGGATCGGGACGAAACGGATGCTGGAGATTCTGGAGCGGCTGTGCGCGGGGCAGGGGCGGGCGGCGGACCTGGCGGCCCTGGAGAATCTGGCGGACCGGGTGCGGCGGACGAGCCTGTGCGGACTGGGTCGGACGGCGCCGAATCCGGTGCTTTCGACGCTGCGCCATTTTCGGGCGGAGTATGAGGCGCACCTGGCGGGGCGCTGTCCGGCGAAGCGGTGCCCGGCGCTGATTAGATATCGAATTAACGATAAGTGCATCGGATGCACACGCTGCGCCCAGCGCTGCCCGGTGGAGGCCATCGCCCCGCGGCCCTACGAGCAGCACGAGGTGGACGCGGCCAAGTGCGTGCGGTGCGGGACGTGCAAGGCGGTTTGTCCGGTGGACGCGGTGGAGGTGGAGACGGGCCATGGTTAAGCTGACCATCGACAATCGGCCGGTGGAAGCGGCGGCGGGGACGACCATCCTAGCGGCGGCGGCCCAGGTCGGCATCCGGATTCCGACGCTCTGCCATCTGGCGGCCCGGGAGCCGGAGACGTCGTGCTACGTCTGCGTCGTGCAGATCGAGGGGCGGCGCGAGTTAAGCCCGGCCTGTGCGACGCGGGTGACGGCCGGCATGGTGGTCGAGACGCAGACGGAGGACGTGCGGCGGGCGCGGCAAACGGCGCTGGAGTTGCTGCTTTCGGATCATGCGGGCGATTGCGTAGGACCGTGTACGCTGGGTTGTCCGGCGCATCTGGAAATTGCGGATTTTATCGCGGCCCTGCGCGGCGGCGACGGGCGGAGTGCGGCAGGGCTGGTGGTGCGCGGGTTGGCTCTGCCGGCGACGCTGGGTCACATCTGTCCTGGTTTTTGCGAAGGCGCCTGCCGGCGGAAAGCCCTCGACGAGGCGGTGGCGATTCGGGAGTTGCATCGCTATGTGGCGGAGACGGACCTGGAGTTGACGGCGCCGTACGATCCTCCCTGCGCGGCGGCGACAGGCAGGCGGGCCGCGGTGGTGGGGGCGGGGCCGGCGGGGTTGGCGGCGGCGCTGCATCTGCGGCAACTTGGCCACGAGTGTACGGTTTTCGAGGCGCAGAAGGAGTTGGGCGGGGCGCTGCGGACGGGCTTGCCGGAGTGGCGATTGCCGCGAAAAATTCTCGACGGCGAGATCGAGCGGCTGCGGCGGCTGGGCGTGAAGTTTCAGACCGGCGAGAAGCTGGGCGAAAATCTTTCGCTGGATCGGCTGCGGGCGGAATATGGAGCGGTGCTGCTGGCGCTGGGGACGCAGAAGGCGGGCGGGCCGGCTGATCCGCGGGCGGAGCATGTGGCGGGGTCGGGTGCGGCGCTGGATTTGGCGCTGGTGAAATCCCTGGGCCTTGAAACCGGGCCGCGCGGGGTCAAGGTTGAGCGCGAGGCGATGGCGACGAATCTACCGGGAGTTTTTGCGGCGGGGAATCTGGTGAGCGGCGCGCAGTATGCGGTTCATGCCGTTGCGGGCGGACGGCGGGCGGCGGTGGCGATGGACGCGCACTTGCGTGGTCAGGCGTTGGGCCATCGGCCGCACGAAGTTCACTCGCTCCTGGGGCATCTTAAGGAAAGCGAAGTGGCGCGGCTGCGGGCGTTTGCCGATCCGGCGCAGCGGGAAGCGGCGGAAGATCTGACGGCGGCGCAGGCGGCGGTCGAGGCGCGGAGGTGTCTTGATTGCGATTGCCGCAAGCGTGATAATTGCTGTCTGCGGAAGTTAGGTGAGGAATACGGGGCCGCGGCGGCGCGATATCGCGGCGAGCGGCGCGAGTTCGAGCGCGACGCGACGCATCCGGAGGTGATTTACGAGGCGGGCAAGTGCATTCAGTGCGGCATCTGTCTGCGTCTGGCCGAGGAGGTGCGCGAGCCGCTGGGCTTGACGTTCATCGGTCGCGGATTCCGGGTTCGAGTGGCCGGGCCATTTGCGGCACATTTAGCCGATGCGCTGCACGAGGCGGCGCGGCGTGCGGCGGAGTCTTGTCCGACGGGGGCGCTGGCTTTGCGGCGCGGCGCACGGGATGGAACATAAAGGGCGGCGATGAAAATCATTTACCTGGCGGCGGGGGCGGGCGGGTTCTATTGCGGGGCTTGTGCCCGCGACGTGGCGCTGGCTCGCGGGTTGATCCGTCGGGGCCATGATTGCCTGATGCTGCCGCTCTACACGCCGTTGGAGACGGACGGCCCGGACCCGAGCGCGGGGCGGGTTTTCTACGGCGGCCTGGCGGCCTATCTCGAACAGAAATCAGGATTTTTTCGCCGGCGCTGGCCGCTGGTGGACCGGCTGCTCGATCAGCCGTGGCTGCTGCGGGCCGTGGCCCGGCGGGCGATCGACACTCGGCCGGAGGATCTCGGGGAGATGACCGTTTCGGTGCTGCGCGGGGCCGAGGGGCGGCAGGCGAAGGAACTCCAGCGGTTGCTGGAATTCCTCGACAGCCAGGGCCGGCCGGACGTGGTGAACCTGAGCAACGCGATGTTGTCAGCGGTGGCGGGGCCGATCAAGGAACGGTTCAAAGTTCCGGTGGTCTCGACGCTCCAGGGCGAGGAGGATTTCGTCAATCGGCTGCCCGAGCCGCATCGCGCGGAAGCCTGGCGGCTGCTGCGGCGCCACGCCGAGAAGATTGACCTGTTCATCGCTCCGAGCGAATCTTATGCCGACGAGGCGGCGGTGATGCTGGGTGTGCCGCGCGCGCGGCTGCGGGCGGTTCGGCCGGGGGTTGATACGGCGGTCTATCGCCCGGCGGCGGAGGGGTCGGGTTCGACAGGCTCACCGCGGCCGGGGCGGCGGATCGGTTGCGTGTCACGGTGTTCGCCGAACAAGGGGACAGATTTGCTGTGCGAGGCGTTTGCGGCGCTCGAGGCGCGGCAACCGGGCCGGACGACGCTGGCTCTGGCGGGGCAGGTGGGGACGGCGGACCGGGCGTGGTACGAAGCGTTGCGGGATGGTCTGGCCCGGCGCGGATTGGCCGAGCGGGTGGAGTTTTGCGGCGAGTTGGAACTGGCGGAAAAAGTTGCGTTCCTTCAGGGCCTCGACGTGTTCGCGCAGCCGAGCCGATTTGCGGAGCGGCGCGGGATGGCGGCGCTGGAGGCGCTGGCCTGTGGCGTGCCGATTGTCGTGCCGCGTTCGGGGATTTTTCCGGAAATGGTTGAACTGACCGGCGGCGGGGTGGTGGTCGAACCGGAGAACGCGGTGGCGCTGGCCGAGGCGTTGGGGCGGGTTTTGGACGATCCGGCCGAGAGGGAGCGGATGTCCAGGGCGGCGCGGGCGGGGGTTGAGAAATACTTTTCGGCAGATATTATGACCGAGGCGACGGTGGCGGTTTATCGCGAAATAGTTCTGTCGTAGCACCTCAAAGGATTGTCATGGCGATTCAGCGGCGAAAAGAGAGTTTGAAATCGGAGGCGGCTGCGGGCGGGTCGGCAGCGCTGCGGTGGGCCACGGTGCTCGCGGTTGCCGTGGCGCTGCTGGTGCTGAAGGTGGTGTTGGCCGAGAGTATCACGGGACCGTGGTTTGAGCCGGATGAAACGACCTATGCCCTTCAGGGCTACCATGTGGCGCACGGCGAACTGTCGTGGCACCATCCGTTTCGCGGCATGGGCAATCCGGGCTATGGGTATTTTCTGGCCGGGCCGTGGCTGGCGGCCGGGGAGAGCACGCCGGCGTTTCTCCGGACGGCGCTGGCGGCGAATGCGGCGCTGGCGGCGCTGGGGGCGATCCTGGGCTATCTGGTGCTGCGGCGCTGGTTCGGCCACTGGCCGTCGTTGGCGGGGATGGCGGCGATGGCGCTCTACGCGCCGGTATTTATTTATGGCTTTGCGATGCTGAGCGAGAATCTGTTTTTTCCGCTCGGCCTCTTGGCGATTCTGGCGGCGCAGCGGGCGTCGGCCACGGGCCGGTGGTACTGGTGGCTGGCGCTGGCGGTGGTCACGGTTCTGGCGACGGCCGTGCGCCTCATGGGGGCGGCGGCGATGGGGGCGGCGCTCGTGGCGGCGGTCTGGGTGCTAGTGCGGGAGCGGCGCTGGCGGAACGTGATGCCACCGGCTATTGTTCTGTTAGTATTTATTGTTGTATATATGGCGGGCAATCGCCTGGTCGGCTATAGCATGAACTGGACCGAGATCTGTACTCTCGTCAGCGACCTGTGGCAGAATCCGTCGCGTCTGTGGGGCTTTGCGGGGGCGTTCGGGTTTGGCGCGGCCTATGTCGTGCTGGCCTCGGCGGCGCTGCCGCTGGCGGCGCTGGTTTACTCGCTCTACTCGCTTCGTGATCTGCGGCGGACGCTCGACCCGGCGCTGGTTTTCGTGGCGTTGACGTGCCTGTTGACGTTGCTGGGTTTTTCGCTGGTGATCGGCGTTTCGTTCAGCGAGAACGTCGATTCGCGGCTCTACGGCCGCTATCTCGACGTGGTGGCCATGCTGGTGATCGGCTGCGGCCTGGCCCGGCTCGCATCGGGCGACTTGTGGCAGCGGCGGACGGTGGTGATCATGGTGATTGCCGGCGGGCTGCTGGCGGCGGCCCTGGTGACGCTGCGGACAGAGAACGCGGGCTACTCGCAGACCTTCGGGGCGTACTATTTTCTCCAGCACCCAATGGATTCTTTGGTGAACGACTCATCGGTGTTTCTGCAATTGGTTGGAAAAGTGGCATCGTGGCATGGCGGCCTGATGTGGCGGATGGGCCTGATGGGCGTGCTGGCGGCAGTGCTGGTGATTGCGGCGTTGCTGCGGCGCTGGCCCGTGGCGGCGGTGCTGGTGGTCGTGGCGGCGCTGGCGGGCAACACCTGGGCGGCCTACGGCGAATTGGCCGACTTCCGCCAGGGTTTCGAGTTTTATCACGACTTCGGGCGAGCGGTCTCGCCGATCCTGCTGGACCATTTCCGAGCCTATCCGGATCAGCCGCGACTGGTTTACGTGGACAAGTTGCCGCTCACGGATGATGTCGGGGCGACGAATCTGACGCGGATGTTCGGCATTTGCGGCATGGAGTTGTGGACGCCCAGCGTGACGGCGTACGAAGTGACGACGGAGCGGCGCTTTCCGCCGCAGGCGCTGGTTTACAGCCTCCAGCCGCTGGAGAAGCAGGGGCAGATCCTGGGCCAAAGATTCACGGAGGTTTACTGCCACGAGGGCACGGTACTCCGTCTTTACGTTACGGCGCCGCCGGCGGCGAAGGAAACCGAAGGCTTGATTTCCCACTAGAAATGGGTACGATGATACGGTACGAGTGCGTCCCTATAGCGCAATTGGATAGAGCGTCAGCCTCCGGAGCTGAAGGTTGCAGGTTCAAATCCTGCTGGGGACACCATAAGACATAAGACGCCCATGGTCAGTCAATGACCGTGGGCGTCTTTGTTGTGCTGTAGTAACGACTTGCGCACGTTTACCGCGCCGCGGCACGGGTAGCTCTGCCCCCTCAAAGCCAATCGTTAACAGTAGATTATCTGCCAGGTGCTCGGCCGGTGAGATCTTTGTAGGCCTGGGCGGCCGTTGGAGCCACTTCGTGATCGGGAAAGCGCTGGACGATGGTCAGGAAGAGCTTGGCGGCCTCGTTCTTGCCGCCGGTATCGCGATTGTGGTTCCCATCGGCCAGGAGGACGTTGGGCATCCAGAGAAGTTCGTTGTAGTTGGCCTTCAGGAGGCCCACGGCTCGCTGGAAGGCCACTTGGTCGCGAGCGCAGAGCGCCACGGCGGCATTGGTCAGTCGCTCATCATTCTGGTAATGGTTGGGCCAGAGCGGGTAGACTTCGAACCACATGGCGTTGTCCACGCGCTGGCCCAGACCGCCGTAGCCGGAGTCGAGGTCGTTGACCATCAGGTAGAGGCGCCGTTGTTCGGGTGTGGGTTGCACGGTGGGCGTGGGCAGATTCTTCGACTTGTAGGGCAGGCCGTACTTGAGGGTCGAAGAGGTTTTGACGCCGCCGGCCTGGACGGCCTTGGCAATGGACGCCTTGACGCGGTCGATAAACACCTGGGGGCTGTTGAGGAGGAGCGTGCTGGAAATCATGTCGTCAATATGATGGGCATAGAGTATGTTCGACCAGCCTCCGCTCATCTCGGCCGCCACGCGATCGACGGGGGCATAGCCGACGGTTCCAAGGAAGAGACTGCGAGACCACCGGGACACGAAGATAGTGCCCGTGGTCCCGATTTCGTACTTCGGATGACGTTTGGCGATCTCGTCGAACTTCTGCAGGGCTAAGTCCTGATTCTTATAGCGCGCCCAGATACCAGCCACGCTGATGCGGATGCGGTCCGCCTCGTCCCAGCCGTTGTACCTGGCGGCGAGGTTCTCCAGCAACTTGACCTCGGCGTCGGGCTTGGGTTCCTTTTTCTGCTGCTCAGCGACGGTGATCCAGCAAAAGACCTCACCCGTCAAAGACCGGTAGAGCGGATCAGCGGCCTTGTCGCCGAGAATCGTGAGCATTTCGTCGGCGGCTTCTTGCCACTTCTCCTGGGCGGCAAAACGGCGCGACATAAACGCCCGCAGGTCGGCCCCGGGCACGCCGTCGCCGACCGACTTCGCCGCCGCGACGAGGAAGGTCCGGGTTTCGTCGAGTTTGTTCTGAACAGCCAGAGCATTGGCCGCGCCGAAAACGTAATCCCGCCACGAGGGCGAGAATCGGAACCGCCGTACGAGTTTGTCGTAGGCGGCAAAGGCGTCGGCGGTTCTGGACACCCCGGCATAGGCGGCGCCGGCGGTGGTCAGACTGGTCTCGGCCGCGGAATGATAGGGCGCCTTGTCGGCCAGCAGGACGTAGAGTTCCGCGGCCAAGTCAACCTTGCCGGCTTTCTTCAGGGCCTCGGCCAACTCCAGCACCGCCGCAGCGCCATGCGGGCTGGAGGGAAACTCGGCGAAAAGCTTATCGATCCGCCGCCGCGCCGCTTCAACATTGCTCTCCTTGGCGTAGGAAACGTATTCATCAAACACGGCTTTGGCCTTTGCGGTCGGCGAATCGTTGGTGGGCTGACCGAGGGCTTTGCGGGCCGCGTCGGCTTCGAGCGACGCCGGATACGCGGCGATGACCGCTTCCCGCACGCCCTTGACCGCCTCCGGCCGATTCGCCTTTTCAAACCGCTCGGCCAGCGGCAGAATCGCCTCGGCCACCCCGGCGTGATTCTTATACGTCTGGGTGATCTTGAGGCTTGCCGCCTGGGCCTCGTCGAGACGGTTGGCTGTCAACAGGTTCGCTACGCTGTCGAGCGCCGCCGCCAGCGCGACCGGCGATTCGGGAAAGGCCGTCGCCAACGCTTCATTGGCGGCATTTGCTCCATCGACGTTGCTGCTCTTGAGGCAGAGATTGCGCTTCTGTTCCAGGAGCGCCCGCGTCGCCGTTGGAAGGTTCGGCTGCGACAACAGCACATCGACCCGTTCCTGGGCCGCCTTGAAGTTGCCGGCCTGGCTTTCGTAATCCGCCAGCGTCTGGGTGTGGCGCGGTAGAACGAAGATGGCAAAGGTCTCCATGGCGCGGTGGAGGGCGTCGGCGGCTTCGGTGAATTTATTTTGCCGGGCCAGGAGGTCGGGACAGACGTCGAGCGCGCAATAGGCCGCATATTCCGACTTGGGCCGGTCCTTGATCATGGCTTCGGCTTTGGTCCTGGCCTCATCATAGGCCTCGGCCAGCGTCAGGTAGCGCAGTTCCAGCATCTTGAGACAGGGCCAGGCGGGCACCGTGGCAGGCACGTTTTTTGCCGTCGTGGCCCAGACTTTGGCTTCGCCCGCGTAGTCTTTCCGACTGCCCGCGCCGCGCTGAAGTACGTCAATCAGACCGCCGAGATTACGGTCGTCGGTCTCGGACAACGCCTGGCACCACAGGGCGTCGGCGTCGGGGTTGCGTTTGAGTGCAATCAGGGCCAGACCGAGCGACTGGACGGCGTACTCGAAATTAGTATGTGCCTGGTCCCAGTATTTGTCGAGGTAGTCCTCCAGAACCACCCGCTGTTCCTCCGGCGGTGCCGGATGGGTGTAGTCGATGGCCCGGGCGACATAGGCCCAAGCCACCCCCTCCATACACTGGCTCGTGGGGTAATTCTTCTTCATGACCGCAGCCAGAGCGTCGGCCTTGTCCTTCTGCCCCGCGGCCAGATAGCTGCCGATGGCGCCGGCCATGGCCTTGGGCACCAGGTCGCTGGACGGGTACTGTCGGACCAACGCCTCGAACATGGCGGCGGCCTCGGCCGTACGCCGGGTCTGGCTCAACGACTCCGCGTCGGAATACATCTTGTGCGCCTTATCGGCACGGGTCAGCGGCGCCGGCGGCGGCTGGGCGGGTTGAGCAGTTGTCGGCGGTTTCTGGGCCACGGCCGTCGCCGCCAGAAATCCCATGAGCAGCGCCACGCCCAGCAGTGTCGTAAAAAACGTTCTCATGACTTTGGTTTCTCCGAACCACGTTCCGCCTGTTCGAGTGCGTAGAGGTAGATATTAGCGGCCATGCTCAGCGCGGTTTCGGAAGCATAGCCCTTGCAGTGCCAGATCGGGGTGCCGAGCAACGGCAAAAACGTGTCGTACGGGCTGACGATGACCGCCCAGCGCTCGCCGAGGCGGGAGCCGATCAGTTTGATCTTGTTCACCCCGTCCTCTCGCAAGGTCTGGCGAAACTTGGGATTGGTCAGCGGTTCCCCACGCTCCCGGTAAACCAGGCCGGTGAAGATCGGACTCTCCTCCTCGATCCCCGCCGGCACGGCCTCGGGCACGATCATCTGGGCCAGCGCTCTGGCCCGCTCGCCGGCCTTGGCGTCGCCCATGACCGCGTTGATGACCACCGTGCCACCCTTGCCCGCATAAGCCTTCAGACTGTTGATGAGGGCCTCGGGGGCGGTAGACTCGCCGCGCACGTTGACCCAGACCACCGGACACTCTCGCGGCTCGATTTCCTCGGCCTTAACCGCCTGCACGGAACTAATCATCACCCGCCCCTGGCCGGCGAGTTTGTCGCTCAGCCGCTCGATGGCGTAATCCTCGCTCAACCAGTTTTCACCGAGATGCACCAGACCGATCTTCTTCGCCACGTCGGCTTTCTGCTGCCGCCCGACAAACACCGGCCGCAGCCGGGTTTTCAGCGGTTCGCCGGCGGTGGCATAGAAGAAAATGTTCCTCCCGAGCGTGAACGACTGCCACGATTTGAGCATGTCCATGTGCTGCCAGGCGGTCGCCTGGTCGTGGGCCAGCAGGATGGCCACGGTTCGCGTGCCGTCGTCCATGGCCCAGACCGGCCCGACGGCTTTCTGGTCCCGCTCGGCCGCCAGCCCCTGGACGACGGGATGGTCCGGGGACATCTTCGTCCAGACGTAGCTGTGGGCTCCGGCGACTTTTCCTTCCGGAAAAGCATCCTCCAGCATCGTCTTGAAACTGTCGGCGAACTGCACGCTCGACGTCGTCGCTTCCCCGACAATCAGGCCGCCGCGCAGCACGTACTCGCGCATTTTCCCCACCGTCTCGGGCGACAGTTTCAGCGGCTGAATGCCGTTGATGAACAGCACCGGTGAGTCGAGAAATTCGCTGACCGGCCGGTCGACGCCGACAATCTGCCAGGACATCCGCTGTTCCAACTGCGTCACCAGGTAGCGCGTCAGATTGGCCATGTCGCGCGGGGCGCAGTCCCAGTCGGTCCCCGGCCGCTCCAGCTTGTTGAACGTAACCGGCACACGGCCGCGCGTCAGGAACAACAGGTAGAAAGCCGCCTGAACATCGTTGCCATAGGCCCCGCCGTAGCCCGACTTCGGCGACGCGACCCGGCTGGAGATTTCCGCTACCCCTTCGCGGAACCAATCGTGTTCCCCAATGTATTTCCGTCCGCTGGCCAGACCGATTCGCTGAATCCCGAAGGCCAGATAACCGTCTTGGGTATACTCCGGCGTCAGCCGCTTGGCGAGCCACTGGAGGCCGAGATCGGCCTTCTCGAACACCGTCGTCTGCGGACGCGGTTTGCCGGGATCCATCTTCGGGGCATAGACCTCGTCCATCAGGATGTACAGGCTGGCCACCCCGGCCGCCGTCATGGTCATCGTGCTTTCGACATCCGGCGTGGCCACGGCCGTATAGATCCAGCCATTGTCGGCACACTGCCGGTCCACCCATTGCTTCTCGATCGGCTTCCACGACGCGGCGATGGCCCGCGTCACGGTCGGCCACTCCGTCGCCACGTTGAAAACCGCACTCGCGCTCGAACTCGCACTCGTACTCGCTCTCGCAGCCGACGTGGCCGTTCGAGAAACCGTGGGCTTGCCGCTCGTCGCCGCCGGCGCGATCTTGCGCCCGGCGCCGAAGCCGGCCCAATCGGCTTCCCAAAGCGCCAGCAATCCGTACTGCGAACAACTGTTGTCGCCGGTCCGGTTCGGGCCGCCGTAGTCCCACGCGCCGCTTGCCGGCAGATTCCGCGTCAGCCACTGGAGATCCTTGACGATCTGCGTCTCGTACTCGGCGCGCTGGGCGAAACGATAGGCCTGGGACAGCGCCATAACGCGGACGGAGTAGCAATAGCTGTCGTGCATGTCGGCCGCCATCAGCGCCTTGAGTGCTTTGTCCATCCGGGGGTCGCCGACCTTGACACCCGCCTCCAGCAGGGCCAGGGTGGCCAGGGCTGTCGTGCCCCCCACCTTGCGATCATAGTGCGAACCGATCACGTTTTCCCACGAGCCGTCGTCCCGCTGACGCGTCCAGAGATAGTTGGTCAATCGTTCCATCGCCTTGTCGACGTCTGCGTCGGTGGTGACGAATTGCAGGTCGAGCGCGCGCGCCTCCCGTGGACCCGCCGCCAGCGCAACAATGGCCAGCGCCAGGACAAGCGCAAAAGTCAAAGGCAACCGTTGGTCTCTGGTAGGCATCGTTCGAGCAAACCTCCTCTTTGCGGCGCCATGTCCCGCCGGCATGTGTTCCTGCTGACGCTTCGTCGACAACCTTACGGCCGCCGGCACGCGCCTATTTGGCCTCTGCCCAGCACCGTTTCCAGGCTTTCTCGCCGCCATTATGACACATCCCCCCTGGGAGTTCAACCCCTCCCTCTGAGTGAAGTGTCGGAATCACTTTGACGTAATTCGCGACGGCTGCTACTATTATGTCCGCTGGTCTCCGGTTTTGTAAACCGGTGGTTGTCGGTTCGAGTCCGACCGCCGGCTCCACTCACACTTATAGGTAAGTCTTAACCTGCCGGTCGAAACCGCCTTGACGTTTGAGGCCTGGGTTGCTAGAATCCTGACCGTCGCATCCTGACAAGTGAAGAAACAGCCGGCTCAACCGGTGGGCGGATTCCCGAGCGGTCAAAGGGGACAGACTGTAAATCTGTTGGCTCAGCCTTCGGAGGTTCGAATCCTTCTCCGCCCACCATTTTTTGTCCCTTTAACCGCAGAGGCAAATTTCCGCCATGAAAATCAATGGCGAAGACTATCGGCGGCGCGTGCTGGGCTGCTGGATGGGCAAGAACATCGGCGGCACTCTCGGCGCGCCGTTCGAGTTTTTCCGGCAGACTAACGACGTCAAATTCTATACCCAGAACCTGGGCGGCGAGCCGCTCCCCAACGACGATCTCGATTTGCAACTCCTCTGGCTCATCGCCCTGGAAAATCGCGGCTTGAATCTCACGGCCCACACCCTGGCTGAATACTGGTGCCTCTATGTGACGCCGCACTGGTCGGAGTACGGCACGGCGAAGGTGAATCTGCGGTCCGGTCTGCCGCCGCCGTGGTCGGGCACTTGCGGCAACGATTGGAAACACAGTTGCGGCGCGTTCATCCGGTCGGAAATCTGGGCCTGCATCGCGCCGGGTTTGCCGGAAGTGGCGGCGCGGTATGCCGTGGAAGACGCCATTGTCGATCACGGCGACGGCGAGGGCAGTTGGGGCGAGGTGTTTTTCGCGGCTTTGGAAAGCGCGGCCTTTGTCTGTGACGACATCGAAGCCCTGATCGAAATCGGCCTCTCCTACATTCCGAGCGAGAGCGCCATGGCCGCCGCGGTGCGCACGGCGGTCGAGGCTCATCGCTCCGGCCAGGGCTGGCGCGAGGCTCGCGACGAAATTCTCCGGCAGCATCGCGGTTCGACCCTGTTCAACCTGCCGGGGCGGACCAGCCCGGAGGATCGGGCCAAAGGCTTCGATCAGGGCCGGCTCGGATTTGATGCCCCCTCAAACGTCGCTCTGACGGTGCTGGCCCTGCTCGAAGGCGGCCACGACTTCGGCCGCGTCGTGACGACGGCGGTCAATTGCGGCGAAGACACCGATTGCACCGCGGCGACGGCCGGGGCCCTCTTCGGTCTGATGCACGGCATCGAGGCGATTCCGCAGAAGTGGATCGAACCGATTGGCCGGCGGATCAAAACGCTTTGCATCAACCTCGGCGACATCGGCGGCCAGGTGCCGCAAACGGTTGACGAGTTGACCGAGCGGACAGAGCAGATCGCCCACCAGGTGCTGGCGCGGCAGGAGCGGCTCGACAAGCTCAGCTTCCCCGGCGAGAAAGAAGTGCCGGCAGAGGCCCTGGCCGCGCTGCGGGGCACGGAGTCCGTGCGGAGGGACTTGGCGGCGAGCATGACCCAGGCCCGCTATCGGTTCGACTATTACACGGTTGACGTCGGTATCGACGGCGGCCCGCGCATCCGCAACGGCGAAGCGAAAACCGTCCGGCTGACGATCCGCAACAACGGCAACGAACATTCCCATCTGCTGGTCCGGTGGCATGTGCCGGACGGCTGGCGCGTCGAGCCGGCCCACGAGGGCGAAGTGCTGGTTCTGCCGTCGATTATGTCCGGGCCGACGACCCAGGTCTTCACGGTTCATGCCGGCGAGTTGACGGGCCTGGTGGCCCGATGCCTGGTGGAACTGGCCATCGACTGCCGGCCGACGGTCATGGCGGTCCCGGTGGTTTTTGCCAACGGCAACTTTGGTTCGTAATGTTTTCCAAATTATCTCATCGAGGAGCGTCATGGCAGCAACGTGGCTGATCACCGGCGGCGGCGGATTCATCGGATCGCACCTGGCCCGGGCGGCGCTCGCTCTGGGCCATCGCGTCCGCGTGGTCGATAATTTCTCCACCGGGTTCCGAGAAAATCTCGACGAAATCCTCTCCGACATCGAACTGCTCGAAGGCGATATCCGCGACGCGGAAGTTTGCCGCCAGGCCTGCACCGGCGTCGAAGTGGTGCTGCACGAGGCCGCGGTGCCCAGCGTGCCGCGCAGCATGAAAGATCCTCAGACGAGCTTCGAGGCCAATGTCGTCGGGACGCACAACATGCTTCTGGCGGCGCGGGAGGCCGGGGTGCGGCGGTTCGTCCTGGCCGCCAGTTCCAGCGCCTACGGCGCCAACGAGGAACTGCCCAAACGCGAGACGATGCCGGTGCTGCCCCTGAGTCCCTATGCGGCCAGCAAGGCCGTCGGCGAAATCTACGCCTCCGCCTTCTACCGCTCCTTCGGCCTGCAGACCCTCAGCCTGCGCTATTTCAACGTCTTCGGCCCGCGGCAGGATCCGACCAACCAATATGCCGGGGTCATTGCGGCCTTCGCTTCGCGGATGCTGCGCGGCCAGCGGCCGGTCATTTACGGCGACGGCTCGCAGTCGCGCGACTTCACCTTCGTCGATAACGTGGTCCAGGCCAACCTGCTCGCGGCCACGGCGGCCGAGACGCACGGCGAGGTGGTCAACATCGGCTGCGGCGAGGCCATCGACCTGAACCGCATGGTCCGCGATTTCAACGAAGTGCTGGGGACGCATCTGGAGCCGGTTTACGAACCGCCCCGGGCCGGCGACGTGAAACACTCTCTGGCCGACATCAGTGCGGCGGCGAAGCTGTTGGGGTACAAACCGGCGGTGCGGTTCGCCGAGGGTTTGCGGCGCACGATTGCCTGGTATGCCGAGGCCGAAAAATCCGAACGCAAATCTTGAGGGCGAATCACACGGCCGTGCCGTCGTCCGGGTCGACCGCTTTGCCCTCGGCCAGGGCTTTCTTATGCCGCACGGCGATGATGATGTTGCGGACGTACATGACCAGGCCGCCCGCCTGGCCGCAGACGATGACCCAGTCGGGATGGCCCTGCTCGCGGCTGGCGGCATAGATCAGAATCATCACTCCGCCGCCGATGCTCAGATACCAAAAGGCCATGGGCACGACGGTCCGTTTGGCCTTTTCGGTGGCCAGCCATTGCACCAGGAACCGGCAGAAAAAAATCCCCTGGCCGAGAAAGCCGAAGACCAGCCAGAAGTTAAGATCCGGGAGTTGCGGCAGCGCTAGGGCCATTGGTGAGCCTCCTGTCGTTAATGTTGTATCTTGGGCCACATCGTAGAAGAAGCCTCGGCTTTGGTCAACCCGGAAGGTGGGCGTCCCGGCCTGGCCGGCGGCCTTGTGGCCTCTGCCCATCGGCGGCCCTGTCGTTTTTTCTCGCATCATTCTATTTCCGGCGTTATATAATGTCCGCCGCGCTTGGCGGGTCAGACCGGTTTTCACAACACTATAAGGGAGAGGACATGAAAAGTTTTCTGCGACTGGCGGCTCTGGCGAGCCTGGTGCTTGTGGTTCTGTTCACTGGGGCCTGGGCCGATGACTCGGCGGTCAGGGCAGAGAGCGGTTCAGCCGCGCCCGCCGTTGCCGTCACAACAGCGACCGCCGCGAACGTCCCGAGCGGCGCTGCGGCTACCGACGCGAAAACTTTCCAGGAGGAAGCGGCGGCGCAGGTTCTGCCCGCGCGACCGGCGGCCCTGCTGATTCAGACGGCGCTCGACAATGTCAATCGCCTCGAATTGACCGAAGATCAGGTCAAGGCTCTGACCGTCTTGCTGGCCGTCGCCAAAGAACCGTCGGTGCCGCAATCCGCTGTGCCGGCCGTCGTTTTTCCGGAAGGCACGCCGCCCGCTGAAGCCATAAGAGTGCCGGCCGATGATCGGGAGAACCACCTTCGCGTCGAGTTGATGAAGATTCTGAAGGGCCTCCAACCGAAACGCCTGGCCGGGATCGTCAATAAACTGCCCGCCGCTCCGGCCACGTCGGCGACCGCGCCGCAATCCGCCGCGCCAGCGTCAAAATAATTTATCAAGTAATTCAAACAGAAAGGTAACGGAACATGCAAATCGTCAAGCCCGGTGGTCATCGGTTGTTCGAGAAGGATCCGCAAACGGCAGCGCTCGTGTCGGAGATGCTGCTGGAACTGGAACGCGACGGCCTCGATGCCGTGCGCAAGTTCAGCACCAAACTCGACGCCTGGAATCCGACGAGTTTTGAACTGACCAAAAAACAAATCGCCGAGGCCACCGCCCAGCTTTCCGAGCAGGCCATCCGCGACACCGATTTCTGCCAGGACAACGTGCGCTGCTTCGCCCAGGCCCAGCTCAAAACCATGCTGCCGCTCGAGACGGAAGTTCGCCCCGGCGTTATCCTCGGCCACAAGCACATTCCGGTCAACGCCGCCGGCAGCTACGTTCCCGGCGGGCGCTATCCGATGTTCGGCTCGGCCCAGATGAGCATCATCCCGGCCAAGGTCGCCGGCGTGAAGTCGGTCGTCGCCTGCACCCCGCCGGTCAAAGGGCAGGGCTTCTATCCCGCCACGGTTCACGCCATGGCCCGGGCCGGGGCCGACCGCGTCTTCGTCCTGGGCGGCGTTCAGGCTTTCGCCCTGATGGCTTTCGGCATGGGCGAAGTCCAACCCGCCGACATCCTCTGCGGCGCCGGCAACAAGTTCGTCGCCGAAGCCAAGCGGCAACTCTTCGGCCGCTGCGGCATCGACCTGCTGGCCGGCCCGACCGAAATTCTGGTCATCGCCGACGACACCGCCGACCCGGCCCTCGTGGCCTGCGACCTCCTCGGCCAGGCCGAGCACGATCCCAACAGCGGCGTCTGCCTGATTACGTTGAGCGTTGGGTTCGCCAGGAAGTGCATCGCCGAGGTCGAGAAGCAGTTGGCCGTCCTGCCGACGCGCGAAATCGCCTCGCAGTCCTGGGGCGCCAACGGCATCGTCTATGCCGCAGATTCGCCCGAAGAGGCCGTCAACCTGAGCGACGACTACGCCCCGGAGCATCTCGAACTCCACGTCAAGGAACTCGATTGGTACTTCGAACGCCTGACCAACTACGGCTCGCTCTTCATCGGCGAAGAGACCACCGTGGCCTACGGCGACAAGACCATCGGCACCAACCACATCCTGCCCACCAGCCGCTCGGCCCGTTACACCGGCGGCCTCTGGGTCGGCAAGTTCCTCAAGACCTGCACCTACCAGCGGATGACGCCTGCCGCCAGCCGCCTCGTGGCCGAAGTCACCGAGCGGCAGTGCGACCTCGAGCACATGCTGGCCCACGGCCTCACCGCCCGCGCCCGCATCGAACGCTATAAGAACGCCTGAGAGAATGTGCCACGGCGGGTCTTGCCCGCCGTGCTGAAGCACGTAGGTCGGGCCCTGGCCCGACATCTTTGCTGACCGCGGAACAGGTTTTCGCCTTCATCCCAACTGCTCGCCGATCCGTTCCCACTCGGCCCACAACTCTTTCAGGCGAGCGTCCTGCCGCTCATAGTCGCGTCCGAGCCGCTCGACGCGCTCAACGTCCGCCGCCTGGCCCGCCGCCGAGATTTCTTCCGTCAGTTTCGCCAAGGTCTGCTCCACCGCTTCCACTTCCGCCTCAATCGCCTCATGTTGCGCCTTGAGCCGCTGTTGCGCGTTGGCCTGGCGGCGCGACTCGCGGTAGTCGGCCCGCCGATCCTCTTTGCTCTCCGCCGGCGCGGCCGCTTCGTCTGATGTCCCATCTCCCGCCGCCGCGCCGCCCCGGCCGCGCCACTGGAGATACTCCTCCCACCCGCCACGGATCACGTGCAGTCCCTGGCCATCAATGGCCCAGATGTGTGTGGCTGCGGCTTGGATCAGGTAACGGTCGTGGCTGACCAGGAACACCGTGCCGCCGAACTGTTGCAGGACTTCCTGGATGACGTCGCGCGAAGCAATGTCGAGATGATTGGTCGGTTCGTCGAGCAGCAGGACGTTGGCCCGGGCCAGCACCAGCCGGGCCAGGACCACGCGGGTCCGCTGCCCGCCGCTCAGTTGGTCGACCCGTTTCAGGGCCTCATCGCCACCCAGCAGCAAGCGGCCCAACAGCGAGCGGGCCCGCTCCTCCGGGCAGCGGTGATCGACCGCCATGACCGCCTCGAGCGCCGTGTTCGACGGGTCCAGTTCGCAGTGGGTTTGCGACAGGTAGCCCAGGCTGACATTGGAACCCCAGCGAATCTGTCCCGCCAGCGGCGGCAACTCGCCGAGCAGGGTCCGCAGCAACGTGGTTTTGCCGGCCCCGTTGGCCCCGACAATGGCCACCCGCCAACCGCGCTCGATCTCCAGACGTTCGATGCGGACCAGCGGACGGTCGGCCTGATAACCGGCCGCAAGATCTTCGACCCGCAGCACCAGGTCGCCCGTCCGCGCCGCCTCAGGCAGGGCGACGTTGATGGTCTGCTGGTCCTCTGGCCGCTCCACGCCTTCGTCTCGCAGAAACCGCGCCAGCCGCGTCCGCCGGCCCTGGGCCTCCTTCGAGCGCTGGCCCGCCAGATGCCGAGCGATGAACTCCTCCGTCTTGGCCACGTACTCCTGCTGTGCCTCCCAGCGCCGCGACCGTTCCTTGTGCCGCTCTTCGCGCTGCGTCAGGTAATGGCTGTACGCCCCGTGAAAAATCTCCACCCGGGCGAAGGCCACTTCCCATGTGCTCTCCGTGACCCGGTCCAGGAAATACCGGTCATGCGACACCACCACCAGCGCCCCGCGAAATGACCGCAGCCAGCCCTCCAGCCACTCCACCGAATCCAGGTCCAGGTGGTTCGTCGGCTCGTCGAGCATCAGCACCTGCGGCTCCCGCAACAGCAAGGTCGCCAGATGTGCCCGCGTCCGCTGGCCCCCGCTCAACTTCGCCAGCGGCCGGTCCCACGTCGCCCGCTCAAAGCCCAGACCCGTCAGCACCTGCTCGATTCGCGTCGTGTAGCCGTGCCCGCCCAGGGCCTCGAACCGCCCCTGGAGTTCGCCGTAACGCTTCAAGATGCTCGTCTCGCCGCCGGCCATGGCCGAGGCCAACTCGTGCAACTCCTGCTCCAGGCTGCGCACGTCGGCAAAGACCTCCAGCATCGCGTCGTAAATCGTGTCGCCTTCCAACTCCGGCGGCGCCTGTGGCAAATAGCCGATCCGCAGACCGCGGCTGCGGTGACACCGTCCCGTCGAAGGTTCCAACAGGCCGGCCATGATGCGCAGCAGCGTGGTCTTGCCTTCGCCGTTGGGGCCGACCAGCCCGACGCGGTCGGCTTCGCTCAGCCGGAACGAAGCCTCGGCAAAGACCCGGTGCTCCCCGAACTGCTGCCCGACGTGTTCGCCAACGATAAGAGACATCGAATCAGCTCCACCTTTCGGATTGGAGATAAGGGTGTCACACTTCGTCTGTTCGTTATTCCGGTATCATGCTTCGGCCCGCCGCCGGGCAATGTAGGTCTGTTCCAGTCCGAGGCACCAGGAGAAGCGCCAGCCCTGGATGGCGGCGCTCAGGGAGGTGAACCGTTCGACCACCTCGAAGCCGGCCCCGTCGAGGTAGCGGCCCAACTGGCGGTACGACAGCAGATTGGTGTGATGTTCCATGAGGTCGGCCACGCCGAAAATGACGCGCCGCCACGGTGTCCGGTTCGGCGTGGTGATGTAGAGAATCCCGCCCGGTCGCAGGACCCGCGCCACCTCGGCCAGAATCCCCGGCGTGCCCGGCACGTGTTCCAGCAGGTCGGTGATGGTCACAACGTCGAAGGACCGGTCCGCAAAGGGCAGGGGCTCCAGAACATTATGTACCTGCAACTGGCTGCCCGGCGCCGTCTTTCGCGCCTCCTCGATGGCATGCTCCGACACATCCACGCCGAAGGTCTCGAAATCGCCCTCGAACCGTCGCAACAAAAACCCGTAAGCGCAGCCCACGTCGAGCAACCGTCCGCCCGTGCAATGCCGCCGCACGTCGACAGCATAGCCATCGAAAACGCGGGCCAGGTCGCGGTAGCCGCCGGTCAGCCAATAGAAAAACGATTTCTTGCCGCTGAAATAGTTCGCGTCGTAAACTGATTTGTAAGATAGTTGCTTTGGCAGCAGGGTCATAAGTACCTTAACTATACCCGCCGAATTCCGGGCGGCAAGCGAATTGTCAGTTAGGCAGTTAGGTCTCTGCTTGTTTTTGCGTTTGACTTTGGCTCGAATGTTTAGCATTCTTAACGTGAAGGTTAAGTTATTGGAATGATCTATTCCCCGCCAGACACGCCGAAAGGCCTTTGGCGGGGTTTTGTTTTCTCACTACTTCCCCGCGCGCGGCCCCTCGTTCGGTCCGGTCGGAACGATCACCTCAAAATCGCTCGCCTTGAGCCGCCCCAGATCGTCCAGGCCTTTGATTCGCGGGTCCGGGGCCACGGAAATCCGCCAATCCCCGCCGTTGTCCGCCACGATCATCCCGTATTTCTTCAGCCCCCTGGCGATGGTCTGGGCGTGCGGCGAGAAACCGGAAATGTCCACCCCGGCCTTCAGCCGGAACCGTTCACCCATGCGCGGCAAATTCGGATCGTCGCTGCGGCTGGCCTTGTGCGTCGCCGGATAGACGTAGGCGGCGCGCGAGTGGTGGACCGTGAAGCGAACAGCGTGCCTGACTTCGCCGCCGGCCACGTCGTCATAGCGAACGGTCAGCGGGAAAATCGGCAACCCGGCCGCATCGCCGCTCGTCCACCCGTCCGGCCGCAGGGCGTTGGTCTTCAGGTCGAAGGTCGCCTCGTTCGACGCCTGCCAACCCTTGTCGGTCCGCCGCGCCTGCCACCATTCGTAAAGCAACCCGCGCGCTGGGTCGATAACCAGCACATGGCGGTCGCCCTCTTCGGCTTTGGCCTGTTTGTCGGCGAGTTTTTCCTTGCCGGCGGGACTCCAGCCCTCGATCGGGGTGTTGTCGGGCATAGGATACGGGCCGGGGTCGGACTCGTTGGGATAGTCCACCAGTTGGACCGGCACGAGTGGCTGGTTCGCCGGAACGATGATGTAACCCATGTCGGAGTTGCAAGCCAGCGACTTCCGGTCCTTCATCGTGGCAATCATGGCTTCAGAGTTTTTGGCCACCGGCCGGGTGCTTATATCTTCGTTGAACGGGCTGTCGGCCGGAAAGACCTGAACGCACTTCAGCACCGCGTCGGCCTCCGGCGTGTAGAAGGGCAGGGGCTTCTCGAATTTCGGCATGGCCTTCAGCTTGGCCAGATATGCCGCCGTCGTCCCCGCCGGATTATGGCCGGGCACTTTGACGGAGTTGGCGGAGGCTTTCTCCGCTTGGCTCTGCGGCCTCCCGGGCTGGTCAGCGGCAACCACGAACCCTTCGGCGAGCATCAAAAGAACCACAACGACCAATGTTCTGTCCATCTATTCGCCTTTCACGTCATTGTCGAAGACCGAAAGGATGGCTGTCCCGGTAGGCAAAAAAGAGTGCCGTGAAGATGATACCCAACAGCAACAAAATAAATATGAATGCCCTAGCGTAGCTGAAAAACCCTGGCCCGGCGAGCCGCCCCTCCTGCAATCCGTCGCCCATAACAGTCTGCATGGCGGAACGCAACCGTTCGAAGGCCGCCTTCCTGAACATTGTTGCGGGCTTCAAAACCAGATACTTTCCATCCGGCAAGGCCAAGCTCATCTGCATGCGTCGCGAGTCCGCACAACCTCGCACGCAACTGGGAGCCAACATCAAAGCCGGAACCCTGGCCTGTGCCCCGCCACGGCGGGATACAAAGGCCGTAAACAGCGCACCAACGAGAACCGTCAGAATCAGCGTGTGGCCGGAGCCGAAGGACTCTCTCATGGGTGTCAGTGCTATGGCCCCGTGCATGACCACCAGCCGTCCTCGCCTCGCCCCGAGCAGCATGGCCCTATTCTCCCGCTCGCCCGGAATGTAGAAAACCTCCAAGTCAGCAAGCGGCGGCTGCGGTGTAGGCAGTTTGGTAGCCACCGCCGAGGCCAACTCTTTCAGAGTCGCGCCATCGCGCGTCTCTTCGACCGCGTCGGCCAGTGCGGCCAGCGGATCATTGCCGATTGGAGCCGTCTTTTCATCGTCAGCGGATTCGGTCATGTCCAGCCTCCATATCACGAGTCTAGCCTTTGAACCACATGAGTTCAAGCCTTTATCATCTTCAGAAACCAGCAAAAAACCGTGACATTCTCCCGCGCCCGGTTATTATATGGATTCGCCGCCGGAGTTGGCGGCATCAGAAAATGAAAAGGGATAATCCGTGACTCGAAAGCTTCTCGTTACCTCCGCCCTGCCTTACGCCAACGGGCAGATTCACATCGGCCACCTCGTCGAGTACATCCAGACCGACATCTGGGTCCGCTACCAGAAACTGCGCGGCGTCGATTGCGTCTATTGCTGTGCCGACGACACCCACGGCACGCCGATCATGATCCGCGCCCGCAAGGAAGGCATCACGCCCGAGCAACTCATTGCCGCCATGCACGCCGAGCACCTCCGCGACTTCACCGCCTTCGAGGTCGCCTTTGACAACTATTATTCGACCCACTCCGACGAGAACCGCGCCTTCGCCGAGTCGATTTACAACGAGTTGCGGGACGGCGGCCACATCGCCGTCCGCGAAGTCGAGCAGGCCTATTGCGAAGAGGACCAGATGTGGCTGCCCGACCGCTTCCTGCGCGGCAAGTGCCCCAAGTGCGGCGCTGAGGACCAGTACGGCGACAGTTGCGACGCCTGCGGCAGCACCTACCGCCCGACCGACCTGATCGCCCCGCGCTGCGCCGTCTGCGGCCTGCCGCCGGTGCGCCGCATGTCCGACCACTATTTCTTCAAGCTGGCCGACTTTGCCGAGCCGCTCCGGCACTGGGTCCGCTCCGGCCACGTCCATCCGGCCATCGCCAACAAGCTCGAGGAATGGTTCTCCGAGGGCCTGCGCGACTGGGACATCAGCCGCGACGGGCCGTACTTCGGTTTCCGCATCCCCGGCACCGAGAACAAATACTTTTACGTCTGGCTCGACGCCCCCATCGGCTACATGGCCAGTTTCAAGAACCTCTGCGACCGCACCGGCCGCGACTTCGACGCCTACTGGAAATCCGATGCGACCGAGTTGCACCACTTCATCGGCAAGGACATCGTCTATTTCCACGCCCTGTTCTGGCCGGCCATGCTCATGGGCGCCGGCTTCCGCACGCCGACGCAACTGGCCATTCACGGCTTCCTGACCGTCAACGGCCAGAAAATGAGCAAGTCGCGCGGCACCTTCATCAACGCCCGGACCTTCGCCAAGCACCTCGACCCGCAGACGCTGCGCTATTATTACGCCTCCAAGCTCGGACCGGGACCGGAGGACATCGACCTGGCCATCGACGATTTCATCAACCGCACCAATTCCGAACTGGTCGGCAAGCTGGCCAACCTCGTCAGCCGCGCCGCCCGCATGGTCGGCTCCAAGCTTGGCGGCCTGACCTGCGAACCCGACCCGCGCGCCGCCGGGATGCTGAAAAATATCCGCACTGCCGCCGACGAAATCGCCGCACACTTTGAATCGCGGAACTTCAACCTCGCCGTGCGGCAAATCTGCGTCCTGGCCGACGAGGCCAACAAATACCTCGAAGAAACACAGCCCTGGCAGGCCATTAAGACCGACCCCGAGGCCGCCCGGGCCCAGCTTTCCGCCGCCCTCGAAGCCGCGCGGCTCCTGGCCGTTTACCTCAAGCCGATCATCCCCGACTTCGTCGCCAAAGTCGAGCGTTGCCTGGCCGTCGCCCCGCTCTCCTGGGCCAGCCTCGCCGAAACGCCGGGCCCGCGGCAACTCGGCGAATTTGAACGTCTGGCCGACCGCATCGACCCCGCGGCCGTCGAGGCCATGATTGCCGAAACCGCCGCCGACCAGGCCGCCCACAAGTAAATTTTCGGACTCGGTGGGTGTGCAGAATGTGGGCCGACGTTCAACACACCTTGCCCGGCGATACGGCGCGCCGGGACAAAGTGTGGCACCCCTGAACTGTTTATGACCAACGAAATTTGGTCAGATGCCCGACCGCTGTAATGCTTGCAATGACAGTCCCTTAGGTTATAATCAGCCCTTTCGCAGGTGCGAACGAGAGTGAAGGTATGCTGACTCGGCGGATCATTCCTTGTCTGGACATTATGAACGGCCGCGTGGTCAAAGGAACCAAATTCCTCGACCTCCGCGACGCCGGCGATCCGGTCCAGGTTGCCCAACGCTACGAGCAGGAACAGGCCGACGAACTGGTTTTTCTCGACATCACCGCCAGCCACGAAGAGCGCCCGATCATCCTCGACGTGGTCCGCCGGACCGCCGAGTGCTGTTTCATGCCGCTCACGGTCGGCGGAGGAATTTGCACCATCGACGACATCCGAGAAATCCTCAAGGCCGGGGCCGACAAGGTCTCCCTCAACTCCGCCGCTGTGCGAAACCCCGAGTTTGTCCGCCAGGCCGCCAGCCGCTTCGGCTCACAGTGCATCGTCGTGGCCATCGACCCCCGCCGCGTCCAGAAGGACGGTCGCGAGGTCTGGGAAGTCCACATTAACGGCGGCCGCATCCCGACCGGCCTGGAGGCCGTCGCCTGGGCCCGCCGTGTCGTCGAACTCGGCGCTGGCGAAATCCTCCTTACCTGCATGGACGCCGACGGCACCCAAAACGGCTACGATATTCCGATGACCCGCGCCGTGGCCGAGGCCGTGGGCGTGCCGGTCATCGCCAGCGGCGGCTGCGGGTCGCCTGAACACATGAGAGAGGTGCTCGTCGACGGCGGCGCCGATGCCGCCCTGGCCGCCGGCATCTTCCACTATCGCCAGTACTCCATCGGCGAGGCAAAAAGTTACCTGGCCGCCCACGGCGTCCCCGTCCGCGAGGCCGTTACAGTAGCACGGGCATCCTGCCCGTGAGTCCCACGGGCATCTTGCCCGTGGTTTGTTGTGAATAGTGAACTTCAAAGTTATTTTTGGAGGATTCCAAATGAGACTTTCTTTTTTGACTTCAATTGCTTTTCAGGTCAACTCTGCAATCAGCAGTGGGGAGAAGATTTCCCCCGAGGATCTGAAAAAGGCAATCAAAGACGGGAGTTTTTGGGAACTCTTGAATTCTCGTGATATTCTACCCATGGGCGGCATGGAAAATGAAAACGCAGACGTGAGAGAAGAACTTCTAGCGAAACTGAAGCCCATAGAGATTGCTTTCGATGGCGACGAGCGCCGGAAGTTTGGAGTTGTGATGTCCGACGGCCTCGGCATTTTGATGGCTTATCTTCTCGAAGCGATACAGCAGTTTTACTGCCAAAAATAAGAAACTGCAACAGCACGGGCAAGATGCCCGTGCGACTCACGGGCGAGACGCCCGTGCCACTGTACAAAGGCGAAGTCGGAGCGCGTTTCATGATCGAAGTCGAAATCAACGGCGAAATGGTTCTCCTGACCATGGAGCGGCTCTTCGCCATGGCCACCGAATCCGGTGCCAGCGACCTTCACCTGAAGGACACCTGCCCGCCGCTTTTTCGCGTCGACGGCGACATCGTCCCGCTGGCCAGCCGTCCTCTGACCGAACACGAAGTCGACGAACTGGCCGAGAGCTTGCTGGACGACCGCCTGACGCGGCAATATGCCGAGCAGGGGACCGTGGACTTCGCCTGGGCCTCGCCCGGCGGCGACCGCTTCCGCATCAACATTTTCCGCCAGCGCGGCCGCCGCAGCGTCAGTTGCCGCCGCGTCAACCGCTACATTCCCTCTTTCGCCGAACTCCGGTTGCCCGAGGCCGCGCTCGCCAAGCTCTGCCGCCTGCACCAGGGCCTGATCATCTTTGCCGGCCAGACCGGGTGCGGCAAATCGACTTCCATCGCCGCCTGCCTCGAATTCATCAACCAGAACCGGGCCTGCCATGTCGTCACCATCGAGGATCCGATCGAGTATCTCTACGAAGACAAGAAGGCCTTCATCAGCCAGCGTGAGGTCGGCACCGATGTCGAATCCATGGGCGCCGCCCTGAAATTCCTGATGCGCGAAGACCCCGACGTTGTCCTGATCGGCGAGATGCGCGACATCGACACCTTCGAGGCCGCCATCCGCGCCGCCGAAACCGGACACCTCGTCTTTGCCACACTTCACGCCGCCAACCCGGCCTCCGCCATCGGACGCATCCTCGACCTTTATCCCGACCACATGCAGGCCCCCGTGCGGCAGAACCTCGCTTTCAACCTCGCCGCCATTGTTTGCCAGATGCTCGTCCCGACCGGCGCCCAGGAATTCAAACGCGTCCCGGCGTTCGAGATTCTGGTCGCCACCGGCCTGGCCCGCAAAATGATCCGCGAGGCCGAGGATCAGAAGCTCATTGAAATCATCGCCGGCGGCGCGGCCGAGGGCATGATTGACTTCACCCGCAGCTTCGTCGAATTGATCTCCAAGGGCTGGATTTCGCACCAGACCGCCTACGAGTTCGCGCCCAACGAGGACGCCCTGCGCATGGCCCTCAAGGGCATTGCCGTCAAGCAGGGGATTATCAGGTAGCTTTTTTACCCCTCTCCCCTGGGAGAGGGTGGCACGAAGTGCCGGGTGAGGGGTTGAGGCCGGTAACTGTTCCCGGCGGAGACCAGGTAAACTGGAAGAATTTCAGTGAGCATTGCAACACAGGAGAAAGTCGTGACTCAACGTAACCTTCTCACTCGTGCGGCGGCCGGGGCTTTGGCCCTGGCGGCGCCGCTGGTTCTGGCCGCCACCGCCGCCGCCCAGACCGCGCCCGTCTCGCACCTCTACGACGGACCGCCGGTCTTTGCCGTCTGGAAAGTCGTCGCTCTGTTCATCCTGTTCGCGCTCCTGGCCGCCATTGGCAACTGGATTGCCAAGGACGCCCTGATGATTAACCGGCAGACGCAGCTCTGGTACGCCATGTTCGTCGCTGCGGCCGCCCTGGCCGTGTTCCTCGTGCTGGTCGTGCCGATCTTCGTCCTCGGCCTGATTCTCGCCCTGGTCCTGGTCATCGGCCCCACGGCCTACTACGCCACCTGGCGCAACGAACGTGTGCCGCCGGAACACAAGGTCTTCACGCCCGAACACTTGCGGCGCACCGCCATGCGGATTCTCAAGCAGGAGCAATCCGGCGAAATCGCCGCTGACCGCGCCGTCCACGTCGCCGGAGCCTCGCACCTTAACGAAAATTACAAGCTCCTTTACCTCAAGACCAACGATTTTCCGATTCGCCTCACCCCCTCCGGCGAGGACGAAAAAGCCGCCTTCGCCGCCGGCGAAAAAGTTATCTTCGAGGCCCTCCGCTCCCGGGCCGAACAGATCACCCTCGTCCCGGCCGGCAACGAGTTTCTGATTCGCTATCGCGTCGACGACGCCGTCCGCGACGGCGGCAAGCTCGACAAAAAACTCGGCGACGGCGCCATCACCTTCATCAAACGCCTCGCCCAACTCGAAGTCGCCGAGCGCCGCAAGCCCCAGACCGGACGCTTCATCGTCCTCCTCAACGAGCAGGGCACCACCGCCGTCGTCCAGACCTCCGGCTCCGTCAAGGGCGAGCACCTCGAAGCCCGCCTCTACGATCAGGCCATCCTCAAGATGCGCCTCCTCGAAACCGGCATGCGCCAGGAACAGGTCGAACTCTTCCACCGCGCCCTCGATCAGAAGACCGGCGGCGTCATCCTCATGTCCGGCCCGCCCCGCAGCGGTCGCACCGTCTCCACCTATGCCGCCGTCCGCGAACTCGACCTCTATTCCCGCAACGTCATTGCCGTCGAAAAGGAAATCGGCATCGACGTCCAGGGCATTAACCAGGTCGAGGTCGATAAAAACTCCGGGGCCACCCTCGCCGAGACCGTCCAGAACGTCCTGCGCGGTGACCCCGACGTGGTCATGGTCGAGGACGTCCCCGACGCCGATACTGCCCGCATGATCCTCCTCGGCGCCGCCGCCGGCAAGACCATGATCGCCGGCCTCAGCGCCAACGACGTCACCGAAACCATCCGGAAATTCATGGTCCTGGCCGACGATCCGCAAAGCGTCTCCTCCAGCCTCCTGGCCGTCACCAACCAGCGGCTGATGCGGACCCTCTGCACCGGCTGCCGCGAGGCCTACCGCCCCAACCCCGAGTTCCTACGCAAGGCCAACCTCGAAAGCGCCAAGGTCGATGTCCTCTATCGCGAACCCAAGACCCGCCCAGCGAACAAAAAGGGCGAAACGATCGTTTGCCCGCTTTGCAGCAACGAGGGTTACACCGGCCGCACCGCCATCTACGAAACCATTGTCCTCGACGACCAGGCCCGGCAACTGTTGACCTCCGGCGGCGCCATCACCGAGATGCGCACCGAGCTGCGCAAGGAAGGTCAGGAGTTCCTCCAGGAAGAAGCCCTCCGCAAGGTCGTCGCCGGTGTCACCAGCGTGTCCGAACTGCTCCGCGTTCTTAAACCTGCTTCGTAGGGTGGCTGCTTGCAGCCACGCGGCAATAAAACTGTATCGTAGGGAGAATTCTGCCCATGCTTGAAATCTTCGCCATCCTGATCGTAGCCCTGGCGGCGTTCCTGCATTACCGCGCCGGCATCTGGGGCGCCGTTTTGACGGTCTTTGCCGTCCTGGTCGCCGGGGCCGCCGCCTTCGGCTTCTATCTGCCGGCCAGCGCCGCCATCGGCAGCACCGGCGTCGGGGCCATACGCTTCTGGGGCGACGCCCTGATGTTTCTGGCCATCTTTCTGGCTTCCTTCACCGTCCTGCGCCTGGTCGCCGAGCAACTTCTCAAAAACGTCATGGGCTTTCTCCCGCTCGTCAACTCCATCGGCGGCGCCGCCATCGGCCTCGTGGCCGGGTACCTGGTCGCCGGAATCTTCACCGTCTTCGTCCAGATGCTCCCGCTGCCGCCGACTGTTTTCGGCTACGAACCCTTCAAACTCGGCTCGACCCAGCGGGTGGGCCACCTGTCTCTGAAGTACGATGAAAACCTGGTCGGTCTCTATGGCGGGCTGAGCCGCAAAGCGCTCCAGAATGGCGACGCCGCCGGCCTGGCCGCACGCTACCCCGCTCAAGACCTGGCCGCCGCCCCCGATCCTTCGCGCGGCGCCACGACCGACGACATTCTCTATCACTATTTCTGCCGCCGCGTCGATTTCGCCCTCCGCAACGCCGACTCGCCGCTCATCTACGGCGAGGGCGAGCATAAGGGCACCGGCGTTCGCCTCGTGAATCCCAACGGCTCCTTCGGCGCCGGCAACGCCTCGGCCGACATCCGCAACGGCCTCGCGACCACCACCAAGGTCAAAAACGCCTGGACCTCGCCGATCCTCGATTGGACCGGACCGGACGGCAAACGTTCCGTCATCACGCCCAGTCAGTTGAAATGGGCCCAGGCCGACGGTTCCGAGCGCGAGGCCGACCGGGATGAAGTTTTCCTGGTCGTCCAGGTCTCCTTCCGCAGCCAGGTCAAAGACGCCGTTACCACCATTAACCTCAACGACTGGTTCCTCGACAGCGTTTTCACCCAGGAATCCGCCCAGAGCCGCTCAAGGCGCGAGCCGCTCGAAATCCACTTCCCCAAGCTTCTGGCTCGCGCCGAGGCCAAGTCGGTCGCCCCCGGCCAGCCGCCCGTCGTGACCATGACCAGCATCCCCGCCGTCCCGGCCAAGGGCAAGGAACCCGCGGTCTGGTTCCTTGACAATACCACCGTCCACCTCGACAAACTCTTCTTCGGCGGCAAAGACGAACCGGCCTGGAACCCAAGCCTCGGCCTCAAGCCCGCCGCTAAGGACGATAAGCCCAACGCCCTGATCCTCGCCTCCGAGGCCGCCTGGAACTTCGACCCCGAGGTCAAGAGTTCTGCCGACGCCGAGGCCACCCTCGTCTTCCTGGTCCCCTCGCTCAGCCGGCCGTTCCAGTACGGTCTCAAGTGCTTCCAGAAACCCGCAGTGGTCACTCCCGGCGTTCATCTCGAATCGGGCCTTCTTCCCGGCGTCAGACAGAAACTCCCCGGCTTCAATATCACCACCCTCGCCGAAGTCGAACGTCACCCCTCGTTGCCCGAACTGGGCCGCAAAGCCAAGCCCGACCACGAGTTTATGATCGTCAAAGTTTCGATCAGCCGCAGCGACACCGGCCCGGCCGTCATGAACCAGAAGGATCTGCTCCTGACCTATGAGTCCCCGAAGGAGAAGAAGGAAAAGGAATATGCCGAGTTCCCCGTTCTGCTCCGCGTGGAATACGTCACCAAAAACGGCAAGACCGAACGCCAGGGCCGATTCAGCAATGCCGAAATTCAGACCGGCTCGCCCCTGATGCTTCAGGCCCCCAAGGTTGAAACGGCTGTTCCTGCCTCCGCCGTTTCCGCCGCCGGCGCCGCCAAGGCCGAGGGCAGCGAAGTTGAGGTCTTCTCCGATTGGGAGATCTTCTTCAAGGCCAAAAGCGCCTCCTGCGACCTCACCCTGATCTTTGAAGTCCCGCACGGCAAGCCGCCCACTCAATACAAGTTCAAGCTGCCTGATGAGTTCCCCTCGGCCGCCCCCGACTGGTATCAGAGAAAGTACCCCAAGCGCGCCGGCGCCAGCGTCAACAATCTGGTCCTGAAGAGCTTCGACGTTGTGCCGACGCTCCCGCTCATCTCCGCCAACGGCAAAGTCACTTCCTACACCGTCGGCGAAGAGAGCGGCGCCGAAATGGCCGTTCTGACCCTTGCCCTGTCCCCCAAAAAGGACGACGACTTAACCTATTACCAACTCAAGGTGAGTGATTTCACGGCCCAACTCAAGATGAAAAATTTGACCAAGGGCGTCGCCTTATTTGCCTTGCGCCTCCCGAACGAACAGAACTTCCGACTTCGCCTCAGCCTGAAGGACGACGACATCGTGACGCTTCACGGTCCGACCGAACTGGCCCTGGCCATCTATGCCGTCAAGGGCTATTCGGAGATTCAACTCCGGGTCACCGGTTTTTCGCCGTTCCCGATCCCCAATCCAGCCGCTCCAGTGGAACAGGCGCCGGTCTCATCGGCCGCCCCGGTGAAGGTCCCGGTCCCTATTGGTCCTACCGGGAGCCACCGGGTGAGGCACTAGCTGCTGATTTCGTCTGGGTCGTCCCAGCCGTATATTTTTTCGTTTTCCTGTTTTCCTTGCGGTCTTGACTATGCGCTCTTTTCTTTCCATCCTCATCGTTTTCGCCCTGGCGGCCATTGTCGGCTGCGCTTCTGCGCCGCCGGCCGGCCCTGCGCCCTCCCCGCCGAGCATCGACCTGGTGCCCCACCCGCCGCCCCCGGTCTTCCCGTCCGAGCCGCCGGCCGCGCCGCGCGACACCCCCGATGAAAAACCCCCGTTGCCACCACCGGCTCTATCGGTGGACAGCATGGAATCAATCCTCATGCGCCTTGACGCCGCCGCCACCGGCGCCGAGAAGGTGCCCCTGATCCAGGCCCTGGGCGGCACCGGTCGCAAGGAGGCCGTCTCCCCGCTCATTCAACTTCTCACCGACCAGAACCAGTCCGTCCGCGCTGCCGCCTCCGCCGCGCTGACCGCCCTCGCCGCCGCCGACTTCGGCGATGACCCCGACAAATGGATTCAATGGTGGGCCGCTCATCAGAACGAATCGCGCGAACTGTGGCTCACCGACGCTCTTCTCTCGAGGGCCGAGACGCTCAGGAAAGAGCAGGCCGCCCGCATCCTCGTCACCAAACGCCTCGTCGAACTCGAGGCCCGCAACCTCCAGGCCCTCGCCCCCACGGAGCGCGCCGCCCTGATCCTCAAATTGCTCGACGATCCGCTGGCCGACCTGCGCCGTCTGGCCGCCGTCGAAGCCCGCCGCCTCTTCCAGGAAACCCGCCAGAGCGAAAAGCCGCCGGCAGACCAGCTTGTCCTGCAAGTCGCCCTTCTCCCGCGGCTCAAAGACGAAGCTGAAGCCGTCCGATCTGAAGCCGCCGCCGCCCTAGCCGCCGGCGGCAACCGCGACTCCGTACCCGATCTTCTCCAGCGACTCGCCGAGGATCAGCACCCGGCGGTCTAGGCCGCGCTCATCGACGCCCTGGGCGAATTCCGTGACGCCCGGGCCGTCGCCCCGCTCGTCGGATTCCTCTCTTCACCCGACGACGCCCTGGCCATTCGCGCCGCCGGAGCCTTGGGCGCCATCGGCGAGCGCGGCACGCCGACGGCCGATGCCGTCGCTCCGGTGGTCTTGACGCTCGGACAACTCCTGTCGCGCGACGGGGCCGCGCCGGCTACCGCCGAAGTCCATGAAGCCGCCGCCCGCGCCCTCTCCAAGATCGCCCGCCCCGAAACCTTGCCGCTGCTCCTTAATTGTCTCGATGATCCGGCTCCGGCCGTCCGTTTCTTCGCCGCCCAGGGGCTCGGAAACATCGGCAATTCCGACCCGCGAGCCATCGATGCCCTGGTCAAACGCCTGGCCGACGCCGACAAAGGCGTCCGGGCCGCCGCGGTCGACGCCCTCGGCCGCATCGGCGGCCAGACGGTCGCCCACGATATTGCCGCCCGCCTCGCCTCCGCCAGCGAGACCGACGCCGACGTTCGCGCCGCCCTGTGGACCGCCCTGGCCGCCCTCGAAAAGCGCACCGCCCAGCCGAGCGACATCGTGACGCTCGCCGATTCCTTCCTGGTCGCCGATGCCGCCGGCGCCGCCAGGCTTTACGAAATTGCCGCTGACAAACTCAGGCCCGAGGAGAAAAGCGAATTCGCCGTCCGGCTTCATGCCAAACTTGCCGACGCCTACGTCCGCGCCGGCCAGCCCGCCAAAGCCGCCGCCGTGCGACAGAGATTCAAGGAGTTCGAAGACACCACGGTGTCCTCAAGCGGCCAATCCGCCGTCCCGGCCAGTTTGCCGTGAAACTGACGCTCGCTTGCCGTTATGTAGGGTGCGTGCTTGCACGCACCAGTGTAAAATGCCGTTGACGTTGTTGTCTTTAGCTCTGAAAGGGCGTCGGGAATGTAGCCGGGGGTAAAACCCCCGGTAACAGACCAAACGAACTTTCTTCTTCTTTTTCTTTTTGAAAGCTCCGAAGTAGCGGTCGGACGAAAAGCAAGGAGATGGATTAGTGGATTTGTACGTCGGTATCGATCTCGGCGGCACCAACATCAAAACCGGACTCCTGTCCGCCGACTGGAAAATCCTCGAACAGGACTCTTGTCGCACTGAAGTCGAGGGCGGCTTTCAGCACGTCATCGAACAGATGGCCGATTCCGTCCGCGCCTTGTGCAAACGCCGCAAGGTCTCCCTGAAGCACGTCTGCGGCGTGGGCATCGGCACGCCCGGCCCGGTCGATGTCGCTCGCGGCTTGATTGTCGTCGCCCCCAATTTTCCCGGCTGGCGCGACATTCCCATTCGCGACGCCCTGCGCCTGGCCCTCGGCGGCATCCCCGTCGTCGTCGAGAACGACGCCAACGTCGCCGCCTATGCCGAGTATTGTCTGGGCGCCGGTCGCGGTCTCAAGAGTCTGGTTCTCCTGACCCTCGGCACCGGCATCGGCTCCGGCATTGTCCTCAATGGCGAAATGTACCGCGGCGCCACCGACACCGCCGGCGAACTCGGCCACGTCATCGTCCAGGTCGACGGTCGGCCCTGCGGCTGCGGACGGCGCGGGTGCCTGGAAACCTACTGTTCCGCCACCGGCACCGTCAAACGCTTCCGCGAGGCCCTGGCCGAGGGCAATACCAGCATGTTGCTCGAAGCCGGAATGAAAAAAGAGGACATCACCGCCCGCGACATCTTCGAGGCTGCCGCCAAAGGCGACGCCCTGGCCTGGCAGGTCGTCGATCAGACCGCCCGCTACCTCGCCGTCGGCTGCGACATTGCCGTCAACATCGTCGATCCCGACATCATCGTCTTCACCGGCGGCATGATCGCCGCCGGAGATTTGCTGCTCAAACCGTTGGAAAAATACGCCAGGGAACTTTTCTTTCCCCGGCCCAAGGAACATACTCGCCTGGCGTTCACCCAGCTTGGTGGCGATGCCGGCATATTGGGAGCGGCGCTTTGCGGTCGGAATTCATAAGAAACTTCTGCATTATTGCCCACATCGACCACGGTAAGAGCACCCTGGCCGATCGCATCCTCGAAGCCACCGGGGCCATCAGCAAGCGCGAACAGCGCGCCCAGATCCTCGACTCCATGGACCTCGAACGCGAGCGCGGCATCACCATCAAGGCCTCCGCCGTGACCATCGACTGGAAACTCGGCGACCGCACCTACATGCTCAACCTGATCGACACGCCCGGCCACGTCGATTTCCACTACGAAGTCAGCCGCGCCCTCACCGCCTGCGACGGCGCTCTGCTGGTCGTTGACGCCACTCAGGGCGTCGAGGCCCAGACCGTGGCCAACGCCCTCCTGGCCTCGCAGCACAACCTTAAGATGATCCCGGTCGTCAACAAGATCGACCTGCCCTCGGCCAAGCCCGAGGACGCCGCCCTCGAGATCGAGTCGGCCCTGGCCATTTCCGCCGACGAAGCCGTCTTCGTCAGCGCCAAGACCGGCCTCGGCATCGACGAACTTCTTCTGGCCATCGTCGAACGTGTTCCGCCGCCCACCGGCGACCCCGAGGCCCCGCTGCGGGCCTTGATCTTCGACGCCGAGTACAACGATTATCGCGGCGTCATCGTCTACATCCGCGTTTTCGACGGCCAGCTCCACGTCGGCCAGCACATCCACATGATCGGCGCCCAGCAGCAGTTCATCGTCCAGGAACTCGGCAAGTTTCGCCCCGCCATGACGCCCCAGAAAACCCTCGGCGCCGGCGAGGTCGGCTATTGCGTCGCCAACATCAAGACCCTCGACGAGGTCAACATCGGTGACACCATCGCCGACGTCAACCGCATCGACGTGCCCCCGCTGCCGGGCTATCAGCCGCCGCAGCAGATGGTCTTCTGCGACATCTACCCCACCGCCTCCACCGACTACACCAAGCTGCGCGAGGCCCTCGACCGGCTCCACCTCAACGACGCCAGCTTCACCTTCCGCCCCAAGTCGAACGAAGTCCTCGGCTTCGGTTTCGGCTGCGGCTTCCTCGGCCTCCTCCACATGGACATCATCCAGGAACGCCTGGAACGCGAAAGCGACGTCGACCTGATCCAGACCGCCCCCAGCACCAGTTACGAAATCGTCCAGGTCGGCTCGAAAGAAGTCACCCGCTACGACTGTCCCAGCGATATGCCCGACATGGGCCTCTGGGACGAAATCCGCGAACCGGTCGTCCGGGCCAACATGATTGTTCCCGTCGACGCCATGGGCACGGTCATGAAACTTGCCGAGCAGCGCCGCGGCACTTATGTCCGCCAGGAGCACCTCAGCCCCGTCCGCCTCGTCCTGGTCTTCAATTTCCCTCTTGCCGAGGTCGTCTACGATTTCTACGATAAGCTCAAGAGCGCCACGCGCGGCTACGGCACCGTCGATTACGAACTCCTCGGCTTCCAGCCCGCCGACCTCGTCCGCGTCGATATTCTCGTCAACGGCAAGCCGGCCGACGCCCTGAGTTTCGTCTCGCACCGCTCTAATGCCGAGGATCGCGGCCGGCGCATCCTGGGGCGACTGAAGGCCGAGATTCCGCGGCACCAGTTCCTCATCCCGCTCCAGGCCGCCATCGGAGCTCGCGTCATCGCCCGCGAGACGATCAGCGCCCTGCGGAAAAACGTCACCGCCAAGTGCTACGGAGGTGACGTGAGCCGTAAACGCAAGCTCTTGGAGAAACAGAAAAAAGGCAAAAAACGCATGAAGTCCATCGGTAACGTCGAACTGCCCCAGAAGGCCTTTCTGGCGGTCCTGGAGAGCGAAACGTGAAAGACCCGGCCGCCAAGCCCCAGCGCCCCAAGAGCGAACGCGACAGCTTCCTCGAGACCATCGAGTCCTTCGTCGTCGCCTTCATCCTGGCCTTTGTCTTCCGCGCCTACGTCGTCGAGGCCTTCGTCATTCCCACCGGCTCCATGGCTCCGCGCCTCAACGGCCAGCACCTCGAATACGTCTGCCCCAAGTGCGGCTACCATTACAACGTCGGCCTCGACCAGCCGCAGGACAGTCGCAATCCTCCGTTGCTCGACGCCCGGCCCGTCTGCCAGCAGTGTTTCACGCCGCCACTGCCCAAGGACCGCGAGTCGAAAATTTACTGTGGCGACCGCATCCTGGTCCTCAAGTATTTCTACCACTTCTTCCCGCCCCAGCGCTTCGACGTTATCGTCTTCAAGTACCCCAAAGATCCCACCGTGAACTACATCAAGCGCCTGATCGGCCTGCCCGGCGAGACCATCGAAATCCACCACGGCGACGTCTACGTCAATGGCCATATCGCCCGCAAACCCGACCGCGCCCAGGAAGCCCTCTGGATGACCGTCTTCGATAGCAATTTCCCCGACGTGGAGCACCAGGATCATCCCCGTTGGCAGGTCGAGGGCGTCGAGCGGACCGAAATGTCCAGTGTCCAGATGCCCTGGACCGTCACGCCGAATTCCGGCCGGCCCGCCTGGCTCTCTTTCCAGCAGCGCGACGCGGACGGCCGCGAGATTCCGGTCTACGATTTCTATGGCTACGACGCCTGGACCAGTTACGCCCAGGGACCGCGACAGGATGGCCAGGACGAAGTGACCGATCTTGATTTGCGCACGACCCTCGAAATGAAAGCCCCCGGCACAGTCACGCTGCTGCTGCGAGCCTATGCCGACCAGTTCCGCGCCGAACTGCCCACCGCCGGCCGCGGCAAGGTTCGCCTGATCCACGAAACCATCGGCCCCGGCGGCGTCGTTCGCCCCGAAACTCCGGTCGAAGGCCCCGAAAGCGCCATCGCCGTCGGCCAGCCCGTCGATCTCGAACTGGCCAACGTCGATCAGAAGATCATCCTCAAGGTCAACGGCCGCCGCCTCATCGACTTCGCCGGCAATGGCCGATTCAACGAGGACGACGATTTTGACTACACGCCCGCCGTGCCACGCCGGCAGTGGACCGGCGACCCCAAAGGCTGGACCGACGTCAAGCTCGGCATCCAGGAGGGCGCGGCCGTGGTCCGCCGCCTCCGCATCAACCGCGACATCTATTACACCCAGTGCTCCGGGGATCCCTCCATTCCAGGTTCCCCCTTCGCCGTCGAGGGGCGGCCCTACGAAGTCAAGGCCGACGAGTACTTTGCCATGGGCGACAACAGCCCGAGATCCTCCGATGGACGTTACTGGGGCCCGATCCCGCAGGAAAACCTGGTCGGCAAGGCCTTTTTCGTCTATTGGCCTTCAGCCGGAGCACGCTACGGCATCCCGCTTCGCGCCGTCCCGGATGTCAAGGGCTTCAGAATGATTCACTGATTTTCTCCACAATGCTGTATGGTCTTAACGTGTTCGTGAAGTCAAGCAACGGCGCGATAATAATTTGACTGCCGTGAGACAACCGGTTAGCATGGCTGTGGCTTAAGTAGCAGATCAGTTTTGGCGTAATTGCCTTTGGCAAAAGCAGTTACGTTTGTTTGTGGTGCGCATCCGATGATCGGCACTGTTTTTGGCGGATGGTCCGTAGTGGGACATGGCCTGTTTTCGCCAAAGCCGTTGAATCAGGCCGTTTCGTCGTTTTTGCACAGGTTATCCACAGGTTTTCTTGTTACCCCTCTCCCTTGGGAGAGGGTGGCCGCGCAGCGGCCGGGTGAGGGGTTTCGCTCTTCACCTTTCGGATCGGTTGGTTGTTGTCGTTGTTGTTGCCCTGTCTTTGCTCGGAGGTCGAACATTGGAACTCCTGAACGTCACAGGACTGGTCAAGCGTTACAGTGGCCGCAAGGTTGTTGACGACGTCTCCTTCTCCGTCAATCAGGCCGAAGTCGTCGGCCTCCTGGGCAAGAACGGCGCCGGCAAGACCACCAGTTTCAAGATGACCATGGGCATGATTCCCCGCGACGGCGGCGCCATCGTCTTCGAGGGCGAGGATGTCGGCGATCTGCCCATGTACAAACGGGCCCGCCGCGGCATGGGCTACCTCTGCCAGGAACCCAGCATCTTCACCCGCCTGTCGGTCGAGGACAACCTCCTGGCCATCCTCGAAACCATGCACCTTTCCCTCTCCGAGCGCAAGGCCATCGCCGACGAACTGATGGGCGACTTCGGCCTGACCAAGCTCCGCAGGCAACTGGCCCGCACCCTCTCCGGCGGCGAGCGGCGCCGCCTCGAAATCGCCCGGGCCCTGATCACCCGACCCTCGCTCATTCTCCTCGACGAGCCGTTCACCGGCGTCGACCCCATCGCCATCTTCGACATCCAGGGCTTCATCAAGAACCTCAAGCAGCGCGGCATCGGCGTCCTCGTCACCGACCACAACGTCCACGCCACCCTCAGCATCGTCGACCGCGCCTACATCATCAACGAAGGCAAAGTCTTCCGCCACGGCACCAGCCAGGAACTGATCAACGACCCCGAAGTGCGCCGCATCTATCTCGGCGACACCTTCCGCGGCGACGAATTCGATTAATGCAGGAGAGGGGAGAAGGGTGGCATGGCGGCGGTGTTTGCCGCCATGTTTCGCCGGGGGACAATAATTCAGGAGCGCCGCACAATGTCCGATACGCCTTCCGAACCGTCGCGCTGCCCCTGCCGCCGCAAGGCGATAATTATCCCGCTGATTATCATCGTCATCGGCGGCCTCGCCACCGGCGCCTGGCTGAAGCAGGACGCCTGGGTGCCGCCGCCCGTGACTAACTGGAACGCCGACCAACTGGCTCGCATTCACGCGCCCGCCGGTGACACGCTCCGCTTCGCCGTCTATGCCGACAACCGCGAACGCAATTACTTTTCTCTTGGCAAGCCCTTTAACGCCGTCCTCAACGAAATCGCCGCTCGCCAAGACTTGGCCTTCATCATGCACGACGGCGACGCCATCACCCACGGCCACAAGCTCGAATTCTATCGCATCTTCCAGGCCTGGCGCAGCCATCCCCAAGCCGCGCCCATGCTCATGACCGTCGGCAACCACGAACTCCGCAAAGGCCGCGATGCCAACTACATCTCCATGTTCGGCCCCACCCACTACGCCTTCCGCGTCGGCCGCCACGCCTTCATCAGCATGAACACCGCCTCCCAGGCCGCCTTCAACGATGACGAGGTCGCCTGGCTCCGCGACCAGCTTGCCGCCGCTCAGGACGCCGAAACTCGCGTCGTCTTCATGCACATCCCGCTCGGCGACGTGAGCAAGACGCAGATTTCCATCCTTGCCGATCCCCGCATCCACGGCGACACCCGGGTCCGCACCGTCATCGACCTCTTCAAGCAGTACAAGGTCACTCTCGCCATCGCCTCGCATTTCCACGGCTGGTACGAAGGCGACTGGGACGGCACGCCCTTTGTCGTCACCGGCGGCGCCGGCGTCACCCTGGAACAGGATCCCGACGACCGGACCCGGCCCGACCCGGTTCACAGTTTCTACCATTATCTGATCGTCGATTTGCACGACGGCAAGGCTAGCGTCGAAGTCGTCCGCCCGAAACTCTGATTGCGTGTGTTGTTGTTATGTAGGGCTGTTGCTTGACAGCCGCCACAATAAAATGCCGTTTTCCGATTGGTGTTGCCTTTGCTGTTTCACCCCTCTCCCTTGGGAGAGGGTGGCCCTTCAGGGCCGGGTGAGGGGTTTCGGCTCTGGACCTTCCACCGCCTTCAACAACACCATTTTCGCCGGTAACCGCTTCGGCCGTTCCCCGGTTTGCACCGGCACCGTTTCCCACGGCCCCGCCTCGGCCAACTGCCCCGCCCCCTTGACCCGGACCATGACATACCCGCCCGGATGCTCGCCCCGCCACTGCCGCACCTCGGCCGCCGTCTCCAACTGCGTCAGGTTGCCACCGGCATAAAACGGCATCGCATAATCCCACGGTCCGCGCTGATAGACGCAACATTCCCGCTGAATGCCCCGTTCCCTGATATACCGCCCGATGGCCGCTTCGTCGCTGACCGTCCACGCCAGCGGCGCCACCATCACGCCCCAAACGGCGATCCAGAGCACCAGCAGCCCCCCGGCCAGCGTCACCAGAGCCGCCACGCGCCGCCCACCGCCGTAAAGCGCCAGCACCGCCGCCATCAGCACGCCGGCCGCCACCCCCAGGCCCGTCACCGGCCACTGCCATTCCGGCACCAGAAGCCCGCCCCAGATTCCCGCCCCGACCGCCGCCGGCACCAGCAGCCAATGCACCGCCAGAATCGCCTTCGCCCCGCCCGACATCTTTTGCGGCAGATCAAAGATCAGATAGCTCAAACCCAGCCCGGCAAAAATCAGCCACGGCGCCATCATCGGCAGAACGTAATAGTTCATCTTCGCCCTGCTCAGCGACAAAAGGACAATGCCCACCGTCCCCCACGCCGCCAGCAGCGCCCACTCCAGCCGCCCCAATTGTCGATGCCGAATCGCCCGGTAAATTCCGATCACCAGCGGCAGCGCCCACGGCAGACAGAAGATTAAACACTTCGGCGGCCAGAAGTAGTACCAGAATGGCTGAGCATTGCCCACCTCGCCGCCCATTCGCCCGAACGTCTGCTGTCGCCAGACCTCAAAAAAATCTGGATATGACAGATAAGCCGGAACCGCCCACGCCGCCACCACGGCTGCCGCCACCAGCGGCCCCGCCACCGGCGCCAGACGCCCGATGCGACGCCCCTCCCGGCAAATCACCGCCACCACCACCGCCGTACTCAAGAGCACCAGCGGCGTGATCGGCCCTTTGGTCAGCACCCCGCACGCCGCCGCCAGCCACATCGTCCAGACCCAGGCCCCGCGCCGTCGCCGGTCCTCCTCCGCCAAAGCCCGCCAGTAACCCGTCACCGCCAGCGCTGTCCAGAACGTCAACTCCATGTCCAGCAGGCCGCTCCGCCCGAAGTCCAGCACCATGAACGACATCGCCGTCGCCAGCCCCGCCACCAGTCCCGCCCGGCCGCCTGCCAGCCGGCTCACCCAGTAAACCACCAGCAGCATCACCCCGAGCGCCGCCAGCACCGACGGCAACCGCACCGTCCACTCGTTCATCTCGCCCGCCACGCGCGACAGCCCCGCCACCATCCAGAACCCCAGCGGCGGTTTGCGCAGGTCCGGCTGCCCGTCCAGGTACGGCAACAAGCCGTGGCCCTGCTCCATCAGTCCCTGCGTCCGCAGCGCCGTCATGTTCTCGTGGCTCACCAGCGGCCACGAACCCAGATACGCCAGCCCCAACGCCAGCGCATAAATCACCAGCAGCGCCAGCCACACCCGCGGCACGCGCCGTTCGTCATTTTGCGGTCCGACTGTTTCCATCGCCGCTTCCTTCTCTAACCCCTCTCTCTTGGGAGAGGGTGGCCGCTTTAGCGGCCGGGTGAGGGGTTGAGGCCAGTAACCAAAGTCTTGCTCACGTTACTCTCTCAGGCTATTATCATGCCCTAGATTCAATCAAAACGCCACCGAAACCTGGACTCTACTATGCCGCCAACGCAACCCCCTGCCATCGTCTGCGTCTCGCTCAACTCTTGTCTCGACCACACCTTCGAAGTGCGCCGCCTGCGTCTCGGCCAACACGCCCACGGCCGGCTGCTCTCCACCCAGCCCGCCGGCAAGGCCGTCAACGTGGCCCGCATCCTCCAAACCCTCGGCCGGCCTTGCACGCTGACCGGACTCGTGGGCGAAGCCGAGCGGGCCGACTTCGAGCGCAGCTTCAACCCGGCCCTGGTCCGCGTCTGCCTGCTCGGTGTCCCTGTGCCCACCCGCCGCAACGTCACGCTGATCGACGCCGAAGAAAATCTCGAAACCCACATCCGCGACCTCGGCCCGGAAATTCCGGCGGCCGCCCTAAACCGGCTCGCAGGCGAACTCCATGACCTGTCCGCGCCGGGCGTCTGGATGATTTTTGCGGGCAGTCTGCCGCGCGGCCTTTCCCTGGAATATTTTCAGGAAATACTGGAAGTCGTCACGAATCGCGGGGCCCGCGTGGCCCTGGATTCCAGCGGCCCGGCCCTCGACGTTGTCCGCCGCCAAAGCGTCTGGCTTATCAAACCCAACCGCGAGGAACTCGCCGCCCTGACAGGGCAGGGGGCCGCCGACGCCGGGACAATAGTTCGCACCGCCAGAAGTCTTGCCGGCCAAGCCGAGGTCGTCCTGGCCAGCGCCGGGACCGAAGGTTGTTTTCTGATCGAGGGAAATTCGGCTCTCCACGCCCGGCTCGACGGTCCGGTCGGGTCGCTCGTCAGCACCGTCGGCGCCGGCGACGCCCTCCTGGCCGGCTACCTCGCCGCCCTGGCCCGCGGCCTCGCCGCCGAAGACTGCCTTCGCCAGGCCGTCGCCGCCGCCACCAGCGCCTGCCTCCACCCCCGAGCCGGAGAGATCGACGCCGCCCAGGCTTCCGTTTTCGTCCCGCGCGTCCGCATCGAATCCTGCAGTTGAGTTGAGGGTGGTAGCTGTTGTTGTTTCACCCCTCTCCCTTGACGGGAGAGGGTAGGGTGAGGGTGATGTTGTTTCTTCTTTTTCTTCTGCTGCGCCTGAAGCCCGAAGCCTGAGGTCTGAAGCCTGTTGTTCATCAACTGTCCAGATACCGGCTCACCAGCGGCCCCAGCTTCTCGACCACCGCCGCCGGAATGCGCTTCCGGTCGCTCCAAATGGCCAGTTTCATCGCATCGCGGCACCCGCACGGCGTCTGGGCCGCCGCCGCGATCTTCGGCACCGCCGCCCGAATCAGCTTGATCGCGTTGGCCGTCGCCGCATTCAGGTGCCCGATGATCTCGGCCAGCAGCGTCTGCTGATCCACGTTGGCCGCATGCGGCCGCCAGCAATCATAATCCGTGGCCATGGCCACCAGGGCGTAACAAATCTCCGCCTCGCGGGCCAGCTTCGCCTCCGGCATGACCGTCATCCCGATCAGGTCCGCCCCCCACTGCCGGTGCAGCCGCGACTCCGCCCGCGTCGAAAACTGCGGACCTTCCATGCAGACGTACGTCGCCTTGGGATGAACCTTCACATCGACCGTTTCGGATGTGTGTTGGAGCACTTTCCGCAGCGCCGCGCAGAACGGATCGGCGAACTCAACGTGCGCCACCAGTTCATCGAAGAACGTGTTCGGCCGCAGGAACGTCTTGTCGATCACCTGGTCGCAGAGCACCAGATCGCGCGGATGAATCTCCTCCTGGAGGCTGCCCGTCGCCCCCGAGGCGATGATGTGCGTCACCCCCAACTTCTTCAGGGCGAAGATGTTGGCCCGGTACGGCACCGCGCTGGGGCGGAACATGTGGCCCGGTCCGTGCCGCGACAGGAACGCGATCGCCTGGCCCCCGATGTCGCCCATCAGAATCGGACCGCTCGGCGGACCGAACGGCGTGTCCACCTCGACCGACTTGCCGGTCAACTCATCCGCCAGCGCCTGCCCCAGCCCGCTCCCGCCGATCAGCCCGACCATCGTCTCGCTCATGGCTTACGCTCCTGCTGTTGCTTTACCCCTCTCCCTTGGGAGAGGGTGGCCCGAAGGGCCGGGTGAGGGGTTGAGGTTCTCGCCACCTGAACCGGCTCCGCTCTTTCAAATCGTCCGCCCGTACTCAATCCCCACCTCGAGTGCCTTGCGATTCAACTCCAGCAGCTTCGCCTTGCTCTCGTCGCCGCCGAGTTTCTCATCCATGACGCGCCGCAAAGACTTCTCGCTCACCACCGGCCGCACCGCGTTCATCGCTCCCAGCAGAATGACGTTCGCCACGCGGATGTCGCCCATCTCGCTGGCCCGTTGCGACGCCGGAATGGCCAGCAGCCGCCCGCAGGCCACGTGCGGTTCCGGTGCCACCATCGACGAATTGATCACCAGCAGCCCGTCCGGCCGCATCCGCGGCGCGAACCGCGCATAGCTGGCCTGGTTCATCATGATCATCGCCGTCGCCTCTTCCACCACCGGGTCGGCGATCTCCGCATCGCCGATCACCACGTGGCAATGAGCCGTCCCGCCGCGCACTTCCGCTCCGTAGCTCGGGAAAAAAGTCACCCGATGCTCCGCCATCGCCGCCTGGGCCACGAACTTCCCCAGCGTCAACGCCCCCTGGCCGCCCGCCCCGGCGAATAAAATCCGTTCTTCCATGCGATGTCTGTCCTTTGCTTCTTCACCCCTCTCCCTTGGGAGAGCGACTGTGTTCGATTTCAAGCGTTTTGTGGTTGCCATTGTTGTCTGGTCCGTAAAAGAGCGTTGAGAATGACGAGCAGTTTACGCATGCAGGCGGTGAGGGCTACTTTCTTTTTCTTGCCGGCGGCGAGAAGGC
>CAIYVX010000056.1 GCA_903929765.1 uncultured Planctomycetia bacterium
GCGGACCTGAATGACCGCCAGGCGGTAGTAGAGGTCTTGGCGGAACTGGCCAGCGGAGACCGCCGCTTCCAGGTCTCGGTTCGTCGCGGCCAGGATGCGAACATTCAGCCGCAACGATTCCACCGAGCCTAGCCGCTCGACTGTTTGCGAGTCGAGGAACCGCAGCAGTTTGACCTGGGCCGCAAGAGGCAACTCGCCGACTTCGTCGAAGAACAGCGTGCCGCCATCGGCCAACTCGAACCGTCCGGGCTTCTCCCCGTTGGCGCCCGTGAAGGCGCCACGGGCGTAGCCGAACAGCTCGCTCTCCACCAGGTTTTCGGGCAACGCGCCGCAATTGACCACCACGAACGGTCCGGAGCTGCGCCGGCTCTGCCGGTGAATCGTCCGGGCCGCCAGTTCCTTGCCTGTCCCGGTTTCACCCAGAATCAGGGCTGAAGAATTGCTGTTGGAGACGCGGCAGATGCGTTTGTAGACTTCCTGAATGGCGGCTGAGCGGCCAACAAAGGTTTTTTCATCAGCCGGTTCCGAGGCGACCGGCGCGGGCGATTCGACTGCGGCCTGGCGCGACGCCAGGGCCTGTTCCACCAGCCCTCCAGCCTGTGGAAGGTCAATCGGTTTCACCAGGTAGTCGAAGGCACAGCCGCGCAGCGCCTGGCTGACGACATCCAGCGAGCCATGCGCGGTCATTATTATCACGCGAGCCTCCGGATCGCTCGCGCACATCTCCTTGAGCACTTCGAGTCCGCTGGTGTCCGGCAGGCGCACATCGAGGAAAACCACCTCCGCCGGTTGGGCGGCATAAGCGGCCAGTCCGGCGGCACCCGTCGAAGCGATCTCGACTTGAAAGCCCCGCGCTTCCAGGAATCTGCGGAAGGCGAAGCAGATCGTCTCTTCGTCGTCGATAATCAGGATTTTGGCCCGTCGGTCCATAGACCCTCAATCGGCGACCGGTAGTTCAAACCAGAAGACCGTTCCGTTCGGTGACGAATCATAACCGATTCGCCCGTGGTGCCGCACGATATTTCGCCGGCAGACATAAAGCCCCAGCCCGATGCCCGCCGTCTTGGTTGTGACGAAAGGCTCGAACAGATCCTTATTGTCCGGAACCTGCACGCCTTTGCCGGTGTCGGTGACGGCCAGTCGCACGCCGCCGGCTGCGCCGGGACTCGTGGCCACGGTCAGCCGCCCGCCCGAGGGCATGGCGTCGATGGCGTTCAACACCAGGTTCAGAATCACTTGGCGGAGTTGCGGTTCGCTGGCCCGCACCCAGGCCGCGTCTTTGCTCCAGCGACGCTCCACTTCGATGTGGCCGTGCTGACAACGACGCTCGACCAGGCCGAGCGCAGACTCGGCGACGGCTTCCAGACGGAGGCGCGGCAACTGTGGCAACTCCAGCGGCCGGTCGGGCTTCACCTCGTCACCGGCGAGTTCCAGCAACTCCTCCAAGTAGACGTTCATCCGTTCGACTTCGCGGATGATGCGGTCCAAGCCGCTGTCGGTCACGCCCGACTTGGCCAGTTCTTCGGCCAGAACCTGGGCGTTCATCTTGATGCCGCTCAGGGGATTGCGCAGTTCGTGGGCCACGGCCGCCGACAGTTGTCCGACCGTCGCCAACCGCGTCGAGCGAGCCAACTGTTGGCGGGCTTCGGCTAGGCGTTCCACGAGCGTGTCGAACGACCTGGCCAACTGGGCCAACTCCGGTGGACCAGCGCTGCCGACGCCCTCCGCAGACGCCGCCGGATTTTCCTCGGCCGCTTGGCTGGCCAGCAAATCCATCCGTTGCACCAGCCGGCCCAGCGGACGCGAGATCGTCGCCGAAAGCCAGAAGGCCAACCCGTTGGCCAGCAGAATGGCAATAAAAGTCACCAGAACGATGGTCTGTTCAGAAGCCTTCTGGGCGGCTTGGACCTGAGACTCAGGAACGAGGAGATAGATCGTCATCGGATTCGAGGTCGCCGGGTCGCTCGGAACTGGAGTTTCGCCGACGAGATAGGTTTGCCCGTTCAGACTGACCCGACGTGGCAACGGCCCCTTTGGCAGGAGGGCCTGCAAGGCTTCCTCCTCGGGCTTGGGCAGACTGGAGGCGACCAGGTTGCGGTGGTCCGACCGGCCGGCGGCGACCGGAGCGCCGAGGAGCGATTGCAGTCGGGACATCATGTCCGGCGAAAACGGCAAGGGCATCGTGCCGAAAATGCCTGCCGCATTTTTCGCTGACTCGTCCACCAGACGATGTTCGATGATGCCGGCGGTGACTTTTACGCCCGCCCAGCCGACGGCCACGCCGACCCCGATCACCAGCAGGTTCATGGCCAGAACAAGTCGGGTCTTGATCGTAAACTTCATCGTCCAGTCCACATCATTAGTTCGTGCGCCACTCGATGGAGCCATTCTACTTCGCGTCGTTGGCGAAGTCCACGATTCGAGAAGCGTCTGCCCTCTTCTTGTGCAATCCGGCGGCGGAAGGGTGCCAGTTGCACAACCCACAGGCAGATAGATTGTGACTTCGCTGGCCGACGAGATTGTTGCGACGCACGTAACCCTACTCCCGAAGCCATGTTACGGTAATTGTTGAAATAGTGCCGTCTGCGGCACACCTCTTGCTTTAGGAGATTACAGCGCAAAGACTGCGCCAACACAAAGTTGGCCAGGACTGCAACGGGAAAGCGAAAGGAGACTCGTATGTCGTCAGTGAATGCCGTGGGAGCAAAGCAGCGTCGCCGGTCGGCTCAGGGGTTCACGCTCATCGAACTTGTTGTGGTCATAGGCATTCTGGCTCTTTTGGCCGGGATCGTCCTGCCCAGTGTTGACGTCTTCAAGCTGCGGGCCAACAAGGCGGTGGCGGCCAGCAACATGGCCGACATGTCCCGTGTTATCCAGCAGTTCTACACCCAGTACGCGGCCTATCCCGACAAGTGGGATTCCCTGATGAACAACACGGGCACGGCCTTCTGGGCGGCCACCTACGACGCCAACAAGAACCTGGTGCCCGGTCTGGACTCCGAACTGACCGGCGGCCCGATCCCCGGCAGCCCCACCAAACTGACTCTCGACACGATTGCCAACGACGGCGAACTGCGGTCCCTGACGCGGATGGGTATCCGGAACGTCCTGGATGCGGGAGCCGCCTCGGCCAGCGACTTCCCCACCGATTGCTTCATCACCACGCGAGCCCTGGTCACTGGCGGCATCGTCGCCACCATCAACCCGGCCGATGATGACGGCAAGGCCATTATCAACCACCTTTACCCGCAGCAGGCCAACTCCGCTGCCCCGGTCGTGCCGACCGGCAAACACCTGGTCGTCGTGGGCATCGGCCCGTTGAACACCATCATGGGCAACGGGGTGCAGGAAATTCCCCTCTATTCCAACCGCGATCCCACACAGGAATACTGCCGGTTCCTGGCGGTCTTTGAGGCCTCCGAGGACGGCAGCCCGGCGACCCTCAAGACGGTGATCGGCTCTGACGGCGACACCATCGGCAGCGAGACCAACGAATACTACAAGCACTAGCTGCTTGACGCCGCCGGCCTGGGCAGATGGGTCATGAAAAACAAAGACGTAGCAAACGGCTTCACGCTGATCGAGATGGTTGTCGTGATCGGCGTGCTGGTCATCCTAGCAGCGCTGGTGCTGCCGAACCTGGCCGACACGAAAAGCCAGTCGATGAGCACCACGACGAGCGCGAGCCTGACGGCGGTCCGCGACGCGATTACCGGCAGCGCCGCCGGACCTGGGTATTTTGGCAACATGGGGCAACTCCCCGCCACGCTCAAAGATCTGTTCGTCATGCCGGCTGGGGCAGCGCCGTTCAACCCACAGACGGGTCGCGGCTGGCGTGGACCGTATGTGATGTTGTCGCAGACGGTTTCCTACACCGTTGACGTATCGGGGAAGTCGGGATTCACCAGCGCATACGGGCAGAACGGCGATCCTGCCCCGGCGGACGCCTGGCTGCGGCCCCTGGTGCTCCAGATTCCGACTGCGGCTACGACCGTAGCGGATCAAAAAAACTTCGCCCGTTTGGTGTCGGCCGGACCTGACGGCATCATCCAGACGCCGGGTGACGTGCTTTATCCAGCCCCAACCGCCCGTGGCGAAGACCAGGTTCTGTTTCTCTATCGTCCGGACGTGGCACCATGAATAATCCCAGGAAAAGTAGAATAATCTCGGGCGGCTTCACGCTGCTGGAACTGGTCATCGTCCTGGCCATTCTGGCCGCCCTGACCACCGTTGCGGTTCGCAGCCTCGACGGTGTGGAAGATCAGAGCCGCTATGACGCGACGCGTCGCAGCCTCGACAACATCCAAGCGGCCGTGCTCGGCGCAGCCAATGAACGCGATGCCGATGGTTCGCTACTGGTGACAGGCTTCGTGGCCGACCTCGGCCGGTTGCCTTACGCCGTTGGCAACGACCCGACTACGCAGTTGCAGGAACTGTGGAGAAATCCGAACAACGTGCAGGCGTTCGCCATTGGTGCGGCGCCGGACGACACGGCAGTGATACTCGGCACGGGTTGGCGCGGCAACTATCTGCGGCTCAGTCTCAGTCAATCCTCGCTGGTGGACGGCTGGGGGCAGGCCTATGGTTTGAACACGGACGGGAGCGGCCAGGTCGTCACTGTAACCAGCAGCGGGGCCACCGCCTCTGGTTACGGCCCCGGTCTTTTAATGGTCAACCTGGGCGGCAGCACGGGGCAGCCGGCCAACGCCAGCTACGCCACCACGGTGAGCGGCTGCGTCTATCAACTGGACACTACCAGCGGTCAGTTGAAGAACCCAGATCCGAACAACGGGCCGCTCATGGTCTGCTACTTCGGACCGAATCCGAACACGGGCGGCATTCTGGAGTTGCCGGCCACCGTGACGGTCTCGTCGTCCGCCACGGTTACGGCTTACAGCGTTCCTGCGACCATCGGGCCGCGCGTCTTGCGGGCCTACCAGTTGCCGCCGGGTACGCCGACGACGCTGACCAACCTGGGCCTGGCCACGCTGAAGAGCGTGCCGGTCCGGATTACTTTGCAAGCCGGCGGCCAGGTCCGCGACCTGGTGATTCGCTAACGTGATGAAAGCTTATGGCTAAACGCCCGACCACAGCTCTGTTCATCGTCACCAGCCGGTTCGTCGCTCGGGCCGATTTCGGTCCGGGGCCGGAGCAGACTCGTCTCGGCTTCTGGCAGGCTGCGGCCCCACAGGAGAGCGGCTTGCGAGCGGCTGTTGGGACGGCCCTGGACCTGGGTCCGAGTTGTGCCCGCGATGTCTGGCTCCTGACCGACCAGGTGTGGATGCAGCGAGTCTACTTCGCCGCCCCGGTCATGGCCGGCCTGAGCGGCGAGCAACTCGAACGGGCCATCGGCTTCGAGGTCGAATCGTTTTCGGGCATTGCCGGTCTACAGTCGAGCTTGGGCGTCCACCGGCTGGGCGTGGTCCAAGGTTCGGAGGCCTTCTGGGTCACGCAGATCGAGGACGAGCAAGCCGTAGCAGCCGTGGCCTGCGTTGCTGCCGCCGGCGGACGGCTGCGCGGCATAGTGCATCCCGGCGGGCTGCCTGTGCCGCTGGTGTCGCCGGACAAGGCGGGGCCGTTCAGTCGCGTGGAGGTTTGGGGGCGAGCCACCGTTTGCGTCGAAAAGATCGACGGCCAGCCGGCCCAGGTCCGCGTGGTCAACGTCAATCCGTCGCAACCGCAGTGGCGCGAGTCGGTCGAGAGTTGGCTGGCGCGGCTGACGGCGGCGGACACGGAATGGTTGCCGGGCGGCGACAGCCACGACCTGGCCGTCCGCCACGCTCTGCGCGAGGCGCCGCCGCTCGATGGCGAGGCTCTGTGTGAGTTCCTGAAGCTCTGGGCTGGCGAACTTTCGAGGCTGGAGCCGCGCGTGCCGGTCATCACTCCGCCGCTACGGCCGGCACCGATAAGGCGTCTGGCGGCTGTCTCGGCGATTCTTCTGGCCTTCGTGCTCCTGGGCGGCGCATTGCATGGCTGGCTATCTAGCCGGGACTTGGATGAAGCTAAAGGCCGGTTGACGGGCCTGGGCAGCGCGCAACAGCAAAGCACTCAACTGGCGGCGCAGATCGGAACCCTCAAGAAACAACTCGCCCAACTGGAATCTGTTCCAGCCGTCGCGGCCGAACGGACGGACGAGATACGCCGGCAACAGGAACGTTGGCCGGCGCTGTTGTCGGCCATCGCCCAGGCCACGAGAGACGGAGTCGTCCTCGACAGCTTGACGGGTGATTCGGGCGGCGCGGTCCACGTCGAGGGCGTGTGCCTGCGGCCAACTGCGGCGGACGAATTGGCGGCGCGAATGTCGGCGGTTCTGGCCGCCAAAGGCTGGACCGTGAGCGCCGCCGAGAAGTGGGCCGCTAATGCCGAGAGCGAGGAGACGGCGTCGCCGCTGTGGCAGTATCGCATTATCGCCTCGCCGCAAGGGGCAGCGTTTGCGCCGGCGGCTCATCAGACGGGGGGCCGGAAACCATGAAGGATGGCGGAACCATCAGACTCTCGAACCGCGACCGCTGGCTGCTGGCCATCTTGCCGGCGCTCGTTGTCCTGATCGGGTACGTGTTTCTATTCGAGCGGCCTCGCGCGAACGAACTTCGTGACCTTCAGGTCAAAATCGAGGCTGCCCAAAGACAGGCCGTATCCGTCGAGACGGTGCGAGCGCAGCACGACGAACAGGAGCAACTCCGGGCCAAGTTAGCGTCGCTGCGGGCTTCGGTGACAGCCACCGCCCAGGCCGAAAAAACCAGGCTGGCGCCGCGGCGGTGGAACAATCCCGCTGAGCGCCCGGCTGCTCTGGCCGCGTTCAGCCGCTTGCTGGAAAGCCATAGCGTGGCAGCGGCCAGCACCACCAGACTTGCTGACACAACAGGCAAAACCGGGACGGATGCGAAGCTGAAGGACTGGCTGCTGGCGACCGGGGCGACTGACCGGAACCTCCAGCCGGAGACGTGGAAAGTGGAACTGGTCGGCAACTACAGCCGGATTCTGGAAGTGCTGGAGGCTATGCCGGGGCTGGACCGCGTGGTGGTGCCGTGGCAATTGTCTATGGAACCGGCCGACGACGGGACGGCGTTGCGGCACTGGTCGCTGGTGTTCGTCATTTGATGGGAGGCTGACGTGGCGGAGAGTAACGGTATCTATAGCCTGTTCGAGGAATGCCTGGCCCGCGCGGCCTCCGACCTCCATCTGGCGGTCGGCTCGCCGCCGATGCTGCGGATCGAAGGCACGCTCGAACCCGTGGCCGGTCAGCCGGAGATCACCAGCGAGCTGATGGAGGAATACGTCGCCCCGCTGCTGGCCCAGACCTCGGCCGACTGGTCGCGCGGTTCGATTGACGGCGCGATCCTCGGCCCCGGCGGCTCGCGATTTCGCTTCAACATCTTCCGGCGTCAGGGCGGACTATCCATCGCCTTGCGGCGTCTGGAGGACCGCTTCAGGTCACTCGGGGAACTCGGCTTGCCGGAAAATCTTCATGCCCTGTGCGACCTGCGCGACGGCCTGGTGCTGGTGTGCGGGCCGACCGGAGCGGGCAAAAGCACGACGCTGGCCACGCTCATTGACCGCATCAACCGGACGCGGGCCTGCCACATCGTGACCATCGAAGACCCGATTGAGTATCTGCACCAACCGGTCAAGAGTCTGGTCAACCAGCGGCAGGTCGGGCTGGAC
>CAIYVX010000057.1 GCA_903929765.1 uncultured Planctomycetia bacterium
GCAGACTCTTTATCTCCGCCCCTAAACGTTGTACCATCTGCTCCAGCAGTTCTTCGTGCATCGGGTAGTCCTCCTTATTGACCATCTGGAAGACTACCCGATTTCTTGCTCCTTCCCCAAAACGTTAATGCACCCGGAAGAATGCAAAATTAAAAATGAAAAATGAAAAATTAACGGCAACAACGGCAACAGAGGCCAGGCGTTCTCGCGGGGCTGTTGGCCTCAACCCCTCACCCGGCACTTCGTGCCACCCTCTCCCAAGGGAGAGGGGTGAAGAAGCAACGGTCGGACAGGCGGCCTATTTAGGTTTTAATGCGTCGAGGGAGTCCTTCTGGAAGGCTTCGGCGCGTTCCAGGAGCGGTTCGGTTTCGGCTTCCTTGGCGGGCTTCAGGACGACGGGCGGGAACTTGTGGTCGTCGTGGCGGGTGCCGGGAATGACGGTTTCAAAAAGAAGGTCGACGCCGACGAACTCGTACCACGGGGCGGTGACTTTTTCGTAGACGGTCTCGGTGAAGTAGCCGTCTTTTTCGACGCGGACGCGATAGGTGCCGTACCAGGTGAAGTCGGCGGTGACGGGAGTGCGGCCGACTTCGCGGTCGTTGAGCCAGACCATGGCGCCCGGCGGGTTGCTCTCGACAGTGATGGTGCGGACGACGCGGCCGGTGCATCCGCCGCAGAGGACCAGGGCCGGGAAAATGAGTAGCGCGAGGGCGAGACGCAGAGAGTTCATGGGCGTGGCCTTTCCTGTTCCATGAGGACGACGGACCGGGCCGAGAGGGTTTCGGTGTCGAGGATGGCAGCGCGGCAAAGGCCGGTCAGCCAGCCGCAACATTCGGCCGGATTGACGTACAAACGGCCGTCCTTGAGTTCGCAGACGGTGTCGAGGTGGGTGTGGCCGGTGATGACGATGTCGGCGGCGAGTTCGTCGTCGTGGCGAAGTCGGTCGAGATCGTGGACGAGGCAGATTTTTCGGCTGCCGAGTTCGAAGTGGCGCGGGCCGTCGCAGAGGTCGGGCAGGAGTTTGGCCAGGCCGTGGCGTTCGCCGTCGTTGTTGCCGAAGACGGCGAAAAGCGGTACGCCCATTTTTTCCACGCGCGCCAAAATAAGTTTGAGTGAAAACGGAGCGACGATGTCGCCGGCGTGAATGACGGCCTCGACGCGTTCGTCCTCGAAGAGCCGCAAGGCCCGGTCGATGGCGATGAGATTGTCGTGAGTGTCGCTGAAGACGCCGACGCGCATGGGTGGCCTCGGGACGGCAGACTAAAGTCTAGGGGCTTAAGGAACGGCAACAAGCGGCGATGATAGGACGGCGGGGCGGGGAAGTCAAGAGCGGGCGTTCGCCGGCGCGCCGTCCTTGACGACTCCGACTTCCTTCTTGCGATTCAGACCGGTAGGGTGCTTCCACGCCGTTATTACTGTCGGCGAGGTCAGTCAGTGACTGCTACCCTTCTTCGGCGGGATCACGTCCGGCGGTTGCGGAGCGTAAGGTCCGGTACCTGAATCGCGCTGAAGCCGAATTGTAAAGGGGCCTGCATGACCTTCGAGCCCCCCATCGGTCTGGAAAAGCATGATTGAGTAGTTGTAAGCAGACTCATAAATACGATCACAATCGTATTGAGTCCAACCAGAAATACCATTTTCGGCCGGGCTAATCTTAATTGGATAGGCCACCTGGCTGTCCCCTTCTGGTTTCGCGTTAAAAATCAATTCCCCCGTAAAAACTCGCTTACACGCTCGATTATCAGGGTTGCTTGCCTCAGCGCGGACAAGAAAGCCCTTCTGCTCGGTAAAGACCAAACGAAGGCGCTGGCGTTTGTCCCCACCGGCAATTGTCCCGATGTACCGTGTGCCAGGAACTGTTGCCAGCATGATTTTCTGCCGGAGTGCCTCCTCTTCTTTCTGTTTTTGTTCTTCATCTTTCCTTTGTTGTTCCGCCACCTTTTGTCTTTGTTCTTCAAGGGCGATTTTCGCTTTTTCTTCGCGCTCCTGCCGGGCCTTTTCTTCGCGGGCCTCTCTCTCCTGCTTCGCCTTTTCCTCGCGAGCCTGCCGCTCTTCAAGGGCTTTTTGCTCCTGGTCGCGGCGTTCCTGAGCAGCTTTTTCGGCGCGTCGTTGCGCCTCGGTATTCGCGGCTTGCTCACTCAGCGCCGCGGCAGCCTCCTTGGTGCCGGTGACATAGGCTTGGGCATTGAACGATCCTCGCGGCAGGCCGAATTGCTGCAAGCCAACCTGAATCTTCGGCGTGTCCAGCGTCCAGAGATCCATGGTTCGACGAGCATCTACATAACCGTAAATGGCCACTTTAGTTCCGGCGGCCTGAACAACTTTGAGCAAGGTCACCTTTGGGGTGCCTTCCACCTCACGGTCCAATTGGCACAGATCCTCTTTCGGAATGACGATAGCCTTGAAGTTGACCTTTACCGTTTCTGGACGACCGGCAGATAGCGGTTCTAACTCAACGCTGCCGAGCGAAAGAAAAGCGGGCAGAATTGAACTTATGGCGTCCTCGACCTGTTGCTTCGGCGGCGATTGGCGCGAATTCTTGCCACAACCGGCCATTGCAAAAACTGCCAGGAAAAGAATCGAGATTCCAATGAGTTTTCTGGCTGACATGCTAAAGCTCCTTTCTATCTTGGGCCTTCCTTTACACTGGTTCCACGCGGGGGAGACTTTTTGCAGTCCAAGCTCTCCGACGCTACGATTAGCTGAAAACTCTCATGTACAAGACCTTGCTGATGTAACACGAAAGGATTACGAGCGTCGGGGTCAACAGCATCGCCTTGGTGGCCGAAAGTCTTTGGACGCCGGTCAGTCCTGAGTTGACCAGCAAGATCGTGATGATTGCGGCGAAGAAGGCGATCACGCCCATAAGCTCCACGTTGCCTTCACCCAACAGCCATACGCCAACCAGCGCAATGCTGGCGGGGAGCAACGCCACGCCCGAGCAAAACAGGCCGGAATGGAAGGAAATTTTGCCCCCGAAGATTTTTCCAATGAGCACAAGGCCGGCCAGGAATGCCGCGGGTGGAATGGCCGCCGCCAGGACGAGCTTTAAGTGGGTTTCCAAGTCTTCTGAGCCGCCCATCCCACGATACATCCCGAACAGTTGGGCCAGTTGTTCCCTGCCCGCCAGGTAGCCGGTGAGCACGAAAATGCCCACAAAGAGTAACCCAACCCCGACGGCCCGCCCATCACCAAGCAACTCCAGCGCGATGGACTGGCCGCCGGCCGGGTCGGCCAGGAGTATTTTCAGCGCGTGCTTGGCATCCTGCGTTGCGACCTTGGCCTTTTCGGTAACACCCGGCCCGGAGGCGTTGGCGACGCCGGCTTGTGCTTTCTTTGGAATAGGCGGAGGGGCTTGAGGTGCCCGCTCCGTTTGGTCCCAAGTGGCGCCTTCCCCTGCGATGCCGTACCCGGTCTGTTCTGCGGTCGCCGCCTGCTTAACCTCGCTGGCGGCTGGTTGTTCGACCGGTTGCGGCTCCTTCGCCCCGATCTCGAAGGCCGTTCCGCAACCCGCGCACTTTACTCGCTTGCCAACGACAGATTCGTCAACTTTGTAAATCTTCTGGCACGACGGACAGGCAACGGAGATCATCTGCCACCGCCTTTCTGTAGAAATTCAGCGTGAATGGGGCACACTCCAGTTCCACAAAGCAACCGATCCCGTCCGACCGCCGGGCGGCAAGGCTTGTAGGGCGGACTACAGGAGTATCGGGTCTGGAGACAATGGAAGGAGGGGGCACAAATGAAAAAAGAGCCCCCAGCTACCATCCTCGCTGACGGGCCTAGCCCAGCCCACGGACAAGGACTTCGCTGACAGGCCCCTGTCGGGGCCTGCCAAGACGCCGTCCTGTCCGCTTACAAAGGGCTAGTTCGTCAGCGGGGCGACACTCAACAAGCCAAGCTCAAATTGTCACAACAGCAAGAATCGTAAACTCCTATAGAACGTCTGTCAACTACATATCCGTCCAGATTTCCGACCAGATTCCGATGGCGGGGTGCGGTCGGTTTTGTGTGGCGGGAACAACAACAGCGTCCCCCAGCAGTGCTGGGGGCTTCAAAAGAAGAAGCAACAACAGCAACAACGGCTTCCCCTGATAGAGTTTGGCGACGATTGGGGACACGGGGAGCGACAAAGCACACACTTTGGCCCCAGCGAAACGCCGGGGCTTCAAAGTGTGGCACCCGGAAACGACAACATCAAGACGGGCGACATGTATGTCGCCCCTACAACCGCAGAATCGCGATGGTGTCAGGATTTGCGGCGAACGGACTTTGGGTGATCAGGCGTATGCTTTTTCTTGCCTTCCTGGGCAGGGATGGGACGTATGACGGCCTTGAGTCGACCTTGATAGTAAACGTTCACTTTTTCGTTAAGGTCAACGGCCCGCATGATCTCGATTCTTTTCTTATAAAGATCTTCAAACAACACCTTCATGATCGTTCTTCTCTCAGTTCTGTTGGTCCGGTTCGGGAATGGGGGCGCGGGTGGGGTCGAGGACGACGGTGTGCTCGCGGATGGCGCCGGGGTAGAGGGTGAAGGTGCCGCGGCGAGCGGGGACGATCTGGCCGGTCTGGTCGAGGCGTTTGAAGACGACGAGGTAGGAGTTGCCCTGATAGAGAAATTCGAGGAAAACGAGGACGGTGACGCGTTCCGGGTCGCCGCCGGAGATGGTTTCCTCGGCGTAGGGCGGGGGAAGGAATTCGTTGAGCGTGGCCTTAAGGCGGGGGCCGAGTTCAATGGCGATGGCCTGTCGCGGCCCGGCGTCGGCGTGCAGCCCGTAAGCCTTGCGCAGGGCGGAAATGTTTTTGGCCATTTCGTCGCCGGCCCATTTGCGAGTGGCCTTGATATCCTCGGCCGGTTTATCGTCGGCCAGGTCGGCCGGTGGCTTGAAGGGCCAGACGCCGCCGGGAATCAGGGGCTTGGCGGGTTCTGCGTTGGCCGAAAGAGTCGGCGGCGGTGCGGGATGGGACAGCGTGTCCGCAGGATTTGGCTTGGTCTCCGGAGGGGAGGCGAGCGCAGTTGGCGGCGACGCGGCGTTCGGAGCGGCCGTGTCCGTTGGCACGGGCCTCGGCGATAACCCCTCACCCGGCCCTGACCCCTCGACCTTGCTCGGGGCAGGCGGGCCACCCTCTCCCACGGGAGAGGGGTTAACGACCACGTTCGGCGCGACGGCCGGGGCGCGAACCGGGCCGGAGGGCGGCGCGGAAGTGGTGCCGCCGTCTCCGGTAAGGACAAAGATCAGGACGGCGACCACGGCCAGAACCACCGTTGCGACGGCCAGCAAGGCGACCAGGAACCGGCGCTTGTGCGGCTGCTGCGGCTGTGCCAGGCGGCCTCGGCCCCCCGCCCGAAGATCCTGCACCGTGTCGGCGAAGATCGACGAAGGCGGGTCGAGGGCGACCGCGGCTTGGTCGGTGTGGAGCGGAATGAGCGGCGCGGTTTTTGGCCTCAGCCCCTCACCCGGCCCTGAAGGGCCACCCTCTCCCAAGTGAGAGGGGGCAACAGCAGCAACGGCAGCGGCTCGGACGCGGGCTTGCTCTTCGGTCAACCGGTCCTGTCGGCGTTCCTCGGTCTGGGTCGCCAGGCGCTGGAAACCGACGACGTTTTCGGCGTGTTTCCGCTGAGCATTTTCGAGTTTCGCGGTCCGCTCATCGGCGCTGGCCTGGCTGGCGGCCAGGTCGGCTTCGCGGCGGTCCAGGTTGCCCTTAAGGTCGCCGAGCCGGCGGGACTGCTCCTCGACCTCGGCGTGTTGGGCGACCAATTGCTCCTGTCGAGCGATCAGGGCGGCGCGTTCCTCGTCGAGTTTCCGGCGATGTTGGCTGACGGCCTCGCGATCGGCGGCCAGGCGCTGGGCCTCGGTGAGAACCTGCTGGCGATTTTGTTCCACAGATTGACGGTCGTCCTGGAGGCGTTGGGAATCGGCGTTGAAGGCGACCAGGCGGGCGTCGAGATCGGCGTGAAAAGCGGCCAGGCGGGCATCCAGATCGGCCTTGGCGGCATCGATGTTCTGCTGGCCGTCGGCCAGTTCGCGGCGCGATTGTTCGAGGCGGGTCTGCTCCTGGGTGGCCACCTGCTGTTCGGCGGCGACGTGCTGTCGTTCGGTCAGGAGGCGCTGTTGCTCGGTTTCCAGAGCGGCGCGGTTGTCGGCCAGAGCCTGCCGCTCGGCCTCGAGGGCGTGTCGCTCGGCGGCCAGGTCTTGCTGGGCGTTTTGGAGTTCGCGGTGGAAGGCCTGAAGTTCGTCGCGCAGGGCATCGACCTTGCGTTGCTCGATTTCGAGGGCCTTGAGGGCCTCGGCCTGAGCGTCGCGTTCGCCCTGGAGGCGCTGGCGGACGGCTTCGAGAGCCTGGCGAGCGGCCTCGTGGTCGGCCCGGTCGCTTTCGTCGCGTCGGCGGCGCTCGTCGCGAGCGGCGATTTCTTCCTGCTCGCGGCGGCGGCGGTCTTCGATCTGGGCGTCGAGGGCGGCCCTCTGGGCAGCCACGGCGGCGCGCTCGGCGGCCAGGTGGCGGCGCACGGCCTCAAGTTCGTTCTCGATGCGCCGTTGTTCGGGTGAGGGCGGGACCGTGGACTTGGGCGACGCGGCGGGCGGCGACAGCGACGCTGCGGGCGCCGTGGCGGGGGGAGCGAGCGGGGCCGCGTCTTCGAACTGCAGTTCGGACATATTTCGCCGCGCGGGGCGAAGTTCGGTGGGCAAGATAGTCATGTGCCGCGTTGGGCCTTGCGGCGAAGATGGCGGTGGCATGGAAGGAACCTCGACGGACAGCGGCGAGACGGCCTGTTCGGCGTGGGCGATTGTATCAGTTATGGCCAAAGGGGCAAGAGCCGATTGTTCCGCGGCGGGAGGGGCCGCGACGGGCGCGGCGAGGGGAATCTCGATGATTTTGTGGTCCGGGTCCAGCGGCGGTACGGTTTCCGGCCTCAACTCCTCACCCGGCCCTGTCGGGCCATCCTCTCCCAAGGGAAAGGGGTTAACGGCGGCGGGAGAGACGGCGGAGAGTCCCAGGTCAAGGAGTTCGACGTTTACCGGCTGGATGTCGGTTTTATCCGAGAGGAAGCGCAGGGTCTGATCGAGGGCGTCGGTCTCGGCGACGGCCGGCTCGGGCGGCGCTGCGGCGGGGGCGTCAGGGCGGCGGTTGAGTGCCGCCATGAGAACGGAGTCCTCCGTCCAGGGCGAGGCTCCCGGCACGGCCACGTCATCGGCCCTATTCTTCCCCGTCTCTTCCTTTGCCGCGCCTCGATCCGGCCCGGGGCGATCGGGAGTGGGGGTGGCGACGGCAATAGCTTCGACGATGGAGTCGGTCAGCGTCGCGGGTCCGGCGAGAAAGACGTTCTCGGCGGTGGGTACGTCGATGGCCGGGGAGGTTTCGAGTTGGACTTCAAACTCGAACTGGCCGAAAGCGAGTTTTTCGCCACCGGTGAGAAAGGCTTCTCGTTCGGGCGAGCCGTTGACGAAGGTTCCGGTGCGGCTGCCGAGGTCGTGAACGATGAGGCCGTCGGGGCAGCGAATCAGGAGGGCGTGAACATGGCTGATTTCGCCGCCGGCGAGGCGGACGTGGCTATTGTGGCGGCGGCCGACAACGGAGACAACCTGTTTGAGGCGTTCGATTTGCCCGGTGGCCGTGTTGCGCAGCGAGGCGGGGGCCGGATCGCCGGCAGATTTGGCGGCGCTGCCGGTGAGGCGAACTTCGTAGCGCAAAGAGCCGAACTCGATGTAGTCTTTGTGGCGGACGGCCTTTTCTTTGACTTTGGTGTGGCCGACCCGGATGCCGTTGCGGCTGCCGAGGTCATAAAGCCAGAGGCCGTCGGGCCGGCGGACGAGACAGGCGTGGATTTCGCTGATGGAGGCGTGAGGCAGGACGACTTCGCAACCGGGGCGGCGGCCGACGACCATGGCCAGCAGGCCGCCATCGGCCGCATCGGGACCGCGGCGGTCGGAACTGACCAACTGCACCTGGGGCAATTCACCACCGGCCATAAGAAACGTCCTACAAAGCACGTTCATTCAGGCTCTGTCGCTTGCAATCGACGCCGGAGCGGAGTATTATACTCCAATTCCGGCGAAGTTGCAAGTACGGCAGGCGAAAAGAGTTGCGCGAAACGCGAGAGGGCGGGAAAGCCGTGGCATTTCTGGTTGATATGCATGTTCACACCCGCGAAGCCAGTTCCTGCGCCAGCCAATCGGTGGAGGAGTTGCTGGCCCGGGCCGAACAGGTGGGCCTGGGCGGCGTGGCCATCACGGACCACAATCAGATCAGCGGGGCGCAGAAGGCCCAGCGCGTGGCCCGGCGTCGGCCGGTCAAGGTCTTCCTGGGCATCGAAGTCCAGACCGAGGAGATCGGGGACGTGCTGGTTTATGGCCTGCGGCACGAGTTTCCCGACGCGCCGGTAAGTATGCGGCGGCTGTCGCGGCTGGTGGAGAAGGAAAAGGCCATTATGTTTGCGGCCCATCCGTTTCGGCGTTACTCCCGCGGCGCCCTGTGGGGCTACCTGGAGGAAGAGGGCATTTCCTGGAAGCACAGCCTGCGGTTGCCGGAGATTCTCTGGCCGCTGGCGGGGGTGGAAGTGTTCAACGGGGGCTGCACGCCGCAGGAAAATGAGGAGGCCCAGGCGTTTGCGACGCGGTTCCGGCTGCTCGGCATCGCGGGCAGCGACGCCCACAGCCCTTGGCGCGTGGGCTGGACGGCGACGGAGTTTCCTCATGCCATGAAGAGCGACGAGCAGTTGGTCGAGGCCCTGCGCGAAGGGAAGTTCAAGATCACGCGCGGACAGACGGAATTCGAGAGCGACAAAGAGCGGAAGCAGCACCTCAAGGCCATGGCGGAACTGCAAGGTCAGGAACTGATGACGTACGTGGAGGACTGGATTCGGCGGAAGAGTCCGAAGCCATAGTTAAGTAACGAAAGGATCTACCCACATGCTCGCCGCCGTTCTGGAAGACTTTAACCGGCTGGAGCTCAAGGACGTGGCCACGCCCGCGCCCGGCGAAGGCGAGGTGGTCGTCCTCATCCGCAGTTGCGGATTCTGTGCCACCGACTACAAGGCCATCAAGGGCATTCGCCGCAACGTGGCCTTCCCCTTCATTCCCGGCCACGAACCGGCCGGAGTCGTCGCGGCCGTCGGTCGCGGCGTCCGGCACTTCCGCGAGGGCGATGAGGTCATCTGCCAGCCTTCGGGCTTCTGTGGTTTCTGCCGCCACTGCCGCGAGGGCAACACCCATTATTGTCAGACGGCCTTCACCACGGGCGGTGACGGACCCACCGAGGTCTGGCCGGGCGCCTTTGCGGAATACATGCGCACGAAGGAGAGTTGTCTGCTGCACAAGCCCGCGGGAATCAGCTTCGATGCCGCGGCACTCACCGAACCGCTCTCGGGCGCCTGGAAAGGCATCATCCACTATAGCCAGATGCAGGTGGGCGATGACGTCGTGGTCATCGGCGTCGGCGGCATCGGCTTGTTGTGCCTGATGGTGGCCCGGGCCGCCGGGGCCGGCCGGTTGATCGCCGTTGACACCAGCGCCCATGCTCGCGGCGAAGCCTTGAAACTCGGAGCTACGCATGTGGTTGATCCGTCCGACGGCCAGGCGAAACAGCGGGTCTACGAGATCATGCCCGAGGGGCCGGACCTGGTGGTCGAGGCCGCCGGACCGATCCAAGCCGTGCGTCTGATGGTGGACCTGCGCCGCCGGGGCACGCGCTGGAATATCTTTGGCATCACGACCCACGAAACCTTCGAACTCGACGGCGGCGTGACCCACTTTCTCGAAGGTCGCATGGACGCCAGTTTCGGCACCACCCCGCTGGCGATGACGCGGGCGATTCATTTGATGGAGCGCGGCACGATTGCGGCCGAGCGGATCATTTCGCACCGTTTCCCGCTGAGACAGATCGCCGAGGCGGTGGAGATCATGGGGCGTCCCGAACGCAACAAGGTGATGATCAACCCATGAAAGCCATCGTCAATACCGCTCCCGGAGAACTCGCCTGGCTGGACCGGCCCCTGCCTGCGCCCGGGCCGCAACAAGTGCGTATCCGGACCGCCGTCTGCGGCATTTGCGCGACGGACCTGAAAATGATCGCCGGCTGGACTCGCACCGGCTGTCCGGCGATTCCCGGCCATGAGTGGTCGGGCGTGGTCGAGGCCGTCGGAGCGAATGTTGATCGCGTCCTGCTCGGACGACCGTGCGTCGCCGACAACGTGCTCAGCGACGGCGGCGAGGTGGGTTTCGAACATCCGGGAGGCTATGGGCAGTTCCTGCTGACCGAGTCCGGCAACGTTCGCATCCTACCGGACGGGTTTCCGCTGGACCACGCGGCCCTTATCGAACCGCTGGCCGTCTGCGTGCGGGCCATGCGGCGGCTGAGGCCTGCGCCCGGGACATCGGCCCTCATCTTTGGGGACGGGGCCATCGGCCTCCTGATGCTGGCCTTACTGAAGCGGGCGGGCGCGTCGGCGGTGACGCTGGTCGGCGGCCGAGCGGCGCGGCTGGCGGTGGCGGAGGAATTCGGCGCTGCCGCAGTCGTCAACCACCATGAGGCCGGCGTGGAACTGAGCGGCGCACTGGCCCGAGCCGGCGGCCAACCCTATGCCAATGTGATTGAAGCCAGCGGCTCTCCGGCCGCTCTGGCCGTGGCCCTGGACCTGGCGGCCAAAGAGGGCAAGGTGTTGATCGTCGGCGACTATGAGACAAGCCGGGCCGACTTCCCCTGGAACCACATGCTCCACCGCGAATTGGAATTGATCGGTTCCAACGCCTCGGCGGGGGCTTGGGATCGGGCCGTCACCTTGGCCACCAGCGGCGAGCTTCCACTGGGGCGGTTAATATCACACCTCGTGCCACCGACGGAATATGCCCGTGGACTAGAATTGGTCCGCCACGACAAGAACGTGCTGAAAGTCCTCCTGGACTGGCGGCAGGTGCAGCCATGACCGGTGTGGCCCTGATTCAGAATATCGACGCCTGTCGCCTCCGCCCCGGCCAGTGCGCTCTGTGGTGGCTCGGACAGCACGGCTTTGCGATCAAGCTGGGAGACACGGTGTTGTACATTGATGCCTTCCTGAGTAAATTGCCTGGTCGGCAGGTGCCGCCGTTGTTAGAGCCGGGGCAGGTCACCAACGCCTGCCTGGTGCTGGGCAGTCACGATCACGGCGATCACATCGACCGCCCGGCCTGGCCGGCGATAGCGGCGACGTCGCCCGGGACCACGTTCATCGTGCCCCTCGTTTTGCGCGAGCGGATCATCAAGGAACTGGACCTGGCCGGGAATCGTGTGGTGGGGCTGGACGAAGGTCAGGCCACAGAGATCGCCGGAATAAGAATTTCGGCGGTGCCCGCCGCCCATGAATTTCTCGACACGGATCCGGCTACCGGGCAGCATCCGTATCTGGGCTTTGTGATCGAGGGCGATGGCTTCTGTCTCTACCACGCCGGTGATTCCTGTATCTACGAGGGGCTATACGATCGGTTGCGCCGCCAGCGGCTCGACCTGATGATCCTGCCCATCAACGGGCGCGACGCCCGTCGGCTCAAGGCCGGCTGCATCGGCAATATGACCTACCAGGAGGCGGCCGACCTGGCGGGAACGCTGCGGCCGGGAGCGGTTATTCCGGCACACTATGAGATGTTCGCCATGAACGCGGCAGATGTCGGCGAATTCGTGGAGTACATGCAGGTCAAGTACCCGCAGCAGCGGGTCGAAGTGCCCCGGCACGGCCGGCGCGTGATTATCGAGACACTGTTAACAGGAAAGGAACCAGTATGCCGGACATGACCCCACGGGACGTGATCCTGTCGGCCCTGCGGCGACAGCAGGACGAATTGATTCCCTTTGAATTCACCGGGTTCAATCGGTGCGCTGCGGCCAGGTTTCGTCAGCAGACGGGTACGAGCGATCCCTACGCCTACTTTGGCTGTGCCACGCGACTGGGCCATATCGGCTTTCAGGCGACCAAGCTGGACCTTCGCGAGCGGTTTATGGCGTTCCATCACCTTGATCCGGGCCTGCGGTATGACTCGGGGCCGGAGCCGGGGCCGCAGACGTTTTACTTGAACGAATTCGGCACGGCCCATCTTCCTGGTTCGGACGACGCCTACGACGAGTACACGCCGCCGGCGGCGATGCGCCAGGCCGATTCGCTTGAAGCCTTCGAGAAGTACCCCATGCCCGACTATGAGGCCTCCTACCGCCATGCGCACCTGGCTGAGCAGGCGGCACGGATCAAGAGCGGCAACCTGGCCGTGGTGGGGCACATGGAGATGACGATTTTCGAGCGGGCCTGGCAGATACGCGGCTTAGAAGAATTGATGATGGACTTCTACGATCATCCGGATTTTGCCGCCTGCCTGCTCGACCGCATCACGGCCGGGTCGGTCTTCTGTGCCCGCCGCTATGCCCAGGCGGGAGCCGACCTCCTCCGCACAGGCGATGATGTGGCCATGCAGGACCGGCTGCTGATGTCGCCGGAGGTCTGGCGGAAGTTTCTCAAGCCGCGGCTGGCCAAGGTCTTCCAAGCCGCCAAGGCGGTCAATCCGGACATCCTGATTTGCTACCACAGCGACGGGAATATCACCGACCTCGTCGAGGATCTGATCGAGATTGGGATGGACGTGCTTAACCCCGTTCAGCCCGAGTGCGTGGACGTGCCGGCGCTCAAGCAGCGTTTCGGCCGCCGGTTGTCTTTCTGGGGCACCATCGGCCTGCAACGCGCCCTGCCGTTTGGCACGCCCGCGGACGTCGAGGCCGAGGTGCGACAACGCATCGAGCAAGCCGGCGCCGGCGGCGGCCTGCTGCTCTCGCCCACCCACGTCCTGGCGCCAGAGGTGCCGCTGGAAAACATGGCCGCGATGTTTCGCGCTGCCTTACAGTACGGTCAACGGAAATAGATAATAAGGAGATAGCCTTGAGCAAGAAGAAATTGAAAGCACTGCCTCGTATCCAGCGGAACGGCGGCTGTTACCAGCTTATGGTGGACGGCCAGCCGCAAATCCTGCTGGCCGTTGAAATGCAGAACTCCAGTGCCTCCAGCCTGGAATTCCTGGAAAAGCAGGGCTGTTGGAAGCAGCTCAAAAGCTACAACTGCAATGCCGCCCTCGTCCCGGTGTGCTGGGAACAGGTCGAGCCGGAGGAGGGGCATTTTGATTTTTCGCTCGTTGACGGTATCATCCGGGCCGCGCGCCGCCACGGGTTGCGTCTCGTGCTGCTGTGGTTCGGCACCTGGAAGAACGCCACGTCGAGCTATGCGCCCGCCTGGGTCAAGACGGACCTCCAGAGGTTCCCGCGCTGCCAACTCGCCGGCGGCCGAACCAGCCGCACCATCTCGCCGCTCTCGCAGGAAGCCTGCCAGGCCGACAGCCGGGCCTTTGCCCGACTGATGGAACACATTCACAAGATCGATCGGGCCGAGCAGACGGTACTCATGGTCCAGGTCGAGAACGAGGTTGGTCTGCTCGGGGCCGAGCGGGACTTCTCGCCCGAGGCGGAACAGGTGTTCCGTCAGCCGGTGCCGGCCGAGTTACTCCACCACCTTCGCGACCACTGGGACGAACTCTATCCGACGCTGCGCGAAAATATGGACCGGGCCTTCTTGGGTAAAAAAGGTTCCTGGGGCAAAGTCTTCCATGCCCTGGCCGGCGAAGCCTTTATGGCCTGGCACTTCGCCCGCTACATCGAGAACGTCGTGGCCGCCGGGAAGGCCGCTTATGGTTTGCCCATGTTCGTTAATTGTTGGCTCGATTCCGGCAGCCCGCCCGGCGTGTTTCCCTCCGGCGGGCCGGTGGCGAAGATGCTCGACATCTGGCATACGGCCGCCCCCAGTGTGGACGCCTTTGCCCCCGATATTTATTGTCCCGAATTCGCCCAAGTCTGCACCGACTTCAACCGGCCTTTCAACCCGCTCATCGTCCCCGAATCTCTGCCCGAAAAGGCCGCGTTGCAAGCCTTCTGGGCCGTCGCCCAGGGCAAGAGCCTCTGCTTTGCGCCATTCGGCGCGGATTCTCCGCACTGCTGGCCGGACTGGAACTGGCAGAGCGAGGACCTGAACGACACCTATGCCCTGTTGCGGGAAATGATGCCCCTCATCACCGCCGCCCAGGCCGAGGGCCGCATTCGCGGCGTGCTCCAGGCCTCGGAGATGGAGACGCGCCTGCAGTTGGGCGACTACCAGCTTTGCGTCCACTTCAACCACAAGAGCGGCGCCGGCTGGCCGCCGGCCGCCGGTTTGATTCTGCAACTCGGGCCGGACGAATTCGTCGTCGCCGGTCGGGGCTTCTCCGTCGCTTTCGCGCCGGCCCCCGACCGTGGCGGCAATGCGGACTTCTTGTGGGCCGAGGAAGGCCGCTTCCGCCAGGGCAAGTGGATGGCCGAACGGCGGCTGAACGGCGATGACACGTGGGAGTTCAGTCTCCGGCTGACCAACGGGCCGGAGCTTTCCTGCCGCCGAGGCAAACTCTACCGCTATCCATGACGATTGGACCGGGTCAAACCTGCCAGCAGAGGCGAACAAAAAACGTCGGAGGATGAACTGAGTGACCAAGCGGGAACGCGTGCTGGCCTCGATACGACGAAAAGTCTCGGAGGCCATTCCGTGGCAATTTGACCTCACAAGGGCTGCGGCCGACAGGCTACGCGCCTATTACGGGACAGAGGATCTGCTGACGAGAACCGGGGACCACCTCGTCTGGGTCGGGCCGTCGATTCCGGCCGACCCAAACCTGCCGCCGGTGGGCGAGGGGCTGGTGCGTGACGAATTCGGCGTGGTCTGGCATCAGGACGCCCGCGACCGCAACGTCGGAGACTGGGGCGGGGTGCATAGCGTCCCGCTGGACCAGCCGAGTTTCGACGGCTACCGGTTCCCCGACGGAACAATTCCCCACGTCTGGGATCAGGCCCCGACGGTCAGGCGACAACACCCGGAACACTTTCTTGTCGCCATCGGCAGCGGACTCTTTGAACGCGGGTGGTCGTTGTGCGGGTTTGAGAACTACCTCGCCTGGCTGGCCGGCGAAAGGGCGTTCGTCGAGGAGATGACGGAGAAGTTGGCCGACTACTCCTGTCGCCTGACCGCCCAGTTGAAGGGGCAGGACGTGGACGGCATCCGGTTCGGGGACGACTGGGGCTTGCAGCATTCACTGATGATCAGCCCTCAGGTCTGGCGCGACGTGTTCAAAAAACAGTACCGGCGAATCTACGCCGCGGCCCGCGAGGCCGGCCTGGTCGTCATGATCCATTCCTGCGGGAATATCACCGAGATCCTTCCTGACCTGATCGAGATCGGCGTGGAGGTGGTGCATCCTCTTCAGCCCGAAGCTATGGACGTGGAGTTCTGCCGGCGGGAGTATGGCCGGGACTTGACTTTCTGGGGCGGCTTGGGCAGCCAGAGTACCATTCCGCTGGGCACGCCGGAGGACAACCGCCGTGAGGCGTTGCGCATGCTCAAGCTCTTTGATCGCGGCGGCTACATCCTGGCGCCGGCGGGAGCGGCGCCGACCGAAACGCCGGCAGAGAATCTCGCCGCGATCGTCGAAGTTGCCTGTCACCAAGTGGGCAAAGCTGAGAGGTAGTACAATACGGGCCGGCTCCCTCGGCCGTGGGACGGTCAAAGGTCATCCGGAAAATCCTGGTTTAGGGGGAACCATCCTACAGGGAGAATTGCGGAAGGCGTCGCCGAACACGAAGATCATCCCTCAGTCCTCTGCGATTGCCGGTTGGGCGGCGGGGTGATATAATGGGACGGATATGGATACTCAATTTGCGACGATTGAAGAAGCACTGGAGGCCCTGAAGAAGGGCGAGATGATCGTCCTGGTGGACGATGAGCGGCGCGAGAACGAGGGCGATCTGGTGTGCGCGGCGGAGATGGTGACGCCGGACATCGTCAACTTCATGGCCTCGCGCGGGCGGGGGCTGATCTGCGCTGCCATTACCGAAGAACATGCCAATCGGCTGAGCCTGCCGCCGCAGACGCCGCAGAACACGGCGACGTTCGGCACGGCGTTCACGGTGAGCGTGGACGCGCGGCGCGGGGTTTCGACGGGGATCAGCGCCCATGACCGGGCGCATACGATTCTGACGATGATGCGGGAAGATTGCCAGCCGGAAGACCTGGCGCGGCCGGGGCATGTGTTTCCGCTGCGGGCGCTGGACGGCGGCGTGCTGGTGCGGGCCGGGCAGACCGAAGGGGCGGTGGACCTGGCGCGGCTGGCGGGGTTGAAGCCGGCGGGCGTGATCTGCGAGGTGATGAACGAAGACGGATCGATGGCCCGCGTGCCGGAGCTGATCGAGTTCTGCAAAAAATACGGGCTGAAACTGGTCAGCGTGGCCGAGATCATCCGGTACCGGCGGCGCACGGAGAAATTGATTACGGCGGTGGCCTCGACGAAGTTGCCGACGCGGCACGGCGTGTGGCAGATGACGGCCTACGAGAGTCTGGTGGACCCGTTGCCACAGGTGGCCCTGACGATGGGCGACGTGACGACAGCGGGCCGGCCGGAGGCGGGGCCGGTGTTGGTGCGGATGCACTCGGAATGCCTGACGGGGGACGTGTTCGGGAGCCTGAAGTGCGACTGCGGGCAACAGATCGACATGGCGATGCAGATGATTGCCGAGGAAGGTCGCGGGGCGGTGGTCTACATGCGGCAGGAAGGGCGAGGGATCGGGCTGGTGAACAAGGTTCACGCCTACCGGCTGCAGGAGGACCAGGGGCTGGACACAGTCGAGGCCAACGAGGCCCTGGGCTTTGCGGCCGATTTGCGGGACTACGGCATCGGGGCGCAAATTCTGGCTGATCTTGGAATCACGCGCATCCGGCTGCTCACCAACAACGAGCAGAAAGTGGTCGGGTTGGAGGGCTACGGCCTGGAAATCGTGGAGCGGGTGCCGCTTGTGGCGAAGCCGACGGAGCAAAACATTCAGTATTTGCGGACAAAGCGGGCGAAGATGGGGCATAAGTTGGAGAATTTGTAGGGGCAAAGTTCCGACTTGCATCTTGGCCACTTGGCGAGTATAATTGCGCCAGATGCCAATGGCTTATACAAGGAGGCGCTATGCTGACGACCAAAGCCAAGACGTTAAGTTTACATAAGGCGCGGGCGGCCAAAACCAAGCCGTGCGGGCTGGTTAAGGTGCAGGAGGTCGCGTCAAGTCCCGGCCTGCGGATTTTTGGCCGACGCGCCGGGAGCGCGGGCGAAATCGTCCGCCAAGTCCGGGCCGGCTTCCCCTTCAGCCGGCTGGTGAGTTTCCAAAAAGCCTCCTTGTTGTCCTGGGGAACAATCGCCCATCTCGTGGCCATACCGCAGCGCACGCTGACACGCCGGCAGACCGAGGGCCGTTTGACGCCGGAGGAGTCTGATCGCGTGCTGCGCGCCTCGCGCGTGTTTGATCTGGCGGTTGACCTGTTCGAGGGCGACGTTTCGGCGGCGCGGCAATGGCTCCAGGAGCCTCAGCCGGGCCTGGGCGGCGAGGTGCCATTGGAGTTCGTCTCGACGGAGGTCGGGGCGCGGGAGGTGGAGAACCTGATCGCCCGCTTGGAGCATGGGGTTATCGCATGACGGTGAGCGCCTGGCGCATCGTCAAGGCCAAACTGGCCGACGCCGCTTTTTCCGGCCACGGCGCCAGAGTGGCGGGGGGCCGGTGGAATAGTCCCGGCACGGCGGTCGTCTATGTTTCCGATAGCGCATCGCTGGCCATGCTCGAAATGCTCGTCCATCTCCAGTCGCCGGATTTGCTCAAACGCTATGTGCTGTTCGAGGTAAAGTTCGACGATGCGCTGGTGCGGACGGTCGATCTCCAAGCCCTGCCCAGGTCATGGCGGAAATCCCCGCCGCATCCGGTCGTGCAGCAAGTCGGCGACCGTTGGGTAGCCGGCGGCGCTTCAGCCGCGCTCAAAGTTCCCAGTGTCATTGTGCCCGACGGCTGGAACTACCTGCTCAACCCAGCTCATGCGGACTTCAAGTCGATGGTCATCGGGCCTCGTCAGGCGACGAAGTTTGACCCGCGACTGATGAAGCCGTGATGGCCGGGCGGGCTAAAGTAGTATACTGTCACACGAATCCGGGCAGAATATTCAGTATTTGCTGACGAAGCGGGCCAAGATGGGGCATCGGCTGGAAAATCTGTAACGCATTTCTCAGAGCGACCGGCGTGAGGTCTGACGCTCGGCCGCCCGGATCACGAATTCCATGGCCGTAACCGTATCGTCGTAGTTGGTCTCGTGGCCGCCGTCGGGGCGGTCGATCAGGAGCACGTCGGTCTTGCCGAGTTTCCGCCACCGCTCGACCAGACGCCGCACACTGGCCGGCGGGACGGCCGGGTCCAGGCCGCCCACGGTCACGGCCACCGGCATGGTGAACCGCTCCGGCGTCAATTCGGGGCTGCGCTTGCGGTATTCCTCGGGATTCTCTTCCTTCGTGCCGCCGTACGCCGCCGCCTGGGTTTTCCGGTAATTGATGTCGCCATAGTCCGTCTTGGCCGAGAAGTCGGCGAATTCGAGCATGTTCGCCGTGGCGTTCTCCGCCAGCACGCCGTCGAGCAGTTCCGGGTGAAGAGCGGCAAAGATCAGGGCGCTCAGGCCGCCCATCGATCCGCCGGCCAGGTAGACGCGGTCGATCCAGTACTGTTCTCGCAGCAGGTCGATGATTTGCAGCAGATCGGCCTCGGCCTTGAGTCCCATCCACGAGGCCTTGGCCCGGTAGTCCGGGGAGATGAAGATCAGGCCATGCCGGGCGGCGACGTCGCGTACGCCCTGGCACTCGCCGCGCGGCTCCTTGGCATACTGCCAGCGGTCCGAGCCGAGGCCGTGCAGGCCGATGAGCAGATCGTGCGGCTTCTTCGGATCGAAGCCTTGCGGCAACAGTTCGACGTACCGCTCGGTCGAGCCGTCGATGCGGGCGGTGAACTCACAGTCGCGCGGTTCGCCCAGTTTCTTCTCCGCCACGAGTTACCCCTTTACGGTCTTCAAGTAGGCGTCGATCACCTGCTTGAACTCGGGCTTGGGTTCGGTGTGCCAGAGGCCGATGATTTTGCGTTCGCGTTCGGCGCTGGCGGCGCTGTCGGAGGCGTGGGCGGCGTTGCGCATGAGGTCGCGGCCGAAGTCGGAGCGGACGGTGCCGTAGTCGGCCTTGGAGGGGTCGGTGGCGCCGAGCCAGCGGCGGATCTTGGTGACGGCGCCCTTGCCGCGATAGAGCAGGGCCAGCGACTGGACGGCGCCGGGCTCCTTCTTTTCGGTGTCGCTGAGCTTGCGCGGATCGACGCCGGTCATGTACTCGACGATGCGCGAGAACTCGGCCTCGGCGTTGCGTTCGGCGAGCATCGAGCCGACTTTCTGGTAGACCTCGTCGGGCACTTCGAAGTCGAAGGCCCCGTCCATTTTTTCGCGGAAGACATCGACGACCTTGCCGGAAAGCTTGTCGCGGAAAATCTGGCGCAAGGGTCCGTAAAATTCTTCGGCCTGGGCGACGGTCATGCGGAGCATTTTGGCTCCGACCAGGAAAAGGCCGGTCTTGGAGAAGATGTCGATGATGTTGCCGGCGCGACGGCTGCGCTTGTAGAAGTTGTCGGGCTTGAGGATAACGAGGCTGGTTTCAACATCGCCGGAGTCGGCGAAGTTGACGGCCGTCTCGATGACCCCGCCGTCCTTGGCGGCAAAGTCGCTCAGCAATTTGAGTTGTTCGAGTCCGCTGACGGCGTCGAGGCCGCAGAGGACAGCCGGCTCGAAGTAGCGGACCTGGCCGTCGGCGTAGACGAGGAAATCGCCGAAACTGCCGCGCACCGTGTCGCCGGCGACGTCGACCTTGGCCGAGCCGACGACTTCCTGGCGCATCTGCTCAATGGCGTTGGGGCCGCGGAAGAGGAGGACCATGACGCGGTTGGAGATGCCGAGGGGGTTGACCGCGCGAAAATTTTCGTCGATGTATTTGAGGAGCGGTTCGTAGGAGGCGTCGCGCTCGGTGGACTTTTTGAACGAAGCCACGAGACGGTCGACGAAGGCGTCGGAAGGCTTGAACATGTGGGCCCCGACCAGTTCGGATTGGGTCATGCTGAGGACGCGCGAGATGATGGCCCCGGTGCGGCTCTTGGCCAGAGAGTACGGCGTAATCATCAGGTAAGCTAACTGTTCCGCCATGGCGGGGCTCCTTGGTTAAGGGAACGGCAGTGGAAAGAACCAGATCATACACTTTTTGGCGGCGGATTCAAACTCAGACCGCGCAAAGGGTGCATTAACGTTTTGGGGAAGGAGCAAGAAATCGGGTAGTCTTCCAGATGGTCAATAAGGAGGACTACCCGATGCACGAAGAACTGCTGGAGCAGATGGTACAACGTTTAGGGGCGGAGATAAAGAGTCTGCACGGCC
>CAIYVX010000058.1 GCA_903929765.1 uncultured Planctomycetia bacterium
GGCCGTGCAGACTCTTTATCTCCGCCCCTAAACGTTGTACCATCTGCTCCAGCAGTTCTTCGTGCATCGGGTAGTCCTCCTTATTGACCATCTGGAAGACTACCCGATTTCTTGCTCCTTCCCCAAAACGTTAATGCACCCCACCCAATCCCGGCATTTGCTGTTGATCAATTTTTGTGCTATAATGAGGCCACACCGGTTTAAACCCGCGTTAAGGAGAACCCATGACTCCCGCTCCCATTGAAATCCTCATGATCGAAGACAACGAGGGCGACGTCTTCATGACCACCGAGGCCTTCAAGGAGGCCAAGATCGCCAACAACCTCTCCGTCGCCCGCGACGGCAACGAGGCCATGGACCTTCTCCACCGCGAAGGCAAGTTCGCCGCCGCCCCGCGACCCGACCTCATCCTCCTCGACCTCAATCTTCCCGGACGCGACGGCCGCCAGATCCTCTCCGACATCCGCTCCGATCCCAAACTCAGCACCATTCCCGTCGTCATCCTCACCAGTTCCAAGGCCGAGAAGGATATCGTCCAGTCCTACCAGCTTCACGCCAACTGTTACATCGTCAAGCCCGTCAACTTCGACGCCCTCCTCCAGGTCGTCCGCGCCATCGAATCCTTCTGGCTCACCGTCGTCAAGCTCCCGCCACACCTGTAGGATGCGTGCTTGCACGCACCATCGTTAATAATGCCGTTGCTGTTTTATTCGTAGGGGCACCCCTCGTGGTGCCCTTTTTGTTTCTGTTTTTTTACTAACCACTAACCACTTTTCTTTCTGTTCTCTATTGAAATATCTGAAGAATCTTTGTAGTCTGATCTTCTATTCGTTTCCAGCGTCCTAACGAAAGGAGATGCTATGAGAACAATGTTACGGCTGGTCTTCCTGGCGGCCGGCGTGCTGGCCATCGGCCTCTGGGCCTCGGCCCCCACGGGCGCCCAATCCGACACCACCACCTGGAAAGAGTCCGGGATGGAGATGCGGGTCTACGACATCAAGGCCCTCTTCACCCGCATCCCCATCTACAACTTCGCTCATGTTAAAGGCACCGACCTGGCCGCCATGAACATCGGCGGCGGTGGCGGCGGAGGCTCCCTCTACGCGGAATCCACAACTACGGAATCCGCCACTTTTGGAGATCCCAACTATGGAGGCGTCGCCGAAGGCCAGGCCAAGCACCTCCAGGATCTGATCGAGCACGCCGTCAAGGTCAAGGAACCCTGGGAATCCGCCGGCGGCCGGGGTACGATAGGTTTTGCTATCAGCCGCGGCCTGATGTTCGTCTCCACCACCGAGGAAGGCCACAAGCAGATCGCGACCCTCCTTCATCAGCTCATCCCGGGCGACAAGCGAAACGTCTTCATCGACATTCAGGTCGTCGATCTCGACCGCGCCGCCCTCGGCGACACCACCGTCGGCTTCATGGCCGCCACCGACAAGGACAAGGTCGCCCTCAAAAAAGCCGTCCGCAAAGTTCTTTTCTCCTCCATGCTCAGCGGCACCGACGGCCAGATTCTATCCAGCGAAAAAGGCAGCCAGCAGAATTATGTCGTCTCCGTTACGCCCGTTGTGGCCGATCGCTCCAGCGGTTATACCCCAACCATCGACTCCACCACCGAAGGTCTCGCCGCCAAGGTCCAGGCCTCACTCAGCAGCGACGAAACCAAGGCCACTTTTGACTTCCGCCTGCTGCTCTCCCGGCTGGTCGGCATTCGCCAGGCCCGCATCGAGGGCGTGGCCGGCTACCGCGTGGCCACCGGCACGGTCGATCTGCCGCGAACCGTCCGCGATGCCCAGGCTGGCACCCTCCTACTCCCCCTCGACACGCCCACCATCGTCGCCGGGGGCACCGTGCCGCAAAGCCTCCTCACCGGCAACGAAACCGACGCCACCCAGACCGAAATCTACTACCTTGTCACCGTCCGTTCCCCGGTCACGCCAAAAAAGTAGTACATGTGTTTAGCAGCTAATAAATCCACCCCTCTCCCGCGCCGCGCCGGGTGAGGGGTTTTTCTTTGTTTCTGTTTTTCTGCCCACTGCCCACTGCCCACTGCCCACTGCCCACTGCCCACTGCCCACTGCCGTTCCACTTTTTCTCTCGCCTCCCGACCCGCGAACGCTATATTCTATTCCTATGGCCTCCGCCAAAGACTTTCTCAAAACCGCCGTCGTCACCGTCCTCGGCGGCGGCTACGCGCCCTTCATGCCCGGAACCGTCGGTACCCTCCCCGCCGTTGCTGCCTACCTCGCCATCGTCCTCCTCGCTCCGCCCGCTGCCCAACTCTGGCTCATCGCCGCCGTCCTCCTCCTCTCCTCCGCCCTGACCGTCTGGCTCGGTTTCTGGGCCGAAGCCCGCTGGGGCAAAGACCCGCAGCGCGTCGTCCTCGACGAATTCGCCGGCTTTTTCGTCACCGTCCTCCTTTTCCGCGCCCCCAGCCTCCCCGCCACCGTCGTCTGGGCCTTCCTCCTGACTCGCCTCTTCGACATCGTCAAGCCGCCGCCCTGCCGCCGCCTCGAACGCCTGCCCGGCGGCTGGGGCATCCTCCTCGACGACGTCTGGGCCTCCCTCTACGCCGCCGCCGTCCTTAATCTCATGCTCCGCTTCTGCCCGCAATTTTTCGCCTGGGGAATCTGACATGACCGAACCTCGCCCCAATCTCGCCGGCAAATCCGCCCTCGTCACCGGCGCCTCCGACCGACTCGGCCGCGCTATCGCCCTCGCCCTTGCCGCCCACGGCGTCGCCGTCGCCGTCCACTACCACAGCGACGCCTCGGCCGCCGCCGCAACCGCCGACCAGGTCCGCGCCGCCGGCCCTCGCGCCGCCCTCATCCAGGCCGACCTCGCCCAACCGGGGCAGGGGGCCGATCTCGTTGCCCGTGCCATCGCCGCCCTCGGACCGCTCGACATCCTCATCAACAACGCCTCCATCTTCCCCGAAAGCACCCTCGCCGACCTCTCCGCCGCCGCCCTCGCCGAAGCCATGCAGATTAACGCCTTCTCGCTCCTGGAAACTTCTCGCGCCTTCGCCGCACAGGGCCGCCCCGGCGATATCATCAACCTCCTCGACGCCCGCCTCGACGACTACGACCGCCAACACGTCGCCTACCACCTCAGCAAGCGCGCCGCCCATGCCCTCACCGCCATGTGTGCCCTCGACTACGCCCCAACCATCCGCGTCAACTCCGTCGCCCCCGGCCTCATCCTCCCACCCGAAGGCCACGACCAGTCCTGGCTCCAGAACCTCGCCCACACCGCGCCGCTCCAAACCTTCGGCTCGCCGCGCGACATCACCGACGCCGTCCTTTTCCTCCTCGCCGCCCCCTTCGTCACCGGCCAACTGCTCTTCATCGACGGCGGCCGCCACCTCCGCGGCAACTTCTACGGCTAATGTGCTGCGCCCAAACGGTCGAAATCAATTCTATCTGATCTTATTTTGAACCAGTTCAATCGGAGCAGTTATGCCAGAAAATAAATTCCACGACGTCACCGTCGTCCTCCTCGCCGGCGGCGGCGGCACACGCTTCTGGCCTCTCAGCACGCCCGCCCGACCCAAGCAGTTCCTCACCGAACTTACCGGCCGCTCCCTCTTCCAGCAGGCCGTCGAACGCGCCCGCCTTCTCGCCCCGCCCGACCGCATTTTCATCCTCACCAACCAGGCCTTCGCCGCCCTCGTCGCCGAGCAGGCTCCCGAAATCCCCTCCGCCAACGTCGTCCTCGAACCCCTGCGCCGCGACACCGCCGCCGCCCTCGTCCTTGGCGCCCTCCTGGTCGAACATCTCGCCCCCGGCCACATCATGGTCGCCATGCCCTCCGACCACCTCATCGGCCCTCTCGACGCTTTCCAAGCCACCCTCGATTCCGCCGTCACCGCCGCCCGCGACGGCGGCCTGGGCACCATCGGCATCACCCCCACCTACCCGGCCACCGGCTACGGCTACCTCCTCGCCGCCAAACGTCCCCAGGCTCTCGAACCTATGCCCGTCGAAAAATTCGTCGAAAAACCCGACCGCGCCCGCGCCGAACAATACGTCGCCTCCGGCCGCTATTTCTGGAACTCCGGCATGTTCGTCTGGCGCGCCGCCGAACTCCTCGAAGCCGCCAAACGCCTCGCCCCCGCCGTTTACGGGCCGTTGGCCGATCTCGGAAAATCCTTCGCCACCCCCGCTTTCCCCGCCGAACTCCGCCGCGCCTTCGAGGCCGTCCAGCCCATCTCCATCGATTATGCCGTTATGGAAAACAGTTCAAACGTCTGGCTCGTCCCCGCCGCCTTTCGCTGGAGCGACGTCGGCGGCTGGAGCGCCGCCCTCGAACTCCTCCCCGCCGCCGCCAACGGCAACCACGTCCGTGGCCCCGCCGTCCTTCACGACGTCGCCGACTCCGTCGTCCTCACCGACGACGACCACCCCGTCCTCGTCGCCGGCCTCACCGGCGTTGTCGTTGTCCACGGCCCCGGCGGCATCCTCGTCTGTCCACGCGACCGCGTCGACCAGATCAAGCCCCTCGTCGAACAAATTCTGCGCCGCTGAGTTCTCAAACAAAGCCTGGTTCGCCACGGATAAAAAAATCCGACGGCTGTCAAAATAATAGTGGACAGCGACAGTCCACTTTGATACAATCCGAACCGTGGACTTCAAGACAGGGCGTTCCTTCGGGAACCAATAGGAAAGGAAGAATCATGAGCGAAACGCAAGCGATGTTCTGTTACCAGTGCGAGCAGACGGCCGGGGGCACGGGTTGCACCAGGAGCGGCGTGTGCGGCAAGAGTCCGACCGTGGCGGCCCTGCAGGATCTGCTGATTTTCGGGCTTAAAGGCGTGGCGGCTTATGCCTATCATGCCCGCGAGTTGGGGGTCCACGATGACGAGGTTGACGCTTTCCTCGCCGAGGGCTTGTTCGCGACGCTGACCAATGTCGATTTTGACGTGGACCGCTTTATCGGCTATAACCTCGAGTGCGGGCGGATCAACCTGAAAACGATGAAGATGCTCAACGAGGCCCACGTGGCCCGGTTCGGGGCGGCGATGCCGACCGCCGTCGAGACGGGCGCCAAGGCCGGCCCTGCCATCCTGATCAGCGGCCACGACCTGCTGGCCCTGGAAAACCTGCTCAAGCAAACCGAGGGCCAGGGGATTAATGTTTACACGCACGGCGAGATGCTGCCGGCCCATGGTTATCCCGGCCTGAAAAAGTACCCGCATCTGGCGGGCAACTACGGCGGGGCGTGGCAGGTGCAGCAGCGGGAATTTGCCGAGTTCCCCGGGCCGATCGTCATGACCACCAATTGCGTCATGGCCCCCAAGGGCGATTACAAGGATCGGCTGTTCACGATGGGGCCGGTGGGCGTCGGCGTGCAGCAGATCAAGGGCTTCGATTTCAGCGCCGTCATCGCCGCCGCCAAGGCCCTACCGCCGCTGGCGGCGAAGGCCGAGAAGAAGATCACGACCGGGTTCCAGCACCAGGCGGTGCTTGGCCTGGCCGGTCCGATCATCGACGCGGTCAAGTCGGGGAAAATCCGCCACTTCTTCCTGATCGGTGGTTGCGACGGGGCCAAGCCGGGGCGGAACTATTACACCGACTTTGCCCAGGCGGTGCCGCAGGATTGCGTCATTCTGACCCTGGCCTGCGGCAAGTACCGGTTCAACAAACTCGAATTCGGCACGGTGCCGGGGACCGCGATTCCGCGGCTCCTGGACATCGGGCAGTGCAACGACGCCTACAGCGCGGTGGAGATCGCCGTGGCCCTGGCCGGCGCGTTCAAGTGCGGGGTGAACGAACTGCCTTTGAGTTTCATCATTACATGGTACGAGCAGAAGGCGGTGGCCATTCTGCTGACGCTGTTGCACCTGGGTATCAAAAACATCCGGCTGGGACCGAGCCTGCCGGCATTCGCCCGCCCGGAGATTCTGAAGGTACTACAGGATAATTTCAACCTGATGCCGATTACGACGGTCGAGGCCGATCTGGCGGCGTGTCTGAAGAAGTAAAAAGGCAATAGTTAAAACAAAACAGGGGCGGCCCGTGTGGGTCGCCCCTGTTTATTTGGTGGTTCATTATTGCTTGTGACCCCGCGAGAGACCGGGCCGGGTTTTTGACGGCCGTCGCGACGGGTTACTTTTCACGGGCGGGTGGCCTGCGGCGCTTGCGATGAGGTCGGCCAGGGTGGCCTTCTCAAACAACTCTTCGAGCTTGTTCTGGAACCCCCGCAGGTGGCCCGAGATCGGGCAGAACTTCTGCCGGTGGCAATGTCCGGCGCCTTTCATGCAGTTACTGAGCAGGGGGCGCCCTTGAATGACCGTGATGACTTCCATCAATGAAATCGTGCCGGGCGACCGGGCCAAGGCAAACCCGCCTTGCCGCCCGGCCTTGACGTTCAGGATCCCGGCCCGCGCCAGCCGGCGAAGAATTTTCTGCGCAAAGCTCAGGGGCACTTCCTGGCGTGCAGAGAGTTCCCGAACGGTGGTGCGTGTTCCGCCGCCTGCCCCGATGTCGACCAGCACTCGCAATGCATAGTCCGTATCCTGGCGAATCACCCGCTTCTCCTTTTCCGGCAACGTCAGCGTGGCTTGCCTTAGAGGAGGATTGTAACGATGTGGACTAAACAAGTCCACATATTTTCGGTTGAAACAAGGAATAGTAGGGCCGGACAAAAAGTTACTTCCCGATACAGAACCCGGCAAAAATCTCCCGGAGCACCTCTTCCCGCGAACTCTCCCCCGTGATCCCCCCCAGCGCCTCCAGCGCCTCCCGCAACTCCAGCGCCGCCAACTCCTCATCAAATTCCCCCGCCGCCAACTCCGCCACCCGCCCCAAAGCCTCCGACGTCAGTTCCAGACATTCCCGGTGCCGCGCCGCCACCGCCGGCGCCTCCGCCGATCGGTCCACCTCGCCCTGGCCAAGCGCCTCGCTCATCGCCGCTCGCAACTCCTCCAATCCCTCGCCCGTCCGGGCCGACGTCGTCACCACACGCCCCCTGCCAGCAATTATCCCCGCCGCCGCCCTCGCCTGCGTCGCCGCGCCGCCCGATCCATCCGGTGCCGCCAGGTCGCATTTGTTGATCACCATAATCGCCGGCGCCGCCAGCGTTGCCAGCAGCCGGCCCAAATCTGACCTGACCGACTCCTCCGCAATTACGTTCCCCGCCTCCGCCACCACCAGCACCAGATCCGCCCGACCCAGCGCCGCCAGCGTCCGCCGCCGCGCCGCTCCGTAAATTTCATCGCTACGCCGCAAATCCGCCACCGCCTCGTCCAACCCCGCCGTATCCGACAGCACCACCCGCGACCCGTTCAGCACAAACGTTTCCCGCAACTCATCCCGCGTCGTCCCCGCCACCGGCGTCACCAGCGCCCGCTCCGCCCCCGCCAGCCGGTTAAACAGGCTGCTCTTGCCCACATTCGGCCGACCCACCAGGGCCACCCGCACCTCGCCGTCGCCCCGCGCCGTCTGTCCCGCGCGCCGCGACAGCCCCACCACCGCGTCGCGCACCGCCCCGGCCTCCGCTGCCACCTCTGCCGCACTCACAATTGGCAAACGCTCCTCCGAAAAATCAATCGCCAGTTCCACCCGCGCCGCCAACCTCCGCAGCCGCCCCACCAACTCCCGCACCTCGTCGCTCAACCGACCTTCGAGCAGCCGCTGGGCCGCCGCCAGTTCGCGCTCACCCCCGGCCGAAATCACCGCCATCACCGCCTCGGCCTGGGCCAGGTCCAGCCGCCCGTTCAGAAACGCCCGCGCCGTAAACTCTCCGGGACCGGCCGCCCGCGCCCCCGCCCGGCACAGCCCCGCCACCACCGCCTCCACCACCGCCGCATTCCCCGGCAGGTGCAACTCCACTATCGTCGCGCGCGTGTAACTGCGCGGCCCGCGCATCAGCCACAGCGCCGCCGGAACCGCCGCCGTCGTCCCCCCGGCCGCCAGAGCCACCGTCCCCGCCCACCACCGCCATGTGGCCGTTTCTTCAATTGTTTCTGGAGTTTGAAACACCGTCAGTGCCGCCCGAAGCGCCATCGGCCCGCTCAATCGCACAATCGCCCGCGCCGCACTCCCCAACGGGCTGCTCACCGCTACGATCGTATCATCTGAATTATTCATATCGGATCGAAATCCGGGTGCCACACTTTGAAGCCCCGGCCCGGCCGGGGCCAAAGTGTGTTCTTCTTTTTCTTCTTCACCCCTCTCCCTTGACGGGAGAGGGTAGGGTGAGGGTGCTGCTGTAGTTGCTTTTCACTGACCACTGACCTCTATTTTTTAGACTTCTTCTTCTCCCACTTGCTCTCTCCCGCCGACTCCTGCAACCGCTGCGCCGCCTCCATCTTATCCTCGATGAAGGACATGATGCGGCCCTTCGGTTTCGGCGGTTTCGGCGCCTTCGGCCGCAACTTGTCCAAATCGTGCTGCCGCCGGATATACTTCTGCCCGAAGTATCCCAGCGTCGAGTTCGTCAGAATGTACAGGTTCAGCCCGCTCGGCGCGCTGTACAGGAACAGCAGCATCATCACCGGCATCATGAACTTCATCAGCTTCTGTTGTTTCTCCATCTCCGGCGTGCTCGTCGGTTGTGGCTGCAACTTCATCTGCAGGAACATCGCCACCACCATCAGGAACGGCAGCACGTTCAACTGCCAGTTGGCCCAGCTCCCGATGTAACTGAGCACTGCAATGTTCACCGGATGGAACGGCCCCAGCGCCGCGTCCGGCTGGGCCAGGTCGTTGACCCACCCCACGAACGGCGCCTGCCGCAACGTGATCGCCACGCTTAGGCCCGTGTACAGGGCGAACCAGATCGGCATCTGCAGCATCATCGGCACGCAACTCATAATCGGGTTTGCCCCGCGCTCACGATATAGCTTCATCTGTTCCAACTGCATCTTCTTCGGATCGTCCTTGCACTGCTCCTTCAGCTTCGCGATCTCCGGCGCCAGATCCTGCATCCGCAGCATGGCCACCTGGCTGTACCGGTAAATCGGAAACGTGAGCAGCCACACCAGAAACGTCAGGATGATGATCGCCACGCCCTTGTTGACCACGAAATACGCGATCCCGTTGATCCCCGACACCATGATCTTCGCAATCCCGCCGATCAGGGCGTCCAGCGGTCCGATCCCGCCCAGCGGGCAGCACCCCGTCGACCAGCGAATCAGTTGCAGCAACCCATAGTCTTTGAACACCGGCTGATCCAGCAGCTTCGTGTCCTTCGGCCCCGCAAAAATCAGGCAGTCGAGCTTCGCCACCCCTTCCGTGCCGCTGGCCGCCACCGGCAGCGGGCAACTCGTCACCACCACCCCGGGAATCTTGCTCTTGCTGTCGCTGTTGAGCTTCACCTCGCTGTACGCCAGGTACACCGCAGCGCTCTGGAAATGTTCGCTCGACTCCTGCTTGTCCGACGACCGGGTGATCAGGGCCACCGCAAAATACTTGTCTACCGCGGCCACCCAGTCCGGCCGCGCCGGGAACAACCGTTTCTTGATGTCGTCACTCTCGCCGTCGCCTCCGGCCTTGAAGTTCGGCCGTTCCCGGCCGTCCGCAAACCCCGCCGTCGCCATCCGGTCCTCGCCGCGGCTCTCTTCCGTCACCAGCCCCTCCGGCCCGCGCATCGTAAAGCCGATGGCCCGCAGCGTCCCCGAGTGGTCCGTGAACTCCAGCGCCAGGTCGATGGCATAGCCCAGCCCGTCCCCAAACGCATCGTGCTCCGTCGGCGTCGTCCGCGGGTGCACGCGGTAAACGCGCCGCAACGTCAGGAACGCCTTGCCGTCCTTCTCAATCTCCAGCCGGTAGGCCGCCTGCTCCGTCGTCGCCCCCGGTTCCAGTTGCCACACCGCGTCGCTGAGGCCCCGGGCAAAATAAAGTTCCCGCCCCTTGTCGCCCTTTTCGATCATGTCCAGCCGCGTCAGCACCAGCGACGGAGCCCCCGCCGTGGCCTGAATCAGTTGGAACTTCGCCCCCGCGCCTTTCGCCTCGCCCCGCGCCGCCACGCTGGTGAAATAATCGCTCATCTCAATATGTCTGATTGCCCCGCCGTTGGCCGTCAGCTCCATGGCCAGCGCGTAAGGGCCGTGCCAGACCGCCCCCCCCAGCCGCGCCGCCTGGACCGCACTCCCGCTCACCGGGACGATGCTCAGCCCCGTCGCTTCCGTCGCACCCGGCGGCAGGCCCCCGCCCAGTTCCGTCGCCCCCAGCGCCGTCGGCGCCGCCTGGCCCGACCCCACGTTCCCCGCCGCTTGCGGCGCCGTCGCCGGCGCAGTTTGCACCTGCGGTTGCGCCTCCGGGTTCTTGGTCGGGAAGTAATGCTGGAATACCATATACCCGATGACCACCACCGCCATCGTCAGCAGCATTCTCGTAATATTCTCTCGATCCACCACAACTCCTTTATCTTCCATCCCGTAACCGATGAGCATTGAATCGTTCCAGCCCATCCGTCGCCAGAATCGCCTTCACCATGCTCTCCACGTCATACGCCACCCGCCGCCAAATCACCTCGCTGCCGTTCCATACCGCGTAACACGCCCGCGGATCCCGGTCGCGCGGCTGGCCCACGCTCCCGATGTTCACCACCGCTTTGCGACCGTTCAGCGTGGTCTTGCCGCCCAGTTCCGCCGGCGTCCGGAACTGATAATCGTCGCCCAGCAGTCCCGGCATGTGCGTGTGCCCCACGAAGCAGGCCGACGGGATCCGCTCGAAAATCGCCGTCACCTTCTCCCGGTTCACCTCCGCGTCGTCCGGAAAAACATATTCGTGCAGCGGACGCCGCGGCGATCCGTGTACGAACAGCAGGTTGCTCTCAAACTTGTGTACGCCCAGGCCGGCCAGAAATTCCCACCGCCGCTGCCGCGCCGCCGCGTCCGGCTCCGCCTCCAGCCGTTGCCGCGTCCAGAAGATCGCCTGTTCCGCCGCGCTGTTGAATCCCCCCGGTTCCAGCAGCACTGCGTGATCGTGGTTGCCCATCAGGCAGAACTTCCACCCCATCGCCAGGTCCAGGCATTCCCCCGGCCACGGCCCGTACCCGATGATGTCGCCCAGGCAATAAATCTGCTCGATGCCCTGGCCCTTGATGTCGGCCAGCACGGCCTCCAGGGCCGGCAGATTCGCATGAATGTCGCTGATAAGCGCGATCAACGCTTTCTTCCTCAGGGAACTGGTGCCGCGTGCTGTTCATGTAGGGCGGATGCGCTGTTTGCAGCCGCCGCAGTAAAATGCCTTTTTCCGATTGGTGTTGCCGTTACTGTTGTTTTGCTTCTTCTTTAAAAGCCCCCAGCGCTGCCGGGGGACGCTGTTTCTTCTTCACCGTGACTAGGGCTGCTTCCCCCCGTCTTCCGCCCCCATCTCCGCCTCCTCCAGCAGCAGAATCGGCACGCCCTCGCGAATCGGGTACCGCCGGCCGCATTGGGCGCAACACAGCTTCGCCCCCTCCTGGGCCAGCGCCGTCTTACAGGCCGGACATGCCAGCCGTTTCACGAATTCCGCCTCCAGCATCATTCTGTCCTTGCCGGCTTCTTCTTTTCAAGCCCCCCAGCACTGCTGGGGGATGCTGTTATTGTCGCCTGCCAGGCGAACGGTTGAGAGTCTACCCGTGCCCACGCCCAACTTCAACCCTTTTCCCCAATCCGGCCTGCGGTTGTTCTCTTCCGCCCCTCCATTTTTAATTTTGCATTTGCCCCCCCCAGCCCCAATCGCAATTGACCTCTCCACCCCCGCCTTCTATAATCAGTCCTACCTTTTCTAAGGAGCCGCACATGACCGATATTCCTGCCGCCCCGCCGCCGCCCGCCGCGCCGCTCATCTACCCCGCGCCCCAGAAGAAAAAATGCGGCGCCGCCGTCTGGATTCTTGCCATCCTCCTCGCCCTCAGCGCCCTCTGCAACCTCGCTCTCCTGGGCGGCCTGATGGCCGTCTGCCTGGGCAGCGGCATGAGCAACGATCTCGCCCTCGACGGTTCGCCCGTCAAGGGCCTCAAGGAAACCATCACCCAGTCCGGCGACGCCAACCAGCGCATCGCCGTCATCCAGGTCCGTGGCCTCATCACCGGCGCCAGCCAGTCCTCCGCCTTCGGTTCGCCCACCTCCACCTCCGACTACGCCTTTCTCAAACTCCAGGTCGAACGCGCCCTCTCCGACCACCGCGTCAAGATCGTCGTCCTGGCCGTCGATTCCCCCGGCGGAGAAGCCGCCGCCGCCGACATGATGCTCCACGAACTCAAAAAACTCCCCCTGGCCGGCAAAAAAATCATCGTCCACATGGGCAGCCTCGCCGCCTCCGGCGGCTATTACATCTCCATGGCCGGCGACAAAATCATCGCCGACCCCACCTGCCTCACCGGCTCCATCGGCGTCATCGCCGAATTCTTCTCCGTCCAGGGGCTCCTCAACGACAAGCTCGGCGTCACCGTCCACACCATCAAGAGCGGCACGATGAAAGACGTCGGCAGCCCCTTCCGCGACATGACCACCGAAGAAAACCAATATCTCCACGACACCCTCATTATGCCCATCTTCGAACGCTTCAAGGACATCGTCAAGGAAGGCCGGCCAAAATTGTCCGACGAGGAACTGGACGCCCTCGCCGACGGTCGCGTCTTTACCGCCGAAGCCGCCGTCAAAAACGGCCTCATCGACCGCGTCGGCTACTTCCAGGAAGCCATTGACGCCGCCGCCCAGGTCGCCAACCTCACCCGGCCCACCGTCGTCCATTACGGCCGCCAGGTCACTTTCCTCGACGCCCTCGGCCTCTCCACCCAGGCCCGCACCGGCGGCGCCGCCTCACTCCTCAACCTCAGCCGCCAGACCCTCGACGAACTCGCCACTCCCAAGGTCGAAATGCTCTGGAAAATCGAATAAGATACTCATAACCCTTTTCGCGTTTTTCCAGGATACCGCCGTGAACCGAATTCTTGCCCTGCTCGCTCTCTTCGCCGCCGCCGCCCTCCTCGCCGGCTGCGCCCATCCGCTCCAGCCCTACGACCAGGGCCGCGACCTGCTCCAGCGCAGCCACAGTCTTCTCGCCGACGGCGATGCCGCCCTCGCTGCCAACAATTTCCCCGCCGCCGCCGATCTTTACGCCCAGGCCGACTCCAAAGCCCGCGCCGCCGTCACCTCTTTCCTCGATGCCGAACGTCAGATCGAGGACGCCTCCCGCTCTCAGGACGCCGCCCCGCGCGACCTCGCCGCCGCCCGCTACCACGCCGACGCCTTGCGCGCCTACCGCGAATCCCTCGCCCTCGCCGTCATCCTGCGCAGCCTCGCCACCGCCCGTACCGCCGAATCCTTCTACCGCCAGGGCGCCGAACTCGTCGCTGCCGCTGACCAGTTCTACCGCGCCCGCCAGTTCGCCAGCGCCGCCCAATCCTACGACGACGCCCAACGCGCCTTCCGTCGCGCCCTTGCCCTCTGGGACGACGACTCCGCCTTCATCAACTCCCAGATGATCGCCGGCTCCCGACTCGCCGCCGCCGCCCCGCGCGGTTCCTGGTCCGAAATGAAAGACCTCCAGGTCCTCCTCGACCGCCGACGCAACCAGACCGAAAGCTACCTGTCCGCTCTCAGCGAACGCGCCGCCCTCGCCGCCCGCATCGTCGACGCCTACCACGTCCGCCAGACCGGCAACCTTCCCCCCGTCGTCCCCCAATCCCTCCCCGACCTCCCCGACATCGTCCGCTACTCCGTCACCCACCCGCCCGTCCCCGCCACCGCCCTCGTTCCATAATCAGTTGTTGTTGTTTCTTCACCCCTCTCCCTCGGGAGAGGGGGGCCGCTTTAGCGGCCGGGTGAGGGGTTGAGGCCAGGCCCCATTCAATCACCAGGCCCGCCGTTTTTGTTGTTTTATTCTGACTTCGTGATTCTGCGGTTCGATATTCGTTATTCGATATTCGCCGTTTCTGCCGTTTCTACTCATGGCTTCACGCTCTAAATAAAGTCCCCATCTTCTTCCCCAGCAACCGCATGCTCACCCCCAGCGCCACCCCCAGCAGCACCATCGCCACCACCCCCAAGGCACTCGCCATCGCGTACGGGAACTTCTCATACTCATTCGTAAACACCTGGTAAATCGCCTTCGTCAGCGGGAAAAATCGCTCGCTCTTCGCCAGCACCAGGCTGTCCGAAACCTCCAGCACGCTGAACGTGAACACCAGGATCGCCCCCGCAATCAGGTTCGCCAGCACCAGCGGCGCCGTAATCCGCACCAGCGTCCGCAGCGGCGACGCCCCCACATTCAGCGCCGCCTCTTCCAGCGTCCGGCTCGTCTGCTCAAACCCCGCCGCCGCCGACCGCACCATGAACGGCAACCGTCGCACCGCGTATGCCGCCACCAGCAGCACCACCGGATTTGCCTCAGGATACAAATAATTCTGCTGCCACCACCCATGATCCACAAACCACGCCCCGACGCCGTGATAGCAATTCAAAAACCCGAACGCCAGCACCAACCCCGGAATCGCCAGCGGCAGCATCGCCGTCGCGTCCAGAAGTCCCCGCCCCCAGAACTTTTTCCGCACCAGGGCCTGGGCCAGCCACACCGCCAGCACCACGCACACTCCCGTCGCCGCCAGCGAATAGAACAGGCTGTTCCGAATCGATCCCAGCGTCAGCGGGTGCCGCAGGGCCTCGCCGAAATGCGCCGTGCTGTAAATCTGCGGCAACACCGTCCCCGACCACTGATCCGAAAAACTCATCAGCACCACCATGACGTGCGGCAACCCCGCCAGCAGAATCACCGACCCGAAAAGCAGCCAACACCCCGCCGTCCCGCCCCAACTCGCCCGCCGCCCCGCCGCCACCTGCACGCTCCGGGCCATCATCTCGTGTCCGCCGCGCCCCAGGATCAGCTTCGCCGCATAATAAATCACGCCCACGACCACCAGCAGAATCAACACCAGGGCGTTCGGGTCCGGCGCTCCCGACTCGCCGATCCGGTCGAAAATCTGCACCGCGATCACGTCGCGATAACCGAACATCAGCGGCGTCCCCAGGTCCGTCAGCGACCACAGAAACACCAGAATCGCCCCCGCGAAAAATCCCGGAACCATCAATGGGAAGGTGATCCGCCGAAACAGCGTCCACCCCGACGCCCCCACGTTCCGCCCCGCCTCTTCCAGCGACGGATCGACGTTGGCGAGCGCCGCCACCAGGTTAAGGTACATTATTGGATATAGATGCAGCGTCTGCAGCAGCACCACCCCCGCGAACTGGTGTTCGATGAACCAGTCCGGCCCCCGCCCGCCGTGCGCCAGCCCCAGCCATGCCAGCGCCGCATTCAGCACGCCCTCCGGCCCCAGCAGTTGCCGCATCCCGATCGCCCCGACAAACGGCGGCAGGATCATCGGCACCAAGAGCAAGGCCGACAGCGCCCCCTTGCCCGCAAAGGTGAGCCGCACGTTCGCAAACGCCAGCGGCAAAGCCAGCACCGTCGCCGTCACCGTCACAATCAGCCCCAGCGTCAGCCCGTTAATCAACCCATCCCGCACCGCGCTCGACCGCAGCGCATTAAGCAGATACTGCCCCGTCGGCCCGCCCGACGTCCAGATTGCCAGCTTGAACACATTCGCCAGCGGCACCGCCATGAACAGAAATAAGAACAGCCCGACCGTCCCCACCAGCGCCCCCGTGCGCCAGTCCCAACCCGTGCGACGAATAATGGAGGAGAGCTTCGTCATCTCTTGCTGTTTCTTTTTTTGCTGTCCGCCCTGAAAGGGCGAGGGGATCGTAGCCGGGGGTGAAACCCGGTATGCAAACGCACGAGAACTCTCTTCCTTCTTCTTCTTCTTCTTCTTCTTCTTTTTCACCCCTCTCCCTTGAGGGAGAGGGTAGGGTGAGGGAGCATCTGTTGCACCCAAATCGTTCTCGGCCATTTATTTCTTTACGGCGCCACCGCGCTGCTGGCAGATTGAACGCTGGCAGAATGAACGCCTGGAGCATGAAGTCCTCCCGCGTTTCTCGTCAAGACCTTATACATGACATAATTTCCCACGCTGAAAAACACCACCAAGCCGCACAGAAAAATCAAACCGTTCCTGGCTCCGCGCTTCATTGCTCACTCCTTTTCAATAGCCCGCTGTTACCGAGCCTGCTTCGCCGTCGCCTCATACCGCGCCCGAAACGCCTCCGCCCACTTTAGCCTCAGGTCGCTCTTCTTCATCTCCCGCCGATCCTGTTCCGCCCGCAGCTTCGCCTTCTCCTCCGCCGTAGCGCCATCCGGTATCACCACCGCCGCAAAAACCTCGCGGCCAAGCTGGTCCATTTCCTTTTCCGTCACCAGCGGCTCCGTCAGCTCCACCACCATCCGTTCCGGCGCCCCCGCCGCAATCACCGCCTGCCACGCCTCGGTCAGTTGCTTCTTGTTCGTCACCATCATCGCCCGCAGATAAACCGGCAGCACCTCCATCCGGTTGTTTTCTTTCTCCGCGCTATAAAACGTGTTTGGCGGCAGTTCGAACGGATTCGCCAGCCCCGGCGCCAAATCCGCCGCCCGCTCCTTATAAAGTTGCGGCAACACCGTGTACCGGGCCAGCGTTTCTTTCACCGGCCCGCCCGCCGCGCCTTTCTTCAGGCACCACAGTTTCTGCCCCGCCGGGCTCATCACGAACCGCTCAAACTCCTGGGCCAGTTCCGTGTGCGGTGCCCCGCGCAGAATACAAATTGTATCCGTGTCGAACGCCGTCAGATTCTGCGGCAGCACGAACCCCAGCCCCTCGCCCCCCGGCCCGGCCATCTGCCGCGATGCGTAAAAGTCGATGCACACGCCCAACGCGAGGAACCCCTGCCCGCAATCCTGCGGTATTTCCGCCGAGCCGTGCCCGATGTTCCGGGCGTTCGCCCCCATCAGCATCAGGATCCGCATCCCTTTCTCATATCCGTAGGCCTGCAATATTATTTCATAAGCCCGCCGCACCGACCCGCTCTGCGCCGCGTCCACCGCCCCGACCAGCCCGAAAAATTCCGGCCGGGCCATGTCCGCCCACTCCGCCACCGCCAGCCCCTTCGCCGCCGCTAATCTTTTGTTGTAAATCAGCCCGAACCCCGTCACCGTCGCCCCATACCACTGAAACTCCGGGTCATACAGCGGCTCCCCCGCCACCGTTTTCGGCAGCGCCGCCAGCAGCTCGTCCGGCAATTTATAAGCTTGCAGCAACCCCGCCCGTTTCAATTGTTCCGCAATCGAGCCGCCCCCGAACACCAGATCGCAATCACGAATGCCCTGGCGATACTTGTCCTGGAGTTGTTGCAGCATGCCGCTCGCCCCGCCCGCATCCGGCCAATCAATCGTCACCTCGCGCCCGGTACTCGCCTTGTGCGCCGCCTTGAACGCCGCCGTAAACTCCTCGCGGATCGCCGGCACGTGTGGCGAATAAATCACCAGCCGCTCCCCCCCGCCCGTCGCCGCTCGCCCACACCCGCCCAACCCCAGGACCGCCGCCACCACCAGCGCCGCCCCCACCGCCGCCGCCCCGATTATCGCTAATGTTTTCATCATGCTTATTCTTCTTCTTTTCACCCCTCCCCCTTGGGGGAGGGTGGCCGCTTTAGCGGCCGGGTGAGGGTTCTTCGTTTCTTCTGTTTCTTCACCCCTCTCCCTTGATGGAGAGGGTAGGGTGAGGGTGTACCTGTTTCACAAAAATCACTCCTGCCCTTGTTGCCGTTAATTTTTCATTTTTAATTTTTAACTTTTAATTCTTTCCACCGCAAACACGCTCCCCGCCTCCGTCCGGTACGAAACCCACACCGCCTCGCCCGTTTTCCACGCCGACTCCATTCGCGGAACTTGCAGCGCCTTCAGTTCCTGATCCCCCGCCCGCAGCGTCAACTGTTCCATCTCGCCCAGGAACGCCACGTCCATTACCGTCGCCGCCATCGAGTTCGCCGGTCGAATCACCTTTCCCGACACCACCTCCAGCGCCTCCGGTCGCACCGCAATTTCGCACGCCGTCCCCTCGGCCAAATTCTCCGCCGGTCGCGCCGCCAGCAGCGTCCCCAGCGCCGTCTCGACCCGCGCCTGCCCCTCGACCATTCCTTTATACTGCCCGCGCACAAAATTCATCTCGCCCAGAAACGCTGCCGCAAAGTGCGATGCCGGCCGGGCATACATTTCGCGCGGCGAGCCGAGCTGCACAATCCGCCCCTCCCGCATCAGCGCCACCCGGTCCGCCAGCGACAACGCCTCTTTCTGATCGTGGGTCACATATAATATCGTCAATCCCGTCTCGCGGTGAATTCGCCGAATCTCCCCCCGCATCTCCAGCCGCAGGCTCGCGTCCAGGTTCGACAGCGGCTCGTCCAGCAGGAGCGCGTCCGGCCGAATCGCCAGAGCCCGCGCCAAAGCCACCCGCTGCTGTTGCCCGCCCGACAACTGATTCGGTTTTCTCGCCGCCAGTTCCGCCAACTGCACCGTCTCGAGCGCCGCCATCCCCTCGCGCTTCCGTTCCGCCCGACTCCGCCCGCGCAGCGCCAGCCCGAACGTCACATTTTCCAGCACCGTCATGTGCGGCCACAGGGCGTAGCTCTGAAACACCATCCCCGTGTTTCGCCGGTGCGGCGGCACGCGCGTGATATTTCGCCCACCCAGAAAAATCTCCCCCGCGTCCGGCTCCGCAAACCCCGCCACCGCCCGCAGCAGCGTCGTCTTCCCGCACCCGCTCGGCCCCAGCAGAAAAAAAAGTTCCCCCGCCGCCGCCTCGAACGAAACGTCGTCCACCGCCCGCACGCGGCCGAAGCTCTTCACCAGATGTTCCACCCGAATCGCCTGGCTCACCGCATGTTCCTTCTTTGCTGTTTCTCCTGCTCTACTGTTCACCTGTTCTACTGTTCTCGGCGGCTTTGCCGCCGCACTATATTCCCCCATTCGCCCCCGAATTGCAATCGCCAACCCCACAAAATTTCTAGCCCCTCCCGCCCCGCTGCGGTATCATCTTACTTGTCCTCTCTTTTTCCGAGGCCCGTCGCCATGACCCGGTTGCGTCTTCCACTCCTCGACCTCCCCAAGCCGCGCCTCCTCCGCCTCTACAAATATCGCCTCCCGCTTCGCCAATATTTTCGCCACGCCGCCGCCGCACGCGACGTCAACGAAGGTCTCATCGTCCGCCTCGAACTCTCCAACGGCGTCGAAGGCCTCGGCGAAGGCATCCCCCGCCCCTACGTCACCGGCGAAACCGTCGCCTCCGCCGCCGATGCCGTCGAACAACTCTACGCCCCGCGAATGGCCGCCGCCGATCCCCTGGCCCTCGGACCCGTCGAGGGCAGCGCCGAGGGCGTCTGGCACAATGCCGCCTGGTGTGCCTGCGAATTAGCCCTCCTCGACGCTGCCGCCCGCTCCGAAAACCTCACCCTCGCCGTCTTCCTCGCCCAACGTCTCATCCGGCCCCTCCGCCCCAAAATCTCCCAGCGCGTCGCCGGCGTCCTCAGCGCCGAAGCTCCCGACGTCCTCATGCGCAGCCTGCGCCGCATGTGGTGGTTCGGCCTCCGCGACTTCAAGCTCAAGGTCGCCGCCCCCGAAGACCGCGAGGGCCTCCGCGCCGCCCTCGAATACCTCGGCCCCGCCGTCGCCAAACGCCAGGCCACCCTCCGCGTCGACGCCAACGGCGGCTGGTCGTTCGACCAGGCCCGCCAGGAATGCCGCCGCCTCGGCCAACTCGGCATCGCCGCCGTCGAGCAACCCCTCCGCCGCGGCGACGAAGCCGACCTCCCCGCCCTGCGCCGCGAAGCCGGCGCACCCATCATGCTCGACGAATCGCTCCTTGAACCGCGCTCTGCCGCCCGCCTGGCCGCCGCCGGCGCCGCCGATTTCTGGAACCTCCGCATCAGCAAGAACGGCGGCCTTCTCCAGACCCTCGAACTCGCCGATCTCGCCCGCTCCAGCAACATCGGACTCATGCTCGGCGCCATGGTCGGCGAGAGCGGCATCCTCGCCGCCGCCGCCCGCGTCATCCTTCAACTCGTCCCCGAAATCCGTTTCCTCGAAAATTCTTACGGCCGCTTCCTCCTGGAGGAAGACCTGGTCGAACAGCGCACCCGTTTCGGTTACGGCGGCCGCCTCGCCCCGCTCCCCGGTCCCGGCCTCGGCGTCTCCCTCGACCTCGAAGTCTTCGAACGCCTCACCGAAAAAGTCGCCCAGATTCTGTTGTAAGCGGGTAGGAGGTATGAATCGGGGTGCCACACTTTGAAGACCCGGCGCAGCCGGGGCCAAAGTGTGTTCTTCTTCAGTGTGGATGGAGCGTGCTTGATTTCCCCGAGTTTGTCGAGGGGCACGCACCAAGAAAACTACGGCATTCCGACCGCTTCTGGCCTTGACGCCTCCACCTTATAAATCAGGCTTTTCGCGTACATCGGCGTAGAGATAGAGTCAGGGCCGGCCGCAACGAGGTTATGAAATCGCAGAGCCAACTCTCGGGCTTTGGCGAAGTCACCGGCCCCGATCCGGTTGCGGATGGCGGCGGCAAAGGCCCCGGGCGGCGTGCTGTTCAGGATTTTGGCGTCTCGATGCTTCAGTTCTTCACTGCGCTGGGTGTCAGGCCAACGGACCGGCGGATAGTCGACTAGGATTTTCAATAGTTCATCGGCGTTCGGCGCCTGACCAGTTGGCGTTCTCTGGTGGAAGTCGGCCACCGCCTGTTTGACCCACGGATCCTGGCCATGCAGCCATTCCAGGGACTCGTAGAAAGCGGCCGATTTTTTGTCGGGCCAGCGGCGGTCGAAGGCGTCGAAGAGTACCCACGAGAGCCGGCACTCCGGATGGGACCGCAGATACCACGCCAGTTCATTCTGACCCTTGTCTTCGCCCTGCACATAACAGGCCTGGGCGTACAGGTGCACGTGCTGCAAACGCACACTCCAGTAAGGATCCTTCACAAAATCTTCCTTGATCTTTACAGTATCGACCTTCTTGCCGTCCAGAAGGTCCAGGTATGCCTGCCAGATCGACAGACAGTTGGCTTTCCGGGCCAGTTCCTCTTGTTTATGACACAACCTCTCCAGGCGGTCGCGCTGACCCGATAGGGCCATGGCCACTCCGGCACCGGAAAGCGTCAACATTTTCCGCCCTTCGTCCTTCAGCAATGGGAAGGCCTTGACATAGGCCTCTGTGGCCTGAGCGTATTGACCTAATTCGGTCAGGGCGTCGCCGGCATGCCACAAGGCCACGCCTGTATCGACATCGCTGTTCTGCGCTTTCCGGCACCTTTCTGCCAGGTCCAAGGCCAAGCCCGCGGCCCAGTCGTGTCGGCCGCAAAAGTCGGTCAGCAGGTTGGACAACCGCTCGACCGGCTCCCAGTTCTTGCCGCTGCCAGTCAGGTAACTGCTCTTCATTGCGATGAGGCAGAGCGAAACCGCCGCATCGGCGTCGGCAAAGCGGATGTCTTCGCACATTGCTTTGGCCGTTTGGAGCGCAAGAATGTTCTCGTTGGGATATCTACTGATAGTCCTTTTCAGCCGGTCAATCAAGGGCCCGACTTCACTATGCTTGTTCCTGAGGGCGACGTCCAACTCGCTGCTCAGCAACCGGTGATTGTCCGGACCGCCCAGCGCACGGGCCTGGTCCAGCCAGCGTTTGTATCGCTCCGGTGCCACCGAGTCGGGAGGAACTTGCCACAGTTCCGGCACTGGATAGGCATCGAGGGCTTGGACGATCTGCTCAAGATAGGCCTGGTCGTCGCCGTCGTCCCAGTGCTTCTGGTTGGCCCACCAGTAGCGCACGTCGGCGAAGCCCGGATCGCGCCGGAGAATCTTGTCGTACAGGCCGAACTCTTCCGCCCCGCGCTCCGGCAGAAACGCGGCCCGGCCCAGGTCGATCAACGACTCCGGTTGACAACGCTTCATGTGGAGGTGGCGCACCAGTTCCGGTCCAGGGGCCTGGTCCAGCAAGGTCATGGCGTCGACGCTCATGTCTCCCAGCAGGTCGAAATAGTCACGGGCCGGTGGGTAGTCCTTCTTGTGCATCACGCCCTTGTCCGTGTATATGAGCAGGGTACCGCTGTAGCCGTCTTTGTCGGCGACGATCGTACCGCCAATGGCATGGGTGGCTGCCCAGTTTTCGATCTCGTCGCGGATATCCCCCTTCGCGTACTTCTTGGACATGGGCAGCATTATCTCCCGGTCGCGTTTGAAGACGAAGAAGGCATGCCGCGCACAATAGGATCCCGGCGCCCAGTCCAGCGAGTTCGACAACAGGAACGAGAAGGCCAGTGCTTCGGCCGGATCGCCGGCCTGGTTTTTACTGACGAACAGAAACGGCAAAACCACGGCGCTGAAACCAGCTTTCTCAAAGGGCCGGTGGCCGACCTCAGGAAAGGCCGCTTCCAACTGGGCCAGCGAGGGCACCACGGGGGACTGCGGCCGCAACGTCATCAGCGGCAACTTGACCGGTTGCTGGTTGCCCACTGCCGCCGGATCAGGCAGGGGCTGCGATTCCATCGCGGCAGGCCGAGTGTGCATTATCTTGGGCAGCGCCGACCGCACGGTCTCCACGGCGAACCAAACGACAGCCGCGGTCACGACCAACGCCCCGGCCACAACGAAAGCACCAATCACATAGAGAGCCTTGCGTCCCATGAGTAACTCCTTTCTGATGCGAACTGAGACAATGGTACCGATGTACGCAATTGTGGGCAAGCAGAAAGGGTTTTCCGATGTTTGCGATTTCGATGCTTGCGGGACGCGGCCCTCGGTGGTAGGATTTCACTTGTCGGACCTATGCGGCGGCGAGAACCCCTCGCCGCAAATCCGCCTGGGGCCATGATCAATCAGATAAAGGGTGGCATGGCGGCCGCTGTGTGCCGCCAAGTTTCGCTGGGAGACCAGCTCTTGTCCCGCAGCCGCCGAAAATCCATCCACGCCACCAAGCGCGTCCCGCAACCCAAGCCGCCACGCACCGCCGCCCGCACCTGGCTCGCCAACCAGGTCGAACGGGTCGTCCAGCCCAAGGCCGGCAAAGGCTCCTACAATCGCCGCCAAGCCAAACGCGAAGGGCAGGGGGCCGTGGAGGAAAATTAGTTTGGGCGTGTTGTCGGATCCCGGAATGGAGTCTGACTTCATGATTGGATATTGAGTGTTGGATATTGGATATTCGCTGTTTTCTTTTTTCTGCCGGCGAGTTCCAGGAACCGCCCCGTCAGTCCTGCTCTTCTTCCGCCTCTTCGCTCGCCGTAATCTCCCCCAACGCTTCCAGCGCCCGCTGCGCCGCCTTCTGTTCCGACTCTTTCTTGTTCAGCCCCCACGCGCTTGGATATCTCTTCCCATCCATAATCACAGCCACCTCAAACGCCTTCGAGTGGTCCGGCCCTTTCTCGTCCAGCAACTCATAGTTCGGCGTCGCCCCCAGCACCCGCTGAGCGTACTGTTGCAGCAGGCTCTTGTAATTGACGTCCTGACCCCCGTGGGCCACCAGGTTGATCTCCGGCCGCATCAGCCGCAGAATCAGCTCCTCCGCCGCCTTGAAACCCCCGTCGAAATAAACCGCCGCAATCAGGCTCTCCAGGGCGCACGCCGCCAGGCTCGTCGGCATCACCCCTTCCACATCCATCCCTTTCGACAGGAAGAGCAGTTCGTCGATCCCCAGTTGCGACGCCACCCGCGCGCACGTTGCCCGGCTCACCACCGCGCTCTTGATCCGCGTCAAGTCCCCCTCGGTGTAAGTCGGGAATTGCCGGAACAGTTCCTCGCACACCACCAGCCCCAGCACCGCGTCTCCCAGAAACTCCAGCCGCTCGTTGCTCTCCAGGTAATGCGACGCCACGCTCGCGTGCGTCATCGCCTTCTGCAACAGCGCCCGGTCCGCGAACTTATGCCCCAGCAGCGTCTCGCACCGATCAATCATTTCCTCGCGGCTGTCGGCCAAGAGACTTCCCTTTCTTCTTCTGGATGTGCTTTCACTTCCAAGGCCATTTTAAGAACGCCGCCGGAACCTGTCAATGCACCCGCGCGGATGAGTTGCCTTTCGTAGGGGCAGAGCTTGTCTCTGCCCTGTCGTTGTTTTGCCGTTCGTAAGGGCGACATACATGTCGCCCGTGTTGCTGTTGTCGTTTCTTTTGCTGTCCTTCATGATTGGATATTGGGTGTTGGTTATTGGATATTCGCCGTTTCTCAATTTCCCCTATCCCTGCCACCAAAAAAAATTCGGGCGCCCCGCTCATCACGGAACGCCCGACTCATTTCTCGTCTTCTCAATCACTTCTACAACCCCGCCGCCTTCCGCAGCTTCGCCGCCATATCCGTCTTCTCCCAGGTGAACTCCGGATCGTTCCGCCCGAAGTGCCCGCCGGAGGAAGTCTTCTTGTAAATCGGCCTGAGCAGCTTCAGATGGGCGATCATCTCGCGCGGCTTCAGCGGGAAAAATTCCCGCACCAGCTTGCCGAGTTCCGTCTCCGAAATCGCCCCCGTCCCGAACGTGTCCACCTTCACCGACAGCGGCTCGGCCACGCCGATGGCGTAACTCAACTGGATTTCGCACTTCTCCGCCAGCCCCGCCGCCACGATGTTCTTCGCCACATACCGGGCCATGTACGCCGCCGACCGGTCCACCTTCGACGGGTCTTTCCCCGAAAACGCCCCGCCGCCGTGCCGCCCCATCCCGCCGTAAGTGTCCACGATGATCTTCCGGCCCGTCAGGCCCGTGTCGCCGTGCGGCCCGCCGACCACGAACGATCCCGTCGGATTAATCAGGTAAATCGTGTCCTTGTCCAGCATCCCCTTCGGGAACACCGGCTTGATCACCTTCTCGATAATCTGGTTGCGAATCGCCGGCTTGTTCGTGTCGACCGACGCCAGATGCTGCGTCGAAATCACCACCGTGTGAATGCGGCACGGCTGCCCGCCGCAATATTCCACCGTCACCTGGCTCTTGCCGTCCGGCAGAATCCACGGCAGGATTTTCTTTTGCCGCACCTCCGCCAGCCGCAGCACCAGCTTGTGGGCCATGGCGATCGGCATCGGCATCAGCTCTTTCGTCTCGTTGCAGGCGAACCCGAACATGATCCCCTGGTCGCCCGCGCCCTGTTCCTTGTCCGAGCCCGAGTCCACGCCCTGGGCGATGTCCGGGCTTTGGCTGTGCAGGCTCACCAGGATGCCGCAACTGTCCGCGTCGAACCCGATGCCCTGTTCGGTGTACCCGATCTCGGTAATGGCCTGCCGCACCACGTCGCGGATATCGACATAGGCCTTCGTCGTCACTTCACCCGCCACCACCACCAGGCCCGTCGTCACCAGCGTTTCGCAGGCCACGCGGCTCTTGGGGTCTTCGGCCAGCATGGCGTCCAGGATCGAATCCGAAATCCGGTCGGCCACCTTGTCCGGGTGGCCCATCGTCACCGATTCGCTCGTGAAATAATAATGATTCGGCTCGCTCCCGCAATTGCACCGCATTGCTCCCACCTTCGCGCTCTTCTTCTTCGCCACAGAATTCTCCTTATGCTGTTGCCGTTGCTTCTTCTTATCAAGCCCCCAGCACTGCTGGGGGATGCCGTTTCTTCTTCCTTTGTTGCTTCTTTCCGCCCTGAAAGGGCGCGAGAGCCATAGCCAGGGGTGAAACCCCCGGAACACCACCCCACGAATCAATTTTTTTCTTCTTCTTTTTCCCCTTCTTCTTCCACCCGAATTTTGAAGCCGCTAGTTTACCGAAATCCCCGCCCGTTTCAAGCAAAATGGCCGCCCGTGCTGTAGCTTTCAGCCGCCTGGCGGCGTCTGGCAATGGCCACGCTTCGCCAGCCCGTGGTTGCCTTTGACAACAATCCTTCATTCCCAACTCTTGGGCCAAACTTGCAAATCTGCCCATTTTCATTTCCGCCGCAAATTTTTCTTCCCTCCCACCCCGCATTTTTACGCTATAATTGACGCAACCACACGGTTTCCGCTCCGGAATCCCTGTTGGCTTTGCCGTGGTTGCGAGGATTCTTCGCGGAGAGTAGTTCAATACCAGGTCCCTTTCGGGAGAGTGGCCATGAAAAATGCATTGTTGTTGTCGGCGGCTGTTTTTGCGGTGATCGCTTTGGCGGCTGCTTCCGTCTCGGCCGGCGTAGCCATGGGCAGCGGTCCCCCCGGACAGTTGGGCATTGTGCCGCAAGGGCCGCATGCTCCTGCGCCCGGGGCCGCGCAGTTCGCCCCGGTCCCGGGCCCCGCTCCCGCAGCGGCCCCGCAGACCCCCGCGCCGCCGCCCGTCGACCCCGTTACGCAACTCTCCCACGACCAGAAGGAGTGGTACTATAAGATTCGCGACCTCGCCTTCACCTCCCTTTCCTCCTCCTCCATGGACGACTTCCGCGCCGGCGAACAGAAGCTTCTGGCCATCAAGGAACCCATCGCCCTCGAACCCATGGCCCTGGCTCTCTACACCTCCAACACCCGCTGGCGGAGCAGCTTCCTCCAGGCCGTCGCCCAGTACGCCAGGAGCGGCGTCTCGCCCGCCAACAAGCTCGCCGTCGTTTACCTCGAAGACATCGCCGTCAAAGACGACAGCAGTGTCCTGCGCAGCAAAGCCCGCGCCCTCCTCCTGGCCAAGGACACCCCGCGCGAAACTTCACGCATCAAATACCAGTTGGCCTACAGCAAGGATAACGGCGCCCGCGACCGCGCTGCCGGACTACTGGCCGACCTCAAGGATCAGACCTCCCTGGCCAACCTCGTCGACGCCCTGACCACCGAGTCCTCCACCCTCAACGGCTACTGGGTTGACACCCGCAACGTCCAGCTCGACATGCGGCCCGCCGTCGCCCAATTGCAGAGCATGCTCGTGGTCCAGGAAGGCGCCACCGCCAGCGGCGTGGGTGGCGGAACCGGCACCGGCGCTGGTGGCTCCACCTCCACCGTCGGCCAGGCCCTCGGCAACATCCAACTCCCCACCGTCCACGTCACCCAAACCCGTACCACCGTCAGCGCCCCGGGCGGCTACAGCATCACCCCCGACATCGAGCAGAAGACCATCACCCATCCCGAAGTCCTCTCCGCCCTCAAGTCGCTCACCGGCCAGGATTTCGGCTACGACAAAGCCGCCTGGATGAACTGGATCACCTCCGGCCACGGCGACCGCAACACCAAAGGACAGTCCAACCCCAACTGGGGCAGCTTCAACAAATAAGTCCGCGGCCGAACTCGTATTGATTTTGCAAGGGCGACAGATCTGTCGCCCTTGTTTTTTTTCACCCCTCCCCCTTGAGGGGGAGGGTGGCCGCTTTAGCGGCCGGGTGAGGGTGCACCTGTTTCTCTCACAGCGTCAGTAGCTGTTGTTGCTGTTCACTGTTCGCTGACCACTGACCACTGCCGTATTGTACCCCGCGCCTCTCGTCGCTAAACTTAACCTCGTGCGAAACCTCCGCCTCATCGTCGCCTACGAAGGCACCCGCTACCACGGCTGGCAATTCCAGCCCGGCCTCGAAACCGTCGAGGGGTGGCTGCGCTCCGTCCTCGCCCCCATCACCCAGACCGACCTCGGCCTGGTCGCCGCCAGCCGCACCGACGCCGGCGTCCACGCCCTCGGCCAGACCGTCAACTTCCGCACCCCCAGCCTCATCGCCGTAGACCGCCTCCGCCGCGCCGCCAACAGCCGCCTCCCTGCCGACATCCTCATCCGCCGCCTCGACGAAGTCCCCGAATCCTTCCACGCCACCCGCGACGCCCGCGGCAAGCTCTACCGCTACACCCTCTGGGCCGACCCCGACAAACCGCCCTTCGCCGACGCCCGCTACGTCTACCACTATCACCGCCCCTTCGACCTCGACCGCGCCGCCCAGGCCGCCGGCCGACTCGTCGGCACCCACGATTTCAAGTCCTTCGAAACCACCGGCGGCGCCCCGCGCCTCACCACCGTCCGCACCATCCATAGCCTCGACCTCCGCCGCGACGGCCCGCGAATTTCCATTGACGTCGCCGGCGATGGCTTCCTCTACAACATGGTCCGCAACATCGTCGGCACCCTCCTCGAAGTCGCCCGCGGCCGCTGGACCCCCGACGACGTCTCGCGCATCCTCGCCGCCTGCGACCGCGCCGCCGCCGGCCCCACCGCCCCCGCCCAGGGCCTCACCCTCGTGGAGGTCTATTATGATGGCCTCTGAACTCCGGGTGCCACACTTTGAAGCCCCGGCTGTATCGGGGCCAAAGTGTGTTCTTCTTGGTCCCACCTTGAACGTGGGTGGCATGGTCCGGCGCAGACGGGCCATGAATCAAAACCGCTCACCTGTCGGTCGTTGCTGTTTTCAACTTCATGATTGGATATTGAGTATTGGATATTGGATATTCGCCGTTTCCCTTGCCTCTCAAGCCGGAGAAACGGTCCCATGAAAATCGTCCATATCATCACCCGTCTCATTATCGGCGGCGCCCAGGAAAACACCCTCCTCTCCTGCGCCGGCCAGGCCGCGCGCGGCCACGAAGTCACTCTCCTCACCGGCCCGACCGCCGGCCCCGAAGGCACACTCGTCGCCCGGGCCAAAGCCATCCCCGGCGTCCGCTACGAAGAAATCTCCCACCTCGTCCGCAACCTCCGCCCCTGGCACGACCTCCTCGCCCTCGGCCAACTGAAAGCTCGCCTCGCCGAACTCCAGCCCGACATCGTCCACACCCATTCCTCCAAAGCCGGCATCCTCGGCCGCGACGCCGCAGCCGCCGCCTGTCCCCGCGCCGCCGTCGTCCACACCATTCATGGACAAGCTTTCCATGACCACCAGAACCCCTTCGTCCGCCAGTTCTACGCCTGGCTCGAACGACGCGCCGCCCGCTCCACCGACCGTATAATCAGCGTCTCCGACGCCATGACCGATCAGGCCGTCGCCGCCCGCGTCGCCCCGCCCGAAAAATTCGTCACCGTCTATTCCGCCGTCGAGGTCGAAAAATTCCTCAACCCCGCCGAACCTCCCGGTCGTGTCCGTGAGCGTTATAACATTCCCCAATCCGCTATCCTCGTCACCAAAGTCGCCCGCCTCTTCCACCTCAAGGGCCACGCCGATGTCCTCCGCGCCGTCGCCTCCATCCTCCCGCGCCACCCCACGCTCTACCTCCTCTTCGTCGGCGACGGCCTTCTCCGCCGCCAGTTGGAGCACCTGGCCAATAAACTCGGCCTCCACGACCGCGTCCGCTTCGCCGGCCTCGTCCCGCCCGAAGCCGTGCCCTCGATCCTCCACGCCTCCGATCTCGTCGTCCACGCCTCGCGCCACGAAGGCCTGGCCCGCGTTTTGCCCCAGAGCCTGTTGTCCGGCCGCCCGGTCATCAGTTATGATGTCGACGGGGCTGGGGAGGTCGTCCACACCGGCGAGACCGGAATCCTGGTCGCCCCCGGCGACTGGCGCGGCCTGGCCCGCGCCATCGAATCGCTCGTCAGCGACCGCCTGCTCCGCCAGCGTCTCGGCGAGCGCGGCCGAGAACTCTGCCGCGAACGTTTCGACCATCGCCGCATGGTCGACGAAATCGAAAAAGTCTACCTCGCCGCCTTGGCGGTAAGCAGCCGTCGCCGTTCGTAGGGGCGACCCATGGGTCGCCCGAGTTGTTGTTTCTTTTGTCGTGGTTGTTGCCCCTCGTAGGGGCAGAGTTTATCTCTGCCCTGCCGTTTTTTCTTCTTATGAAGCCCCCTGCATTGCTGGGGGATGCTGTTTTTTCTTCTGTCGTTGCTGTTGTTGCCGTCCGCCCTGAAAGGGCGCGAGGATCGTAGCCGGGGGTGAAACCCCCGGTACGCAACTCCTCGAAAAATTTGTTTCTTCTTTTTTTTTCTTCTTCTTCACCCCTCCCCCTTGAGGGGGGAGGGTAGGGTGAGGGTGATGTTGCTGTTTCTTAACTTCATGATTGGATATTGAGTGTTGGATATTGGATATTCGCTGTTTTTTTTCTTCTCCGCAAGGACATGATTATGACCATTAGATCAATCCTAACCGTCTTCTCTCTGCTCGTCCTCTCCGCCCCCCTCCTGGCCGATCCGCCCGCCTCCTCCGCCCTCGAAGGCCCTGCCGCTCCAGTCCGCATCACCGGCCCCCTGGCCGACGTGCCCGCTGGCCAGCTCCTGGTCGTCCACGTGCCCAACGCCCCGAAAGTCCTCGCCGAAATCGACCGCCTTCTCGACCAGATGCACCTCGATCCAGCCCAGAATCCTCTCCGTCGCCAGGTCGACCTCTGGTCGCTCGGCCAGCCCCTGCCGCCTGACTCTTCGGTCACGATCTGCCTTGTCCCGCACGCCCCGACCGCCCCGCCCGGCGGCCCGCTCCTCCTGGGCGCCCTCGTCACGCGCCTCAACACCGCCCTGATCGTTGGCAAAACGACAGTCGACGAAGACGGCGTCTTCGTCCGCCCCGCCGCTATGCCCGCCATGGTTTTCGGCGACGGCACCGTCGCCGTCGGCGACCGCGAGGCCGTCCTCGCCCTTTTCCGAGCCTCGCGCGGCGTGAGCGTTTCCCCCCTCGAACGCGACGCCCTGGCCGACGCCGATGTACTCGTCCGCTTTGACGTGGCCGCCGCACTCAGTGCCACCGTCGCCGACCGCGCCGTCCAACGCTCGGCCCTCGCCGTCCAAGCCGGAGCCATGCGCCGCCTCGCCCGCTCGAGCGCCACCCTCGCCGCCAAAGCCGACGCCGCCGACCGACGCCTCCAGGCCCTCGACCGCTTCTGGGCCGAAGCCGGCCAGGTCTCCGCCGTCGCCGCCGGACTCATGGTCAACCGCCAGGCTGTCGATGCCCGCCTTTGCCTCACTGCCACCCCGGCCGCGCCGCTGGCGGATCTTCTCGACGCCCACCCCATGATCGCCGGCGAACTCAACCCCCCGCTGCCCTCTCAGAAATTCGCCGCCCTTGGCTGCCTCTCGTTCGACCCCCGCCGACTGGCCGGCCTCCTGCAATGGTCCGCCGACATCTTTGTCGATCACCTGGCCGCCGGTGCGAGCGAAAACACCAAACTCGGCCCCGCCGAACTCGCCGCCTTCCACGGCCTTTTCGCCGATTGGGGAAAATTACTCGGCGAACGCGCCGCCCTGATCATCCCCGTCCGCCCCGCCGGCGAACCGCTCCTCCAGGCCGACGGCCTCGTCGAACTCGCCGCCCCGGACCAGGCCCCCGCCCTGCGCGGCCGCCTGCCCCAACTCCTCGACGCCCTCACCTTTCTCTGTAATGTCGTTGCTTCCGAACAAACCCCCGGCCGCCCCGCCCCTTGGCGCCTCCGCCCCAGCTTCGAACCCGCCGTCCCCCACGCCGACCCGCCCGTCGATCTCTGGCGGCTCTCCGTCACCGGCTCGCTCTTCGCCGCCTCCGCCGCCAGCGCCACGCCTTCCGGCGCTGCCGCAGAAGTCCCCGAATTTTCCGAACCCAAGCCCGCCGAAGAGTTCGTCGCCGCCCTGGTCGGCGGCTCCGGCCTCAACCTCTGGTTCACCACTTCCGCCGCCACGGCCGGCTTCTCCGCCGCCCCCACGCCCGCGCGGCTCCCGGCCCTTCTGGCCCGCAACGCCGCCCATCAGGTCGGCCAGGCCGGCGACGACGACCGCACTCTCGAAGCCCTCCGCCACGTCGCCCCGCGCTCCAACGCCGTCTTTCTCTTCTCCCCCAGCGAACTGATCCAACTCCTCGCCCGCTCGATGGTTCTCAATTACGTCCCCCTCACCCGCCACGGGGAGCCGCAACCCGAAATCCCCATCGTCGAATCCAAAGCCCTCTCCGTCCTCAGCCTCCGTGCCGAATCCGGCTGCCTCTCCGCCCGTATCTACCTCCCCGTCACCGAACTCGCCCCCGTCGTCTCCGACCTCCGCGCCTTCGACCTGCTCCTGGCCCCAGTCGCTCAGGCAAAGTAAAGAGGTATGAACGGCCAATCCGGGTGCCACACTTTGAAGCTCCGATTTCAGTCGGAGCCAAAGTGTGTTCTCGTCTCGCCCGCAATGACGGTAGCGCAGCTACAAAGCGTGGGACTTTCCGAGATTGCATCGTGGGCTTTTGACCTTTCTACGATTTGTAGAAAGGTGGCCTTAAGTCTTAGGCCTACAGCCTTAAGCCTGCCGTACTTTTGTAAAGCCACGTCCTATAATCAGCCGATAATAAAAGTGCCGAAATCTGGAGGCCCGACCGGCGGGCCGTGCGCGCGGATTGCGCGCATCGTAAAAATAGTTTTCCCCGACGGAGTCGGGCTTAGCGTTCCGAAAACCACTCTGCGAGGGCCGAATCCATGCGTTATTTCCTTCTTCTGGCTGCTCTGGCGATTGCGGCGACCGGCTGTTCCAAGATGACTTCCGCCTGGCTTAACGAGCCACAGGCGGCGGTTCAGCCCGCCTCCGGCCAGTCGCTCGATATCCTCGGCCAGGTCGGCACCACGCCGGCCGCGCGGTTCGAGACGCCCGCCTATACCGGACTCCAGCAGAATTCCTTCACCGAACTTGGGGCCGATTTCGATCCCAACGTCAGCCCCGACGGCCGGCAGATCGTCTACGCTTCGACGCGAAATAGCCGCAATTCTGATATCTATGTGAAGAAAGTCGAAGGCCAGACCGTCACCCGCCTCACCGCCGACGGGGCCAACTCCATTCAGCCCGTCTTCTCGCCCGACGGCACGTTCGTCGCCTTCTCGAGCGACCGCAACGGCCATTGGGACATCTTCGTCATGACCGCCGACGGCCAGAAACCGTTCCAGCTTACCAACGGCCTCTCGCACGAAGTCCATCCGTCCTGGTCGCCCGACGGTTCGCGCATCTGCTATTCCGCCTACAACGACCGCAGCAGCCAATGGGAAATATGGGTCGTCGAAGTCGCCAACCCCGCCAACCGCAAGTTCCTCACCAACGGCCTCTTCCCGGCCTGGTGCCCCAGCCCCGCCGTCAACCGCATCGCCTACCAGCTCCCCCGCCAGCGCGGCACACAACTCTTCAGCATCTGGACCACCGACCTCGTCAACGACGAAGCCCGCTACCAGACCGAAGTCATTTCAGCCACCCGCGACACGGCCGCCATCTGCCCGTCCTGGAGCCCCGACGGCACCAAGCTTGCCTACACCACGGTCTTGGTGCCGCAAAACGATCCCAAGACCGGCGCGGCCACGAAGCCCAAACGCGTTGATCGCGGCGACGACATCTGGGTCGCCGCCGTGGACGGCACGACCAAAGTCCGCCTGACCGGCGACGGCACCAACAACTGGAGCCCGACCTGGGCTGAGGACGGCCGCATCTATTTCACCAGCAATCGCAGCGGCTGCGACAACGTCTGGAGCCTCAAACCGCTCGACACCAACATCATTCAGGCCACGCGGGTAAAGAACGTCCGCGTCGGCAACACCAACGGTCCGGCCCCGGTTCCGGGCCTTTCGCCGACGAACACCGGCGGCAATTCTTCCGTGACCACGCCGTCGGGCATTTCGCCGTCCACACCCAACGTTTCGACGCCGTCGAGCGGGCCGCTCAGCGCGAACCCAAATTCGCCGCCGCCGACCTTCTCCCCGCCGACCGGAACCGCCAAGACGCCGCCCGCCGCGCCGCCGGCCGCACCGGTGGCCTTGTCGCCGCTTTTTTCACCGTTGCCGCAGGCGACGCTTGAGGCGATAGTCGCTCCGATCACAGTGCCGCCGGTGAAATGAACGACAATTAAAAATTAAAAATGAAAAATTAAAAATGAACGGCAAGACGCAAGAATGGACAGAATAAAAATTATCAATGTTTTCGTGATGACGATGGCCCTGGCCGCGCTGGGCGGCTGCGAAGGTTGGACGGATCACCTCGAACTCCAGCGCGGTGAAATACTGTTCAATTCCCTTTCCGGCGTGCAATCCATTGTCGTCGCGCCGATGATGAACCTCTCGACCAACCGCGACGTCGATCTGGTCGAGGCGACCAACGCTTTCGCCTCCGAACTGCAGCAGGTGCGCGGCCTGACGGTCGTACCGCTGGGCCGGGTTTACCAGTACCTGGCCCAGAGCAAGGTGGCCACGGTGGGCAGCCCGGCCGAGGCGCGGCAACTGGCCAAAGCCTTCGGCGCCCAGGCCTGCATCGTCGTCGCCGTGACGGAATTTGATCCCTACAATCCGCCGCGCCTGGGCCTGGCCGTCCAGATGTTCACCGTCGGCGATCTTCCGCCGCCCAAAGGAACGCCGGGCTTCGACCCGGTCGAGGCCGAACAGGCCGGCACGCCGCTGGCGGCGCCCTCATCCGGCGAGGCTCGCCCGCGCGACATCCTCAGCCACATTTTCAGCGGTCGCAACGTCGAGGTGGAGCACCTGGCCCAGAAGTATGCCCGCGAACGGATGGCCGATTCCACGCCGTTCGGCTGGCGGCGCTTCGTCGCGGACCAGCACGAATTCATGCGGCTGTGCAGCTACGGGATGATCCGCGAGATGCTCGGTGCCCAGGGCCGCACCGGAAGAATGCCGGGGATAAATGTTGGACCCGGAAGCGGGAAGTGGCCGAAATAGTCTTAGCGGGCAGAACGGGTGGCAGGGCGGCCTCCGTTTGCCGCCATGAGGCAACCAGAACCTTCGCCGCAAGGGATTGCGCTTTGAATGACCTGCGACAACTATCGCTCGTAAAGGGCGGCCATCAGTACGTCTTCCGCTACGAGGAAGGCGAAGAAGAAACGCTGATCGAATCGCTGATGGAAATGGCGAATCGGACCGACTTGGAATTCGATTGGTTCGACGCCGCGGTCCTGAGCCGCCAGGCCAACGATCGGCTCCTGAAGCGATTGGACGAATGAAAATGGCGAGCGCACTGGTCGAAAAATTTCTGAACAGCCTCCAGTACGAGAAGAATTTCAGCGATCATACGCTGAAATCGTACCGGGGCGACCTGGTTCATTTCGTGTCTTTTCTGATGGCGCCGCCGGCGGCGCCGGCCGCGATGACTCCCGCGGGGCAGCATCAGGCGGCGTCCGATTTCGACCCGGTCGAAGTGACCGCGGCCTTGCGGGCGGTCGACGTGCTGGTCTTGCGGCGCTATCTGGCGGTGTTGCGCGACGCGGGCTATTCGCGGGCCACGGTGGCGCGCAAGCTCGCCACGCTGCGATCATTCTACAAATATCAATGCCGCACCGGAGAGTTGCTGCAAAATCCGGTCGCGGTCATCCGCACGCCCAAGCAGGAACGGCGGTTGCCGAAATTCCTCGATCCAACGGAAGTGGAACGGCTGCTCGAAACGCCCAAGGGCGACGACCTGCTGACCGTCCGCGACCGGGCCATCCTGGAAACGCTCTATTCCACCGGCGTCCGCGTCAGCGAACTCTGCCAGCTCGACCTGGCCGACTATGATCCCCTCGGCGAGATGATCAAAGTGCGCGGCAAGGGCAAAAAAGAACGCCTTTCGCCCATCGGCTCCTACGCCGTCGCCGCGATCAACCGCTATCTCCAGTGCCGCCAGGGGGATCCGACCGTCGCGACCTTCGACGCCAAGCCGCTCTTCCTCAATCGCCACGGCCGCCGCCTCAGCCAGCGCAGCGTGCGCCGCAAGCTCTCGAAATATCTGGCCGAAGCGGGGCTTGATCCGGGCGTCAGCCCGCACACCCTGCGGCACTCGTTCGCCACGCACATGCTCAACCGCGGCGCCGACCTGCGGGCCGTCCAGGAACTCCTGGGCCACCGCTCGCTCTCGACCACGCAGATTTACACACATGTCACCATGAGGCGGATGAAGGAAGTTTACGACGCCGCCCATCCCCATGCCGTGCCGGAGCCGGAAAAGGTCGGGGTCTGATCCGGACCATAAAACGCTTCCTCCAAAATGACGGCATTTTATCATTGACGGGCATATAGCCGCCGATAAGATAATTGCACGTCGAGTATCGAGCGTCCAACAGCCACTGGTGCGAAGAAAGGAACCGTCCCATGAATCCAACCGAGTCAGCCGTATCAGCGGCCTCTGCCGTTTCCGCCCAGGCGGCCCAGGCGCCCGTCCAGACCATATTTGGTCCTGTGGACATCGTCGCCCCGATTGTTCTGGCCCTGGCGGTGCTTCTGTTTATCCTGGTGGTGGTGTTGCTCATGCGGGGGCCGATGAACAGCCTGTTGAAATCGAATGTTTTCATGGCCCCGGCGGCGAAATTCTACGTGCGGAGCTTCGTGGTCGTGATTACTCTGGGGGCGCTTTCCACCTTGGCCGGATCGACCTTCGCCGGTCCGAAGCCCGAGGATGTCGGCCATTTAATGTCCTGGGTCTGGGTGGTCGAAGGAGCGATGAAGCCTATGTTCGAGAGCGTGGGCCTGTTCCTGGCGGGCTACACGCTCCTGCTGACCATCGTCTTTGTCGTGCTGGGGCGCTATCGTGAGCAATGAGGCGTATTTACAAATATCGTACTTCGTAGCCGCCGGGGCGGGGGTCGTGGCGGCGGTGGTCACGGCCCTGGTGCTGCGGCGGGCCAACCGCGAGGCCACCGAGGCGCCGACGGCGGCCGCCTGGGCCGGGCGGCTGCTGCGGCGGGGCCTGCCGGTCTGGCTGATCCTGGCGGCGCTGCTGGGATTTATGTCGATCAGTTACTTCGATTGCCAGCACGACACTTACAACAAGGTGGTCGGGGACCGCGGCCACTTGGTCCGCGTGACTGAGGCACAGTCTTCGGCCATGGCCCACTACCTGGCCTACGCCCTGCTCGGCTACGGCCTCGTTCTGATGATATTTCTCTGGGCCAGAGCCAGGTCGATAGCGGGCAAACCGCGATTCTCCCCCAGTCCGCGCCGGCGAAGGCTGGTATAATACCCTCTGTCGCGTCCTGGTCCGGCGCTACGGAGAGCCGGCGGAACGAAGTGGTTCAAGACAAAAGGAGATTCATATGGCCAGCATTCTGGTTGTTTACGCCACGCTGTCCGGCAATACGAAGGCCGCCGCGGAGATCATTGCCGACAGCGCCCGGGCCGCGGGGGCCAAGGTCGTCCTGAAGGCCGCCGGAGAAGCCCAGCCGAAAGACTTATTGGAATGCGACGCAGTCGCCCTGGGCTCTTACGACGCCTTCAGTTACATGGGCGGCGGCCTCAAGGACTTTTTCGACCGGGCTTTCTATCCCACTCAGGGCCAGGTCACGGACAAACCGTACGGGGCCTTTCTGACCCACGGTGGCGGCGGCAAAGCCATCGAGAGCATCGAGTCCGTTGCCCAGAGTTTCAAGCTGAAAAAAGTGGCCGATGCCGTCCTGGTCAAAGGTAAGCCCGAAGGCCCGGCCGTCGCCGCCCTGAAGAGTCTGGGCAGTAAACTTGCCGCCAGCGCCAAAAAGCCATGAAAAGATATCGTCGCAGCGCCATCGGGTTTCGCGATTGACGTTCAGGCGTAAGACCCCAACTTTTTAGCCAGGTCGGTGATGCGGCGGAAATTGTCCAGGCTGACGCTGTCCGGCACGGAATGGTCGCTGGAGAAAATGTACCCGCCGTGTTCCTTGAGGGCGGGAATGACGCGCTCCATTTCAGCGGAAATGGCGGCGACGTCGTCCCAGAGGACGGCGTTAATGCCGCCGTGCAACACCAGTTTGTCGCCGAATTGTTTCTTCAATTCCACGGGGTTCATGCCGGCCTTGACTTCGAGCGGATTCAGGGCATCGAGGCCCATCCCGACCAGATCGGGGACGAAGGGGCGGATGTCGCCGCAGGAATGCAGGTGGGCCTTGATCCCTTTGGCGTGGGCCCAGTCGATGGCCCGCTGCTGGTGCGGCTTGACCAGGTCGCGGTACATGTTGAGCGAGAAAAACTGATTTTGTTTGTAACCCATGTCCTCGTACCATAAAACCGAATCGAAGGTGTAGCCGCGCTCCCAGACCTGGTCGAAGAGGGCCAGGGACACGGTGAGTTCGTGGTCGATCATGTCGGAGATCCACTCGGGCTGCTCGACCATAGCCATGAGGGTGCGTTCAGTGCCGACGATCCAGGAGTGGGTGACGTCGAAGCCGAACCAGAGGATGGCCTGGAGCCAGGAGCCGCGCCGCCGCCACTCGGGATAGTTCTTCTCCAGATTTTTCCAGTCGACGCGGTCGGGCGTGGAGGTCATGCGTTTTTTGGCTTCGCGCCAGGCGTCGGGACTGACGATGGTGTGTTCGAGAAATTCGGGCGTCCCGCCGGCGTGTTTCCAGTCCTTCATGGTCACGCCCCAGTCGCTGGTATGGATTTTGTATTGGTCGTTCTCCTCAATGACGCGCACGGGATAGTGCGGACTATTGTCCGTACCGATAGCTTCCGTGCGGTCGAGGTCGAAAAAATCGCGGAAGTCGGCGCCGACGGGCAGGCCTTCGCGCTGCCAGCGCTCGATGGTCGAGCCCCAGGGCAAGTCGATAATCGGAATCCGGTCGGCCTCCTGGTGTTCAAACATCCGCTGAAAGCGTTCGCGCGTCGTCATTGCGGCCATGATCTGGTTCCTTTCCTGAATCAGGCCGGACAGAATACCGCGCTGCGACGCGAAAGGCAAGGATGGCAGGCTTAGAGCATTTCGCGATTGGATGGTTACTTCCAGGGTGCCACACCTTGGCCCCCGGCCGTATGGGGGCAAGGTGTGCGGAAGGCCGGCATACTTTCCCAGAGAGAACTACCCATCGTTAACTGCTCTAAAAACTGGACTGGTCCAGAGGCCAGGACGTTTGAGCTTGACTTGCTGGGGCGGGACGATATGATATGGACCAGCTAACGCCTTCGGAAAGGTCCGGAGCGCGCACTGTTTTGTTGGTACAGGCAAGGAATCATTATGGGAGGTTTTCGAGCCAAGTCATGGCCAAGCTAAGACTTCCGGACGGCAAGGTGCTGGAAACGGCGCCTGGCTCGAGCGTCGCGGATGTCGCCCTACAGATTGGTCCACGCCTGGCTAAAGCTGCCGTCGCTGCCCGGCTGGACGGAAATCCGGTCGATTTGTCGGCCAAGATACCCGATGAGGGTGAGCCGACGTTGGAAATTCTGACCGAGAAAAGCGACGCCGCACTGGAGATACTCCGTCATTCCCTTTCACACGTCATGGCCCAGGCGGTGGGTCGGCTTTACGGCAACGTAAAGTTCGCCATCGGTCCGGCCATAGAGAACGGCTTCTATTACGACTTCGACCTGCCCGAGCGGATCAAGGACGAGGACTTGCTGCGCATCGAGGAAGAGATGCGGCGCATCGTGGCGGAGAAGATTCCGTTCGTGCGGCGCGAACTGACGATTGCAGAAGCGCGGCAGTTAATGACCGAGAAGGGGCAGGCGTACAAGGTTGAGATGATTGACGACCTGTCCAAGCCGGCCGACGGATCGGCGGGGGCGACGTCGGTGAGCGTGTATGAGGACGGCGATTTCGTTGACCTCTGCCGGGGGCCGCATGTACCGGACACATCACGGGCCGGGGCGTTCAAACTGACGCACGTGGCCGGAGCCTACTGGCGCGGCGACGAGAAACGCCCGATGCTCCAGCGGATTTACGGCACGGCCTTCTGGGACGCCAAGGTGCTGGAGAAGCACCTGGCGCAGCTCGAAGAGGCGAAGAAGCGGGACCATCGCCGCATCGGCGTGGACATGGACCTGTTCAGCTTCCACGACGAAGGACCGGGCTTCGCCTTTTTCCATCCGCGCGGCATGGTCATCTGGAATGCCCTGACCGATTTCTGGCGGGCGGTCCACCGGCGGCACGGGTACAGCGAAATCCGCACGCCGATCATCCTGTCGGAGTCGCTCTGGCGGCAATCGGGCCACTGGGACCATTACCGCAACAACATGTATTTCACCAAGATCGACGAACATGATTACGCGGTGAAGCCGATGAATTGTCCCGGCGGCCTGCTCGTCTACAAGGCGCGGCCCCATTCGTACAAAGAGTTGCCGATCAAGAACGCGGAGCTTGGGCTGGTGCACCGCCACGAGAAGAGCGGCGTGCTGCACGGCCTGGTCCGCGTGCGGCAATTCACGCAGGACGACGCCCACATTTTCTGTCTGCCGGAACAGGTGGCCGAGGAAGTGGGGAAGGTGATCGGCCTGGTGCGGGAGCTTTACGCCCCGTTCGGGTTCGAGGAAATGCGGGTCGAGCTTTCGACGCGACCGGAGAAGGACACCATCGGCAGCGACGAGATGTGGGAGATGGCGACATCGTCGTTGCAGCAGGCGCTGGACGGGTCGGGCCTGGAATATAAGGTGAACGCGGGCGACGGGGCGTTTTACGGGCCGAAGATCGATTTCCACCTGCGAGACTGCATCGGCCGCACGCACCAGTGCGGCACGATCCAGGCCGATTTCGCCATGCCGGAACGGTTCGGCCTGACCTACGTCGGTGCGGACAATCAGGAACACCGGCCGGTGATGATTCACCGGGCGATTTTCGGTTCGCTGGAGCGGTTCCTGGCGATTATCATCGAACATTTCGGCGGGGCGTTTCCGCTCTGGCTGGCCCCGACGCAGTTCGCGGTGCTGCCGGTGAGCGAGAAGTGTAACGAGTACGCCCAGAAGGTGCGCGACCAGCTTTTCGATGCCGGCCTGCGGGTGGAGATCGACCTGCGGAGCGACAAGATCGGGGCGAAGATTCGCGACGCCTCGCTGGCCAAAACGCCGTACATGCTCGTCGTGGGCTTGCGCGAAGCGGAGAACGGCGGCGTGGCCCTGCGGGAACGGACGGCGGGCGACGTGGGCCCGGCGACGGTCGAGCTGGTGATTGCGGCAGCGCGAAAAGAGATCGAAACGTTCGGCAAAAGCCGGATGGCCGAGGGGATCGAGACGGAAGTCTGAGTTGGAGTAAGTCTAATAGGAGGGCGAAGCTATCGCTATTGAGACGAATCAGGGGCCACGGATCAACCAGCAGATCCGGATCACGCCGGTGTTCGTGATCGACGATGCGGGAGTGCAACTGGGTTCGATGGAGCGTGATGCGGCGCTGCGGCTGGCCGACGAACGCGGGATGGACCTGGTGGAGGTGGCGCCGAACGTGCGGCCGCCGGTCTGCCGGCTGATGGACTACTCGAAGTTCAAATATCGCCAGAGCAAGAAGAAGCAGAAGAGCCACATTCTGGCGATGAAGGAAATCCGGGTGCGCCCCAAGACGGACGATCACGACCTGGAAGTGAAGATCCGCAAGGCCCGGGAATTTCTGGAGAAGGGCCACAAGGTCATGGTCAGCATGCGCTTCAAGGGCCGCGAGATGGCCCACATCGACTTCGGCCAGTTGAACATGAAAAAAATTGTCGAGGGGCTGATGGAAGTGGCCAAGGTCGAGACGCCGGCGAAGATGATGGGGCCGCGCATGAACCTGATGCTCGCGCCGCTCAAGGTGCCGCAGCAGCCGAAGGAGAGCGGCGAGTAAGAATAGTATTAAGTAAGATGAAGAAACAAGGAAAGAGTCTATTTTAAGAGGTTACGGACATGCCGAAGAGACAAGGTCGGGCGAAGATCAGGAAGCAGAAGATGAAGACGCACAAGGGGTCGGTCAAGCGGATGCGCGCCACGCGCAACGGCAAGATCATGGTCAAGCGGGCCGGCAAGGGCCACTTGATGAGCGGCAAGCGCGGCAAGCGCCGCCGGGCACTGGGCCGCAAGAAGTCGGTGTCGGCGATTTACGTGACGCGCTACCTCCAGGCGATGCAGGCGAAGTAGACCAGGGAACCAGAGGCGGCGCGCCCGAGGGCGGTGCCGGCCCAATTTTGACGGTGAAGGAGAGAAAAGATGCCACGAGCAACGAGTAGTGTCGCTCGCCACGCGAAGAAAAAGAAGCTGATGAAACGGGCCCGCGGGATGGTCCAGGGGCGGTCGAAAATTCATCGGACGGCCATCGAGGTTGTTCGCCGGGCCGACGCTTTCGCCTGGCGCGACCGCCGGGCCAAGAAACGCGATTACCGGGCCCTCTGGATCACGCGCGTCAGCGCCGCCTGTCGGGCGCGCGGCGTGGCCTACAGCCGCTTCATGGCCGGCCTGATTAAGAGCGGCATCACCCTCAATCGCAAGATGCTGGCCGAAGTGGCCATTCACGATCCGGCCGCGTTCGACGCGCTGGTCGAGACGTCGAAGAAGTAAAAAGGAAGAGGGTGGCATGGCGGCGGTGTTTGCCGCCATGTGGTTCAAAGGTTCTGGGCGCAATCCCTCACTCGGTCCTGAAGGGCCACCCTCTCCCAGGGGAGAGGGGAGAAATATCAACGGCGAAGCAGTGAAGGACGAGATTGCGAAAGTTCGCGCGGAGTTGGAAGCCCGGCTGGCCCAGGTGCTGGATGCGGCGGCCCTGGAGGCGGCGCGCGTCGAGTTTCTCGGCCGCACCGGCGGCAAGGTCCAGGCCCTGATGGACCGGCTGGGGAAGCTCTCGAAAGAAGAAAAACCGGCGGCCGGCAAGGCGGTCAACGAGCTTAAGGCTTTCGTCACGGCGCTCCTGGCCGCCGCGAAAGAGCGCGTGGCGGCGCTGGAGCAGGCCAAGCCGGCGGTGCGGCCGGATGTGACGCTGCCGGGACGGCGGCCGCGGACGGGACGTTTGCACCCCATCACGCAAGCCCGCAACGAGATGGTCGAGATTTTTTCGCAACTCGGTTTTGCCGTGGCCGAAGGCCCGGAGATCGAGGACGACTGGCACAACTTCGTCGCCCTGAACATTCCGCCGGAACATCCGGCCCGCGATCCGCTCGACAACTATTATATACGCGACAATCTGCTCCTTCGCACCCAGACCTCGACGGTGCAGATCCGGGTCATGGAGCAGACGCCGCCGCCGGTGCGGGTGATCATGCCTGGAAGGGTCTACCGGCCCGACACGGTTGACGCCGGCCATTCCAACATGTTTCACCAGCTCGAAGGTTTGTGGGTCGAGGAGGGCGTGACCTTTGCACACTTAAAGAGCGTCTTGGCGATGTTCGTCGAGGCGTTTTTCGGCGCGGGCACGAAGACGCGGTTCCGGCCCTCGTTCTTCCCCTTCACCGAACCCAGCGCCGAAGTGGACCTGTCCTGCCTCCTCTGCGGCGGCCAGGGCTGCGCCGCCTGCAAGCGGACCGGCTGGATGGAAATCCTCGGCTGCGGCCTGGTCGACCCGGCGGTCCTTAAGGGCGTCGGCTACGACCCCGAGGCCGTGACGGGCTTCGCCTTCGGCTTCGGCATCGAGCGCGCCGCCATGCTCAAATACGGCGTCCGCGACATCCGCCTGTTCTACGAGAACGAGCTTCGCTTCCTCGAACAATTCTGAAGTCCTTCTCCCATGTGCCACGGTCGGCTTGTCCGACCGTGTTCTTCTTTTGCTACCCCTCTCCCTTGACGGTTGGTGGCATGGCGGCCGCTGTTTGCCGCCAGGTTCAGGGGCTTGCGGCTTAAATGATGGTGCTGCTTCTTCACCCCTCTCCCTTGACGGTGGGTGGCATGGCGGCCGTTGTTTGCCGCCATGTTCAGGGGCTTGCGGCTTGGGTGAGGGTGCCGTTTCTTCACCCCTCTCCCTTGAGGGGAGAGGGTAGGGTGAGGGTGTTGTTTCTTCACCCCTCTCCCTTGGGAGAGGGTGGCCCTTCAGGGCCGGGTGAGGGGTTTAGTCTGAAAACCTCTCGTACCACTGTGCCGTTTCTGTTTCTGCTGCGCCTTAAGCCTTAAGTCTTAAGCCGCTGTCCTCCCTTGACGCCCGCCTCCAAAAATCATATCCTTTGGCCCATTATGGCCAAGATCCAAGCCCCCAAGGGCACACGCGATTTTTATCCCGACGAGATGCGCCGTCACCGCCACCTCGAAGACGTCTGGCGGAAGGTCAGCCTGCGCGCGGGCTTCGAGGAAGTGGACGGCCCGATCTTCGAGTCGCTCGACCTCTACATCCAGAAGTCCGGCCCCGAGATCGTCGAGCAGCTTTACAATTTCAAGGACAAAGGCGACCGCGACCTGGCCATCCGTCCCGAGTTTACGCCGACGCTGGCCCGCATGGTGGCCGCGCGCCAGGCCGCCCTGCCGCGCCCGGTCAAATGGTTCAACATCTCCCGCGTCTGCCGCTACGAGCGGGCGCAAAAAGGCCGCCTGCGCGAATTCTGGCAGTGGAATTGCGATATACTTGGCGCGCCGGGGGTGGAGGCGGATGCGGAGTGCATTACGCTGGCGGTGGAGGCATTGAGAGAGTTTGGGGTGACGAGCGAGCAGGTTGAAGTGAGACTATCAAGCCGTCGGTTGCTGGCGGCCATATTGAAACATCATGGCCTCACGGATGAACAGATGCCGGCCGTCTATTTGGCGCTCGACAAGCTTGGCAAGGTTCCACCGGAAGTGGGCAAGCAGATGCTGGATGAGCTTCACCTTTCGCCGGAGTTGAGGCATGATATTGAAGTAATCTTGACTTCTAATACATTTGACCAAATGCTGCGAGACGGCGGGAGTTTCGGTTTTACGCAGGGCGCGACGGATGAGATGAATCGTTTGCTCTCTCTGCTTGAAGCCAATGGCGTGAAGGATTTTGTGCGTTTCGACCTTCGTGTTGTTCGCGGTCTGGCATATTACACCGGGCCGGTCTGGGAAGTCTTCGATAAACGCGGCGAGTTGCGGTCGATTTGTGGCGGTGGACGCTACGACAACCTCATTGCCACGATGGGCGGGCAGCCGATGCCTGCTTGTGGTTTCGGGGCAGGGGATGTCACCACCGGACTGTTGCTGGATTCGCTGGACCTGTGGCCGACGGATATCGGGCGCGTGGAGTTTTACGTTATCGGTGCGGCTGCCGAGTCTTTCGCCGTGGTAGGCCAATTGCGGTCCGCCGGTCGGTCGGCTCAGTGCGATTTGATGGGGGCGCAGATCAATCGCCAGATGAAAGTGGCCGCAGATTCCGGCGCTCGGTATATCGTAACGGTGCAATCTGATTCGCTCCGCCTGCGCGAAATGAACTCTGGTCAAGAACGAGAAATCACCCTCGACGAACTTCTAAAGGTCTGACATGGTCAAGCGGCTCATTCACTACGAAGCCGCGTTCGAGGATTTTTTGCGGCAACGGGGCACGCCGTATGTCGCCGTGGATGAGGCGAAAAAGGCCCTCTTTGCCGGGGCGGCGCTGAAGAGTTTTGATTTTGTGGTTTATTCCAGCACCGGCCAGAATCTGCTCGTGGACGTGAAAGGGCGGAAGTTTCCGTATGTTTCTGGCGGGCCGACCGGGCAGAAAAGGTTCTGGGAGAATTGGGTCGAGCGGGCCGACCTCGACGACCTCGGCCGGTGGCAGGAAGTTTTTGGCCGCGATTTTCAGGCCATGATCGTCTTCGCCTATCTGCTGGGCGAGCCGGGCTTGGCGGCGCAGTTTACCGACGTTCACCTGTTCCGGCAGGATTGGTACGGGTTTGTGGCGGTTTCCGTGGAGATTTACGCTCAGCACGCGCGGCTGCGCAGCCCGGCCTGGCAGACGGTGAGTATGCCGACGAGGCTGTTTCGGGAGATGCTGGCGCCGGTGAGTTCGTACCTGTAAAGTGCGAAAAATGCTTTACATGGACGGGCGGCGGTTTAGAATGGCGGGTTGGAGGATGGATATGGCCAGGCGGATGATGAGGTGGGCGGCGGTGACGGCGACGGCGGCGTGGCCGGCGGCGGCGCTGGCCGCGGCCAACCAGGACGTGACGCGGAGCGTCGACGAGGCGGCCAACGCGACCGGGAAGTACATGGGCGCGTACGTCGTGGCGATTCTGGCCGTGGTGCTGCTGGGCCTGGCCATGTTGCGGCGCGTGCGACATTAGAAGAGAATTCAAAATTAAAAAATGAAAAATTAAAAATGTAAAAGAAAAAAGGGAAGAAAAATACAACGGCAAAATCACGGGCAGGAAGCTCGTGCCAGGGTTAAACGGCGGGATCAGGCCTTAGAGGAAAGGAGTTTGAGCGATGGGTAAAACAGTGTTGATAGTGGTGCTGACCATCACGGCGGTGCTGCTGGCCGGCGCGGTGGTGACGGGACTGCGGGAGAATGTGGCGCAGGCCCAGGCGGGACGTTTTTCGGATTATGCGATGGCGACGGTGGCGTTAACGGAGTCGGCGGAGGCGCTGGTGGTGGTGGACAGCACGACGCAACGGATGCTCTTCTTCTCTTACGACCTGGGCTCGAAGCAGTTTACGTCGATACCGGAGGCCAAGGCGGACCTGATGACGGAATTCGGAATGAAGCGACCATAAGGAAGCTGGCACCGGCCGCGGCGTGAGATGTATGTTTTACGAAACCAACAGCTCCAAAGGGAGTTTAAGCGATGAAAACAAAAGACCTGATTCTTGGCGGGGTGATCATTCTGAACCTGGTATTTGCCGTGACCCTGGCGGCGGTGGTCCTGTCTGGCCCGGCGGCGCCGGCCACGGCGGGGAAAAGTTTTGTGCTGGAGTCGCCGGCGCTGGGCGCGGCCAACATGTCGACGGGCGGGTACTACCACATCTGCCCGATCAAGATTCAGCGCGGCCAGGACGCCCTGGCGGTGATCGACACGGCGTCCAACCAGCTTAACTTTTATGTGGCGCCGATGGGGACGAAGGCCTTCGCCAAGATCCCGCCCTCGCTGAATCTGGCGGTCGGCTTCGGTCATCATCAGTAATCTCGGCGGAAGCGTGGCGACAAGATGAGCCTATGCGAATAGCCCGTCGGGGGTCGGCGACGGGGGTTCGGATAGGCTCGTTTTTTAGGAGCGGCAGATGGACGGCGGTGTGCTGGAAAGAGCAGGAGAACTGGCGGCGGGACCGCTCGAGGGCGTGGGCCTGGGACGCGAGGCGGCGCTGGAGCTGGCGGCCCTGGCCGCCGAGGATTTATGGGCGGTGATCTACTGGGCGAACCGGATTCGCCGACGCTGGCGCGGGGATCGGGTCCACCTGTGCGGGATCGTGGCGGCGAAGGTGGGGCGGTGCACGGAAGACTGCCAGTGGTGCAGCCAGTCGGGGCGGTACGCGAGTACTGTGGCGGCGCGAGGGCTGCTGGGCGAAGAGGAATTGGCTGGGGCGGCGCGGTCGGCGGCCGAGGCGGGGGCGAATTGTTTCGGGTTCGTCACCAGCGGCGCGGGGCCGACGGCGGAGGAGTTGGATCGGCTGTGCGCAGCCTACAGTCAGGTGCGGGAGGATGGCCGCTTGGCGGCGTGCGCGAGTCTGGGAAAGATTGACGAGGCGACGGCGCGGCAGTTGGGGGCGGCGGGGTGCCGGCGGTATAACCATAATCTGGAATCTTCGCGGCGGCACTACGGGCGGGTGGTGACGACGCACACCTTCGACGAGCGGCTGGCCACGGCCCGGGCGGTGAAGGCGGCGGGGCTGGAATTGTGCTCGGGCGGGCTGTTCGGAATGGGCGAGACGGTGGAGGATCGGGTGGATCTGGCGTTGGAACTTCGGGCGGTGGGAGCGGACATCGTGCCGGTGAATTTCCTGCGGCCGATGGCGGGGACGCCGCTGGCGGACGCCCGGCCGCTGGAACCGCGCGAGGGGCTGGCGATCATCGCGTTGCTGCGGTTCATGTTGCCGCAACAATGTATAAATATAGCCGGCGGGCGGGAACTGTGCCTGCGGGATTTGCAGTCGTGGATGTTTCACGCCGGGGCGGACGGTTGTTTGCTGGGCGATTACCTGACCTATGGCGGTCGGGCGGCGGCGGAGGATTTGCGGATGATTGATGACCTTGGACTGACACCGGAGAGCGCGGCTACGGCCGACTGAGCGAGGCGTGAGGCCAGGTATGGCGGCGGAAGCGGTGATCGTTGGGTATGGGTGCATTCTGCCGCAAGGCCAGGGGCGGGCCGGATTGGACCGCGTGCTGGCGGGGGAGATGGCGGCGACGGTTTGGTCGGAGAATCCGCGGTTAATGGTGGGGCGCGTGGCGGCTGATCTGGTGGAGGAGCGGCCGGGCGAAGATCGGTCGGTGGCGCTGGCGTTGCATGTGGCGGAACTGGCGCTGGCGGATGCGGGGGAGTTGGGGGTCGAGGGCGAGCGGTTTGCGTGTCTCTTCACGGTGTCGAAAGGCGGGTTGGGGAGCATTGGACATCTTGTTTCCGGTACGGCGGGAGATTGGTTTGCGGCCATTGATCCGGCGGCGGCGGCGCGGGCGGTGGCGGGACGGTTCGCTTTGCGCGGGGCAGCGCTGGCGCCGGTGAGCGCGTGTTCGTCGGGCGGCCACTTGCTGGCGGCGGCACGGGCGATGATCGTGAGCGGTCGGGCGGAAGCGGTGCTTTGCGGCGCGGCGGACGCCTCGCTCTTGCCGATTGTGCTGGCGTCCTATGATCGGTTGGGGTTGTTGTCGCATACAGGCCAGGACAAAAACGGGGGCGGATTTTTTGTGGGGGAGGGGGCGGCGGCGTTCGTGGTGACGTCGGTGGAGTGGGCGAAAAAAAGAGGGTTGCCGATCGTGGCTCGTTTGGCGGGGAGCGCGGCAGGGAGCCAGGCGATGAGCTTGGTAAATCTGCCGACGGACGGAGTGGATTTGGCCCAGGTCTGTGAACTGGCGCTCGGACGCTCGGGCGTGAGGCCGGAAGAGGTGGACGTGGTGATGGTGCATGGGACGGCGACGCGGGTTGGAGATCGCAACGAGGCGGCGGCGCTGGAGCGGGTGTTCGGAAGGGATAATCTACCGGCGGTAGTGGGAACGAAGTGGTTGCATGGACACCTGTTGGGGGCGTCGAGTGCGGCGGAGACGGCGGTGCTGCTGCGTGGGATGGAGTCGGGGTGCGGTTGGCGGGTAGGGCTGAAAATCTCGGCGGGGTTTGGCGGACATATATCGGCAAATGTACTGGTGCGGTGAAAAAATCCCGGGTTTTTGGGGGCGCAAATATTTTTTTAACTCCGGCTTGACAATGGTTTGAAACCGGGTATACTGTTCAACGCAGCAGGAGGAGTAAAGCACCGTAGGCATCAGTGTGCAACCTCCAGTCAGTAACCCTCGGGGGTTGCTCGAAAAAAGTTAAAAATCTGCGTTTTATTGCGGATTTTAGTGTTGACGCCTCGGGCGTGAGACGCTAGTATGGTGGGTCTTCGCCTGGGGTTGAGTTCAACCCTATGCGGAACGTTCTTTGACAATTAGGCAGCAGAGTGTGAGCGCAAGAGCGTGAGACTGGCTTCGGCGGGCAACCGCTGAAGAGAGTTTTAAAGAAGCCAGGCTTGCTCTTGCAGACATACGTCAAATTTGTAAGAGTAAGCCTGCGACAAAATAAGTACAGGATTTCAAACGGAAGGGTTTGATCCTGGCTCAGAATGAACGCTGGCGGCGTGGCTCAGACATGCAAGTCGAACGGTTTGTTTCCCGGGGTAACTCGGGAAGCAGACAGTGGCGTAAGGGAGCGTAATGAGTAGACAACGTACCCAGAGCACGGGGATAGTGGCGGTACCGCAAGGTACCTACCGAAAGGGCCAGTAATTCCCGATGATCTCGCGAGATCACAGATTTTGCGAGCAAAGGGCGGGGATCCGCAAGGACCTGTCGGCTTAGGAGCGGTCTACTTCCCATCAGCTAGTTGGTGAGGTAATAGCTCACCAAGGCAACGACGGGTAGCCGGCCTGAGAGGGCGATCGGCCTCACTGGGACTGAGACACTGCCCAGAGCCCTACGGGGTGCTGCAGTTTCGAATCGTTCGCAATGCCCGAAAGGGTGACGACGCGACGCCGCGTGCGGGAGGAAGGCCTTCGGGTTGTAAACCGCTTTAAGGGGGTATGAAAGGAACCGGGTGAACAGTCCGGTTTTTTGACATCAACCTCAGAATAAGCTCCGGCTAACTTCGTGCCAGCAGCCGCGGTAAGACGAAGGGAGCGAGCGTTATTCGGTTTCACTGGGCTTAGAGGGCGCGTAGGCGGTTGCGTGTGTCGGCTGTGAAATCCCCGGGCTCAACTCGGGAATTGCAGCCGAAACTACGTGACTTGAGGCGTTTTGAGGTGACTGGAACTCTTGGTGGAGCGGTGACATGCGTAGATATCAAGAGGAACGCCGGTGGTGAAGACGGGTCACTGGAAACGATCTGACGCTGAGGCGCGAAAGCCAGGGGAGCGAACGGAATTAGATACTCCGGTAGTCCTGGCCGTAAACGATGTACACTAGGTGGTGGTGGCTCTGACGCCGTCACGGCCGAAGCAAAAGTGCTAAGTGTACCGCCTGGGGAGTACGGTCGCAAGGCTAAAACTCAAAGGAATTGACGGGGGCTCACACAAGCGGTGGAGCATGTGGCTCAATTCGACGCAACGCGAAGAACCTTATCCTGGGCTTGACATACACGGATGAAACCGATGAAAGTCGGGGACTGCCTTAACGGGTGAAACGTGAACAGGTGCTGCATGGCTGTCGTCAGCTCGTGCTGTGAAGTGTTGGGTTAAGTCCCGTAACGAGCGAAACCCTTGTCGTTAGTTGCCAACGCGTTATGGCGGGGACTCTAACGAGACTGCCGGTGTTAAACCGGAGGAAGGTGGGGATGACGTCAAGTCCTCATGGCCTTTATGCCCAGGGCTGCACACGTGCTACAATGGGACGTACAAAGGGTCGCCAACCCGCGAGGGGGAGCAAATCCCAGAAAACGTCTCTCAGTCCGGATTGAAGGCTGCAACTCGCCTTCATGAAGTTGGAATCGCTAGTAATCGCAGATCAGCTACGCTGCGGTGAATGTGTTCCTGAGCCTTGTACACACCGCCCGTCAAGCCATGGAAGCTGGTAGTACCCGAAGTCGCCGACTCAACCCGCAAGGGGGAGAGGTGCCTACGGTAAGACCGGTGACTGGGGCTAAGTCGTAACAAGGTAGCCGTAGGGGAACCTGCGGCTGGATCACCTCCTTTCTAGGGATTAACTAGAACGGTCCCCTTCGGGGGACCGGAAGGTCAGACGCTTTTGTGCCACACCTGCTGCCTAACTATATTTTTCGGGTCGAGCGGTCGCGCTGCTCGTGTCGTCGGTATATTGCCGATAGACCAGGGCGGCGCGGGTACCGAACCCCGGCTTCGTTTCGGCACGGTCGCGGCAGTAGGGCGGTCGGCCGCAGCGGAAGCGTCTGTGGGTGGGCTCATAGCTCAGTTGGTTAGAGCGCACCCCTGATAAGGGTGAGGTCGATGGTTCGACTCCATCTGGGCCCACCAGTTAATTCTGAGGAAGTTCGAGTGGTTTTGTCCAGGGTTGGTGGGTAAGGATGACGGTCGTGGCTCTCTCGGACTGGGTGAGTTCGATCTTCTGGTTCTTCGGCGGGGTCGGCGTGGCCGTGGCTGTGGTCGGCGCCTTCCGCCTCCTGAAGGCCAAGCGGCAACGGGAATACCAGCAGGAGCTGGAGGCCCGCGATCGGAAAGAAGGCGGCGCCGGAGAGCGCGTAACGAAAACTCCGGGGACGTAGCTCAGTTGGGAGAGCGACTGGTTTGCAACCAGTAGGTCGGCGGTTCGATTCCGCTCGTCTCCACCAGATTGTAGGGTGGCTGCTTGCAGCCACGCTGATTAAAGTAAAAAGTTTAAAGTAAAAAGTATAAAGTGAAAAGCAAAGACAAGAAGCGTGAGCTTGAGGCCTTGGGCCTGAAGGTTGAGGCAGAGGTTTCAAGCCTGCGTTTCTGGCAGGAATGAGCGTTAGGCTCGACGTGCGGCTCTTTGACAATCCAATAAGCGAATCTCGTGGCAAATAGATTCTCATCGTCTTTGTACCCTGTAAGTGGGGTGCAAAGATTCGTGTGCCTTAGAGCGATATGACACAATTGCAGCGTTCGGGTCTCCTCGGCTTGGGGAGGCAAGAACAATTGTGGTCAAGTTACTAAGGGTGCATGGTGGATGCCTTGGTGCCAGGAGCCGATGAAGGACGTGATAGGCTGCGATAAGCCTGGGGTAGCTGTCAAATAAGCTGTGATCCCAGGATGTCCGAATGGGGAAACCCTCCGTAGACAGGCAACTGTTCTGCGGAATTAGCGGTTGAATGCATAGACCGTTAAAGGCAACCCGGGGAACTGAAACATCTTAGTACCCGGCGGAAAGGAAAGAGACATCGACTTCCCCAGTAGCGGCGAGCGAAAAGGAATCAGCCCAAACCGGACTTCGGTCCGGGGTTGAGGGCCTAGACACATGTGGGTTACAAAAGTGATCGTAGCAGAATGGTCTGGAAAGTCCAACCACAGAGGGTGAAAGTCCCGTAAGCGAAACGATACACTCCCACGTCTGGGTACCAGAGTAGCACGGAGCTCGTGAAACTCCGTGTGAAACCGGGGGGACCACCCCCCAAGGCTAAGTACTCCCTGGCAACCGATAGTGAAGAAGTAAGGCGACTGAAAGGTGAAAAGAACCGCTTCAAGCGGAGTTAAAAGTACCTGAAACCATGCACTTACAAGCTGTCGGAGCCCTATAACCCCCTTCGGGGGGTCACGGGTGACGGCGTACCTTTTGCAGAATGGACCAGCGAGTTACTCTGTATGGCCAGGTTAAGCCCCTCAGGGGTGGAGCCGAAGCGAAAGCGAGTGCGAAATGCGCGACCATGAAGTCATACGGAGTACGACCCGAAACCTCAGTGATCTACACATGGCCAGGTTGAAGGGGGTGTAACAATCCCTGGAGGACCGAACTCACGAGCGTTGAAAAGCTCGGGGATGAGCTGTGTGGAGGAGTGAAAGTCTTATCAAACTGGGAGATATCTGGTTCTCCCCGAAATAGCTTTTGGGCTAGCGTCGGGACAACTACTCTACGGGGGTAGAGCTACTGAATGAAAACAAGGGTCCCCAAGACTACTTGTTTCAACCAAACTCCGAATACCGTAGAGACTATCCCGGCAGTCAGACTCTGAGTGATAATATCCAGAGTCAAAAGGGAAACAGCCCGGATCGCCGGCTAAGGTCCCAAAATCATGCTCAGTGGATAAGGAAGTTCAGGTGCGGAGACAGCCAGGATGTTGGCTTAGAAGCAGCCACCATTTAAAAAGTGCGTAATAGCTTACTGGTCGAGCACTTGGGCGCCGATAAAGATCGGGGCTAAGCATGATACCGAAGCCGCGGATTTGACGACCTGCCACCCGCTTCTCTCCAATTCATCGGAGAGGATCAGGCGGCGGGCCGTCAAGTGGTAGGGGAGCGTTGCAAGCAGCGTCGAAGGTGTACCGTGAGGAGCACTGGAGCGCTTGCAAGTGATTATGCTGGTGTGAGTAACGATAAGACAGGTGAAAATCCTGTCCGCCGTAAGCCTAAGGTTTCCTGGGGAAGGTAAATCCGCCCAGGGTTAGTCGGTCCCTTAGTCGAGGCCGAAAGGCGTAGACGATGGACAGCAGGTTAATATTCCTGCACCAGTTATGTAACGTTTGCACGTGCGGAGTGACACGGAGCCTCTGGAAGAGAAGCCGATCGGAAATGGCTCTCCCGTAGGCAAGGTCGCCGGTAGGCAAATCCGCCGGCACCAGACCAAGCTGCAGGGCGACCTCAATTATGAGGGTAGTCTTCGCGGGTTCCGTCAAGAAAACCTTCGTGCGGAGGAGCATGACTGACCGTACTAAAACTGACACAGGTAGGCGAGGCGAGTAGCCTCAGGCGCTCGAGAGAATCCCACTTAAGGAACTAGGCAAAATGACCCCGTAAGTTTGCAACAAGGGGAGCCTCCTCGTCTTCGGACGAGAGGCCGCAGAGAATCGGCTCTGGCGACTGTTTACCAAAAACACAGGTCTCTGCCAACTCGCAAGAGGATGTATAGAGACTGACGCTTGCTCTGTGCCGGAAGGTCAAAGAAGCAGGTCATTCCAGAGGGTTAAACCTCCGGGAGAAGCTCGCGACTTAAGCCCCGGTTAACGGCGGCCATAACTATGATGGTCCTAAGGTAGCGAAGTTCCTTGTCGGGTAAGTTCCGACGTGCATGAATAGCGTAACGACTGGAGCTCTGTCTCAAGTGGGAACTCGGTGAAATCGCAGTGGTGGTGAAAATACCACCTAGCCGCGGCAAGACGGAAAGACCCCGTGAACCTTCACTGTACCCTGACATTGGGTCTTGGATGGATTTGTGTAGGATAGGTGGGAGGCTTTGAGGCCTGGGCGCCAGCTCAGGCGGAGCCGCCGTTGAAATACCACCCTGATCTATTTAAGATTCTAACCGTGACCCGTGAATCCGGGCATGGAACATTGTCAGGCGGGCAGTTTGACTGGGGCGGTCTCCTCCCAAAAGGTAACGGAGGAGTTCAAAGGTAGGCTTGGTACGGTTGGCAATCGTGCCGTAAGGGCAATGCTATAAGCCTGCTTAACTGCGAGACAGATATGTCGAGCAGATGGGAAACCAGGACATAGTGATCCGGTGGTGCTGTGTGGAAAGGCCATCGCTCACCAGACAAAAGGTACTCCGGGGATAACAGGCTGATCGCTCCCGAGCGTCCACAGCGGCGGAGCGGTTTGGCACCTCGATGTCGGCTCGTCACATCCTGGGGCTGAAGGCGGTCCCAAGGGTCCGGCTGTTCGCCGGTTAAAGTGGCACGCGAGCTGGGTTCAGACCGGCGTGAGCCAGGTCGGTCCCTATCTGCCGTGGCCGTAGGATACTTCAGACGGTATCTCCTTAGTACGAGAGGATTAGGAGGTACGTACCTCTGGTGTGCCGGTCGTCCTGCCAAGGGCGCCGCCGGGTAGCTATGTACGGAAAGGATAAACGCTGAAAGCATCTAAGCGTGAAGCCCTCGTTAAGAATAGGTATCCATGCTCTTCGGAGCGAGAGACCCCTGGTAGACTACCAGGTTGATAGGCGGGAGGTGGAAGTGTTGAAAGACACGTAGCCGACCCGTACTAACGGTCAAACACTTGACCACAATTGTTGTTGTCTCCTCCGCCGATGCGAAGCGGGGAGAAACCAACGATTTCGCATCTAAGCACACAGATGAGTTTCTTCTGTTCGCGAGATTCGCAAAATTGGATTGTCCAAGCGCCGCTGGAGGTCGCCCGTTTTTGGGGGCCTTCGGGGCGTGACAAGTGAATAAGCAATATTAGCGGGCGGCGCCTGCGTCTGGTTATTCGGGGCGGCGCTGCTCGTAATAGGAATTTTCCGGCGGTAAGACGAGCGGGGAAACACCTGATCCCATTCCGAACTCAGCAGTTAAGCCCGTCTCGGCCGATGATAGCGCAACAAACGCGAAAGTAGGTGGCTGCCGGGAATTTTTTTCTAGCCCCCTGACCGGGATCGGTCAGGGGGCTGTTTTTTTGCGAGATGCAATTCTATTGCTTCTGTAGCCGTTCGCCCCAAAGGGGCGGCAAGATCCTAGTCGGGAGTGAAACCCCCGGTCCTCAACCCCACGAAAATCTTCTTCTTTTTTTGTTGTTGTTTCACTCCTCCCCCTTGAGGGGGGAGGGTAGGGTGAGGGTGTTGCTTTTTCTGTTCGTAGGGGCACACCTCGTGGGAGCCCTGTTTTTGTTTCTTCTTTCCCCGGTCCAATCCCAGCGCCGCCAACAGCCCATTCGCTCACTACCAGCCGCGAAGCGGCGAAAGTATTTAACCGGGTGGCGTAAGCCCCCGGTCCTGGCTCTCCCAAACATATTCTTCTTCTTTTTCTTCTTTTAGCCGCATCGCGACGCCTGAAAGTAGCCACATGGCGCCAGTCCGTGGTAGGCGACGACCCCAAATAAAATTTTTACTTCTTCTTGCCTTTGCCGTTTCTTTTTCACCCCTCCCTCCTGACCGCGTTCGGTCAGGGGCCTGTTTTTTGCACTGAGATTATTTCGTGGGAGGTTCAGCCAGCAGAAATGAATGCCAATAGTAGTCGAGCAACTTTTGCGCCGCCAAATGGTCGGCGTGGTCTTTGCGGATTCCGGTGGCCATGAAACGAAGGAATTCAGCCACAGCCTCCTTCTGTTCCTTATTTAGGAGTGCCCAAGTCTCCCTCCACATTCTTTCATCCTTGAAGGCATAGATGGTAAAATCGGGACCGGCGAGCGATGATGCGTCGTCGTAGTGCCTGATGGCGAAGATCATGAATGCCGGAATGTAGTATCGGAAACCTTGCGGGTCGAGGAAACAGAGGGCGGCGCTGAAACTGTTTTCTTTCTGGATCCAATCCTCCGGAATATCCTGCCATCGCTTTTCGGTGTCGAGCTTGCGGGCTTCGGCTTCTTCCTCCTCGGAGCCGTATTCGTCAATAACGTCCGCCTGGTGGAGCGTGATACCTTTGCCGCGCTGGACTCCGTCAAAGGCATTCTCGATCAGGCGAATCAAGTCCTCTCGTTCTGCTTGATCGGAGCTTTTCGTTTCCAATGGCCATTCCTTTCATAATGCAAGTCTTCTTTCCAGTTTAGCCATTCCCGAAGACGACCTCAATAGTCCGTCGACAGATTGCGAGGCAAAGCAACTTTTTTTCTGTAAATTCATTTCCGGTCCGTCTCTCGTAACAGTGGCTTAGGCGTTCTCCGATTCTGTTATGGTCAGATAAACTTTTCCCGTTTCCCATTCTTCGCTTTGTTCCATCAGCACGGCGGTCA
>CAIYVX010000059.1 GCA_903929765.1 uncultured Planctomycetia bacterium
AAGAAACGGCGAAGAAGAAAAAGAAGAAACAGTGTCCCCCAGCAATGCTGGGGGCTTCATAAGAAGAAGAAAAAGAAGAAGAAGCAACAGCACCCTCACCCGGCCGCTAAAGCGGCCACCCTCCCCCAAGGGGGAGGGGTGAAGAAGAAGCAACGGATATGGAGGTGTTTGAATGAGCGACGTGCGGCTGGACGTGCTGGCCATCGGAACGCTGGCGGCAAATCGGTTCTGGAACGAGACGGGGCCGGCGCGGGAGGAGTTTTCCACGGTCACGCTGGTGCGCAGCGGCGAGACGGTGCTGGTGGTCGATCCGGGCTGGCCGCAGGAGGTGTTGCTGGCGGTGCTCTATTACCGGGCGGGCCTGAAGCCGGAAGCGGTGACGGACGTGTTTTTGACGCACGTCGACACGGCGCACCTGCGCGGCATCGGGCTTTTCTCCAAGGCGCGGTGGCTGGCCTATGAGGAGGAGATTCTATACGCTAAGACGGAACTGGTGGCGGATTCGGCGCTGGGGCCGGTGATAAAAAAACTCTCGGCGGCACCGGAGAAGATCGCTCCGGGCCTCGACATTTTTCCGACGCCGGGCCATTCGCCGGGGCACGCTTCGCTGCTGGTCTACACGGCGCTGGAAACGACCGTGGTGGCCGGCGACGCGGCGCTCACGCGTGATTATCTGGAGCACGGCGACCTGGGTTCGACGCTTTACGACCGCGACAAGGCCGAGGACTCGTTCCGCGAAGTTCTGGAGATCGGCGATTTCGTGGTGCCGGGACATGATAACATTGTCTGGCTGCGCTCGACGCCGGGGATGGTTTGAGGTAAGGTAGAAAAACAGTGGTTAGTGTTCAGTGGTCAGTGGACAGTGAAAGAAGCAAAAAACAGCAACCCCTCACCCGGCCCTGAAGGGTCACCCTCTCCCGAGGGAGAGGGGTGAAGAAGCAGAAGAAGCAAAAGAAGAAACAGCGTCCCCCAGCAGAGCTGGGGGCTTCAAAAAAAGAAGCAAAAGAAGAAGCAAAAGAAGAGGCATAAGAAGAAGCAAAAGAAACAGCAACGGAGATGTTCTGGATGACCGACGTGCTGTGGTCAAGCGTCTGGCGGTTGGCGGTCATGGCGGCGCTGCTGGCGATTTCGGCAATGGTGGCGGCGGCGGAGACGTCGCTGTTCAGCCTGCCGCGCGAGCGTCTGCGCCGCTTTCGCCAGAGTACGGTGCTGGGCGAGCGGCTGGCTCCGCGCCTGCTGGACCATCCCCGTTCGCTGCTGGCCACGCTGCTGTTTACGAACATGACGGTGAACGTGACGTTCTTCGCCCTGGCGGCGGGGCTGGCCGGAGATTTGGTGCTGGCTCATCATAATTACGCGGCGGTCGCGGTGGGCGTGGCGGCGCTGCTGGCCGTGGTGGTGCTGGGCGAGATCGCTCCGAAGAATTTTGCGGCGGCGGCCCCGGTTCCCACGGCCCGGACCACGGCGCCCCTGGTCTATTTTCTGACCTGGCTGCTGACGCCGCTGCGGCTGGTGCTTGATCGCCTGGTGGTCGAGCCGCTGGTGCGGCTGATTACCGGGCGGCGCGGCCGGCACAGTCGCGGCCCGTTCCTGACGACGGCCGAACTCCAGACGCTGATTGAAATGGCCTCGCGCGAGAGCGTCGTGGCCCGCGACGAAGGCGAAATGATCAGCGAAGTGCTGCACCTGCACTCGACGCGGGTCCGCGAGGTGATGGTTCCGCGCGTCGACATGGTGGCCTGCGACCTGGCCACGCCGACGGCCGAGGTTCTGGCCATTTTCCGCCGGACGAAGATGAAAAAGATCATCGTCTATCGCGGCTCGCCCGACGACATTGTCGGCGTGGTGGCGGCGCGAGCCGCTTTTCTCCAGCCCCAGAAGCCGCTGGGCGAGCTGATCGAGCCGGTTCGCTATGTGCCGGAACAGACCACGGTCGAGTTGCTGCTGCGCATGTTCCGGGAGAAGAAAATTCAACTGGCCATTGTTGTCGATGAGTATGGCGGCACGTCGGGCCTGGTGACGCTGGCGGATTGCATCGAGGAAATTGTCGGCGAGATTCCCAGCGAGTACGAAGCGCCGCAGACGACGATGGAAAAGTTGAGCGACACGCAATTCGTCCTCGACGGCAACCTGAGCATGAGGGCCTGGAGCGAGTACCTGGAAACCGACCTCAATACCGAGATGGGCGTGACCACGCTGAACGGGTTCGTCATGGGCCTGCTGGGCCGGTTGCCGCACGTCGGCGAGACGTGCCGCTACGGGAACCTGCGGTTCACGATTCAGGAAGTGGGTTGCCATCCGCACGGCGGGCCGTGTACGCGGGCCAGCAAAATTCTGGTGGAGATTCTCCACCATGACAGCGCCGCCGGGCAACGCAAGGCGGGTCGCCTGGGCGGCGGAAAACCGCGCGAGTCCGAGGGAGGTGCGCGGCCATGAGCCTCTTCTGGATCAACCTCCTCGCTGCGGCCGGACCCTGGGTGCTGCTGGTGCTGCTGGTCGGCACGGCGGCGTTTTTCAGCGGGGTCGAGACGGGGGCCTACCGCCTGAATCGCGTGCGCCTCCGCCTGGCCGAGCAGGAAGGGCGGCCCGGCGCCCGGCTGCTGGGAAAAATGCTCGCCGACCTGCCGGGCGTCATCTGCGTCACGCTCCTGGGCGTCAACGTAGCGACTTATGTAGCCACCATCGTCTCCGAGCGGCTCTGGCGGCAGGTTTATCCGACGGCGCACGACGAGATGGTCGTGGAACTGCTGACCTCGGTCACGCTGGCTCCGGCCCTGTTCATTTTCGCCGACCTGGTGCCCAAGGACATTTTCAACAATTGGGCGGACCGGCTGATGTACCCGGCGGCGCGGCCGCTCTGGGTGGCCGACGTGTTTTTCCGCGGCGTGGGCCTGGTCAGTTTGCTCAAGGGCATCGGGCGGGTCTGGGTGCGGCTGGCCCGCTGGGCGGGTGTGGACGTGCCACCGGAGGAGACGGCGCCGTTTCCGCCGCGCGCCCGGCTTCAGGCGATTCTCCGCGACAGCGCCGCCGAGGGCGTGATGACGCCTTACCAGAGCGAACTGGCCGAGAAGATCATGAACCTCCAGCACGTCGGGATCCAGAGCGCCATGGTTCCGGCGGCGCAGGCCGAGACGATTTCCATGGCTGCCGGCCGCGAGGATTTTAACGCCCTGATTCGCCGTTGCCCGTACAGCCGGTTGCCGGTGGTCGATCCGTCCGAGGGCGACGTGCTCGGCGTGCTGCGCGTCCACGACGTGCTGCGCGAACTGGGACCGGAGGACGAGTTCGACCTGACGCTCTTCGTCCGGCTGGCCCTGGATTTGCCGGACACGATGAACGTGGCCCAGGCCATGTTCGCCATGCAAAGCGCACGGCTGCCGATGGGTATTGTTAGAAACGCCAAAGGCGAATTCGTCGGCCTGGTGACGCTGAAAGATCTGGTCGAGGAGATTGTCGGCGAACTGGCGGCGTGGTGAAAACGCGCGAACAAACCTGCATAACAGAAAGGAGCGGCTATGGTCCAGTTCCAGTGTCAGCAGTGCCGTCGTGAGATTGAGGTGGGCGAGGGCCAGGCCGGGCCGGGGACGGCGTGTCCGCAGTGCGGCGCTGCCGTGGTCGCGCCGGCGGCGACGTTCACGCCGGTGGACCCTCCCACGGTGCCGGAACCACCCAAGACCAGCGGCTTGGCGATTGCCTCTTTCGTCTGCGGCCTGGTGGAATGCGTGGGCGGAATCCCGTCTATCCTGGCCCTGATCTTCGGCATCATGGCCATCCGCCGGATCAACCGCAGCGGCGGACGCCTCAAGGGTATGTGGATGGCCATTACCGGCGTCGTCCTCGGCGGACTGTTCATCATGGCGATTCCTTTGCAGATCGCCATTTTGTTGCCGGCCTTGTCTGGGGCCATGGACGCGGCCAACCGCATGGCGGACGCGGCCCAACTTAAAAACATCGGCAGCGCGATGAACCTTTACGCGACGAACAATAACGGGCATTACCCATCGGTCTATTCCAAGCCGCAGGCGGAGGGCGAACAGTGGGGTCCGGGCTTTGATCCCAAGACCGGCGCCATCGCCGACGCGGCGGCGCCGACCGGGCCGGGGGCGGTCCACGGGCTGTACACCTGCAACCTGTCGAGCCTCTATCTCCTGGTTCGCGATGGGGATGTCCCGTCCCCGAGTATATTCCACTCGCCGGCGGACAAAAATGGTGAGAAGTTGACCGAGCCGAAGGCCAAGGAACTCTGGTCATTCCAGAACATTCACCAATGCAGCTATAGTTACCAGAACCAGTTGGGCCTGAACTCCAGCCAGAATACTCTCGACCCGGCGATGATCGTGTTGGCCGATGCCAGCCCGCTGCGCCTCGGCACGGAATTGCCCACCGACGCCGTGCTGCCCTGGGAGCACAACAGTCCGCTTTTCAAGTTCACGGGGCAGAACTGCCTTTACGCCGACGGCCATGTCGCCTGGCAGACGACGCCGGACTGCGGCTATGGCGGGAACAACATCTGGTTGCGGAGTACATATAATGAATCGATGCCGGATATGCCCGCGATGTGGAACGATGGTTCGCTCAGCACGACTCCGCCCACGGCGACCATCGGGCATAAATACGATTCGTTCCTGGCACCGTGACGGGAGAGGATGTTGAATGAAAACTCTGACGCTGATATTCTTCGCCGAGTTTGCCCTCCTGGCCCTCGCTGCGCCGCTGGCGGGAGGGCGGCGCACCGTCAAAGGGAAACTGGCCCAGGCGCTGGTCGGACCGGCGGCGCTTGGGCTGGTGCTGGTCGTGCTGATCCGCCTGGGCGTCTGGGCGATTGATGGGGCGACGGTGACGGCGATCCTTGAAGTTCAGGCCCTGGCCGCGGGCTTTGCCCTGGCCGTGAGCGGGGCGGCGGCGCTGGCGGCGCGGCGCTGGCCGGCTGGCGGGTCGCTCGTGGTGACGGTCCTGGCCTTGGCCGTTCTCGCTTCGCCGTTCTGGGGCGATGTGCTGCTGAACCTGCCGCTGGGGCGAGAGGTTGTCGCCGGGCCGGTCCTGGAGACCCTGGTGCTGCCCAATCCGCTCTTCACAGTTTGCGACATAACGCAATATGACTGGATGCATTCCGCCGTGCTCTACGGCCGCCTGAGCCGCCTCGGCGAGGACTTCATGCCGCCCTCCGGCGGCTGGCTTTCCCTGGCGGGCGGTTACGGCGGCCTCGGACTGCTGCTGGCACTGGCCGAATGGTTGTTCGGCCGCAGACGGAAGTTGACTGGCCACGGCGCGGAGGGTTTGTTATAGTTACGATGGAAGGGCCTGTTTTACGGAGTATTCATGTCGGGCAATAGCCGCTACATGTTGGTGCAATATGTGACCGTGGCCCGGATTCCGCTGGCCATTTCCGTGGCTGTGTTACTCCAGTTCGCGGCGGCGAAGGAACCGCTGGCCTTCGTCGTCATCGGCCTGCTGGTGGTGCAGGAGTTGACCGACATGTTCGACGGCTGGCTGGCCCGGCGGCTCGGAGCTTCGAGCCGCTTCGGGTCGCTGTTTGATCCCTATTGCGATTCAATCGCGCGGCTCATTACGTTTTTCGGCCTGGCCGCGGCGGGCATGTGCGACTCGTGGCTCTTCCTGCTGCTGGCCGTGCGCGACGTTTCGGTGGCCTATATTCGGATCATGTGCATTCTCAAGGGCCTCCAGGTCGCCGCCCGGGTTTCCGGCAAACTGAAGGCCCTGGCCCAGGGCATCGGGGCGATTGTCCTGGTGGTCCTGTTTTCCTTCGGCGGGCCGGTGGGGGTGAAAAAGCCCTGGCTCGCCGAGGGTGTGGAACACGCCCCGCTGGTCATCGAAATTCTGATTGCCGTGGTCACCTTCTGGAGCCTGCTGGACTATTTCAAGGCGGCGCGGCACAAGCCGGTCGGCGAACCGCTCACGAAGTAGGGTGGCGGCTTGCAGCCGCGCGGCCAGAGGGCCAGGTCCGGCCCGCTACTTTTTTGGTTTTCCCTTGCTTCGTTACTTGGCGAAGTGTAACATTGTGGCAGTTGCTGCTGCGGGTTGGCCTTGGACCATAACCAGTCTACGGGAGGGTAGTTCATGAAAAGGATCGCGATGCTGGTCTCGGTCGCAGTTGTGGCCGTGGTGCTGGCGGGAACCTGTCTGGCGGCGGCCGAGACAATAACGGCCACCTCGCCCATCTCCGCCGCTCCGGCGACGGCGTCCGCACCGGCGCCGGCCAACGGCCTGGCCGCCCTGGAGCAGGCGACCAAGGACAAAAAGTACCTGTTCATCTTCTTCTTCAAGAACCCGCAGGAAGAGGCGACGCAGGCCATGCGGCTGGTCTTTGACGCCACCCTGGCCAAAGTCGCCGACAAGGCCGAGACTTACTATGTCAATCTGACCAATTCGTCCGAGAATGGGATCGTCGCCAAGTACGATGCCGGCCGGGCGCCGCTGCCGCTGGTGCTGGTCGTCGCGCCCAATGGAGCCATCATGGCCGGGCTGACCATCAAGTTCGACGAGTACACGCTCCTGAACGCCTTTAACGGTCCTGGGGCAGAGAAGGCCCTGAAGGCCCTTCAGGACCACAAGTTCGTGGTGCTGGCGATCCAGAATGCCAAGACCACGGACAACGAGCCGTCCCTGAAGGCCGCCCGGGAGTTCAAGGACGACAAGCAGTACGCCCAGACCGAGATCGTCCAGATCGACCCGACCGCCACAGCCGAGGCCAAGTTCCTGGGTTCGCTTCAGATCGACCGCGAAACCAAGGAAGCGATCACCGTACTGCTGGCTCCGCCAGGGTTTCGCCTTGGCGCATTTAAGGGCCAGACCAGCAAGCAGGCTCTGGTAGACGCCCTGAAGGCGGCGTCGGCTCCGGCCGGCGGTTGCGGTCCTGGTGGCAAGTGTGGTCCTGGCGGCTGCAAGTGACAAGTAAGAGGAGTAATCCATGCGACTAAGAACGCTGGTCTGGCGCGAGCTTTTTGAACGTAAGAACCAACTCGCGACCAGCTTCGTGGCCATCCTCCTGGGCATTACGGCGATCGTGGCTATCAAAACTGTCACGGTCTATTCCGAAAAGGCCGTGGCCCGCGAACTCGACGCCCTGGGGGCCAACATCCTGATACTGCCCAAGTCGGTCTCGCTGCAGGATTATTACAGCGCCGACATGCAGGGCGAGGAATTGCCGGAGGAGTATGTGACGCGGCTGGCCGCCTCGGGCCTGGAGGGCGTGGACAATCTCTCCCCGAAGTTTTCGACGCCGGTGGAGCTTGGCGGCCGACGGTTCACTCTGACGGGTATCCTGCCGAAGAGCGAGTTCCAGGCCAAGGCCGCCTGGCAGGGCGCCGGCATCTTCGCCCGGCCGGCGAAGGGCTGCGGGGCGATGGAGGCGCCCGGCCAGGAAATCGCGCCGCCCAGGGAGACTCTGGTCCGCAAGCGGGTCATCGAGACGCTGGGCGACTCGGAGGTTCTCGTCGGAGCCGACGTGCAGTCGGCCCTCGGCCTCCACCAGGGTGAAACGGTCCAGCTTCTCGGCAAACCGTTTACCGTCACGGCCATCCTGCCGCAGACGGGCACGGTGGACGATTCGCGTATCTTCGCCCATCTGCACGTGGTCCAGCAACTGGCCGGCAAGGGGCCGGTGCTGAACACCATCGAGGTCGTCGGCTGCTGCCAGGAAATTTCCAAGGGTCTGGTGCAGAAGATCAACGCCCTGTTGCCCGAAGCCAAAGTGGTCACGGTGACGCAGGTCGTCGAGACCCAGGTCAAGACCAACCGCATGATGTCGCAGCTTTCGCTGGTCTTTCTGGGGATCATCATCCTGGTGGGCGGGGCGAGCATCGCCAATTACATGTATGCCAATGTCTTTGAGCGTCGCCGCGAGATCGGCACGATGATGGCCCTGGGGGCCGGGTCGGGCGTGGTGGTGAAAATGTTTCTGCTGAAGGCGGTGTTGCTGGGACTGGCCGGCGGACTGACCGGGTATGTCCTGGGCACCGTGGCGGCCGTCACGCTCGGACCGCGCATCGCCGGAGTGCCGGTGCTGCCGATTGCCTGGCTGGCTCCGGCGGCCGTGGGCGTGGCCCTGGCCATCTCTCTGGCGGCCAGCTACCTGCCGGCGCGGCGGGCGGCGCGGCTCGATCCCAGTACGACGCTCCAGGAGATTTAACCGATGCTCAAGCTGGAATCCGTGAGCAAAACTTATCGCCATCGCGGCCAGGATATCCAGGCCCTCAGCGGCGTGACGCTGGAGATCGGCCGCGGCGACTTTGTGGCCGTCATCGGTCCCAGCGGCAGCGGCAAAAGCACCCTGCTGCTCGTGCTGGGCGGCATGCTCAGCCCGGCCGCCGGACGGGTGCTGCTGGAAGATCAGTCGCTCTACGACCTGGACTCAGACCAGCGGGCCGCTCTGCGGCGGCGGAAGATCGGCTTTGTCTTTCAGACCTTCAACCTCGTGCCCTATCTGACGGCCCTGGAGAACGTGCAACTTCCGCTGTTCCTGGCGGGCGTGCCGGAGGCCGACCAGCAGCGGCAGGCTGCGGCCTTGCTGGAGCGGGTGGGGCTGGCGGACCGGGTCTCCCACAAACCGTCGGAGTTGAGCGTCGGCCAGCAGCAGCGCGTGGCCCTGGCGAGGATGCTCGCCAACGATCCGGCGGTGATTCTGGCTGACGAGCCGACCGGCAACCTTGATCCTGAGACGGCGGAGTCGATTCTGAAGTTCCTGGAAGAGGTCAACCGCGAAGGCCGGACCATCGTCATGGTGACCCACGACCTGCGGGCCGCCCAGCGGAGCAGCCGGATTCTGAAACTTCACAACGGAGCCATTCTCGACGACCGGCGGGCGGTCGATGTGGCGGCTCAGTAGTGACGTGGTAGTATTAGCGCGAGATAGTACCAACCCTCTGGGAGGACGTGATGCGTAACTTTATGGCCGTGACCAAGGCCATTTCTGACGAGAACCGGACGCGGCTGCTGATGTTTCTGGATGGCGGCGAACTGTGCGTTTGCCAGTTGATCGAACTCTTGGGCCTGGCTCCCTCGACCGTCTCCAAGCACATGGCCATTCTCTATCAGGCCGGGTTGGTCGAATCCCGCAAGGAAGGCCGCTGGGTCCATTACCGCCTGGCCACGAAGAGCGACTCGCCGCCGGTGCGCGAAGCCATCCGCTTTGTGCAGCGGAGCCTGAAGGAGAATCCGCAGGTGGTCGAAGGCCGCAAGCGGCTGGAGGTCGTTAAGAAGATGGACCTCGACAAGCTCTGCTCCCGCTACAAGCGCGGCTGACAAATTGAATAATCAGAGTATGACCACGAAACTGAAAGTTCTCTTTCTCTGCACCGGCAACTCCTGCCGCAGCCAGATGGCCGAGGGCTGGGCCAAAGCCCGGCGCGGCGACGTGATCGACGCTTATTCCGCCGGGATCGAAACGCACGGGCTGAACCCGCGGGCCGTGCGGGTCATGGCCGAGGCGGGCGTCGATATTTCCGGCCACCGCTCCAAGCTCGTCACTGAACTCAAGGACGTGCCCTTCGACTACGTTGTCACCGTCTGCGACCACGCCCACGAAAGTTGCCCGCTCTTTCTGGGACGCGGCGGCCAGACGAAAATCGTCCACGTCGGGTTCGACGATCCGCCTCGTCTGGCCCGCGAGGCCAAAACCGAGGACGAGGCCCTGGCCCACTATCGCCGCGTGCGCGACGAAATCCGGGCCTTTGTTCTGGCCTTGCCCGAAGTCTTGAAATCGAAAAAGGAGTAGCCCGCAGTGGCGACCGGCATTATCAAAAAGCTCTCGTTTCTCGACCGCTACCTGACGCTCTGGATTTTCCTGGCCATGGGCGTCGGCGTTTTCCTCGGCTATGCCGCCCCCGGCGTGGGCGGGTGGATTGGTTCGCTGCGGCCCGCCGGGTCGCAGACCAGCGTGCCTATCGCTCTGGGCCTGATTCTGATGATGTACCCGCCACTGGCCAAGGTGAAGTACGAGGAACTGGGTGACGCTTTCCGCGACTTCAAGGTCTTGGGCCTCTCGCTGGTGCAGAACTGGATCATCGGTCCGGTGCTGATGTTCGCCCTGGCCATTCTGTTCCTGCGCGGCCAGCCGGAATTCATGATCGGCCTGATCATGATCGGCCTGGCCCGCTGCATCGCCATGGTCATCGTCTGGAACGACCTGGCCAAGGGCGACACGGAATACGCCGCGGGCCTGGTGGCCTTCAACTCGATCTTCCAGGTCTTCTTTTACAGCGTCTACGCCTGGCTGTTCGTCACGGTGCTGCCGCCGATCCTGGGTTTCAAGGGGGCCGACACTTCCGCCATCACCATCGGCCAGATCGCCCAAAGCGTTTTCATATATCTCGGCATCCCGTTTCTGGCCGGCATGTTGACGCGGCTGGTGCTGGTCAAACTCAAGGGCAAGGAGTGGTATCACACGAAGTTCATTCCGCGCATCTCGCCGCTGACGCTCGTCGCCCTCCTTTTCACCATCGTGGTCATGTTCTCGATGCAGGGCCGCAGAATCATCGACCGGCCCGGCGACGTGGTGCTGATCGCCGTGCCGCTCCTCATCTATTTCGTGGTCATGTTCTTCGTCAGTTTCTGGATGGGCCGCAAGGCCGGGGCGGGTTACGCCAAGACCGCCACGCTCTCCTTCACCGCAGCGAGCAACAACTTCGAGTTGGCCATCGCCGTGGCTGTCGGCGTCTTCGGCATCAACCACGGCGCCGCCTTTGCGGCCGTGATCGGACCGCTGGTCGAGGTGCCCGCCCTGATCGGCCTGGTCAACGTCAGCCTGTGGCTCAGGAAGAAGTGGTTCCCGGCCGAGGCGGGGGAGATCGAGGCGGTTGCTTGTTGCCCAGTTGCACCCGGGGCGGTTTTCGAACGGAAAACGACATAAAAGCGGAAGAGGTCTGACAATGGACGCGAAACAAACTCACGAGGTGGTCCGAAAAGCTTACGCCGAAGCCGCCCGCAAGCAAGCGTGTTGCTGCGAAAAGAAAGCGTCGTCCTGTTGCGAACCGAAACCGTACAGCGTTCCCGACCATCCGGTGCCGGAGGCGGAACTGGGCCTCTCGTGCGGCAATCCGCTGGCTTTCGGCCACATTCGCCCCGGTGACATGGTCGTGGACCTGGGCAGCGGCGCGGGCAAGGACGTGTTCCTGGCGGCGCAGAAGGTCGGCCCTGCCGGTCGGGCCATCGGCGTTGACATGACGCCGGAGATGCTGGCCCTGGCGGTACGGAACGCCGAGAAGTTTGCCGCGACCACCGGGCTGACCAACGTTGAGTTTCGCCAAGGGCTGATCGAGGCCCTGCCGGTCGCGGACGGCACGGCGGACGTGGTGATCTCGAATTGCGTGATTAATCTTTCGCCGGACAAGGCCCAGGTTTTCCGCGAAGTCTACCGCGTGTTGAAGTCGGGCGGCCGGATGATCGTCAGCGACATCGTGCTCAATCGCGAGTTGCCGGCGGCGGTCCGCGAAAACGAGCGGCTCTATTCGGCGTGCCTGGCCGGTGCTTTGCTGCGCGACGACTACCTCCAGGCCATTCGCGAAGCGGGATTCCACCAGGTTGAACTCCTGAGCGACCAGCGGCGCGAGCCGAAGGACGCTATCGACGATCCGATCACAAGCGGCGCGGCCGAAGTTCTGGCCGACGCGGCTTCGAGTGTTACGGTGCTGGCGGTGAAGGATTGATCTGCGCGGCTAAGGTTAACCCGTCGCCTTCGCCGTGAAGCTCAGCGCCTCCCCGTCGGCATCGACCTTGATCGTCGATTTCGGCGGGAACTCGCCGGAGAGTACCTTCCGGGCCAGAGGATTCTCCAGCAATTGTTGCACGGCCCGCTTCAGCGGCCGCGCCCCGTAGGTCGGATCGTAGCCCGCTTCGGCCAACAGTTTCTCCGCTGCCGCCGTCACCTCGATCTTGTAATCCTGTTCCGCCAGCCGCTTGGCCAGCAGCTTCACCTGCAGCTTGACGATCCGCGCCAGTTCCTTCGCCGTCAGGTTCTGGAACAGAATCACTTCGTCGATGCGGTTCAGGAACTCCGGCCGCAGGGTCGAGCGCAGCAACTCCTTGACCTTGGCCTCGATTTCCCAGGCCGGGGCCTTCTCGTCGGCCATCTGCTGAATCATCTGGCTGCCGATATTTGAAGTCATGATAATGACGGTGTTGCGGAAATCGACGGTGTGACCCTGACCGTCGGTCAGGCGGCCGTCGTCGAGCACCTGCAGGAGGACGTTGAAAACGTCCGGGTGAGCCTTTTCGATTTCGTCGAGCAGCACCACGGCATAGGGCCGCCGGCGGACCAGTTCAGTCAACCGCCCGCCTTCCTCGTAGCCGACGTAACCGGGCGGCGCACCGATCAGCCGCGAGACGTTGTGCTTCTCCATATATTCGCTCATGTCGATGCGGACCAGGGCGTCCTCGTCGTCAAAGAGGAACTCGGCCAGGGCCTTGGAGAGTTCGGTCTTGCCCACGCCGGTCGGGCCGAGAAAGAGGAACGAACCAATCGGCCGCTTCGGATCCTGCAAGCCCGCCCGCGAGCGCCGCACCGCGTCGGCCACCGCCCGGATCGCCTCGTCCTGGCCGATCACCCGCTCGTGAATGCGATCTTCCATCTTCAGGAGCTTGTCGCGCTGGCCCTCCAGGAGCCGCGTCACCGGAATGCCGGTCCAGCGAGCCACAATCCGGGCGATGTCCTCCGCCTCCACCTGCTCGCGCAGCATCGAACCCTTCTTATGTATCTCCTCGTTGCGAGTCTCGGCCGCCGCCACCTTTTTCTGAAGCTCCGGAATCGTCCCGTACTGGAGCCGCGCCGCCTCTTCCAGCTGTCCCGACCGCTGGGCCTTTTCGACCTCCAGCCGCGCCGCCTCGATCTGTTCGCGCACGGCGCTCACGTCCTGGTGCGCCGCCTTTTCCGTCTCCCACCGCGCCGTCAAGGCCCGGTCGTTTTCCTGAATGTCGGCCAGCCGCTTTTCCAGATCCTTCAGCCGCTTTTTCGACGCCGCATCGGTTTCCTTCCGCAGGGCCTCGCGCTCGATCTCCAGTTGCATCTTCTGTCGCCGCAGCACGTCGAGGTCGGCCGGCAGGCTGTCGTTTTCGATTCGCAACCGGCTCGCCGCCTCGTCCATCAGGTCGATGGCCTTGTCCGGCAGGAATCGCCCCGTGATGTAGCGATGGCTGAGCGTCGCTGCGGCGACCAGCGCCCCGTCGGTGATGCGGACGCGATGGTAAACCTCATACTTATCCTTCAGGCCGCGCAGAATGGCGATCGTGGATTCCACGCTCGGCTCGCCGATGTAGACGGGTTGGAAGCGGCGCGCCAGGGCCGGATCCTTTTCGACGTGTTTGTGATATTCGTCGAGCGTCGTCGCCCCGACGCAGCGCAGCTCGCCGCGGGCCAGGGCGGGCTTCAGGAGGTTCGAGGCGTCGACCGCCCCTTCGGCCCCGCCGGCCCCGACCAGCGTGTGCATCTCGTCGATGAAAAGAATAATCTGCCCGGCAGCCTCGGTCACTTCGCGGATCACGGCCTTGAGCCGGTCCTCGAACTCGCCGCGATATTTCGCCCCCGCGATCAAAGCCCCCATGTCCAGGGCCACCACCCGCTTGTCCTTCAGGCCCGCCGGCACGTCGCCGGCCACGATCCGCTGGGCCAGGCCCTCGACGATAGCGGTCTTGCCGACGCCGGGATCGCCGATCAGGACGGGATTGTTTTTCGTCCGCCGCGAGAGAACCTGAATTACCGTCCGCACTTCCTCGTCGCGGCCAATTACCGGATCGAGCTTGCCCTTGCGGGCCAGTTCGACCAGGTCGCGGCTATATTTCTCCAGGGCCTGATATTTTTCCTCCGCGTTGGGATCGGTGACGCGCTGCCCGCCGCGCAACTCCTGAAGAGCGCGCAGCACATGCTCGCGGTCGATGGCGCTGAGTTCCAGGATTTCCTTGGCTTTGGAGTCGATTTCCAGCATGGCTAGGAGCAGGTGTTCGGTTGAGACGTACTCGTCTTTCAGAATGTCGGCCTCTTTCTGGGCCTGGCCGAGAATCCGGGCCAGAGCTTGGGCCATCACAATCTCGCCGCCGCTCTGTTCCGGCAACCGCCCCAACTCCACGTCGAGCATCCGCTCGACCTGCGAAACATTCCCGCCGGTCTTGGTCAAGAGCGGTTTCACCACGCCCGCCTCGTCGGCCAGCAGCACCGACAGCAGATGCAGCGGCGTCACCTCCGGATGGTTCCGCGTCTGGGCCAATTGATGCGCCGCCTGCAAAGCCTCCTGTGCCCGCACGGTGTATTTGTTGAGTTGCATGCCCATGTTTTTTCTTCTTCTTTTTTCTTTCTCTTCTTCTTATAAAGCCCCCAGCATTGCTGGGGGACGCTGTTTCTTCTTTTGTTGCTGTTGTCGTTTCTTGCTTATTGATTCCTCACGTATTCAACCGCCGCACAAACCGCCTTCTCTGTGTAAAGTGCCCTTTTGCTCCCATCCTCCGTCCACCATCGCGGCGCCGGCCTTTCGTCCTTCATCTTGTCGAGAGCTTTCGTGCCGCACTGCTTGAGTACGCCCATCGCCTTTCCCGGAGAAACCTCCCGAGCCGTCAACACGATATGAACATGGTTGGTCCGCACCGCCAGGGCGTGAACCATCCAACCGTATTCGCCGCACGCGCCGCCAATGGCCGTTTCCGCCGCGGCTCGCATGGCTTCATCCAGCACTACGGCCGGTCCTTTCAGCAACTCCCGCGAATGGGCCTCCAAAAGTGGCCTTGCCGCATCAACCGCTTCGCCGCTACGGTGCTGCCGATCAACCCACCCGCGCTCGTCGCCGGGAAGCCAGGAACCGTAAGTGGTCCAGGTCAGGAAGTATGCCAGGGGATCGCTCACGGCGAGGCTCCGTAGTTGTTGTTTCTTCTTTTGAAGCCCCCAGCACTGCTGGGGGATGCTGTTGTTGTGACCGGTTGTCAAAGGCTACAACTCGGGGGAACTTCTTTCGCCGCGGCAGTTGGTACCATCGCCTGCAATCCCTGCTCGATAACGCGGTTAAAGAGTACGACGCGATCCTCAAAGCTTTTCCCAACAAATATGGTTGCAAGTCGCTCAATCTGCGACTCGGAGAGGACGGGGTTGTGGCAGATGACTTCGTGGCACTCGTAGCAACAAGTGACAGTGCCCCTCTTCTTCTTGACGCCCATCGTGTTCCAGGCGGCGTCACTTAAGTTATGGAATTGCTCACGCGACCTTGCTTTGCCTGTGGCGTGGCCGTAGTGCATGTTCGACTTTGCATCGTGATCGTGAGTTTTTGCGCCCACGGTAAGCTTTTGATTCTTCGCGGTCTTGTTGGTCGCTGCGTAACGAATGGGTTGTCCGCAAAGACAACACGTCGAGGACAGTTGTTTGGCCATATTTGTCTCCCGGAAGAACAGAAATCGCTAGCTTATCTTGTGCTACCGACGAAAACAACAACAGCGTCCCCCAGCAATGCTGGGGGGTTTATAAGAAAAAGCAAACAGCAACGGCAACAACAGAAACGGCAGAAGAAAAAGAAGCCAAGAAAAAACAAAAGAAACAGCGTCCCCCAGCAATGCTGGGGGCTTTATAAGAAAAAGCAAACAGCAACGGCAACAACAGAAGCAAAAGAAGAAACAGCATCCCCCCAGCAGTGCTGGGGGCTTCATAAGAAACAAAAGCAAAAGCGGCAACAACTATTCCTTCACCTTGAACTCCGCATCAATCACATCATCCCCGCCGGGCTTCTTGCCGTCGCCGGTCGGGCCGGCGGACGGGCCGGCTTGCGGGCCGGGTTGCGCCCCGCCGGGCTGGGCTCCGGCTGCGGCCGCCTGTTTTTCGTAGAGTTTGGCGGCGATGGGATGGAGGGCTTCGTTCATCTTCTCGACGGCCTGGTCGATCTTGGCCACGTCCTCGCCCCCGGCGGCGTCGCGGACGGCTTTGATGGCGGCCTCGGCGGCGGTCTTTTCGTCGGCGCTGACCTTGTCGCCATGTTCCTTGAGGGTCTTCTCGGCCTGGTAGGCCGCGCCCTCGGCCATGTTCTTCTTGTCGATGACGGAGCGTTTGCGATGGTCTTCCTCGGCGTTGGCCTCGGCGTCCTTGCGCATCTTTTCGATCTCGGCTTCCGAGAGGCCGCTGGAACTCTTGACCTCGACGGACTGTTTCTTCCCGGTGCCCAGGTCGTGCGCCGAAACGTTGAGGATGCCGTTGGCGTCGATGTTGAACTCGACCTCGATTTGCGGCAGGCCGCGCGGGGCAGGGGGGAGGCCGGTCAGGTCGAAGCGGGCCAGGGTGCGGTTGTCCTTGGCGAAATCGCGTTCGCCCTGGAGGACGTGAATCGAGACCGCCGGCTGGTTGTCCGCCGCCGTGGTGAAAGTTTCTTTCTTCGAGGTCGGAATGGTCGTGTTGCGTTCGATCAGCTTGGTCATCACGCCGCCCAGGGTTTCGACGCCCAGCGACAGCGGCGTCACGTCCAGGAGCAGGTTGTCCTTGACCTCGCCCATCAGGACGCCGCCCTGAATGGCGGCGCCGACGGCCACGACTTCGTCCGGGTTGACGCCGCGATTTGGTTCGCGTCCGAAAATTTCCTCGGCCACTTGCAGGACTTTGGGCATGCGGGTGGAGCCGCCGACCATGACCGCTTCGTCGATGTCGGAGGGTTTCATCTTGGCGTCTTCGAGGGCCTTGAGGCACGGTTCGCGCAGGCGGCGGAAAATGTCTTCGCAGAGTTGTTCGAGCTTCGCCCGCGTCAGGGTCATGGTCAGGTGCTTGGGGCCGGAGGCGTCGGCCGTGATGAACGGCAGGTTGAGGTCGGTCTGGGAGTTGATCGACAGGTCGCACTTGGCCCGCTCGGAGGCTTCGCGCAGCCGCTGGAGGGCCATGGGATCCTTGCGCAGATCGACGCCGTTTTCCTTCTGGAACTCGTCGGCCACGTAATCGACGACGAGCTGGTCGATGTTGTCGCCGCCCAGGTGCGTGTCGCCGTTGGTGGCCACGACGTCGAAAACGCCTTCGCCGACTTCGAGGATCGAAACGTCAAACGTGCCGCCGCCGAAATCGAAGACGGCGATCTTTTCGTTCTTCTTTTTGTCGAGGCCGTAGGCCAGCGAGGCCGCGGTCGGCTCGTTGATGATCCGTTCGACCTTCAGGCCGGCGATGACCCCGGCGTCCTTGGTGGCCTGGCGCTGGGCGTCGTTGAAATAGGCCGGCACGGTGATGACCGCGCGGTCGACCTTTTCGCCCAGGTACGCTTCGGCGGTCTTCTTGAGGTCTTGCAGCACCAGGGCCGAAATCTCCGGCGGCGTGAGCGTCTTTTTGCTGCCCAGGACTTCGACCTTGACCGGATCGTCGCCGCCGCCGACCACTTTGTAGGAAACCATGGTCTCTTCGGACTTCACTTCGTTGTGCCGCCGGCCCATGAACCGCTTGATCGAATAGATCGTATTGCGCGGATTGGTGACGGCTTGCCGCTTGGCCAACTGGCCGACGAGCGTCTCGCCCTTTTCGGTGAAGGCGACGACCGAGGGGGTGAGGCGGTTGCCGAGGGAGTTGGCGATGACGACGGGCTTGGATCCCTCCATCACGGCCACAACGCTGTTGGTGGTTCCCAGGTCAATTCCAATGATTTTCGACATGCTAGCGTCTCCTTTCGAGAGTCCCGGCCGCCGTCACGTTCTGGCGTCCAGCGACATCATATCCTTCTTTTGGTAAAAGATTATCATCTTTCGGTAAAAACGCAAACGCCATGCCGATTCGACGAGAGGTGTCAGATGGCCGCGTAACAGCCTATTTTTAACTTATTTACGCACCACGGCGGGCGGCATGTCTGCCAAATTGGCAGGCGATAGGTGTGGTTTCTGCCGTTCTGACAATGACGAAATCAACACCATCTTGGCATAGGCTGCACCGCGGCCTTGCCCTCTGACAAAGTGAAGTAGAACGTCGTGCCCTGGCCGGGTTGGGATTCGACCCAGATGCGGCCGCCGTGGCCTTCGACGATTTTTTTGCAGATGGCCAGGCCGATGCCGGTACCGGGATAGGCGTCGCGGGCGTGGAGCCGCTGGAAAATCTGGAAAATCCGTTCCTGGTGCTTCATGTCCAGCCCGATGCCGTTGTCGCGGACGGAGAAGAGCCACTGGCCGTCATTGATCCTGGCCCCGACGTGAATCTCTGGTTTTCGGTCGCCGTGGAACTTGATGGCGTTGCCGATCAGGTTCTGGAAGAGTTGGGTGATCTGGCCTGGGTCAGCGGCGACGGTCGGCAATTCGTCGCGTGTGACCTCCGCCCCGGACTCGTCGATGCTTATCTTGAGATTCGCCAAAGCCCGGAAGAGCGGCGCCTCCAGGTCGGTGGGCACGAGGGTTTGGCCATTAGCCCCGACTCGGGAATAGGAGAGTAAGTCGAGGATCAGAGCGTTCATGCGGGTCGCGCCTTCCACGGCGAAGCCGATGTACTCGTCGGCCTTGGCGTCGAGCCGGCCCTGGTAGCGTTCCTGGAGCAACTTGGTAAAACCGATCACGCCCCGGAGCGGCTCCTGGAGGTCGTGGCTGGCGACGTAGGCGAACTGTTCCAGTTCCTTGTTGGAGCGGGCCAGTTCTTCGGCCGATTGCCGCAGGGCTTCCCCGCTCTGTTTGACGGCCACCAGATCCATGACGGGCACGGCCAGGGCTTGCAGGAAGGCGACTTCGGCCTGAGAGTAATCGGTCGCCTTGTTGCCCACGCCGATGATGGCGACCACCTTGCCGTCGCGCAGCACGGGCACGGTCATTTCCCGCACGATCGGGGCGTGCCCGGCGGGCAGACCCTTCTTATGGGCCAGGGCGGGATAGTCGTTGTGAATCACCGGCGCTCGGGCGTGGAAACATTCGACCCAGACGCCGGCCTGGCTGATCGGATAGTGCTGCCCCTTGCCTTCGGCCTGGCACATGTTTTTGAGCGTGTTGCCGGACCAGGCCTGGAGTCGCAGGTTTTCCTGATCCTCGTCGACGAAATGGAAGAACCCGATGCAACTGCCGGTCAGGCGTTCGGCCTCGTCCAGGGCGGCCTGCATCACTTCGTCCATGGAGGCGTGCGCAGCCAGTTCCGACAGCCGCAACCGTGCGCTCAGCAGAGTCTCGGCCCGCTTTCGCTCGGTGATGTCGCGGGCCACGCCGACGAGGCCGACGGTCTGGCCCTGGGCGTCGCGCAGCAGCGATTTCGTCGAAAGGAAGATGCGACTGGCGCCGTCGGAGTTCTTGACGACCTCTTCGACGGTTTCGTCAAGTCCGGTTTCCATAATCCGCAGGTCATTGGCCATAATGGCTCGGCCGACGACCGGATCGTCGTAAAACTCTTCGTCGGTCTTGCCGAGAACCTCGGATTCCGGCTTGCCGATGACCTTCAAGGTGGCCGGGTTGGCAAAAATCAGGCGGCACTGGCGATCCTTCAGGAAAATCGGGTCAGGGCTGTTATCGGTAATGGACCGCAGGATTGACTCGCTGCGCTGCAGCGCCTCCTCGGCCCGCTTGCGCTCGGTGATGTCCAGGGCAAAGCCGATGACGCCGATAATGTTTCCGGCCGCATCGCGGCAGGGAACCTTGTCGGTCTGGACCCAAATTTCCCCCGCCGGCGTCTGCATCGGCTCGATGATGTTCAGCTTGGGCCGGCCCGAGGCGATCACTTCCAGGTCGTCCCGGTGGAACGCTTCGGCCTGTGCGGCCGGGTAGAGTTCCAGGAGAGAGCGGTCTTCCAACTCTTCCCTGGGTCGGCCCATGATCTCGGCAAAGGCGCGGTTCACCCGCACAAAGTGATTCTCGCGGTCCTTATAGAAGATCGACGCCGGCGCCGCATCCATGATCAATTGCAGTTCCGCGTGTTGGGCGGCCAGTTTTTCCTCGGCCTGCTTGCGTGCGGTTATGTCGATGTGGACCCAGAGCCGGCCGAAGGATTTTCCATCGACCTGCAAAGGCACAAAATTTCTCAGGTAGAGACCTCCGTCCGCCATAACGACTTCTTCGCCCTTGACCGGCTGGCCGTGGGCCACGATTTCCCGGATGCGGGCGACGGCCTGGTCGGGATTCTGGTATGTGGGCCGGATTTTCGCGATCATGGCGGGGGCTTCCAGACCGACCAGATCGGCGGGAGAATCGGGCAAATGGAAAACGTCGCAGAAGGCCTGATTGGCGAATTCGACCCGCCCCTCGTCGGTTACCAGCAGGACGGCGGAATACATGCCCGAAAGAATCCGGTAGAGGCGTTGCGTGGTCTTTTGCAGCGATTCCTCGGCCCGCTTGAGTTCCTCGACATCGGTATTGGTCCCGAACCACTTCACCACCCGGCCCTGGGCATCTTTCAACGGCTGGATGCGTGTGAGGAACCGGCGGAACTGTCCATCGGCCCCGCGCAGGGGGAAGGTCATGTCAAAAGGCTCTCCGGTGGCGATGGAAGTCTTCCACCGCTCCAAGACCTCGGGCAGGGCCTGCGGGTCATGCACGCTCTGCCAGCCCCAGCCTTCCATCTGCTGCGACGTGGTCCCGGTGTATTCGTACCAGCGCCGGTTGTACCAGGTGATGTAGCCATCGGCATTGGCCCACCAGGCGAGGTTGGGGATGGCCTCGGCCAGGGCGCGGAACTGCTCTTCGCTCTGCCGCAACGCCTCCGTGCGCTCGGCCACGCGCTGCTCCAGCCGTTCATTGGCCTCCTTCAGCGCCGCTTCGGCGTTTTTGAGGTCTTCGATGTCGGTGCAGGTGCCGAACCATTTCAGAATCTCCCCGTTCTCGCCCCGCATCGGCGCGCCGCGGATCAACCACCACCGATAGGCGCCATCGGCGCGCCGCAGGCGGCATTCCAGCGAGTACGGCTCGAGGTATTTCGTCGCCCGTTGCCAGGCCTCCCAGGCCCGCTGCCGGTCGTCGGGGTGGAAGGGCTTGTTCCAGCCGGGGCCGTAACTTTCCTCCATCGTCAACCCGGTGTAGTCGACCCATTGCTGATTGAAATAGATGGTCCCGCCATCGGGCCGGGTGGCCCAGACGATCTGCGGCACCGACTCCGCCAGGGCGAGAAATTCCTTCTCGCTCAGCCGCAGGGCCGCGTCCGCCAGCTTGCGCTGGGCCTCCTCGGCCCGTTTGCGGGCGGTGATGTCGGTCAGGAACGTATAGTAATAGAGCGGTTTTCCGGCGTCGTCCCGGACCACATGGACCAGCAGGTCGATGGCCACCCGCGAGCCGTCTTTCCGGAGATATTCCTTCTCGTAGCGAATCGGCTGGCCGGTGCGGTGCAGTGCTTCAAGCTTCTCTCGCTCGACCTCTCGCCACTCGGGCGGCGTGAGCGTCGTCGCCCAATCGAGGGCGTTAAGTTCTTCGCTGGTATAGCCGGTCAGTTTCTCGAAGGCCTGGTTCATCAGGCCCAGCCGCCCGTCCGGGTAGCCCACGGCAAAAGGCTGGGAGGAGAATTCGAGGACGTCCGCCAGAAACTTCTTTTCTTCCAGGGCCCCGCGCAGTTCCTCCTCGGCCCGCTTGCGGGCGGTGATGTCGAGAAGGACGGCGACGGAGCCGCGGGGTCGTCCGGCGGCGTCGAAGAGCGGCTGGCCGTAGCCCAGGACATGGCGGATCAGATCGTCGTCGAAAACCAGATCAAACTCGAAGCCCTTGACCTGCTCGCCGCGGGCTGAGCGTTGGGCGGGGAGTTCGTCGAGGGGCAATTCGCGGCCGTCTTTGACGGGGCGGAAGTGACTGGGCCGGGTTTCGGCGGGGCCTGTGAGGGAGAGCTCGGCACCGTGAGGCAGGCGGAGGATTTCGTCCGAGGCGCGGTTGCCGGTGAGGTGGAGACAATCGGGATCGCGGGCGACGAAGACGGGCATGGGGACGGCTTCGAGGAGGACGGCTAGTTCCTCGGCCTGCTCGCGGGCGCGGCGTTCGCTGTCGCGGAGGGCCTCCTCGGCCTGCTTGCGGGCGGTGATGTCCTGAACCACACCGGCCAGCCGACGCATTTCGCCGGCAGCGTCGGGCTGATGGCGGCCAGCCGCCCAGATCCAACGGACCTCGCCATCCACACGAAGGATGCGACACTCGAAGGCCCAGTCCGTTTTCGTTTGGACCGCGTGGCGGAATTTCCGGGCGACTTCTTCGCGATCCTCCGGCAGCACATGCTCCAGGAACATCTCGAAGGTCCACCTTGGCAGAAGCGACTCGTAGCCGAAGATGCGATCATGCGTCAGAGAACGGTGCGCCGTTTGGTCAACGAGGTCGAGTTCCCAGGCGCCCGTGTAAATGGTCTCCAGGGCGAAGGCCAGCCGTGCCTCGCTGTCCCGCAACGCCTCCTCGGCCTGCTTGCGGGCGGTGATGTCGCTGCCGACCGCCAGAATCTCCGACACCTGACCCGTTTCGTCGAAGATCGGCTTGTTCGTCCAGGCCATCCAGACCCGCCGGCCGTCGCGGCAGACGTTCTCGTTGACGTTGTTGACGTACTTATCTGGGTTGGCCACGATGTCGCTTATCAGAGTGGTCAAGTCCGTGCCTGTGGATTCCTGTGGCGGCACCAGCAGGCGGACGTTCTTGCCGACCACCTCCTCGGCCTTGTATCCGAAGAACGATTCGGCGTACTCGTTGAAAAAGGCGATGGTGCCGTCGCCTTTCCAGCGGATGATCGCGCTGTTGGCGTTCTGCACCAACTCGCGGTAGAGGAGTTCGCTCTGTCGCAACCGGGAAACTTCGGCTGCGGTGGTCCTGCCGGCCTCGGTCGCGGCGGGTTCAGACCGGCGCGGCGGGCGGGTGCGGCGGACGCTCTTGACTGGCGCGGCGGCGGACTTCTTTTTGCTGCGCTTGCGGCGGTTATCTGTGGCCATGACCCACTCCAACGTGATGGATGTGCCACGGCGGGTCTTGTCCCGCCGTGCGAACTTGGTTTGATAGTGGCGCAACAGGTCAATTATGCCTGCTTCGCCGTCCTGCGGCAAGGGGGGCTTGCGAAGAATCCATTCCGTGGTATGATACGCTGGTTGCTGCTCGTGCCGGAGTGGCGGAACTGGCAGACGCGCGGGATTCAAAATCCCGTTCCCCTTAAAGGAGTGTGGGTTCAAGTCCCTCCTCCGGCACCATTTAACTGCGTGTCTGATAGAGCCTTACGCAAGAGGGCTGACGACGGTCGTCGGCCAGAAGCCCACCGGAAAATTCCGGATAACAGTGGCCTCAAAAGGGAGATTTTCGATGAAAGCCCCATTGCTCTTCGTTATGGTCGCCTTGGCCTTCTCTCTGTTCACCCCAAGCGCTGCGGCCCTCTCCCCGGAAGCGGTAAAAGCAAATCTGGACAAAATTCCGGCCACCGATCCGGCGGTAACCAACCCGCCGCAACTGGTTGAGGCCATGAAGGGCGTGCACCCCCGCCTCCTGTTCACAACCAAAGAAATTGCGGCCTTGAAAAAACAAATTCCCACCGACCCGCTGTTACAGAAGTCTTATGAGGGGACGATGGCGTGGGCCAGAATCTCTCTGGTTCCGAGCGGACCGAAGCCGCCGATTGTGAAGGACGACGGTTCGGCCCTGGTTAAAAGTTATTCCCAGGCTCCCGCCATGGCCTACGCCTACGCGCTCGACCGCGACCCTGCCATCAAAAAGAAAATCGAAGAGACCCTGACGGAGATGCTGAATCAGCCCTATTGGGCCGATGTCCCGGAGCTTGATTCCAGCATGGGCGCGGCTTGCAACATGATGATGGTCGCGCTGCTTTACGATGCGATTTACAACGACCTCGATCCCGCCTTCCGGACTCAGATGGCCGCAAAGATTCTCCTCCACGCCCGCCGCCTGTATTACCTGGGGCACAAGGAATTGAGCATCATGCCCTATCGCTATTGGACCAACGATCCCCAGCCGAACCATCGCTGGTATCGTGATATGGGGCTGGCCGCCTGTCTGCTGGCGGTCGCCGACGAGAAGGATTTGAACACGGGCTATCTCCTGCAAGGACTCAAGACGGAGATGGATTTCGTCATCAAGTGGTATCCCCCGGATGGCGATTGTCATGAGGGCACCGGATATCAAAGCTTTGGCTATACGGCCATCGCCACGGCCTGCGAGATGATGGACCGAAATCTCGGTACGGATTATCTGAAGAAATCAGGTCTGAAAAATGCGTGGGCGCAACAAGTCTACTACTGGGTGCCAGGCAGATTAAGCGACATCAGTTGGGGGGATGATGGGAATGGCGTTGCTGGGGATTACGGTCATAACGAGGCCTCGTTTTTCCTCGGACCACGTTTGAGCCGGGACAAGGAAGCTCAGGCGATGCTCCTCCTGCGTCTTTCAAAAACGAACCTCCCGGACAAAAGGGGGAATGCCTATCTGCCCTGGACGATGTTGACCTTTTATGACCCGACGGTCGGGCAGGGTGATTACAAATCAGTGGTCCCCTATCGCCTTTTCCCGGACATGGGCGCCGCCTCGATTCGCGATTCCTGGGAGGATGACGCGGTCGTCTTCACCTTCAAATGCGGCCCCATCGGCGGTTACAGACTCAATGAATTTCGCATGTCCAACCCGGTGGCCGGTAAACTTCCTAACATCAACATCGCCCACGATGATACCGACGCCAATGAGTTCGCCTTGGCCGTCGGCAACGGCTTCGCCTTCCATCCCGGGACCTACTCCGACACAAGAATCACCGGCGAGCACTCCACCCTTACCGTCGACAACATCGGCCAGGCCAACGAATTTCCCTGGTGGTCTCCACCCTTGAACGCCACCGATTTTCGGCAGTTCGCCTACCTGACCGGCTGGAAGTCGGATGACAAAGGCCACGTCATCATCGAGGGGGAGGCGGGCAGCGCTTATCGCGGAAAGCTGGATAACAATCCCAAACTTCCCGATCCCCTCTTGAAAACCTACCGGCGCACGGCGATCTGGATGCCCAAGGAATATATCCTCATCCTGGATAACATCGTGGCCAATGGCACTCATACCATTACCTGGCACGGTACGGCGCCCAAGTCACAGGTGGCCAAATTGCCGTGGAGCGTCACGACTGAAACCGGCCGGGAGGTCAACCTTCAGGTACTGGCCAATCATGATTTTCAAAGTTCGGTTGACGACAAGATGATCCTGGCTGGTCGCTGGGGAAAGGTTCCTGTCCAGCAGCTTCAGTTCACGCTGAAGACCGAGGCGGTGAAATTTGCCACCATCCTCGATCCCTGGAATAAGAAACCAGAGCTGAAGATGTCTGAGGCCGGCGGCACGGTGACGCTTACCGTCCATGCGGCGAACTTCGACGATACTTGGGTCTGGAAGACAGCAAAGGATGCGACCACACCCTCTCGGATTGGCGGAAAACGTGGCGGCGATGCGCTGATTTCCCTGACCGAAGGAGACAAAGCTCCAACAAAATAGGAGTCGTCGGCCTCGGGTGTAATTCGCACTTCGGGCGCCAGAGCGGGCTTTTGCGCGGGCGGCCAACTGGTTCGTTAAAGGCGAGTGGGTTCGCTCCCCTCCTCCGGCACCAGTTTCTTTATGATGTCGCTTGTCGCGTCCGGCCGCCTGGTGACAGGACGCGACACGTCGGCCTACCGGGGTCAACGCCGTTTTCGGCAAAAGCAGTCCTTCGCATGGTCATTCACAATTCCAACGGCCTGCATCCAGGCATAGACGATGGTCGGCCCGACAAATTTGAACCCGCGTTTTTTAAGATCCTTGGAAATACGCTCTGAAAGAGGCGAGAGCGCTGGAACCGTAAGGCCGTCTCCCCGGATGACTTTGCCCTCGGTAAAGGACCAGCAGTAGGCGCTGAAGTCTTCGCCCCGCTCGGCCATTTTACAGAAGATTTTGGCGCCGGCAATAGTCGCTTCGATCTTGGCCCGGGCACGAATAATGCCCGGGTTGGCCATCAGACGCTGGATGTCGTGTTCGTCAAAGGAAGCCACCTTGTCCGGCACAAAGCCCGCAAACGCTTTGCGGAAGGCCTCGCGTTTCTTGAGTACGATGATCCAGGCCAATCCGGCCTGAAAACCCTCCAGCATCAGCATCTCCCAGAGCATGCGGGAATCACGTTGCGGGAAGCCCCATTCTTCATCGTGATAATACTGTAACACCGGATCACTTTCGGCCCAGAAACAGCGTCGTTCTGCGGCTCGGCGTGGCATGTGTGCTGTCCTTCACGGCTGGTTCAAGGAAAACAAAGGTTCGATTAGCTACCCGACATAAAAACAACTATACTCCGACCTTGTCGCGGATGTATTGCACGATGCCGGCGGCGGGGAGGCGGGTCTGGGTCATCGTGTCGCGGTCGCGGAGCGTCACCGTGTCGTCCTGGAGGGTCTGGCCGTCGACGGTGAGGCAGTAGGGCGTGCCGGCCTCGTCCTGGCGGCGGTAGCGGCGGCCGACGGCCCCTTTTTCGTCGTAGAAGGCGGACATGTGCTTTTTGAGGGCGCGGAAGATGGCCTCGGCCTTCTCCGGCATGCCGTCCTTGCGGACCAGCGGGAAGACGGCGACCTTGGTCGGGGCCAGGCGGGGATGGAACCGAAGGACGACGCGCGGTTGCATCTGGCCCTTTTCGTCGGGGGCCATGTCCTCGTGGTAGGCGTCGCAGAGGAAGGCCAGGGTGGAGCGGTCGGCGCCGGCGGACGGTTCGATGACGTAGGGGATGAACCGCTCCTTGGTTTCGTCGTCGAAATAGGAGAGGTCGCGGCCGGCGGCCTCGCCGTGGGCCTTGAGGTCGAAGTCGGTGCGGTTGGCGATGCCCTCGAGTTCGCCCCAGCCGAAGGGGAACTTGTATTCCACGTCGGTGCAGCCGCGGGCGTAGTGGGCGAGTTCCTCTTTGGCGTGCTCGCGGAAGCGGAGGTTCTCTTCGCGCATCCCGAGGGCGGCATACCATTTTTTCCGTTCGCCGACCCAGTGGGCGTACCATTCCATGTCGGTGCCGGGCTTGCAGAAGAATTCGATTTCCATCTGTTCGAACTCGCGGCTCCGGAAGGTGAAGTTGCGCGGCGTGATTTCGTTGCGGAAGGCCTTGCCGATCTGGGCGATGCCGAAGGGGATTCTGACGCGGCCGGAATCGCAGACGTTTTTGAAGTTGGCGAAGATGCCCTGGGCGGTCTCGGGGCGGAGGTAGGTCATGGTGGCGGAATCTTCGGCCGGGCCGACGTAGGTCTTGAACATGAGGTTGAAGAGGCGGGCTTCGGTCAGTTCGCCGCCGCACTCGGGGCAGATGCGGGGGAGGCCGGCGGGGGCCTGGGAGACGAGATAGTCTGCGTCGGCGGCGGCGCCGGAGTCGAGGGCAGCCTTGTGCTGGTTACGCAGGTGATCGTAGGATTTGCGGACGCTCTTGGAGATTTTATCGAAGTCGGCGGGGTCGTCGCCCTCGTAGGCATGTTTCCAGAGCACTTCGGCGCCGGCCAGGAGGTAGTGCATGCGGACCTTGTCGGCCCGGTAGCGTTTCTGGCAGCCTTTGCAATCGACCATGGGGTCGGTGAAACATTTTTCGTGTCCGGAGGCCTGCCAGACGCGGCGGTTCATGAGGATGGAACAGTCGATGGGGACGACGTCGTCGCGGTCGCGGACGACGGCCTGGTACCAGGCTTCCTTGACGTTGCGTTTGAGTTCGACGCCCAGAGGACCGTAGTCCCAGCAGCCGTTCAGGCCGTTGTAGATTTCGGAAGATTGGAAGATAAACCCGCGGCGCTTGCAGAGCGAGACGAGTTTTTCCATCGTGTCGGTGTTTGAGGCGCCTTCTTTGGCCATGAGCGGTCTCCGTGTTTATTTTGGTTTCTGGCGGCTCTCACGGCGGGACAAGACCCGCCGTGGCACATTCGTTACAAGGTGATAATGTTAGCGGGAAATGGCGGAGATGCAAGATGCGGGCTTGTCAGTGAGCGATTTTTGGCTACAATACGGCACTCTTGTATTTTCCAGGGCGCAAGTTTTTGCGGAGGAATTCCGATGCGGGAGCAATTTGGTCGCGTGACGATTATTTCAGCGACCTTAATAGTTGCGCTGGCGATACTGTCTTCGTGCGAGAAGCCGGCGACGCCCACACCGCCGCCGGTGGCGGTGACGGTGACGGAGGCGGTGGTGAAGGACGTGCCGGTGACGTTCAAGACCTTCGGCAGCGTGATTCCTTACCAGATGGTGGCGGTGAAGGCGATGGTGAGCAGCCAACTGGTGGAGGTGAACGTCAAGGACGGGCAGTACGTCAAGGCGCGCGACCAGTTGTTCGTGCTGGACAAACAGCCGTTCGAGGCGACGCTGCGACAGGCGGAGGCAAATCTCAAACGCGATCAGGCGCAGTCGAAGTTCGCCCAGACGGAGGAGAAGCGGATTGCGGAACTGCTGAAAGAAAAAATCAGTGCCCAGGCGGAATTCGATCAGGCTAAGGCCAACGCCGACGCCCTGCTGGCGGCGATCAAGGCCGACGAGGCGGCCATCGAGAATGCGAAGGTGCAGTTGGCCTATTGCACGATCAAAGCGCCGATTGACGGACGGGTCGGGGCGGTGATGATCAACCTCGGCAACCTGATCAAGGCCAACGACACGGCGGCGCTGCTGACGATCAACCAGGTCAAGCCGATTTTCGTTTCGTTTTTCGTGCCGGAGGGGCGGCTGCTGGACATCAAGAAATACCAGACGGCCGAGGGGCTGCCGGTCGAGGCGACGATTCCGGCGGACCCGGCGCACCCGGAACAGGGGCGGCTGACGTTCGTCAACAACCAGGTGGACGCGACGACGGGAATGATCGAACTGCGGGCGACGTTCGATAACGCGGGAGAGCGGCTGTGGCCGGGGCTGTACGTCAACGTGTCGGTCGCCCTGACGACGATGCCGCAGGTAGTGGTGCTGCCGAACCGCGGGGTGCAGACGGGGCAGTCGACGAAATATGTGTTCGTGGTCAAGGCGGATGACACGGTCGAGATGCGGCCGGTGACGACGGGGCTGATCACGGACGCGGAGACGGTGATTACGAGCGGGCTGAAGGCCGGCGAGCGGGTGGTGACGGACGGACAGTTGCGCCTGAAGGCTGGGGCGAAAGTGGTGTTGCAGGCGCCCGGGGCGGGGAACACGGCCAGCGGGTCGTCGGCGGTTTCGGCGGCGTCGGCGGTTAAGGCCGAAGCCAATCCGAGTGGAGCGGGTCAATGAATCTTTCGGAACTGTTTATCAAGCGGCCGGTGATGACGACCCTGCTGATGGTCGGCGTGGTGTTTTTCGGCGTGGCGGGTTTCATGGCCTTGCCGGTGAGCGACCTGCCGAACGTTGACTTCCCAGTGCTCGTGGTCATGGGCGGGTTGCCGGGGGCCACGCCGGACATGATGGCCCGGTCGGTGGCCACGCCGCTCGAGCAGCAGTTTTCGACCATTCCGGCCCTGGAGATGATGACCTCGGTCAACAGCCAGGGGGCGACGCAGATCACGCTGATGTTCGCGATGGACCGGAACATCGACGCGGCGGCGCAGGACGTCAACGCGGCCATCGCCCGAGCGTCGAAGTTTCTGCCGCCGCAGTTGCCCAGCCAGCCGACCTATCAGAAGGTGAACCCGGCGGACACGCCCATTCTGTTCCTGGCGCTGACCTCGCCGACCATGCCGCTGTATCAGTTGGACGAGTACGGCGAAAACATGATGGCCCAGCAGATTTCGATGGTCAACGGCGTGGCCCAAGTGCTGGTCTTCGGAGCGCAGAAGTTCGCGGTGCGGGTGCAGGTGGATCCGAACAAATTGAACTCTTACGGCATCGGACTGGACGAGGTGGCCGGGGCCATTGCGGCCAACAACGTCAACCTGCCGACCGGGACGCTGTACGGCAACTACCAGTCGTTTTCGGTGCTGGCGTCGGGACAGCTTTATCATGCGGCGGATTACGAGCCGATGATCGTGGCCTATCGTAACGGTTCCCCGGTGCGCGTGAACCAGGTCGGGCGGGCCATCGACAGCGTGGAGAACGACAAGACGGCGGCGTGGTTCAACCGGGAGCGGTCGGTGGTGCTGGCGATTCTCCGGCAGCCGGGGACGAACACGGTCGAGGTGGCCCGGGCGGTCAAGGATCTGATGCCGAAATTTCGGGCCGATCTGCCGGCTTCGGTCACGCTGAACACGATCTACGACCGGAGCGAATCGATCCGTAATTCGTACAACGACGTGCAATTCACGCTGGTGTTGACGCTGGTGCTGGTGATCCTGGTGATCTTCCTGTTTCTGCGGAACTTCTGGGCGACGTTCATTCCGGCCATCGCCCTGCCGATTTCGGTGATTGCGACCTTTGCGGCGATGTACTTCATGAAGTACAGCCTGGACAACCTGTCGCTGATGGCCTTGACGCTGTCGGTGGGGTTCGTGGCCGACGACGCGATCGTGATGCTGGAGAACATTGTGCGCCACATTGAGCGCGGGGAGAAGCCGCTGGACGCGGCGCTCCGGGGCTCGCGGGAGATCAGTTTCACGATTCTGTCGATGACGCTGTCGCTGGCGGCGATCTTTATCCCCGTGATTTTCATGCCGGGTCTGGTAGGGCGGCTGCTGCGGGAATTCTCGATGACCATCGCCTTCGCCATTCTGATCTCCGGCGGCGTGTCGCTGACGCTGACGCCGATGATGTGCGGGCGGCTCCTGCGTCACCAGGAGACGCACGGACGGCTGTTCCAGTGGTCGGAACGGGTGTTCCAGGGGATGCTGGCGGCCTATGAATGGGCGCTGACGCGCGTCCTGCGCCATCAGTTGATTACCGCCTTCGTCGCCGTTCTGACGTGCGTGGCGACGATTTTTCTTTTCATGAACAGCCGCGTCGACTTCTTCCCGGCCGACGATACGAACCAGGCGTTCGGTTACACGGAGTGCGTTCAGGGGATTTCCTTTGACGACATGGTCCGGCATCAGAAGTTGGTGGCGGACATCGTGGCCGCAGACCCGAACGTGGATGCGTTCATATCGAGCGCGGGAGGCCGCGGCGGCATCGGGGCGGGGAACACGGGTGTGGTTTTCATACGCCTGAAGCCGCGCAAGGACCTGATGGCCAGGATCGACGGATTTTTCGAGGACGCCAGCCGCAAGGTCCGGGGGTTGCCGCCGGTGGTGCGTTCGCTGCGGACCCTGAGCGTCGAGGAGGTGATCCAGGGGTTGCGGACCAAGGTGTTGGCGCAGGTGCCGGGGATCGAAATCCGGCTCCAGAACCCGCCGATGTTTCGCACCAGCGGCCAGTTGACCCAGGGCCTTTACCAGTACACGCTGCTGGGGCCGGACACGGCGGAATTGTACCGGCGGTCGGGGGAGCTGGAGGCGAAGTTGAAGACTCTGCCGGATCTGACGGACGTGACCAGCGACCTGCGCATCCAGAATCCGCAAATGGAAATTACCATCGACCGGGACAAGGCCTCGGCCCTGGGCCTGACGGCGGCGCAGATTGAGACGGCTTTGTACAGCGCTTTTTCCTTCCGGCAGGTCTCGACGATTTACGCACCCTCGAACGAGTACCAGGTGATCCTGGAAGCGCTGCCGGAAAACCAGCGGAATCCGTCGGACCTGTCGGCGATTTACGTCCACTCGTCGAAAGGTCCGCTGGTGCCGCTCTCGACGGTGGTGCGCCTGGACCGCGACGTAGGGCCGCTGTCGGTGAACCACACAGGCCAGTTGCCCTCGGTGACGATCAGCTTCAACCTGAAGCCGGGCGTGGCTCTGGGCACGGCCGTGGACGAGATCGAGAAGCTGACGCGCGGCACGATGCCGGCGTCGATTACGAGCAGTTGGGTGGGCGCGGCCCAGGTCTTCCAGAAGTCGATGTCGCTCAAGGCCATGGCCCTGCTCCTGATTCTGGCCATCGGCGTCATCTATATCGTGCTGGGCTGTCTCTACGAGAGCTTCTGGCATCCGATCACGATTCTGTCGGGCCTGCCGTCGGCCGCCGTAGGGGCGATTCTCACTCTGCTCATCTTCGGTTACCCGCTGAGCCTGTACGCCTTCGTCGGCATCATCATGCTCATCGGCATCGTCAAGAAGAACGCGATTATGATGATCGACTTCGCCCTGGCGGCCCAGCGGAACGAGGGGCTGGCGCCGCGGGAGGCGATTTACCAGGGTTGCGTGATCCGGTTCCGGCCGATTATGATGACGACCATGGCGGCGCTGATGGCCGGGTTGCCGATTGCCATCGGCTTCGGGTCGGGGGCGGAGTCGCGGCGGCCGCTGGGCTTGGCCGTGGTCGGCGGGCTGATCTTCTCACAGTTCATCACGCTGTTCATCACGCCGGTCATCTTCCTCTATCTGGAGCGGGTGAGCCGGTGGGTCGGTCGTCGCGGCCAGGGACAGGAAAAAGTAGTTTCTTAGAGCATTTAACGCTTGCCTGTGCTCTGGCGGCCTTCGGCGAGGACGAGTGTGGCTAGGAGGCCGAAGCAGCCGTATGCAGTTGCATACGGCGATGCAGGACGACAACGCCACGCGAAGCCGCAGCCAGGCCGGCGGGGCACAGGCAAGCGTTAACTGCTCTAAAGCCTATCCGAAAGGACTGTCGCGTGACCGCGCCAAACTCCGAAACCCCATCACCCGTCGCACCCGCCGGCGATTTTATCCGCGCCGCCGTGACCGAAGACCTCAAGTCCGGCCGCTTCGACCACGTTCACACCCGCTTCCCGCCCGAGCCTAACGCCTATCTCCACATCGGCCACGCCAAGGCCATCTGGATCGACTACGGCGTCGCCCGCGATTTCAACGGCCTCTTCAATCTCCGCTTCGACGATACCAACCCGACCAAGGAAGAGCAGGAATACGTCGACGCCATCATCGAAGACGTCAAATGGGTCGGCGGCAAGTTCGACGACCGCATCTTCTACGCCTCCGACTATTTCGACCGCATGTACGAGTGGGCCGAAATGTTAATTAGCAAAGGTGTTGCCTACGTCTGCGACCAGACCGCCGACCAGGTCAGCGCCGGGCGCGGCTCTCTCACCCATCCCGGCACGGTCAGCCCGTTCCGCAACCGCACCGTCGAAGAAAACCTCGACCTCTTCCGCCGCATGAAAGCCGGCGAGTTCCCCGACGGCTCGCGCACGCTCCGCGCCAAAATCGACATGGCCTCGCCAAACCTGAATATGCGCGACCCGGTCATGTACCGCATTCTCCACGCGCCGCACCACCGCCAGGGCGACAAGTGGGCCATCTATCCCATGTACGACTGGGCCCACGGCCTCGAGGATTCCCTCGAAGGCATCACCCATTCGCTCTGCTCGCTCGAATACGAGAATCACCGCCCGCTCTACGACTGGTTCCTCGACCAGCTCGGCATCTACCACCCCCGCCAGATCGAGTTCGCCCGCCTCAACATGACCTACACCGTCATGAGCAAGCGCCGCCTGATCGACCTCGTCAAGAGCGGCGCCGTGCGCGGCTTCGACGATCCGCGCCTGCCCACGCTGGCCGGTCTGCGGCGGCGCGGCTACACGCCCGAGGCGATTCACGATTTCTGCGACCGCATCGGCATCGCCAAAGCCGACTCGACCGTCGACGTGGCCCTGCTGGAACATTGCCTCCGCGAAACCCTCAACAAAATCGCCCCGCGCGTCATGGGCGTTCTGCGACCGTTGAAGGTCATCATCGACAATTACCCCGAAGGCCAGACGGAAGAACTCGACGCCGTCAACAACCCCGAAGACCCCGCCGCCGGCAGCCGCAAGGTGCCCTTCTCGCGCGAGCTGTACATCGAGCGCGAGGACTTCATGGAAACCCCGGCCCCGAAGTATTTTCGCCTCTCGGTGGGCCGCGAGGTCCGCTTCCGCTACGCCTATTTCCTCAAATGCGTCGGCTTCACGAAAGACCCGGCCACCGGCGAGGTGACGGAACTCCATTGCACCTACGATCCGGCCACGCGCGGCGGAGACGCCCCCGACGGCCGCAAGGTCAAGGCCACCATCCACTGGGTTTCCGCGCCGCACTCCCTCGCCGCCGAGTGCCGCCTCTACGACCACCTCTTCACCAAGCCCGACCCCGACGACGTGCCCGAAGGCCAGGACTTCACCGCCAACCTCAATCCCAACTCTTTGCAAACCCTCTCCGCCTGCCGCGTCGAACCGAGCCTGGCCGCCGCCAAACCCGGTGAGCGTTTCCAGTTCGAGCGTCTCGGCTACTTCTGCGTCGATCCGGACACTTCCGCCGGGCGGCTGGTCTTCAACCGCGCCGTGACGCTGAAGGACGAATGGGCGAAGATTCAGAAGAAGGGATGATCTTCTTCCTTGTTCCTGTTCGTAGGGGCAGAGTTTATCTCTGCCCTGTCGTTGTGTAGGGTGCGTGCTTGCACGCACCACGATAAAACGCCGTCTTCCGCTGGCCGTTGTTGCCCCCGGTGCCTTCGTGTGTTAGACTTATTGAGGCGACGAATCGACTATCCGCCTGACCGAGTCCAGCACGCGAGGGTCTGTTTTGAAACAGCGGGTCTACCTGGAAACCACCATCGTCAGCTACCTGACGGCGCGGCCGAGCCGCGATCTGGTTCTGGCGGCGCACCAGCAGGTGACACACCAATGGTGGCACGAGAGGCGGAATAAGTACGAGCTTCATATTTCAGATTTCGTTCTGAATGAGGCCGCAGGCGGCGAGCCGGAGATGGCCGCGAAGCGATTGGCTATGTTGGAAGGGATCAAGCAGCTTACAATCACGGATGAGGTGGAAGAACTGGGCCAGGCGATTATTACGGCCGGAGTATTACCTTCCAAAGCTAGAATAGATGCCCTCCATGTCGCCGCGGCTTCCGTTTATGACATGGATGTTTTGCTGACGTGGAATTGTCGGCACCTGGCCAACGCTGATTTGCTGGGCAACTTGCGACGTTACCTTACTTCCAAAGGTTACGAATCGCCGATCGTTACTACGCCGGATGAATTAATGGGAGATAAATATGAGGGATGATCCGATTGTGGCCGAAGTGCGTGCGATTCGCGATAAGATTGCCGCCAAGTTCCATAACGATATTCATGCAATCTGCGAGGACGCCCGCAAGCGCGAACGGACGAGCGGCCACAAACTTGTCTCGCCGCGCCGCCGTCACCGGGCCAAGAAGTTGCTGGGCGTTAAATAATGAAAAGGCCCGACGGGCCGGAAGTATTTAGCCGGGTGGCGTAAGCCCCCGGTTGGCCTCCTCGCGAGAAATAATCTTTTCTTCTTCTTTCTTCTTCTCAAGCCCCGACGGGGCGGCAGACACTTTCGCCCCATTCAGGGCTTGGTTATAATGCCGTCTCACCGTGGCAGGCCGACGGGCCACGAAGATCGCATCGGCGGCACACGATTATGGCCGGGCTTGCCAGACCGGGCCACCCTTTTCAAAGATTTTCCAAAAAATCTTTTCGCCGCAACTCTAAGCCCGGCACGGACTTGCGCCGCCACCTAATTCAAATGTAATAGAATATATTTGACACGGGGGGGGGGTAATGTACACTATACGAACTCGGGGGAGTTCCTGCTGGAAGGCGGGTGACTCCCCCGCTTGTTTGCGCATCGGTTTCGGCATTATTGTAGCTAGGAAATCTTTCAGGAAGGAGGTGAGGCTACGGAAAACTGGCTGTTTCGGGGGAGGAACGATTGATGCAAAATATTGTGCAACGTGTCGTAGATGTCAAACGTTCCTTTTTTGATGGAGGGTAAAATGAAATTGAGCAATAGTTGTCTCGCTCTGCTGGTCGTGGCGCTTGTAGCGTCAACCACTTTCGCTTCGCCAATCAATGTCGCCCTCGCGTCGAACGGCGGCACCGCTACCGCCATTAGCGAGGGGTATTACAATGGAGTGACGAAGTATGCCTCGAATGCTATCGACGGAAATCTACAAAGCGATTGGTGCAGCGAATGGAGTATGCCAGCTTGGCTTAAAGTGCAGTTCAACAAACAATACTTGATTGACCGAGTCGCTGTCGATATCAACTACCACCAACAGACATTTGCCATAAGCCTATCTCCCGACGGGATCAACTGGACCCAAGTGGTAGCCCCTCAACTTTCAACCAACATCCCCACTTCCTATCCCACATACCAATCTGCCGGAAGTGCTTATGAGGTATTCGATTTGGCTAACCCTGTGCTGGCTGAGTACATGAGGGTGGACATTACCACTACTTCGGCGCCTAGTTCGCATATTTTCCAGGCCGACGTTGGTGAAGTTGAAGCATATGCAACTCCCGAGCCCACCACACTTTCTTTGCTCGGTCTGGGCCTGGCTGGCCTGATCGCTCGTCACAAACGGAAGTAAGTTCGCTGTCTTTTAACGCGAGGAAGATTCTTTGGCCGGATTGATCCGCCTTGGAGTCTTCCTCGCTCTGTTTTGGGGTGGAGTGATTCGGCTAGCCTTTGTCGTTAGCCGCTACGCGGCTAACAACAACAGAAATAATAGCGGCAACAAAAGCAGAAATAACGGCCACAATTCGAACGGTCTTCATTCATGGCCCTTCGCCGGACCATGCCACTCAACTTTTATTCCAATTTGGCAATCGCGTGATCCAGCCGTTTCATCGCTTCTTCCAGTCCCAGCACCACCATCGTCTCAAAGAGCGGGGTGGAGACGGGGCGACCGGTGATGGCGATGCGGAGGGTCATGAAGAGTTCGGTCGGTTTCCAGTCGCCGGATTCGGCCAGCGTGCGGGCCGATTGTTCCAGGGCGGCGGCAGACCAGGTTTGAGTCGCGGCGATTTCGGAGAAGACGGTGCGGACCTGTTCGAGGATTTGGCGGGTCTCGGCGGCGGTGTGGAGCGGCTGGCCTTTTTTGGCGGGCAGAAGGGCTGACGGTTCGTAGGGGAGTTCCTGCCAGAGGAAGGCGGTGAGGTCGGCGACTTCCGAGAGACGCTTGGTCCGTTCCTGAACGAGCGGCGCGGCCGCGAGCATTTTTTCGGGGGTGGCGCCGACCGGGAGGAAGTTTTCGGCTTGGAGCCGCGCCACGAACGTCTCAGGCGAGAGCGCGCGAATATAAGTGCCGTTGAGCCAATCGAGTTTTTCGAGGTCGAAGACCGGGCCGGTCGTGTTGACGCGGTCCCAGGAAAATTCGTCGATCATCTCGGCCAGGGTGAACTGTTCGCGGCCGTCGGGCATGGAGTAGCCCAGGAGGCCGAGGAAGTTCAGCAGCGCCTCGGGCAGAAATCCCTGGCTGCGGTACCAGTCGAGGCTGGTCGGATTTTTCCGTTTGGAGATTTTGCTGCGGTCGGCGTTGCGGAGGAGCGGCATGTGGATGAATTCGGGGGCGGTCCAGCCGAAGGCGTCGTAGAGGAGGACGTGCTTGGGGGTGGAGGTGATCCATTCTTCGGCGCGGCAAACGTGGGTGATTTCCATCAGGTGATCGTCGACGACGCTGGCCAGGTGATAGGTGGGCAAGCCGTCGGATTTGAGGAGGACCTGGTCGTCGATGGTGGAATTGTCGAACTTGATTTCGCCGCGCAGGCGGTCGCGGAAGGTGGTTTCGCCTGTGGCGGGGACGGCCAGGCGGATGACGAAGGGTTCGCCGGCGGCGACGCGGCGCTCGGCTTCGGCGCGGTCGAGCGGGCGGCAATGGCCGTCGTATCGCAATTGGCCTTTGGCGGCTTTCTGGGCTTCTTTGACCTGGGCCAGGCGTTCGGCGGTGCAGAAACAGTAATAGGCATGCCCGGAATCGAGGAGCTTTTTGACCTCGCGGGCGTAGATAGCCGACCGTTCGCTTTGGCGATAAGGTCCGTGCGGCCCGCCGGCGTCGGGGCCTTCGTCGTAATCGAGGCCCAGCCAGTGCAAGGCCCGGAAGATGGCGGCTTCGCTTTCGGGAGTGCTGCGCGCCTGGTCGGTGTCCTCGATGCGGAGGATGAACTGGCCGCCCATTTTGCGGGCGAAGCACATGTTGAACAGGGCGATGTAGGCGGTGCCGACGTGGGGATCGCCGGTGGGGCTGGGGGCGACGCGGACGCGGACGGGCCTTTCTTGATTGCTCAATTGACTTCCCCCGTCGTCACGACCGGCTTGTTCCACTTGGCCAGCATATCCTCGATCTGCGGCTGCTTGGGATTGGCCTCCAGGCTCTTGTGCCACAGTTCCAGGGCCTTGGCCCGGAGCTGGTCCTGATTCTTGTCCTTGAGGTAAAGAATCATGTGAATCGCCGCCAGAGAGTTGAGGGCCTCGGGGTCCTTCGGCGAAAGTTCCAGCGCCCGCTGCAACTCCTCGATGGCCACGGGGTAGCGGTGCAGCTTGTTATAGGCGAAGGCCAGCCGCTTGTGCAGCAGGGCGTTGTCGGGGTCGAGCCGCTGGGCGTGGGCGAAGGCCTCCAGCGCCGCCTCGATCCGGCCCTGCTTGAGGTAGAGCGTGCCGAGGTTCAGGTAGACGGAAGCCTGTTTCGGGTCGATTTCCAGCGAGCGGTTGTAGGCCTTGATGGCGTCGTAGGGTTTGCCGGTGATGTCGTAGACCGCCCCGAGGTTGCTCCAGGCCAGGGCGTGATTGGGGTCGAGTTCCACGGCCTTCGTGCACTGCGTCAGGGCGTTGGGATAATCTTCCAGATTGAAATAGCAGACGCCCATGTTGACCCGCGTCGGGACGTTTCGCGGCCGCAGGTCGGCGGCGCCCTGGTAGGTTTCCACCGCCTCCTTGTGGCGGTCGAGCGACTGGTAGACGGTGCCGAGGTTGTAGCGGAAATCGAACTCGTAGGGCAGGAGGCTGATGGCCCGCTGGTAGGGGACGATGGCCTGCGCGGCCTGGCCCTGGTCGCGGTAAATGTCACCCATCTTGGCGTAGGCGACGGCCAGATGGTCGTCGAGGCGGACGGCGTCCTCAAATTCCTTGAGCGCCGCGTCCTGCTGGTTCTGGTCGCACAGGACGAAGCCGACGCCGGCGTGCTTGAGAGCCTCGTCGTGGGTGCAGCCGCACGCCGTCGCCAGCGCCGCTACGATTGCCGCTAAAAATAAAGTTCGCATGAGCGAAGCTCCTTTTATGTAGGTCGGGTCAACAGACCCGACATTCTGCCGAATCGTGCCCGCCATTATCTCGAATTTTGCCGGCTGCGCCGAGAGACTTTTTCCCGCGAAAACAAAAAACGGCGAATATCCAATAACCAACACTCAATATCCAATCATGAAGGGAAAAACGACCGGCGCGGAATCCGTACTTGGGTGTTGGATATTGGTTATTGAGTGTTGGATATTCGCTGTTTCTCTCTGTTCCCGGAACGCCAAAGCCACACTCCCTCTTGACATTCCGCTCGCCATGCCGCAAATAGTGAGCCTATGAAAGCACCGGTTCGTCCTATCGCCCTGGGCCGCTTGTCCCTGGCGAACAATCTCACGCTGGCCCCCATGGCCGGATACACGCAGCGGGCCCAGCGGCTGCTGGCGCGGCGGTATGGGGCGGCACTGTGCTGGACGGAGATGATTTCGGCTTACGAAGTTCTGCGGCCGGGACGGAAGACGAAGAAGATGCTCCTGATTTTGCCGGAAGACCGGCCGCTGGGACTTCAGATTTTCGGGTCGGATGAAAAAATGTTGGCCGATGCGGCTGCGGCGGCGGAGAGGCTTGGGGTTTTCGACGCCATCGACGTGAACCTGGCCTGCCCGGTGCGGAAAATCATCGGCCATGGCAACGGCGGGGCGATGCTCAGGAAACCGGAGGCGGCGCTCGGGATTCTCGCTCGTATGCGCGCCGCCACGGCGTTGCCGCTCACGATTAAAGTGCGCCGCGGGTTTTCCGATTCGCCGGAGGATCGCCGCCTGGTGGAAGAGCTGCTCCTGGGGGCGGACCGGCTGGGCCTCGACGGCGTGACGATTCATGGCCGCACGGTCGAGCAGATTTATCACGGCGCGGCCGATTGGACTTTTGTTTACGAAATGGCGGCGCGGCTCAAGATGGCGGTCTTCGGCTCCGGCGACCTGATGACCGGGCAGCAGATCATCGACCGCCTGAGCGGCGGGCCGGTGGCCGGGGTGGCCGTGGCTCGCGGGGCGGTGGGCCAACCGTGGATTTTCCGCGAGGCCCTGGCCCTGGCGGCGGGTTCTGCCGTGGAACCGATTTCCTCGGCCGAGCGGGTCGAGGTGATGTTCAACCACTTCGACCTGTTGCGCGACGAGGTGGGCGACTACACCGCCGTCCGAGTGATGCGCCGCTTCGGCATGTTCTACTCGCGCCGCATCGGCCGCGCCAGGGAGGCCCGGCTGGCCTTCGGGCTGGCGAAGTCGCGCGAGGATTTGGCGGGGGTGATTAAGGAGTTTTTCATGTAGGGCGGATGCGCTTTTTGCAGCCGCCATAGTCAAATGTCGTTTTCCGATTAGCGTTTTTGTTGCTTCTTCTTATGAAGCCCCCAGCACTGCTGGGGGATGCAGTTGCCGTTAATTCCCGAATCCCTGAGCCATCTGTTCCAAAGTACGTCCAGGGTCAATATAATTGCGGCATGGCCAAAGAAGAGAAATGCATCTACTGCTCGACCTCGTTCGATTCTGCTGTGGGCGAAGGGGACCATATTCTTCCTGTCCAACTCGGAGAGTTCAGAGAGGCCGTTCAGTTCCGTCGCATCTGCCCTGGGTGCAACAATCGGATTGGAAAATCCGAACAACAATTCCTAAGGTGCGGCCCTGAATCTTTATTCCGTAGCAAGGTAAAGCCGACAGTCCCCCCCAAAAGACAACGGGGCTGCTCCTCTCGCGCCGGGGCAGCAATGGGCGCCCCTGGCCCACGCTTTACTATCGAGCGTGATGACCACTATGAAATCGTTAGGCCATCAAGCGAGAATCCGGAGAACTGCTTCCCAGTTGACCAACTGGTAATTCAAGATATTGAGGGAAAAGAGTTCCACATCCCATTGTTTCCTGGGATGCTTCCCAAGCAACTACGTGACCGGACCAAGAAGACGGGTGTTCGTCAGATCAAGAAGGCGTGGCTACACTCTGACGAATCAAAATGGGAAGAGCATCAGAAACTACTGATCGCCACATGGCCCCAAGTCGATGTGCAGGAATTGCCGTCCACGGAAATTGGGATTCACCAGGTCCAAACAGTGGGCAAATTTATAGTCAACGACCATTATTTTCGGGCTCTAGCGAAGATCGGATTTCATTACTATCTTATACATACTCGGCGTGGTTTGCGAGGTGACGAGGAGGGCTTCGCGCATATCCGGGATTTCATCATGAATGGCGGCAAGATAGAGCCGTTCTTTGAACAGAAACAGCAGCAATTTACCACGCCGGTCGGCGAACAGCCATCGGGCGGGCTTGTATCGCCGCGCCAATGGTGCCACATACTGGGTGCCGATGAAAGCGGCCTCGTGGCCACCGCCTACATTCACCTTTTTCTCGGACCGGGCTGTGTCCCGCCTCCTTACAGCGTCAATCTGGGGAGGCACGGTAGCTCACTAACCAGGCCAGGTTTCGTATGGGGACACTTTTACCTTTACGACGACCCTCAAAGCGACAAACGGAAGGCAGGGCGCGTTGTTGCTGCTAGCATTTTGAACATACCGCGTGGAAATACTGCAGGTTGATAATTTTGCTGCCAACACTGCGGATCGTGGCCCGTCTTCGCCGGACCACGCCACCCTCAATTACCTAAGCTGACGGTAAACTTCATCACTGTGGTCCATCATCTCCTAAACTCATCGTGTAGCGCAATGTTACGTAATCACCGGCCAGTTGCCCGTATCGTTCTCTGGTTCTTTGTGCGGCAGTATCGAGGAGTTTCATCATAAGAGTCCCCCGACGATCCTTGCCTGGCTCTTCCTTCAGGTTATCCATTGTGTTCTGTGCGTCAGCCTTAACGTCACTCGGAGGCTCGCCGCCTACCTTGAGCCATTCAGCTTTGAGAAATCCTTCAAAGGAACCAGGAGAAATCCTCTCCGCCGCCCTCAGCAATGTCGCATAATCTGTTGAGAGCGTGTTCCACGCCCCGACCGCAGTCTTTTCATCGGGAAGGGTAACGCTCTCGCGAAGAAGTGTTTCCTTGGCTTTCTCGTCAAGTTCCCAGCCTGCTTGGCAGAGACTACAAACAAGGTAATACTTCCTGTTAAACTTGGCTACGGGGATGAAATAGAGCGAGGCTTTGGTGGCAAGTTCGTAGACGTTCGTCGGAGCCCAATTCTTGCAGTTTGGACACCTGTTGATTCCGGAGAACGCAATTTTCTTTGCGTTCTTTCCCCAGCCGGCAATGATCATGTCTTTACCCTTTCATTGCAAAAGCCTGTTCCTTGCTGATTTCTCGGGCACTGTGGCCGCAGATCCCGCAAGATAGGAAGAACTTTCGTTTTCCGGCAATAGGTCTGCTGGCGAGAATAAACCCAAGTTGCCAGCCCTGTGGCACGACATATACGACATGGTCGTTTGTATTGCCACACCTCTCACACTTCATCGAAAGAGGACGTGTTCCTTCCATGACCCATCCTCCCTGGCCCGTTCGAAAGAACATAGCTATCCTCCATCACGGTTAGCTGTAAATGTGCATGATTTTCTTTTCAAGTTCGTTGATTTTATTCCTCGGTTACTCATCACGCAACGAAAAAAAAGCAAGGCCAAATAAAAGACCGGCATTTTACAGTGGCGGCTGCAAACGGCGCATCCGCCCTACATAACGACAACATCGCGGGCGACCCATGGGTCGCCCCTACTTGAAAACCACCCGCCAATGCGTGGCCAGGATGATGGCGGCGGGGAGGAGGGACAGGGCGAGCCAGAAGAAAAAGGCGCGGCGGGCATAGGCGAAACGCGGGGAAAGGGCGGACCAGATGATGAGAGCGGCAAGGGCGGCTACGGCGGCTCCGAGGGCGGCCCATTTCATGCCGTGGATGGAGTCGGGCTTGGGATGGGCTGATTTCCAGGAAAGAATGGCGGCGGCGAGGGAGCAGGCGAACCAGACGGCGCCGAGGATGATTTTGGTGACGAGGCGCATGGTGGTTTCCTGGCCCTCGGCGATGCGGCGGCGAATGGAGATGGGCTTGTTGAAACAGGTGTCGAGGGCGGCATGTTCGAGGAGGGCGCCGTGCTCGCCGAAGACCGGGACGCGGTGGACCAGTTCCCTGGCCCAGCGGCCGGCCATGAATTGGGCCAGGACGGGGTACTTGGCGACCATCTGAATCGGGAAGCCGAGGTAGCCGATGTACTTCCAGAACGAAATGGCGGCGGCGATCTTGAAGTCGCGGAAGTTCCGCTTGGCGATCATCACGGCGATGACGAAGAGGCCGCGAGCCAGCGAGCCGGGCGAAATCGGCGTGAGCTGGAAGAGGGTCACAATCCAGACCGCCGCCTTTGCCGATTCGGCGGCGCTGAGATGATTGTGCCAACAATACCAGGCGATGACGATCGCGTTGACGACGTGCGTGATCGGGGCGCAGGCCAGGTGGCCGGCGACGCAGAGAAGGTAAGTCCGAATATACGGATCGCCGGCCTGACTGCGCAACTGGTCGCGCTCGGCTTCGGTCAGTTCGCCGGCTTTGTAACCTTCTTCGATGACCGATTCGAGCCACTGCTGACGGTAGGCGGCATTGGTCATGAACTTCCAGGCGCCGCCTACGTAGCGGCGCAGCACGTCGAGGGCGTAGGACGGTTCGGCGAGGAAGCGGTGCCACTTCGGCGGCAAAAAGCCGAGGGTCAGGCGTTGCAACCAAAACATCAGAATGCCCGGCGAATGGAGAATCGCGTCCTCCGAGCGGCGGCCCTGGCGACGCCAGTCCATCAGGTCTTCCGCTTGCCGCGCGTGCAGCGACCGCACCAGGTAGGACGGATCGGAAACCAGTTTCCAGGCGTGCTGGCGATAGTTCAGGTCGCCCCAGCGCTTGCGAATCAGGGTGCCCAGGAGCGGAATGAAGCCGAGGAGGAAGAAGATGGTCCAGGCGGCGCTGCTGCGGCGAAAGGTTTCGGCGTGGGCGTCGTCGATGATATGGTTGGCTCGCCAGCCGCGCACGAAGCCTTCGGCCACCGAAGCTCGCATGGTGTGGTTAGTGAGCGCCCGCAGGCCGTGATGGGCCAGGTCGATCAGGCTGTCGCGATAGGCGGGGTCGGCTTGCTTAAGCTCTTCGAGCGCCGGGCGCAGGTCGGCGAAGCGGTCGGCGTGCTCGTTGATATAGGCTTCGAGTTTGCCGAGGTCGCCGCGGTCGAATTGCACGACCGTTCCGCGCTTGAGGCCGCGGGCGATCAAGGTGAAGTCGCCGGGGCTCATCGGCAGACACGCGAGCAGGGCCAGCCCCGCGCGAAAATCAATCGCGCTGAGGCCGTCGGCCGGCCCGTCGCCCTGGTCGGTCCGTTTCAGGACATTCGGCTGGCTCTTGCAGGTCATCCATTCGTACTGCCGGGCGAGTTCCGGCGCGCCGACGCGGTGCAGCAGGGCGACGAACCGGGCCATGAAATGTTGCTTGGCCAAGTACTCGGCAGCCGTAACCTGGGAAAAATCGGGATGGGCCACGGCCGGATCGAGCGGCTTTCGCTCGAACAGGCGGTCGTCGAGGGCGAACTTCCATTGTCGCCCGGCGACCCAGTCGCTGACCTCGCCGAAGGTGCCGAGCGTCTCGTCATACAAGGTGGCGTAGCAGCGGCGCACCACCTCCGGCCGCTCGAACTCGATTTCGGCAGCGCGGCCGATGAGGGTTTGCCAGAGGACGCCGGCCCGGGCGGCCGCAGGATGGACCTGCATGGAAAAGTGGCCCTGAAAGCCGACCGTGTAAACACAATCACGAAACAGGCGGGAGAAACCGCTGGGGGGAATCAGGAGTTTGACGGCGTAAACCTGGCCGACGGCGAGGCCGGCGATGCATGCAGTGGCACGGGCATCTTGCCCGTGAGTCTCAGGGGCATCTTGCCCCTGCTCTTTGTTTTTGTTTTCCACGGGCGAGACGCCCATGTCACTGTTGTTATGGCCCTCGATTGGTTCCAGGGCTTCGAGCCGCGCGCGATAGACCTGGCCGGCGAACCCGCCACCGACAAACTTTTCGACGGTCATCACGGCCCTGGCCCGCCCCGCCGGGCAGACGCCGGTCAGTTCGAACTCGAAAATGCGACCGCGATCATAGCGCGTGCGCCGCTGTCGCCTGAGCGGCCCGGCCGCATCGACCACGGTTTGCAACTGGACCAGCACCTCGTCCATTACGATTGGTTCTTTTTCGGTCATAGTTCCATACCGTACCTGCCGCTGCTTAACCCGTCAAGCGCCGTTACGGACAAAGTCCTCAGACCTCAGTCCCCAGTCTTCAGGCGCAGCAAAAACAGCAACAGCGTCCTCCAGCAGCGCTGAGGGCTTCAAAAGGAGAAAAAAACAGCGCCGCAGGTGCCGTCTTGCAATCGTCCCGACATTTCCTGTAGAATGTCCCGGTTCGCTTCCGATGACAGGAGCGTTAATAGCGCACGGTTCGCCGCACTTCACTGGCCCAGACTATAGGAGATTTCGCAATGTACAAACCCAGACTCTTTGCCCCCGGACCGACCGTCGTGCCGCCGGAGACGCTGCTGGAACTGGCCCGCCCGGTTACGCATCATCGCACGGCCGAGTTCCGCGACACCTTCAAGCAGGTCACGGAACTGCTCCAGTACGTCTTCCAGACCAAGCGGCCGGTCTACACAATGACCGGCTCGGGCAGCCTGGCCATGGAAGCATCGGTGGCCAACGTCGTCGCCCCGGGCGAGAAGATGCTGGCCGTCGTCGGCGGCAAGTTCGGCGAACGGTGGCAAAAACTCGGGCTAGCCTTCGGGGCCAACGTCATCACCATGACCATTCCCTGGGGCACGGCCGTCACCGCCGACCAGATTGCGGCGGCGCTGAAGAAAGATCCCGACATCGTCGCGGTCTACGTCACGCATTCCGAAACATCGACGGCCACGGCCATCGACCTGAAGGCCATTGCCGCCGTGGTCGCCAAGACGCCGGCCGTCCTGGTCTCCGACTGCATCACGTCCATCGGGGCGATGGAAATGCGGATGGACGATTGGGGCATCGACATTCCCGTCACCGGCTCGCAGAAGGCCCTCATGCTGCCGCCGGGCCTGGCGTTTTTGTCGTGCAGCGAAAAGGCCATGGCCAAGATCGCCAAGACGAAGGCCCACGTTTTCTACGCCAAGATTCCGGCCTACGAAAAGAGCCTGGCCGATTGGGACACGCCGTACACGCCGGCCAACACCCTGATCCTGGCCCTGCGGACTTCGCTGAACATGATCAAGGCCGAGGGACTGGAAAAGGTCTGGACCGAGACGGCCAAGCGGGCCAAAGCCGTCCGCGAAGGGTCCAAGGCCATCGGTTTGAAGGTTTTCTCGCAAAGCCCGAGCGACAGCGTCACGGCCATCCTCGCCCCCGATGGTGTGGACGGCGAAAACCTGTACAAGACGCTCTACAAGAGCTACGGCCTGCGGCTGGCCGGCGGGCAGGACAGCCTCAAGGGCAAGGTGGTCCGCTTCAGCCACATGGGCTACGTCGATGCCTTCGACACGCTGGCCCAGGTGGCGGGGCTGGAAATGGCCTGCCGCGACCTCGGGGCGAAGATTGAGATCGGAGCCGGCGTGGCGGCGGCGCAGAAGGTTCTCGCTAGTTCGTAACGGGCGGGAATAATCGGGAGGTTAAAAGGAAACGGAGAATATCCAACAACCAACACTCAATATCCAATCATGAAGTGAAAAACTACAGAAGCGGAATCCGTACTTGGTGATTGGGTGTTGGATATTCGATATTGGACATTAGCTGTTTTGTGTGTATTTTCAAGTAATGTCAAAATTGGCTCTGCACTAACGGAGAAATGCCATGTTGAAGGTTCTCGTCGCCGACAAACTGCCCAAGGAAGGTCTCGACATCCTCAACAAGGAGGAAGGCGTTAAGGTCGATATCAAGACCGACCTGCCGCCCGACCAGCTCAAGGCCATTATCGGCGAGTACGACGGCATCATCATCCGCTCGGCCACCAAGCTGACGGGCGACATCCTGAAGGCGGCCACGAACCTGAAGGCCGTGGCCCGGGCCGGCGTCGGCGTTGACAATGTCGATGTGCCGACGGCCACGCAAATGGGCATCGTCGTGATGAACACGCCCGACGGCAACACCCTGGCCACGGCGGAACTGACCATGGCCCTCATGCTGGGCCTGTGCCGCAAAATCGACCTGGCCGCGGCCAGCTTGAAGAGCGGCCAGTGGGACCGCAAGAGTTTTCAGGGCACGCAACTGGCCGGCAAGACGCTCGGCGTCGTCGGCCTGGGCCGCATCGGCAGCGCGGTCGCCCGCCGGGCTTTGGGCTTCGAGATGAAGGTCATCGGCTTCGATCCCTTCTTCGCCGGCTCGAAGGAACTGGAACAGAAAATCACCGTCACGGGCAACCTCGACGAACTTCTCGCCAAGTGCGACATCATCACCGTCCACACACCCAAGACGGCCGAGACGACCGGCCTGCTCGGGGCGGCGCAGATGGCCAAGATGAAAAAGGGCGTGCGGCTCATCAATGCGGCGCGCGGCGGAATTATCGACGAGGCGGCCCTGTTCGACGCCCTGGAATCGGGGCAGGTGGCCGGGGCGGCGCTGGACGTGTTCGTGAAGGAGCCGCCGGAAGATCGCCGGTTGGCGGATCACCCGAAGGTTCTGGCCGTGCCGCACCTGGGCGCTCAGACCGAAGAGGCGCAGCTCATGGTCGCCGCTGACGCTTCGCGAATCATGATGGACTTCCTCAAAGGCCGGGGTCTGGCGAACGCCGTCAACATGCCGGCCATCGACTATTCCCGCGCGGGCGAACTGAAAATCTATCTCCAACTGGCCCAGCGCATGGGCCTCTTGCTGGGGGCGCTGAACCAGGGCCGCATGAAAAAGCTCACGGTGAAATATAGCGGCAAGGTGACGGAACTTTCCTACCGCCAGGCGACGATCGCGCTGGTGATGGGCCTGCTGCACGGCCGCGTCACCGACCGGCTGACGATGGTCAACGCCATGCTGGTGGCCAAAGACAAGGGCATCGAAGTGATCGAAACCGTGGCCGAGCAGAACGAATCGTACGTTACGGCGGTCGAGGCGGTGATCGAAAGCGATCAGGAAACCCATTCGCTGACCGGCACGCTCCTCGGGGAGAAGCACACCCGCATCGTCCGCATCGACGGCATCGACGTGGAAATGCCGCCGGCGGGGAACATCCTGATCACCTTCCACGACGACACGCCGGGCGTCATCGGCAGCGTCGGCTCGCTGCTGGCGGCCCAGGGCGTCAACATCGCCTACATGACCTGCGGCCGCAAAGGCGGGCGCGGCGAACTGGCCATGCTCGGCATCACCCTCGACGCGGCGCCGCCGGAAAAAACGCTCGAAGACCTGCGCAAGCTCAAGCCGATGCACCGCGTGCTGCATGTGGCCCTGCCGCCGCTGGAAGAGCAGGGGTGAGGGAGGCGGAGAAAGTGCTGGCAAGGATTCAAGGTCACAAATTGTGACCTTGAAAAGAGAAGGGAAAATAGTCAGGGTGGCATGGTCTGGCGCAGACAGGCCATGAATGTGGATCGTTAATAGGTGGCTGTCCCTGGTTTCAAGGAAGGCCTGGCTACTGGCTTCAGTAGGAAAACGACACATGGGCCTCCTCTGGTTTATCCGCAAGAAGTGTGAGCAGTGTGGTAAACGCCTCTTGAAAGAAGAGTCTGAATTGGGATTGCACTTATGTACATCATGCGAACAACCCGAACGTGCCTACGAAGCCGAGAGAGAGAAACAACTAGACATTCAAGTATCCCTCCCCCATTTCCAACGTGTTTTCAGCGGGTTCGAGGTCTGGAGTGACTGTTACGTTCCGTGGCCGCCTTTGGACTCGGCAGAAGAAAGTCTGAAAGACAAGATTCGTTCATCCGTTGCCGACCTTGTGCCAAAAGAACAAGAGCGAGTACCGTTCAGGCAGGCAATCTATGCCGGTAGCGCTACGTTTGACCCAGAGAACGGGCTACTCTTTAACATGGGAGTATGGCCTCGCGTTGGGCGCGATCAGGAATGCTTGGAGTTCGGGCGATTGCCAACCGTTCCCCTTCCTCCGAATACCATCAGGTTTGACAGTGGAGAAGCCGAGCACTATTACAAGTATTCGGTGGCGTCGGAGGCGACTGATCTGGCGGAAAAACTTGTGTTGCTAAGTGTACTATGGGTGAGTGTGCCACTCGAAACTGTAGACTACCTTCGCGACAGCAGCAGTGTTTGGCTGATTGTTTCCCGACGTCTTGGCAACGCCCGATGGAAGCAGGGATTGATTCCCGAATTCGGGTACATGGTCGCGAGGAGATTTGGACTTTCGGTTACAATCCATGTGTCTGATGCTCAGTCGGAATGTACTTTTGAATTGAAGAAAATCTTTGATGGTATCTGTTCCGCACTTCATCGCTATACTGGCTCGAACGTTTCCGTATTTATGGACCGAATCCCAAGTGAGTTTGCCGATAACAAGGACGAGGTTGAAAGACTTTTTTCGGACCAAGAAAACAAAGTTCTCGGCGACAAGAATACGTTGATCACACGCGCCGGACAATTATCCCCCGACGACGATTTGTGCCATTACGGACGGTTAGAGTTTGTGATCGGTCATGACGCAAGGCCTCCAAGCCTTCACATCGAAGTATTGTCGATCGTGGGTTGATAACCTACGGGATAATAGGGACGACCCTATTTTGGTCAGCCAAACATTCAAGGTCACAAATTGTGATCTTGAACAGCCGTCGGGGTACGACATTATTTATATCGCACGGTCGGGACTTCATGGCCCGTCTGCGCCGGACCATTCCACTCGGCGGATTGGGTTGGCGGAAAAAAACAACAAATACAAAAGAAACTGCCGGACAGGGCAGGAAAACCGGGAAAACCGGGACAGTCACCTATTGTCCTCCATATCACTTAGGAAATCCGTAATCAGGCCGGAATTTCCAGGGCCTTGCGCAAACGCTGCATGATGTTGACGGTCGCGCCGTTTTTGGAAAAGAAGTTTTTCGTCAGGCCGACGGCCAGGCGATATTGCGGATCGGCGAAGCCGATGGCGCCGCCGTAACCGCCGTGGCCGAAGGCGGTGGGGCGGGTGCCGAGTTCCAGATTACCTTCGCCGCCTAAACCGTAGCCCAGGGCGAAACGCGCCGAAGCGGGAGCGCCGGGAGCCGGAACCGTGGTCTGCAATTGAAGCTCCGTCGCCAGGCGGACGCGCTGGGGTGGGAGGAGTTCCACGCCGTCCACGCCGCCGGGCGTGAGGGCGGCATAGTGGCGGGCTAAAGCGCGGGCGGTCATAATGCCGGTCGAGGCGGGAACGCAGGCCCGGCGAACTTCCGGCCGGTTCATCCACTCGTGCAGCGGCCAGAGCCAGCCGGGAATCGGTTGCGGCTTGGTGTCGTCCACGGCCGGGGTCTGGCCCGGCTCGAACACCTCATCCAGCACGGCCACGCGGCCCTCGACTTCGCCTGGAATGCCGTGGTAGATATTCTTCGTTCCGAGCGGCTGGCGGAGTTCCTCTTCGACCAGTTGCTCGAAAGTTTTCCCGGCCACGCGGCAAGCCGTCTCGCCCACCAGCCAACTGAAAGTCATGGCGTGGTAAACGATTTCCGCCCCCGGCGGCGAGACCGGGGTCTGGTCAGCCATGATCGCGCACATCCGCCGCCAATCGTTCAGGTCCTCCGGCTTGATCCCCACCGGCAGGTTCTGCAAGCCCGACATGTGGGCGAGAACGTGGCGAACTGTGATGCCGCCCTTGCCGCGCGCTGCGAATTCCGGCCAGACCTGCGCCACCGGCGTGTCGTAAGTCACCAGGCCGCGCTCGACCAGGCGGTGCATGATCGTCGCGGTCAGGCCCTTGCCCACCGAGAAGACGGGGAAGAGCGTTTCGCCGTCGACGCGGCGGCCTGAGGCCGGATCGGCCACGCCCGCCCAGGCGTCGACGACCAGCTTCCCGTCGAGGTAAACCGCCAGTTGCAGCCCGCGCTCTTTGCCTTCCTCGACCAGCGAGTTCAAGAACTTCTGCATCATATTTTGGACTTTGGACGCAACCATTGACGTTGACTCCGATTGTTTGGGGTTGAGAGATTATCGTCCTCTCGGATGCCAGTGCAAGAGAAAATGGGCCGCCGGCAGTTTCGGGAATTCCCCGGCGAAAAAAAACGGCGAATATCCAATATCCAACACTCAACACCCAATCATCAAGTGAAAAGCTCCCGCGGCGGAATCCGTACTTCATGATTGGATATTGAGTGTTGGGTGTTGGATATTGGCTTTTTCCTCTTCTCCGTTCACCGATCTTGACGCTCCCGCTGCCACTTGACATCCCATCCATCCGCCATTATATAGGTGTCTTGCGCCGCTGCCATTGCTGTCCGCAGGGGCCATGAATCAGGAGCCGGCTATGATCGAAGTGCAGGATCTGACCAAGTATTACGGGGCGTTTCTGGCGGTTGACCGCATCAGTTTCGAGGTGGCCGAGGGCGAGGTCGTCGGCCTCCTGGGGCCCAACGGCGCCGGCAAGACCACGGCCATTCGCATGTTGACCTGCTTCATGCCGGCCTCGGCCGGCCGGGCCACGGTCAACGGGTTCGACATCTTTTCCCAGGGCCTCCAGGTCCGCGAGTCGGTCGGCTACATGCCCGAAAACGTGCCGCTCTACGAGGACATGCGCGTTGGCGAATACCTGACTTTCCGGGCCAGGCTGCGCGGCCTCGGCCCCGCCAAACGCGACACCCGCGTCGACGAAGTGATCCAGCGCTGCCAGCTCAGCGACCGCCGCCGCCAGATCATCAGGACGCTTTCCAAAGGCTATCGCCAGCGGGTCGGCCTGGCCGACGCGCTGCTGGCCGACCCCAAGGTGCTGATTCTCGACGAGCCGACCATCGGCCTTGATCCCGGCCAGATTCGCGAGGCCCGCAAGCTGATTCAGGAACTGGCCCAGCGGCACACGGTTCTCCTGTCGAGCCACATCCTGCCGGAGGTCGAGCAGGTCTGCTCGCGGATCATCATGCTCGTGGCCGGGCGGATCGTGGCCAACGGCCGCATCGACGAATTGAAGGGCAGCATCGCCGGGGCGGGGGCGACGGTGCTGGAAGCGCGCGGCTCGGACGCCGACGGTACGCGGCGGGCCTTGGCGGCGCTGCACGGCGTCAAAAAAGTCGATCTCTCGCCCGCCGGCGAAAGCGATCTTTTCACCTTCGCCATCGAAACCGACGGCTCGGACGTCCGCGAAGCTGCGGCGGCGCTGCTGGCCCGGCGCAACTGGACGGTCCGCGACCTCCATCGGGCCAAGTCGACGCTGGAAGAGTTCTTCGTGCAGAAGGTCGCCGAGCAGGGGCTTTTCAAGGCTGCCGGACGGAGATGATTTGTAGGGTGCGTGCTTGCACGCACCATAAAAAGTAAAAGGAAAACCACTATGTCCAAGACTCTGGCCCTGATGAATCGCGAGCTGCGGGCCTATTTCTATAGCCCCGTGGCCTACGTCGCCCTGGTGGCCCTCTACGCCGTCCTGGCCGTCTTTCTGCTGGTGCCGGGCCTCCTGTCGCCGCGCGGCTACTTCGAGGCTGGCCAGCCCGCCGAGATGCGAGCCGTCTTCGACACCATGGCCTACATCCTCGTCTTCATCATGCCCATCCTGACCATGCGGCTCTTGAGCGAGGAGATGAACAAGGGCACCATCGAAACGCTGATGACCGCCCCCGTCACTGACACCCAGGTTGTTCTCGGAAAATATCTCGGGGCCATGGGCTTCTATCTCCTGCTGCTCGCCCCTTCGCTCCTTTACCTCGGCCTGCTCGTCGCCTACGGCAACCCCGACGCCGGGATGATTCTGGCCGGGTACCTGGGCCTCGTGCTGATCGGCATGGTTTACACCGCCGTGGGCCTCTTGACGAGCACTTGCACCCGCTACGACATCGTCAGCGCCATTGTCGCCCTGTTCGTCCTTGGGACGATCACGCTGCTGTGCACCGTGCTGGCCTGGGGGGCCACGGCCCTGCGGCACCTCGCCCCCACGGCCGACTGGGCCCGCTGGCTCGTTGACCGGCTCTCCGACTGGGGCCACCGCTTTTTCGAGTACATCAACGTGGCCAAACGGTACCAGGATTTCAGCCAGGGCAAAATCGCTTTCGACGACGTGACTTATTTCCTCGTCGTCACCGCCCTGGTGCTTTTCATCACGGTCAAGGTACTCGAGAGCCGGAAGTGGCGGGCGTAAAACAGTTAAAAATGCAAAATTAAAAATGAAAAATTAAAAAAGGCAAAAAAGAAAACAGGGGCCTTGAACCCCGGAGAAGAATATGGCAGAAGAAAAAAACCGCGAATCAAAAAGCGAAAACGCCCCCCGCCGCGGCCCGCGCCGCTTCCTGATCGGGGCCAACGTCGTCGTCTCCGTCCTACTCGTCGCCGCCCTGGTCGTCGCCGCCAACTTCATCGCCTGGTGGCTCACCTCCCGCTACGACCTGACCGCCGACGCCACCGTCGGCCACCAGAACAGTTTCTCCAGCCGCACGAAAATCCTGCTCCAGAAGCTCGACCAGCCCGTTCATATCACCTCCCTCTACACCGCCGAACCCAAAGACGCCCCCGCCGCCGAACGGAAGCGCCGCGTCGAAGATTTGCTCCACCTCTACCGCGCCGCCAACAGCCGCTACGTCGAGGTCGAGTTTGTCGATCCGACCGACAACCCGGCCGCCTTCCACGTCGTGGCCAAGCGAATCACCGACGACTACGCCGGTGAAGCCAAGCCCTACGTCGCCGCCATCGGCGATTTCCTGAAGTTCAAGACGGAACTCCAGCGCACCATGCTGGCCGAGAAGGAGCGCTATGCCGCCATTGGCCGCGACCCGGAAGCCTCCGCCGACCTGAAGACGCTGATGCACGGTTTGACCGAAGCTCTGGGCCAACTGATCGCCAAGAACGACGAGGTCGAGCGCAGCATCGAAACCTGGACCTCCGGCGGGGCGAGCCTGCCCGGCGCGACCGCCGACAAGGAGGGTGAGAAGAAAAAGGAAGAGCCGGCCGGCCTCGGCATCCCCGACTATGCCAAGGCGACCAGCACCATCGCCTCCCTGGCCGACGCCACCGCCCAACTGCTCGACCAGATCGGGGAACTGATCAACAAGCAACTCCAGGTCGAAGGGCTGAGGATGCCGCAAACCCTTCGCCACGACCTTCAGGGGGCCGACGCCCGCTACAAGGAGATTAAGGATCGCCTGCTGGCCCTCTCCAAGCAGGCCACCCAACTCAAGCCCCTGGAACTCGACACGGTCCGCAACGCCCTGTCGCTGGACGCGATCATCGTCGAGGCCGGCGGCCAGGTCCGCGTCGTCGGCTACGAAGAAATGTGGCCGGCGCCGCCGGGGGCCTCGCGCATCGACCCGACCGTCGAGCGCCGCTTCAACGGCGAGGACGTGCTGAGCGCCGCCCTGACCCGCGCCGTCTCCCACAATCGCGTCTCCGCCGTTTTCGTCCAGTCCGGCGGCATGCCGGTCAGCGAGTTCTACGGCCGCTACACCGAAATGGTCGAGCGGCTGAAGCGGGCGAATTTTGAAGTCGCCACCTGGGACGTGGCCCGGTCGCACGAGCCGCCCAAAGTCGCCGGAACTTCCTCCTCGGTTTACATTCTCATGGCCCCGGAGCCGCCCGATCAGCAGCGGCCCACGCCGCCGCCGACGCCCGACCAGTACCAGAGCGTGACCGATCTGGTGAACGCCGGCGGCCGGGCGTTGGTTTTTTGCCGGGCCAGGATGTCGCCGATGATACCCGAAATTCCCTACACCGATCTGTTGCACAAGTGGGGCATCAATGCCCGCACCGACCTGCTCACGGTCACGTCCTATCCGATTAACGAGAACGAGAAAAACGGCCGCGCGCCGTTCCTCGACACCACGGCCTATCCGTCCGAAAGCGACTTCAAGTCGCCGCACGCGATCATCAAACCGCTCGAGGGGATCAAGGCCCGCTTCATCGGTCCGGTGCCGCTGGAGTTGGCCCAGCCGCTGCCGGCCGGCGTCGAGGTCTGGCCGCTGGTGGCCACGCCGCGCCGCCCCGACATCTGGGCCGACAAGGACATTCAGGAAGTCATGCAGAGTCACCCCGGCGCTTTCAAGAAGGGTGAGGATCTCCCTTCGCCCTACACCGTGGCCGTCGCCGCGGTGCGGACGGCCAATGTCGCCTCGGGCGCCGCCGCTCCGGCTGCGACGAATAAATCAGCCGCCAAGCTGGTCGTCTTCGGCGACGATTTCTTCGCCAGCGACGAACTCATGCGGGCCTCTCTGAGCATGACCGCCAAACGCGAACTCGTCCTCCTCGACAACCCGGCCAACGGCGAAATCGTCGTCAACGCCATGCTCTGGCTCTCCGACCAGCAGGACCTGATCGCCGTCAGCGCCAAGGCTCAGGAAGCCCGCCGCCTGGGCGTTCTGCCGTCGTGGCTCAGTTGGGGCCTGCCCATTGGCATCCCGGTCGTTGTGATCCTTCTGGGCCTCATTGTTTATATGGTCCGTTCTCGCGCGAGGTAATTTAAATATGAACTCTAAAACCACCATCATTCTCGCCCTGCTCCTGGCCGTCGCCGGCGTGGCCGTTCTGGCCATCGTCAAATCCGCCGCGCCCGAGCACAAACCGACGCTCTCCTCCGTCCGCATCTTCCCGGACTCTAAGCCCGAAGACGTCGCGAGCATCACGCTCTCGCGTTCCGGCCCGCTCGGAACCGTCTCGCTGACCCTCTCCTCCGGCAAGTGGGTTCTGACCGCGCCGGTCCACGCCCCCGCCGACGCCTACCAGGCCGGCGACCTGGCTCGCCAACTCGCCGAACTCTCCTTCTCCCGCGCCGTCGCCCTCACTCCCGCCTCCACCGCCGAGTTCGGCCTCCAGCCGCCCGCCGCCACCGTCAAATTCACCTCCGCCGGCAAAAATCACGAACTTCTCGTCGGCAACGACGTCGGTTTCGGCTCGCAACAGTTCACCTACGTCACCACGCCCGGGGCCAAAGAAGCTTACCTCATCAAAGGCACACTCCGCACGCTGGCTGTGGACGAAGTCGCCAATTTCCGCACCAAAACCATGATCGAAACCGGCGGCGAACTGGTCGGCCTCTCCCTCTCGCGCAGCGGCTACACCATCGCCGCCGAAAAAACCGCCGCCGGCTGGACCATCGCCCAGCCCGTCCGCACGCGCGGCGACAAGGCGGCGCTCGACGCCCTGGCCCTTTCCGCCCAGGGCCTCACCGCCGGGGCCTTCATCACCAACGACCTCTCCGACCTCGCCAAATTCGGCCTCGACCAGCCGCGCCTGACCGTCGTCCTCTCCCTGAACTCTCCCGTCCCGCCCGCGTCCGCCGCAACTTCCGCCACCAAACCCGCCGCCGCCCAACTCCGCAACGTCGCCATCGAAATCGGCGGCTACGCCGACCTCCAGAAGTCCAATCGTTACGCCCTGGTCCTGGGCACGCCGTCGGTCATCTCGCTCCCCGAGGCAAAAGTCCGTGACCTCGATAAGGATTTATTCACCCTCCGCGACAAGCGGGTCCTGGCCGCCGATCCGGAGCAGATTGAAAAACTCGTCCTCAATCTCGAGGGCAATTCCGTGACCCTCGAACGCCAGGACGGCAAGTGGAACATCACCGCCCCGGAAAAAGCCCCCGCCGACGCCGATGAAGTTTCTTCGCTCCTGGCGCACCTGGACAATCTCAAGACAAAGCAGTTCGCCGACAAGGCCGATCTCAAGGACAAGGCCTACGGCCTCGAACCGCCCTACGGCACCATCACCTATCGCGCTCGCGGCCAGACCGCCGACACGACCGTGACCATCGGCAAGAACAAGAGCGGCGAGTTGTGGACCGCTGAATCCGGGGCCTCCTCCGTCGGCCGCATCGATAGCGCCGGCCTGGCCGATTGCAAGAAAACCTGGCTCGACCTGCGCAGCCGCACGGTTTTCAAGCTTGCTCCGGGCCAGACGATTTCGCAGATTACATGGTCCCATAGCGGAGAAAAAGTGACCATCGAACGTCTCTCCGCTACGGGCAGCGATTGGACCATGGCCTCCCCGACTAAAATGGACCTGGACGGCGAGAAAGTGGCTAAGCTGGTCGAAGCCCTGTCGAACCTCAACGCTAAGAAATGGGTGGCAAAGGGTGAAAAGGCCGCTGACTACGGCCTCGACCACCCGCAGATCAATTTGTCCGTAACGATCACGGGCATGGTAGTAGGTTTCGAAGACAAGGCCATGATGCTTTCCATCGCAGAGAAAAATGGAATGCTAGTCGCCCAGAAGTTTAGGCCTTCAATAGTTCTCAGCAACATTCCGACCGTATTGCCTCTCATCTTCGAACTCGACCGCTCCCTCCTCGACCTCCTCTCCCAGCCGATGTGGAAAGGCCCCTGGCTCGATTTCGACAAGGAGCGCGTCACGCACCTGGAAATCGCCGGCCCCAGTCTCACCGTCACGTTCCTCCGCACCGGCCAGGAATGGTCGAGCGATCAGAGCGATCTTCAGGCCAATTCGATGCGCGTCAACTGGTACCTGAGTGACCTGGCCGGGCTGGAAGTCGCCCGCGTGGTCCGCTATGCCGCCAAGGACTTGGCCGAGTTCGGCCTCGACAAACCGGCCTGGCGGATTCGCCTCAAGGGCCTGACCGTCGATAAGACGCTGCTGGTCTCCGAAAAAGGTCCGACCGGCGGCGACCGTTACGCCACCATCGCCGGCTCCAACCTCATCGTCGTCCTCGACGCCACGCAGTTCGCCCGGATCGTCAAGGATCAGAGCTACTTCCGGGCCGGTGGCAACGAATAGCCCTGTTTCTTCTTCAGCCCGCTCCCTTAACGGTGGGTGGCATGGTCCGGCGCAGACGGGCCATGAATGAAAGACGTGTGGCCCGGAGGTCATTTCTGTTTTTACTGACCACTGCCCACTAACCACTATTTCCTACCGAAAGCTTGCAATTCCAAGCCGGGATTGTATAATCACGGGTTCGCCGGTTGGTTGGCAGCCGGGGGAATCACTGCGCAGGAGGACTTTGGCACTATGGTTGACATGGTCAAAACGACGGACGAGTTGCGTACCAAGGGCAAAGCGGCGGAGGCCCTGGCAGCGCTCGAGAAGGCCCCCAAGTCCGAGCAGAACACCGCGCCCTGGCACTACGCCCGCGGCCGGACGTTGGAAGATCTCGGTCGCTACGACGATGCCCTGGAGGCCTACGAGGCCGCCTTGGCGAAAAATGACAAGTTCCGCGCCGCCCGGCTGCGTCTGGCCTTCCTGGCCGACCTGCGCGGCGACGAAGCCAAGGCCCTCAGGTGCTACGAAAAGTGCGTCGAGCAATGGCCGCGCGACGAGTTGGCCCTGCTGAACCTCGGCACGCTCTACGAGGAATACGGGTTCCAGGATCCGACCTATTACGAAAAAGCGGTCCAGTGCTATCGCCAGGTGCTGGCCTTCAATCCCAACCACACCCGGGCCCGGCTCGGCCTGCGCGACGCCCAGGCCACCAAGAACATGTTCTACGACGAGGAGCAGGAACGCCGCCGCGACAAACGCAACCAGGTCATGGAAATTCCGATCACCGATTTCGAACTTTCCGTTCGCAGCCGCAACTGTCTGCGGAAGATGAACGTCTTCACCCTGGGCGATCTGGTCATGCACACCGAGGCCGACCTGCTGGCCTACAAGAATTTCGGCGAAACCAGTCTGACCGAAATCAAGGAAATGCTGACCCAGCACGGGCTTTATCTGGGCATAGGCCTGGAGCACACGGGTGCGGCGCCGGCGGTGGTTCGCCAGGCCGTGCCCACGCCGGCGGAGGTCAGCGCCGCTCAGGAAGAGGCCGAGACGCGGGCCGCTGTCGCCGAAATGCTCCTCGACGGCATCGAGTTCTCCGTCCGCTGCCGCAAGTGTTTCACCAAGCTGGGCCTCAAGACCCTCGGCGACCTGGCCAACTTCTCCGAAACGGAGTTGATGGACCTCAAGAACTTCGGGCAGACTTCGCTCACCGAGATCAAGCAGAAGTTGCACCGCTACGGCCTGAACATGAAGGAATAGGGCGGGGGTTGTTGTTTCACCCCTCTCCCTTGGGAGAGGGTGGCCCGCCGGGCCGGGTGAGGGGTTGTGGCGAGGAATCCTTCGCCGGGTGGAAGCCCTTCCGAAAGTTGTGATACCGATGTCAATCTTGCTCCACATTTGTTGTGCGCCGTGCCTGCTCGGCCCGCTCGACGAGCTGCGCCGCGCTGGCTTTGTCGGCTATTTTTACAACCCCAACACTCACCCCCTGATCGAGTTCCGCCGGCGGCTCAAGGCGGTCCAGGTTCTCGCCGAACAGGAGCGGTTCGACCTGGTTTGCGACGAGCAATACGGCCTGACGAAGTTTCTTGAGACCGTCGATTGGCGCGGGCCGAATCGTTGCCGCGATTGCTACCGGCTCCGCCTCCGCGCCGCCGCAAATCTGGCCCGCGAGCGCGGCTGCGAGGCCTTCACTACCACGCTCCTGGTCAGCATCTACCAGAACCACGAGGCCTTGCGCCAGGTCGGCCAGGAAGTTGCCGCCGAAACCGGCGTGCCTTTTGTCTATCACGACTGGCGGCCGCTGGCCGATAACGGACGCCAGGCGGCCAAGAGCCGCAGCCTCTATCGCCAGCAGTATTGCGGCTGCGTCTTCTCCGAGTTCGACCGCTACAAGAACGCGTCTTTGCACCTCCACCGTCCGGGGGAAACGCCGTAGTTTCCGGGGGTGGGCCGTTTCGGCGCAGGCGGGCCAGGACGAATAATGTTTGCTCTGGAAAGGTCGGGAAGACACGGAAACAGCGAATATCAAATATCCAACACTCAATATCCAATCATCAAGTCAGACTCCCGATCCGGAATCTGCACTTCATGATTGGATATTGGTTATTCGATATTGGATATTCGCCGTTGTTTTGCTTTTGCCGGGAAAGCCCAGCCGGCCCGGTTGCGACTTGGATGAGAATATGCCAGACGAAAAAAACTTTGAATCCAACGCCTCGCGCCGCTTCCTGATCGGCGTCCTTGCCCTCCTCGCCGCCCTGATTCTCGTCTCCGGCTGCACCCCGCCCGAAACCATTCCTCCGCCGCTCGTGCCGCTGGCGACGCTGTCGCCACCGAAGACCATTTTTTCCGAACCGGCCGCCAGGATCGTTCCGACCATCCGCATCAAGCTCGGCGATGACGCCCCTGAAGCGGTCGTCAAGATTCACGGCGCCTTCCGCCTGGCCGACCTTTCGACCGGCCGCACCCTCCTGGCCGGGGCCCGCATGGACAATGGCCATTTCACCTGTGACCAGCACGGCCTGCTGCTCCTCAACGCCCAGAGCCTGCCGGCCCCGCGCGTCGAAATCCTCCCCGCCGACGACGGCACGGTCGAGGTTTTCGGCGCTCTCTACCACGGCCGCCTGCGGGTCATGGCCGTCCGCGGCCAGGTTCGCCTCGTCAACGCCGTCGATCTGGAACAATACCTGCCCAGCGTGGTCGGCCAGGAAATGTACCCCTCCTGGCACCTCGAAGCCCTCAAGGCCCAGGCCGTGGCCGCCCGCAGCTACGCCCTTTACGAAATGCGTCGCGGCGGCGCCGATCCCGAATTCGATCTCTTTGCCACGCAAAAAAGCCAGGCCTATCCCGGCATGAACTCCGAGACTGACAACTCCCGCCAGGCCGTGAAAGAAACGCGCGGCGTTATCCTGGCCTTCGACGACGGCGGCGTCGAGCGCGTCCTGCCGGCCTTCTATCACAGCACCTGCGGCGGGCACACCTTCAACGCCGCCGACGTCTTTCCCGGGCGGCCCGGCGTTGACGCCGTGCGCGGCGTGGCGTGCGGCTATTGCACCAGCGCCAAATGCTATCGCTGGCAGGCTGTGGTTCCCGCCGAAACTTTTCGCCGCGAGTTCCAGGCCGACGTTCCCGGCGGCGCCGCCATGTGCCCCATCAACCGTGCCGCCGTCCGGCCCGACGACCTGACCGCCGACGGCCGCGTCCGCACCGTCAGCCTTTGGACCACCCCCGACAAATCTCAGCGCTGGCCCGTCCCGGAAGAAACTTTCAAGCAACTCTTTCCCCCCGACCAGAAGGTTCGCAGCGACCGCTTTTCCGTTTCCTTTGTCGCCGGACATCTGCTGGTCTCCGGCGCCGGTTACGGCCACGGCGTCGGGATGTGCCAGTTCGGAGCCGAAACCCTGGCCGCCGGCGGACGAAAAGCCGAGGCCATTCTGAGTTATTATTATCCAGCCGCTCATCTGGCCAGAGCGTATTAGGCCGCTTCTTCGAGGTGAAACGGAAACAGCGAATATCCAATATCCAACACTCAATATCCAATCATGAAGGAAAAAAACTCCCGTTTCGGAATCTGACTTCATGATTGGATATTGGATATTGAGTGTTGGATATTCGCTGTTTTAATTCAGCGAAAACCCTTAAATGCCGGATGAACCGTTATCTTTTCGCACCGTTTCTGAGAAAAGGGGGCGCATGGGCCAATTTGAATTTTCCATCCTCTCGCGCGACTCCACGACCGCCGCCCGCGCCGGCGCCTTCTCCACCCCGCACGGCTCGTTCCGCACGCCGGCCTTCATGCCGGTGGGCACGCGGGCCACGGTCAAGGGCCTGCTCCCGCGCGACCTCCGCGAGGCCGGCACCGAAATTCTCCTGGCCAACACCTATCACCTCGCCCTCCGCCCCGGGGCCGAAGTCGTCCGCGACCTGGGCGGCCTCCACGCCGTGATGGCCTGGGACGGGCCGATCCTCACCGATTCCGGCGGCTTCCAGGTCTTCAGCCTGGCCACGCTTTGTCGCATCAGCGACGACGGCGTCGAGTTCCGCTCGCACGTTGACGGCGCGCCGCTGGTGATGACGCCGGAAAGCTGCATGGAAATTCAGGCCAACCTCGGGGCCGACATTATCATGGCCCTCGACCAGTGCCCGCCCTATCCGGCGGCGCGGCCGCAGGTGGCCGAGGCCACGGAGCGGACCCTGCGCTGGGCCGCCCGCTGCGCCCAGGCCCAGAAAAATCCCGACCGCCAGGCCCTTTTCCCCATCGTCCAGGGCGGCGAGTTCGACGACCTCCGGGCCGAATGCGCCCGCCGGCTCGTGGCCGAAGTCCCGTCGCCCGGCTACGCCATCGGCGGCGTCAGCGTCGGCGAGCCGCACGAACTGATGATGCGGGCCGTCGAGGCGGCCATCGTCCACCTCCCCGCCGACCGCCCGCGCTACCTCATGGGCGTCGGCCAGCCGCGCGACGTTCTGGGGGCGGTTCGCCGCGGCGTGGATCTCTTCGATTGCGTCCTGCCGACCCGCAACGGTCGCAACGCCTCGGCCTTCACCTTCTCCGGCACCGTCCGCCTCCGCAACCTCCGCCACGAGCGCGACCGCGGCCCGATTGAGACCGGGTGCGATTGTCCGGCCTGCCGCCACTTCTCTCGCGGGGCGATTCGCCACTATTTTCAGGTGGGCGAAATGTTAGGTCCGATCCTGGTCAGCCTGCACAATGTCCGCTTTTTCGCCCGGTTTTTTGAAGCCATGCGCCAGGCCATTGCCGCCGGAGGGTTTGACAAGTTTGAGCAGGACTTCCTGAAAACCGTTGATTCCGTCGCTTGAAATGGCTATAGTACGCGGTCCGCACAGGGTGCGGAAAAGGAGAGCCTATGCATTGGTTAATCACGCTGGCCCAGGCCAGTGACGCGGCGGCAACGTCCACCAGTTCTTCGGCCACGACCACGTCGGCCCCCAGCGGCCCGGGGAGTTCGATGTTGCTCTTTGCCGGCCTGGCCCTGGTGGCCATGTACTTCCTGATGATCCGGCCGCAGCGGAAACAGGAAAAGACCCGTCAGCAGATGCTCGCCAAGATCGAGAAGAACGATCAGGTGGTGACCATCGGCGGGATCAAGGGCCTGGTTTACTCCGTCGGCGACGACGACGTGGTCCTGAAGATCGACGAGCGCAACGATGTTCGCATCCGTGTCACAAAGACTGCCATCGCCCACATTCTGACCGAGGCCGAGGTCAAGAGCGGCGCCGAAGGCGAAAAGAAGCCTGAATAGGACGGACGTTGCTGTTATGTAGGGTGGCTGCTTGCAGCCACGCGGTTATAAAAAGCCGTTTTCCGCTTGGTGTTGCTGTTTCTTTTGTTTTTGCTGCGCCTGAAGTCTGAGGACTGAAGTCTGAAGACTGCAGTTCTGAAGTCTGAAGTCTGTCTCTAAAAAAGGAAACCGCAAAAATCATGAATCGAACCATCATGTGGGTCACGCTGGCCCTTGTGGCCATCTTGATCGTCGTGCCGACGCTGGTCCTGGCCATCGGCGGCGTTGATACGGCCAAAAAGTTGTTCAAAGGCGATATCGACATCGTCGGCGGCACCAGTCTGCTCTACGAGATTCCCCAACTGGAAAAGTTCCAGATGGACGAAGTCATGAAGGTCGTCGTCGGCCGCATCGACCCGACCGGCACCAAGGGCTACGTCACGGTTCCGCGCGTCGGCGGCGGACGGCTGGAAATCCGCATGGCCGGGGCGGAACTCGAAGAAGTCCGCACGGTCAAAAGCCTGGTCGGTCGCAGCGGCTACCTCGAATTCCGCATCCTGGCCAACGAGAAGCAGGTGACCAAAGAGCAGGCCGATCTCCTGGCCCAGCAGCGTCTGACCGGCGGCGTCCCGCCCGCCAGTTCCAACTTCGAGTGGGTGCCCCTGCAGTTCAACTCCAAAACGCAGTGGGATCGGGCTTTTGATTTTCTGTTTGAACGGGGACGCGACCAGAACGGCCATGCGCCGCCCCGCGAACAGTTCCTTGAGCGCCACGACGGCGCCAAATGCTTCTACGTCATTCACAAGGAAGCCACTCAGGGCACGACCACCGAGACGACCGTCGTCGCCCGTCCCGGTGCTGCGGCCGAGACCCTCAGCGTATCCGGCTCCGGCGCCAGCAGCGCCACGGCGGCCGTCCCGGCGGCGACCCCGGCAACGGCGACCGAGAATGGGGCCCAACAGGCCGACATCGAAGTCCTGGTCCTGCGGGATCCGCCGCGCGTCACCGGCGCCGATTTCTCCGACACCCGCAAGTCCAGCCAGGACGGCGCGCCGATCATTCAGTTCGCCATGAAGGACTTTGCCCGGGAACGCCTCGGCGAACTGACCGGCAAGCACGTCAATGACCGCATGGCCATTGCCCTCGACGGCAAGGTCGAGAGCGCCCCCAACATCATGGCCCGTCTGACCGACGGCGGCATCATCACCTTCGGCGGCTCGGCCGCCGAACGCGACCAGGTGCTCACCGTCCTGCAGTCCGGCACCCTCGACGTGAACCTCATTCTCCTCTCCGAACAGACCCTCGGACCGGAACTCGGAGCGGACAACATCCATCGCGGCCTCATGGCCTCGCTCGTCTCCCTGATCTGCGTCATCGTCTTCATGGCCGTCTACTATCTGGCCGCCGGCCTCATCGCCGACCTGGCCGTGCTGCTGAACATCGTCATCATCATCCTGGTCATGGCCGGCCTGCACGGCACCTGGAGCCTGCCCGGCATCGGCGGTCTGATTCTGACCATCGGTATGTCGGTGGACGCCAACGTTCTGATCAACGAGCGTATCCGCGAGGAACTCCGTCGCGGCAGCGCCCTGCGGCTGGCCATCGACGCCGGCTATTCCCGGGCCTTGCCGGCCATCATCGACGGCCACGTCACCAGTATCATTACCTCGGTCATCCTGGCCTGGTTCGGCAGCCCCGAAGTCAAGGGCTTCGCCATCGTCCTGATCATCGGCCTGGTCTGCAACCTGCTCACCGCCATCGTCGCCACCCGGGCCACCTTCGAGTTCCTCATGGAATACGGCGTCCTGCGTCGCCTCTACATGCCGATCCAATTCTTCCAGCACACCAACATCCCCTTCACCAAATACGCCCGCGTCGGCTTCTGGATCAGCATGGTCCTGGCCGCCGCCAGCATCATCCTCAGCTTCTCCGTCGGCGAAAGTAAGTACGCGATGGAGTTCCGCGGCGGCACCCAGGTTCAGCTCGAATTCAACGATCCGCTCAAGGTCGAGGACGTCCGCACCATGGTCGCCCGCCTCGACGATGGTTTTGTCGTCACCTTCCAGACGCCCGCGCCGCTGGCTCTGGAAACCGTCCGGCAAAAAATTCTGGAGTTCCCGGACGGAAAGTATAAGGACGCCGTCGTCCTGGGCGTCGGCAATGAACTGGAAAAGACCAGTTTCACCGCCCAAGTCTTCAAGCCCTCGGAGGCCGAGGCCGTCGCCGCCATCGGGAAGCTCTTCGGAGGTCCCACGACGCCGGTGGCTAAGAAGGCCGCAGAGCTTGATCGTGGCTACTCCAACGCCCTGGTTCAGCCGGTCGAATTCATCGGCCAGCAGACCAAAAACGTCCGCTATAACGTCGAGGTTCTGGGCAGTCGCAATAAAGACTTGTCCATCGACTCCGAAACCGTCAAGGCCACGCTGTACGAAGTCTTCAAGTCCTATCTGGTCAAGGCCGACTCCACCGAAGCGAAGGTGGAAAGCCATATTCTCGGCACCGCCGAGGTGCTCCAGATGCCCGGCGCGGCCGTCAAGGACGAGAAGGGCCAGCCCACCAAAAACATCAACGACGATTTCCTTAAATATGTAGACGCTCTTAAGGCCGAGATCGTCCTCACCGGCCAGGGCGCCACGCCGAAGGAAATGGGCGCCCGCATCGACTCCTTCCTCCGGGCCCAGGATCTCCACCTGTCCTCCATCCCGCGCGAACTCCAGGCCGGCAAGCCCGACGCCCGCGAACCCGCCCGCTTCGACAGCTACACGGCCTACGTCTTCGACCCCGAGTTCCAACGTGACAAGGACGCCGCGGAGAAGGAGAAAGGGAAGTGGGATAATTACCTCCGCCAGGCCGTGGCCAAGACCCCGGCCCTGGTCTCCAGCGCCATCTCCGACCGTATCGGCGACGAGTCCAAACAGCAGGCCCTGCTGGCCATCTTCGCCTCCCTGGCCTGCATCATCGTCTACCTCTGGTTCCGGTTCGCCAACGTGACCTACGGCCTGGGGGCCGTCGTCGCCCTGATTCACGACGTCTGCATCGCCCTGGGCGCGGTCATCCTCTTCTCCTGGCTCGGCCGCGACATCCCCTTCATCGGCGAAATGAAAATCGACCTGCCCATGATCGGCGCCTTCCTCACCCTGGTCGGCTACTCCGTCAATGACACCATCGTCGTCTTCGACCGGATCCGCGAAAACCGCGGCAAGTTCGGCGAACTCTCCGAAACTGTCGTCAACAACTCCATCAACCAGACCCTCTCGCGCACCATCCTGACCTCCTTCACCGTCTTCATCGTCGTCGTCGTTCTCTACTTCTTCGGCGGCGTCCGCTCCACCGTCCACGGCCTCTCCTTCGTCATGACCGCCGGCGTCCTGGTCGGCACCTACTCCTCGGTGGCCATCGCCGCCCCGATCGTCCTGTACCTCCGTCACGGCAGCCGTCGCGGCCCGACGCCGGTTGGCAGCAAGCCGGTCCCGCCGCGACCGGTCACGCCGCCGCCCGTGCAGCAGTAGGGAGGGATGTTGCTGTTGTTGTTTCACCCCTCTCCCTTGGGAGAGGGTAGGGTGAGGGGTTTCTGACATGAACTCCCGCACTGCAAAACTTTACCCGGGCGAGCCGATCACGGCTCGCCCGGTTTTTTTCTTCGCCAAAAGTGTAGCCGCCCACCCCCGCCGGACGATATTATTAAGAACCGCGTGGCTGCAAGCAGCCACCCTACATGTAAATTACGATCTGGAATAAGAGAAAACCCATGAAACGCGCCACGGTTCTGATTGCCCTCATTTTCCTCATGCCGATCCTGATCCTAGGCGTCATTTACGGTCCCGGCATTTATCACTGGATGACGCAAACCGGACCGAAGACGGCGCAGACCCACCTGCCGCCGCCGGCGTTGCCGCCAACCCCGGCGGCGACATCGGCGACGCCGCCCGCGGTCGGTTTACCCCCGCCGCCGGTCGAAGGCCCGACCCTGCCGCCCGAAGCGCCGCACGGCCCGGAAGTCACCAAACCCTTCACCCAGGAACACAACGAGAATACCGTTACCGTCCGCTCCGGCGACAACCTCTTCAATATCGTGGTGAAACGGTACGGCGATTCGACCTACATGAATGAGGTGCTGGTTGCCAATCCCGGCCTCGATCCCAAACGCCTGCGCATCGGGCAGAAGATCGTCCTGCCGCCCAAGGAGAAACTCGACCGCAAAAGCCCGGCCGGCGCGACCGGTGACGAGCCGAAAATCTACGTCGTCAAGGACCAGGATTCCCTGATCTCCATCGCCCGGCACATGTACGGCGACAGCGCCATGGCCAACGAAATTTTCAAACTCAACCGCGACCAGCTCCGTTCGCCGGAGGCGCTGCGGACCGGCATGCGCCTGCGCTTGCCCCCGCCACCGCAATACTGATCCGGGCTTCGATTGTTATTTTGAATTCGCGCAACAGAAAGGCCGACCCGCCGGGCCGGCCTTCCTGTTATTACAAACTGCTCGGAGAACCCTCTAGCACAATGCTATGAAGGTTGCTATTGTGAGCAGCAGAATTTTGAGCCGCCGACTGTCAATCTGAACCATTTGCCAACGTCCTCCTCACGTTGTCTATCAAGCAACCGGCGTGCCGCTGGGGCGAATGAAAAAGTGAAGGTGGCGGCCAACAGCGTAACTCATGGTAGGACAACGGGTTGCGGTTGTCATAAACCGTGGTGTTAAACTAGGCAGGATTTAACGCCTTCGCGGGCCGTAGCGCCGCGTAATCGCCCAGTTTCACACAGCCGTATTTTTGGACGAAAAATGCGATTTGACAAGCTTTTTTGCAACTTGACAAGGCTTGGCTAAAAATGGAACATTGATGCTTTACGGCAACGTTTTTCTGTTGCCCAGTTTGCCTAACCGGTAAGGGTGGCCTGGCGGCCGCTGTTTGCCGCCATGATAATGAATAGGGTCTGATGTGCCACGGCGGGTCTTGTCCTGCCGTGCGAATCGGAGCGGTCATGGACTGGGTCGAAAAATACCTCAACGAACTGTGCGAACGCGGACTCTGGCGCGAACTGCGGACCGTCAGTTCCCCCCCCGGACCGGAAATCATCATTGCCGGGCGACCGGTGGTCCAGTTTGCCTCGAACGATTATCTTGGCCTCGCCGCCGATCCGCGTCTGGCCGAGGCGGCCTGCGCCGCCGTGCGGGCCGCCGGCGCCGGCGCTGCCGCCAGCCGTCTGATCGTCGGTTCGCACGAAACGGTCGCCCGGTTGGAAACCCGCCTGGCCGAACTGAAAAGTGCCGAGGCGGCCCTGGTTTTTCCCACCGGCTACCAGGCCAACCTGGCCGTTCTTTCCACGCTGGCCGGTCCCGGCGACGCGGTCTTCGCCGACCGCCTCTGCCACGCCTCAATCCTCGACGGCATCGCCCTGAGCGGGGCGCGCCTCGTCACCTTTGGCCACAACGATCCGGCTGCGCTGGCGGCAAAGCTCGAGGCCAAGAGCAATTATCGCCGCCGCCTGGTCGTCACCGAATCGGTCTTTTCGATGGACGGCGACGTAGCTCCGTTGCCTGAATTGGCCGCCGTGGCCCGCCGCTACGGAGCGATGTTCGTTGTCGATGAGGCCCACGCCACCGGCGTCTTCGGCCCGAGCGGCGCCGGCCAGGCCGAAGCCCAGAGCCTCGCCGCCGGCGACCTGACGGCCACCGTCGGCACGCTCTCCAAGGCCCTCGGCGGACTGGGCGGCTTCGTCACCGCCTCGCGGTCCGTCATCGAATTGCTGATCAACTGCGCCCGCCCGTTCATTTTTACCACCGGCATTCCCCCGGCCCAGGCGGCTGCGGCTTTGGCGGCGCTCGACGTGGTCCGCGACGAGCCCCAGCGGCGCGTCCGGCTCCTGGCCGCCGCCGCAGCCCTGCGCCGCCGGCTGGCCGCCTGCGGCGCCAACACCGGGCGGAGTTCTTCGCAAATTATTCCTGTAATTTTGGGTTCGCCCTTGCGGGCCACTACCGCTGCCGCCGCCTTGCTCGAGCGGAGCCTGCTGGTTCCGGCCATCCGTCCGCCGACGGTCAAGGCCCGAGAGTGCCGCCTGCGGATCAGCCTGACCGCCGCCCATACCGACGAGCAGATCGAACGCCTGGCGGCTAATCTCGGCGAGGTTCTTTCGCAGATTTCAGATTGAGGTCGGGCCAAAGCCCGACCTGCAATTCTCTTACTTCTTCCGCCGGCGGACGAAGACCATGCCGATGAGCCCCGCGCCGAACAGGCCCAACGTCGTCGGCTCCGGCGTGGGCGCCAATCCAATAGGACTGTCGTACGCCATCCCCCAGACCCCGTTGCCGAGGTCGGCCACGAAGGTCGTGGTGCCGGTTGTCGGATCGATGGTCACCAGCGTGCTGTCGCCGAAGTCGCCGGTTAGGAGGGAGGCGTAGAGCGTGCCGTTGATGTTAGAGAGGCCTTCGAGGATCTGCGTTGAGCTGACCGCACCGCCCACGAGCGTCGCCTGGCCAAAACCGCTCCCCTCGGCGAGGTTGACCGTGGCCAACTGCGTGTTATTGCCGTTCATCATCTCGGCATAAAGCTGTCCGCCCGGCCCGAAGGCCATTCCGCCCACTGCCCCGTAGCCCATTGACCCCTGCGCCGCCACGGTCCAGTTGTTGCTCCCGTCATTGGCCGATACGAGTTTGTAGAACTGCTGGTCCCAGGTCGAGACGAAGATGGCGTTGTTGGCGTAGACGATGCCGTTGGGCGAACCGGAGATGCCGCCGCCCTGGATCTGGAGCGCCGTGTAACTGTTGGCCGCGCCGCCCGTTCCGAGCGTGATCGCGTAGAGATTGCCGTTGCCGCCGCCGTTCAGGTTGTTCCACCCTACGCCATAGATCTGCCCCGGCGCACCAAAGGCGAAATTGGTCATCAGTTGAACGCCGGGGACCGAGCCCCGGTCCGTGGTCAAGCCCGTGGCCAGATCGTAGGTGTACAACTGCGTGTCGACCCCCGTGCCGTTCTGGACGTCGTACCACAGAACGTTGCTTCCCGCCACGGGAACCGCCACGGCGATGACGATGAGCAGGGCCAGCACATTAACCAGCGTTCTCATATTCTCTCCTCCCGGATTCAGCCGATTCATATTCGCCCCGACCAACCTGACCAGGGCCGCACAGTAGCTACGCGATTAACTCTACATATTCCTGAGCCGGAGGTCGGAAAAGAGGGGTTAAGAGGGCCGGAAGGTCGCCAAAACTGCAAATTTTGTGTCGTGTAACTCGTTGTGTGAAAATGAGTTACGTTGACGTTGAATAAATGTCAGCCTTGATCTGGTGATTGAGCGACCGGTCGGTGCGGAGGGCGAAAAAAGTGATGTTTTTTTTGGGATAAAAAAACCGATCGGCCCGTTAAGCGGACCGACCGGGTGGACTCGTGGACTTATGCAGTCAAGAAATCTGGCTTGCGAAGACGCCCTGTTGCAACCTCCGCCAGAATATGTTGAGGTCGCGCCGCAAGAGCGACGTCGGGGCGGATTCCGAGAGCGGTCGGCCGAAGTTGACGTTGTGTACGGCGGCGCGATAGTCGTTGGCGATTAAGCTCACCGGCAGGCCTCCCAGGGCGATCTGGGCATCCTCCAGTGAGACCGAACTGCGCTTATCGTAGCGGTTGGCCACCAGGACGATGCGGCTCTCGGGGATGCCGCTCTCGAGCAGGGTCGTCCGCAACGAGCGGATCTTGTGAATGTCCTTGACCGTTAATTGGAAGACCATCATGACGGAAGTGCTGGCCTCGGCCAGAGTCACGGCCACTTGCCGCGAGACGCGCGGGGCGTCGATAATAGTGTGAGCGTAGGCCTGTCGGCAGGCGGAAAGCACCTGATTGAGGTTCTGGTCGGGGACGAACTCGGTGTTCTGGGCATTGATGCTGGCGGGACTGAGCAAGACGTGGAGATGGTCGGAATAGGCCACGGCGGTGCTGCGCACCAGGTTGCCGTCAATGTGGCTGTCCCGAGCCAGGAGATCGCCGATGCCGAACTTGCCTTGCAGCCCCAGGTAGGGCGCGAGCGCGCCGTAACACCAATCGAGGTCCACCAGCAGCGACTCCCGGACCGAGTCCAGGGCCAACTCGTTGGCCAGGTTGAAGGCCAGGGTGGTCACGCCGCAGCCCCCGCCGCCGGAGAGCAGGGTAATAATCTTTCCATTGCCGGCGGAGCCGTGTCCGCAGTCCGGCACCAGGCGGCCGAGGGTCGAGGCCAGGTCGGCCTTGATCGCCGATTTCAACAACATGCCCCGCGCTCCCGCCTGCATGCCTTCGAGCATCAGGTCCGGGCCGAATTTGTGGGACAGGAGTACAAACTTCGTTTCCGGGAAGCGTGCCGCCAGCGATTCCATCTGCTTCAGGAGCAGCCCGGGCTCGGGATCAATGTCCACCAGCACCCCCGACGCGTGGAGGCGCGCCATCTGTTCCTGGAGCTTATCCAGGTCGGCACAAGATTCGGCCAGGGTAAAGCGTTCCTGGCCCTTGAGGGCCTCGGACACCGCTTTCGCCGTGGCCTTCTGTCCGGTCACCAGTAAAACGTTTGTTGATTCACACATAATCATAACCAACCTCCTCCTTCGGGTCTCAGCAGGCTGAGGCCCAAGCCGGATTCCCCGGCCTTGCGTCCACCTTCCACCTCCCAACCTCACACCACGCCACCACAGTCCGTCAGTAGCATGAAATGTGCGGGTTAAGCACCGTCTTCATCTTCTCTCTTCCCGGATAGCGGCTATTGATTCCCCGCCTCGACCAACTTGGCCCGGGCTGTTCGTGCTTCCGGTGTAATTTTACATATTCCTGAGCCGGAGGTCGGAAAAGGGTGGTTAAGAGGGCCTGAAGACGGCCAAAACATCAAATTTAATGCCGCGTAACTCGTTGTGTGTCAATGAGTTACGTTGGTGTCGAAGAAAAATCAGTTTTGGTCTGGTGATTGAGCGGCCGGTCGGTGCGGAGGGTGAAAAAGGCGGTGTTTTTCCCGCAAAAAAACGGTCGGCCCGATGATCGGACCGGCCGATTGGATTCGATGATTTATTCGGTCAAGAAACCTGGCCCGTGAAGGCGCCCTGTTGTAACCCCCGCCAGAACATGTTGATGTCGCGCCGCAAGAGAGACGTCGGGGCCGTTTCCGAGAGTGGTCGGCCGAAGTTGACGTTGTGCACGGCGGAGCGATAGTCGTTGGCGATCATGCTCAACGGCAGGCCCCCCAGGGCCAACTGGGCGTCGTCCAGTGTGACCGAACTGCGCTTATCGTAGCGGTTGGCCACCAGGACGATGCGGCTCTCGGGGATGCCGCTCTCGAGCAGGGCCGTCCGCAATGACCGGATCTTGTGAATGTCCTTGACGGTCAGTTGGAAGACCAGCATGACGGAGGTGCTGGCCTCGGCCAGAGTCGCGGCCACTTGCCGCGAGACGCGCGGGGCGTCGATGACGGTGTGGGCGTAGGCCTGCCGGCAGGCGGAGAGCACCTGATTGAGGTTCTGGTCGGGGACGAACTCGGTGTGCACGGTGCTGATGCTGGCGGGACTGAGCAGGACGTGGAGGTGGTCGGAATAGGCCACGGCGGTGCTGCGCACCAGGTTGCCGTCAATGCGGCTGTCCCGAGCGAGGAGGTCGCCGATGCCGAACTTGCCTTGCAGCCCCAGGTAGGGCGCGAGCGCGCCGTAATACCAATCGAGGTCCACCAGCAGCGACTCCCGCGTCGAGGCCAGGGCCAACTCGTTGGCCAGGTTGAAGGCCAGGGTGGTCACGCCGCAGCCCCCACCGCCGGAGAGCAGGGTAATAATCTTTCCATTGCCGGAGGAGCCGTGTCCGCTGTCTGGCAGCAGGCGGCCGAGGGTCGAGGCCAGGTCGGCCTTGATCGCCGATTTCAGCAACATGCCTCGCGCTCCCGCCTGCATGCCTTCGAGCATCAGGTCCGGGCCGAATTTGTGGGACAGGAGCACAAACTTTGTTTCCGGGAAGCGTGCCGCCAGCGATTCCACCTGCTTCAGGAGCAGCCCGGGCTCGGGATCAATGTCCACCAGCACCCCCGCCGCGTGGAGGCGCGCCATCTGCTCCTGGAGCTTTTCCGGGTCGGCACAAGATTCGGCCAGGGTAAAGCGTTCCTGGCCCTTGAGGGCCTCGGCCACCGCCTGCGCCGTGGCCTTCTGTCCGGTCACCAGCAAAATGTTTGTTGCTTCACTCATAATCATGACCCATCTCCCTTTACCCCCCCCCGGGTCTCAGCAGGCTGAGGCCCAGGCCGGATTCCCCGGCCTTTACGGCTGTGCTCAAGACCGTGGTGGCGACTGCAGATGCGGGACGCCTCGCGTGCGAAGACCTGTTACGGTCCCAGGCGACAGCCTGGTATTCCATAACCAATCGTTCCACGCGGCGCGTCCCATGAAAGGCTCCCCGCCGACGTTTCGGCTGTTTAGGCCGTCGCGGGTTCTAGTGTCCCGCCAAGCCGGCCTGCAGCGCCGTAAACTTGCCGGAAACCCAGACCCCGATGCTGACCACGGTGGCGATCACGCCGACCACGATCAGGCCGGCAATAATGGCGTATTCCACCGTTTCCAAGCCCTTTTCTTCACGCAGAAACCTCTGGATCAGCGCCGACATATCAAAGTTCCTTCCTAAAAAGAGAAGCGCCCCGGGTTATTGCTGCCGAGCAAACCGATCCTACCGTAGTGAAAACATCTCCACACACTCGGCCATATCGGCGAAACGGAGTCATCTAGTGCGGCAATTTTCTGTACTGCGCCGTAAAAAATGTTCGATGCCTTGTCCCGGCGCTGACCACCGGCATCGCCCGTCTGCAAAACCACCAGCGATATGAACGACTTAATTTTAACACAAAAACAGCGAATGTCAATTATAATTGCGCAGGATAGGCCGCAACGCCTCTAAGTCTTTGCTATAGCGATAGTTGCGACGCATTTTTTTGTGTCAAAACAGCCCGTTTCGAGGTATCTTCCGGCCATGCCCCGCTTCGGCGCCCATCTTTCCGTCGCCCCGCTGGACCTGCCGGACCAGCGCCGCACCGTTAGCGGACCTGCGGCCGCACTCCTGCGGGCCGGCCAACTCAAATGCGATTGTGTACAACTATTTCTTCGCCCGAACCGCCAATGGACCGCCCCGGAACTTTCGCCCGAACAGGTCGCCGCCTTTGCCGCGGAAAAAACCGCCGCCGGGGCGATTCACCCCGTGGTCGCCCATGCCGCCTATCTGATCAACCTGGCCGGACCGCCCGAGGCTCGCGTCGCCCGCGGCCGCGTGGCCGACCTGTCGCTGGCCGCTCTCAAGGACGAACTGGCCCGCGCCGTCGCCCTGGGCCTACCCTACGTCGTCGTCCACGCCGGCAACCACCTGGGCCTGGGCGAGGAGGCCGGCTGGCGGCGCGTCGTCGCCGCTTTGGACGAAGCCCTCGATCCGCACCGCGACGCCTCGGTCACGCTGCTGGTGGAGAACACGGCGGGGCAGGGCACCGCCGTCGGCTGGCGACTGGAACAACTGGCCCTCATCCTCGACCACGTCGCTCACCGCGCCCGCGTCGGCCTGTGCCTGGACACCTGCCACCTCTTCGCCGCCGGCTACGACCTGCGGACGCCCGAGGCCTACCAATCCACCATCGCCGAGATCGACCGCCGCATCGGCCTCGACCGGCTTCACGTCTGGCACCTTAACGATTCGCTCCGGGAACTGGCCGGCCGCATCGACCGCCACACGCACATTGGTTGCGGCGCCATCGGAATCGAGGGCTTTCGCCTGCTGGTCAACGACCCGCGTTTCGCCGCCCACCCCATGATTCTCGAAACGCCGAAGGAAAATGACGCCGGCCGGCCGATGGACCCCGTCAATCTGCGTCTGCTGCGCCGCCTGGCCGGAAAAAAATAGTTGGAATAATGGGAACCTTTTGGCCGGGCCGGCGTCCAAAGGATAGAGTGAACGCGAAAGGAGATTGTTTCATGACGAAGCGAATGACGATGGCTGCGCTGGGAGTTTTGTTGCTGGTCGCCCTGGCGCCGGTGGCAAATTGGACGAGTGCCGCCGCTCCCGCAGCGCCGGCGGCCGTTTCTTCCAAGCCCGCCGAGAAGGACGGCTTGCAGGTGACGGTGACGCTGGCGAAGGCGACCTTTGTCGCCGAGCCGGTGGAGTTTACGGTGCAGTTCAAGAACGTTTCGCAGCAGCCGTTCAACCTGTTCAACATCGATCACATTGAAAACTGGCAGATCCGATTTGCGAAACAGGGACCGGGGAAACCCGAATGGCATGAGTACGGGTTTAATGTTGCGGGGCTGCGGAAACTAACGGTGACGAAAATGGCCCCGGGCCAGGTGGTCGCCGTGCCGGTCGTGGTGAACGACCTGAAAGGCCTGGCGCGCATCCTGTCGGGCGGCAAGGAAGAACAAGTCAAGCCCGGCAAGTACCTGCTGGCCATCGAAATGGATCAGGGCGACAACCACGAGAACGACCCCAAGCCGGGCGTGAAATACTGGGCCGGCGCTGTCACCACTGATCCGGTTGTGTTCGAGATCGCCGAGAAACCGGCCGCCCTGTCCTCCAAACCCGCCGAGAAAGACGGCTTACAGGTCACGGTGACGCTGCCGAAGGCCGCCTTCGCCGCCGACGAGCAGCCCAAGTTCACCGTGAAGTTCAAGAATGTTTCGGACAAACCCTTCGCCCTTCACGACATAGATTGGTTCTGGGATTGGAGTATCCGCTTCGACAACCTGACGAGCATGGGGCCGTGGCAACTGCGTCTGGGCGCCAAGGTGGAACGAGCTCAGGACTCCGTGAGAACCTGCGTCTGCAAGCCGGGCGAGACGGTGGAAATGCTGGTGGACTTGACGAGCCAGGCCGCGTTCCCGTTCGACTTCTACTGGTACGGCGAGCAGACCAAACAACCCGTCCCGCCGCAAAAGCAACTCGAACCCGGCAAGTACCGGCTTACGGTCGTGGTCAACCTGAAGGAAGGACCGGTGCGTCAGAACGAGGTATTCTGGGCTGGTCAGATCACGACCAACCCGTTGGAGTTCGAGATCGCCGATAAGCAGGACAAGGCGGACGCAGCGCCTGCCCTGACGGTCACGATCGCGGAGCCGCTCTACCAGCAGCAGCGGGCGCTCGGCGTTGGCGGCAAGGAGAGCCATTTCTACGTCGTCGTGGCCAATGTCTCGAAGCAGCCGCAGAAGGTCTGGCGCGATTACTGTTCGTGGGGCTACGGCAATCTTACCTTCAAGATGATCGATGAAGCGGGGAAGGAGACGGTCCTGACGAAGAAGTTGCGAGACTGGGATCGGAACGAACCGATTTATTGTGTTCTCGAACCGGGCGACCTGCTGGTCCTCGATGTCCGCGCCGCCGAGTGGGTGAACTTCCCGAGGCCCGCAGCAGACCAGGGACGGAAGATCCGCCTGCAGGCGGTCTATGAAATCAAGCCCGACAAAGAGGCCGAGAAAGACGGCGTCTGGACCGGACGGGTCTTCTCCGAAACCAAAGAGTACGTCCTGACGGACTAAAGCGCCGCCGGTTCCGGCGAAGTTACTGTCCCGGCCGCGGGCTGATCGGCCGGCCGCGGCGGGCATAGTCATAGACATTTAATGCCATAAGAAAATCTGAATCGTAGTTGGTGATCATGTTCTGGTTCCAGAGGCACGACACGTCCTGCGGCGAGAGAATGAAGAACGTGAAGCCCGTGGCGTCGGTCAGCCCCTCGAGCGGCCGGGCCTTCTTCAGGTCGAAGTGCGACTGGCGGGTGAAGAGCGGATGGTCGGCCGGCAGCTTTTTACACTCCAGGCCGGGCCAGAGTTCCTGGGCGAGTTTGCGTACCGCCGTGGCGAACTTGGGCCGGCCGCAGCAGGCCTCGGCGAAGAGGAAGCCGCCGCGGTCCACGTAGTCCTTCAACTTCTTTTTCTCCTCGTCGGTCAGCTTTGGCCCGTCGTGGCCGTTGAAGAACAGCACCGGCCCGTCGAACCATCCGGCGACGTCGCTCTTGATATCGATGACCTCCCAGTTGAACTGCCGTTCCAGGGCGTGCCCGGCGTAGTCCGTGACGTGGGCCACGTCGCGGCGATCGTTGCACCAGTCGCCGTCGTAGCGGAGTTTTTCGAAAAAGATCGGGGCGTGGCCCTTGGCCAGAAAGAGTAGGGCCAGCGAAGTTTCGACCGCATTGGCGGCGCTCTTGTGCGGCGACTGGTCTTTGGCGGCGGGCAAGAACGTTCGGAAAGTCGTCCCGTTGTTGCTAGGGCCCCACGAACCGTCGGGGTTCTGCTTGTCCAGCAACAACCGGGCCACGGCGGCGTACCAGTCGATGCGGCCGAAGTGTTTTTTGCCGCTGGCGGCGCCGACACGCTCGACTGAATAGAGATAATAATAATCGTACATACCCAGGCCGGCCGGGGCGCGGGCCGTCGCCGGCGGGTTGAGGAATTCGGCCAGATCGGCCTCGGCTTTGACCATGGCCGCGTCGATTCTCAAGTCGATCGGGCCGGCCCGGCCGCAATTTGCGGCCCCGACCCCGGAGAAGGCGCCCTCGTCGTGCAGATGCAGGAGGTCGGTGAAGATGTGCAGCGTGGCCAGGCCCGTGGCGGTCATCGACCGCCACGAGGATGATGTGGAGAAAGCTCTTTTGCCGCCCGCGGCGGAGGCTCTCATCGAAACGTAAGGCCAGCCGCCATCGGCGTTTTGGGTCTCCAGAAAATGGGTCTCGCAGGCCCGCAAGGCTTTCAAATCGAACTCCACCCCCGCTTCGGCCAACTTCCAGAGGGCCAGAACGGCAAACTGCGTGTTGGAGTTGTCGCCGGTCGGCTTGTAGGCCGGAGCGTTTCGGATAACGATGTTCCTGGACAACGGGTAGCTCCACGAGCCGTTGTCCAATTGCGTCGCGGTCAGAAACTCGGCCAGTTGGTTCATCCGCTTGTGGTCCGCCGGGGTCCGGGTGCTGGCCGGTTTCATGGCCAGAACCTGGGCGATCAGACTGGCCTCGTAGGTTTTGTCGGCGGGGCCTTCCAGGAGGAGCTTGGCGCCCTTCTCGCAGGCGGGATCGGTCACGCCGACGCCGGAGTAGCGCATGGCCAGCAGGGCCAGGGCGGTCTCGCCGTTAGGGTTGCCGAAGGAGTACATGCCGGTGAAGCTGCCGTCGTCGTTCTGGACGCTCCTGAGGTAGGCCACGCCGCGGGCAATGGCCTCGGCTATGGTCTTATCGTTCACAATCCTGGCGGAGGGGGTGGGTGTCGAGAAATCGGCGGCCGGCTGGCCGGACGGCACGTTGCTGGAGGCCGCGACGGAGCTATTGGCCGGGGTCGCGCTGGCGGCCGAGGTGGGAAAGGTGAAAGGCTCTGCACTCGTCGCGGAAACCGCCGCAGGCTCGGCGCTCGGCGCGACCGCCGTGCCGTCGGCCCAGACGACGGCACAGACGACGACCGCGCCGCCGGCGGCCAGCAGTCCGCTCCAGGCTCTCATTCCGGCCATGCGTTTCCGCTCCTTCCCGAGGATCCGTGGATCCCGGTGTGGACATTATACTATTTTATCCAAGCTAACGCCAATGCCGGGGGAACGGAAGGGACGCCGCCTCTACGGTTACACAACCCGTTGTGTTCCATGTGGTTACGTTGCGGCCGGTTTTCTGTCGGTCATTTGCTTTTTCGAGCTTTTTGAGGTATAATTCATCCCGATAGATGCTTCAACGCCGGAGGGCGTCGGGCGGAGCAGGCTGTTCTACGGGGATTGTGGCTGGGCACACGCCGGAGTTTGGCCGTGTGCCGTTGGCCCCAGTTCCCGTTTTTGTTGGCTTGCGGCGGTTCAGGATGGAAAAATGAAGAGTTTTCTGGCGATAATCCTGCTGTTGGCGTTGGCCGCGACCGTCCGGGCGGGCAATGTGCAGATGAAGATCGACCCGGCCAGCGTGACCTGGAACGACGCGACGGGGGTCATGACGGTCAAACTGATCTTCTCCAACTCCGGTGGCCAGACCACGGCGGTGACCGCGTTCGGCTCGGAAATGTACCTGACCGGGTCCAACGGCGCCACCTTCACGCCCAGCACGGGTTTGTTGGGCGCCTCGACCGCGAAGATGGTCAGCCTGGCCGGTGCGGCCGGCTATGCCTGGTCGACTTTTAACCAGTCCGTGGTCGGCGGGGCCGGCGCCATGACTCCCGGCAGCGGCGGCACCATTTTCGACCATAGCTCGTCGACCTCTGTGTCCATCAGCGGCGTGGCCGCCGGGGCGATGACGGCGCTGTATGCGTTCCATTACTCGGGCAGCCACAACGCCTTCACGCAGGTTTACGCCTGGGTGGTTTGCGACGACCAGGGCGGTGCTTACGACGCCGGCGACCCGACTTCGTGGGCCTACCTGAACGCCCCCGATGGCGCCTCCGGGCATGCCGTCCAAGTGACCAATCAGGGCGTCAATCTGGCGCCTGATTCGGGGTCGGAAACGGTCTTTCCGGCCCCCGGCGGGACGATCATTCTCTCCAACAGCGGGCCGTACCTCTACGGCCAGGTGATTACCGCGACGGCTTCGGCTCATGCGGGCTATTTCTTCGCCGGCTGGAGCGTGACCGGCTCGAGCACGCTGAGCAACTCGGCGGCGATCTCAACCTCGTTGACCGTCTACGATAATTTCACGCTGACCGCCAGCTTCACGCAGGGAACATTGACGATCTCGGCCTGGACTTCGACCACCTGGGTCTACCAGAACACGTCGGTCACGACCCGGGACCGTCACGTGGTCGCGCTCACGGTCAGCGTGACGGCGGACAACTGGGGCAACAGCGCGTACACGACCACGGTGACGCAATCCGGCTCCGGCGTGGTGACGCCGACGGCCGTCTGGACTGCGGGCACGCTGGTGACGCCGACCGCCAGCGGGAGCTGGTCCGGCCTGACGGGCTACCTGGTGGGCGGCCGGGTGAACGGGGCGGTGACCAGCGCCGGGAACCTGGCCCTGACGGGTTCCTGCACGGTCCACGTGGTGGTGACGGGGAACGTGGGCGGCAGCGCCTCGGCCGACGTGACGATCCTGGTCCGGCCGCTGGGCGACATCGCCGGCCTCGCTCAGGTGAACAGCAGCGGCCTCACCATTCTCGACAAGCGTCTGAACGACTTCGGCATCGCGCCGCAAACCGACGCCGATTGCGACCTTTCGGGCGACGGCCACGTCACGGCGGTTGACCGGGTGCTGCTCAATCTGATTCTCCACGGCTTGCCTGTGCCGTGAGGCCAGGACGGACCAGTCGGCGGCGTGTCGGATTCCAAGACATCATTTATCATTCTCTACGTATTTTTTGTCAACGGCGCAAACTCTTGTGGCACATGAAGTTGCGACGCGGCGGCGCTTTTCAGTCGGTTTTTCTGCCATTTTTGCTTGCATCGGACTTGATAACAAATCATAATCTAAACTAACAATAGGGTGTCCGGAGGGACATTTCTTAAGTGTATAAGTCACCCGGGGATTGCGGCTGGGCGCGCGCCGGAAGTCGGCGCTGTGCCGCTGGCCGCAATTCCCGTTTTTTTTGCTAGAACGGCAATAGGAGAGATGAGTTATGAGTACACGAAACTTATGTGCTATATTGGTTGTGTTGATGGCGGCGGTCGTGGGTTTGGCCGGTCCGCTGGCCAGAACGGCACAAGCGGACCCCCCCATCTACACCGTAACCGTGAACCAGACCGTCAGCGGCACTGTCACGGTCACCCCGAGCATGGCGAGCTATTTCTTTGTTGCGACGGCGACGGCCAATCCCGGCTACACTTTTGCTTATTGGACGGCGAACAACAGTGCCGTTCTGTCCAGTTCCACAGCAAACCCGACCACTATAACGCCTGATGCGGCCAACACCACAATCACGCCCAATTTCACGGGCATTGTTTACGAGGTGAGCGGGGCGGTGACAAACAGCGGCGGCCTGGTCAGCGTTTCCACTGCGACCGGGACCATCGGTCAAGTTATCACTTTAAGCCAAACGCCCAGTCCGGGGTGCATCTTTGACCACTGGACGATGAGCGGGTCTGGAGCAACGTGGGCAGACACGAATAGTACCTCGATTATTGTCGGCAGCGGTAGCGTGCTGGTCACGGCGAATTACATCAATCCTGCCGACACGAATTATTACCAGGCGGCCCTGCACGACGTAATGACCAACATGAACCTCTCCACGTCGGCCACGCTGACGAGTTCGGGCGTGGCAGCAGCGGTAACGGCGGCGGTGATGGCAGGGGCACAGGCGAAACTCTGGCCCTATGCCGCCAGCGAACCTTTTCCGAGTCATTACATGGGGTCAATCATCTGGAGTAATTCTTTTACCACCCAATCTTCTTCACAGTGGGTTCCTAACAGCGCCTGTACTCTCACGCCGTTGAATTTTGCCGGTGGCGGGGCGTACTGGCAACCAACTCCAAATCTTGGAGCAAGTGCTGTTTCGCGTCTCACCATAAACGCTCTTCCTACGCCAATCAATATAAATCATGCCCAATGTAGGATTCGTTTTACTATCGAACCCGGTACAGATAGCAGCAACACTGCCCTCAGTCTAGGACCAGCAGCTATACTTTTTCAAGTTACTGACGGAGGGTCTAATTACTTTCTTCATCCTATCTGGAGTTCCGGCGACCCTGCAATTGCAGGGTATTACGAGACTACGTTTTTAGTAGATGCGTGTTGCGGTTCGTGGACTCCATCGGCGGTTAGTTGGATGCAATTAGCTTTGACAAACTTTACTCCTTCAACACAACCGATTATATGTCTGCAAGAGATTAGTTTCTTCCAATCAACCTTGCCGCGAGCGGCCATAGTCATTTACTCCGATGCTGCTTACTCTTGTGGTAGTAATTCAGGTTCAGGGTCGGGGGATGCCGCTAATTATTTGCGAACGGCGATTTCGCCTTCGGCGGCTCCGTTCCAGTTTAATGTTATTCCGGGGTCACTCAGCAACGATGATTCGGTCTATATGTCCATTTCGCAGATGAACTACCAAGTGGCTATGGGAAACCATTGCGCCCTTTTTGCTTCTTTCTCTGCTGCTCCGGGGTTTGAGAATTGGCCGCCGCAGCTTCAATACAATGTCGTGTCCGCTGGGCAAAGTTACCTTCTCGCCAACGGTTGGTGTCGAAATAACAGCCAACGAATCATGGGTGCTATTTCTGTTCAGCAAACAAAACTGAGTTCCATAGGCGCCTTGTCATCTTTGATCGACGCAATGACTGGTCATCAGAATCCAACCTATAGCGGCTATGGACATTATGAGGTCAACGGTGTTGGCTCGCTTCAGAATTTCGGGTGTACGACGCTCTACGCGGGGGCGGTTGCTCCTGCTTTAACTTTAGAAAAAGCCTTGCCAATAGCCATTGCCGGTCGAGGCATAATTGGGTATCACGCTCACTTTAATTCACAAGCAAATTACAACGCTTTCGTGTCTGATGTGAATAATTACATTGCACCCGCATGTCGAGCCGGGACTTTGGGCGTGACGACGATTATGGACTTGCGCGACGGGAATTTCAGGTAGACCTGACAGGAGAAATTCGTGAATCGAATCCGCCGTCTGACGTTGTTTGGTCTGTTCTTACGTCACCAAACCGAAGCGGCGCCGGTGGTGAAATGAACCACAAACTTCGGCGGAAAAGTTTCATGGCGAAGTTGGCGCTCATCCTGGCCCTGTTCCTGGCGGTGGCTCAGTCTGCGCCGGCCGTGGCGGCGGAGCCGAAGGCCAAGACGGAGACGACTTATTACGCGCTCTACATCAATGGCTTCAAAGTCGGGTACATGAAAGATGAGCGGATGGCGGCGGACGGCCGGGTGACATCGAAGTCCACGAACGTCATGTCGATGAAGCGTCAGAACACGGTGATCGAAATGTCCAGTCAGGAAACCGAGGTGGAGACGGCGGCGGGGAAACCGCTGCGGTTTGACCTGCGGCAGAAGGAAAGCCTGATGGTCATGACGGTTTCCGGTTCGGTGGACGACCAGGGCCAGATGACGGTGGCGACGGCCACGGGCGGCCTGGCGGCGACGAAAAAAACCGAGACCAAGCCCTATCCCGCCGGAGCGCTGATGCCGGAAGGCGTCCGGTTGCTGTGCGACAAGAAGGGCTTGAAGCCGGGGACGAAGTACGAATACCTGGCCTTCGACGCCGAAAGCCGGCAGGCGAGCCGGGTCGAGGTGGCGGTGGGCAAGAAGGAGACGATCACCCTGTTCGGGCGCAAGGTCGAGGCGATCCGGCAGTTGTCGATCCTGCACGCGCCGGGCGGCGACGTGACGTCGTTTGTCTGGGTCAACGAGGAGGGCGGGACGCTGCGCAGCGAGGGGACCGAGGCGGGGATGCCGGTGGTCACGGAACGGTGCAGCCAGTCCTTTGCCCTGAGCCCGGCGCAGAACTCGGAGGATTTTTTCTCGGCCCTGCTGCTGCCTTGCCCGCAGGCGATTCCGGACGAGGCCCGGAAGATGACCCTGACCCTGAAGGGCAAAAACGGGACGAAGCCGGCGCTCCTGGAGACGGACATGCAGAAGGTCAAGGCCAACGAGGACGGGACGGTGACGTTGACGGTGGAGCGGCCGGCGCTGCCTGCGGGCCAGGGGCGGCCCTATGACGGCAAGAACGCGGCGGCGCTGGAGGCGCTCAAGCCGGCGCGGTACGTGCAGAGCGACGACGCCCTGATCGTGAAGAAGGCCCGGGAGATCGTCGGCTCGGAGAAGGACGCGGCCACGGCGGCGCTCAAACTGGCAGGGTGGGTATATAAGTACATCGAAGAGAAAGACCTGAACGTGGCCAACGCCTCGGCCAGCGAAGTGATCCGCCACCCGGAAGGCGATTGCAAGGAACATTCGGTGCTACTGGCGGCCCTGTGCCGCGCCGCGGGGATTCCGGCCCGAATGGCCGACGGCTATCTGTTCGTGGCCCGAATCGGGAAGCAGAAGAACGTGTTCGCGGGCCACCAGTGGACGCAGGTCTATCTCGGCGGCAAATGGTACGACCTGGACGCGACGCTGGAAGCGCCGCACAATTCCCCGGGGCGGATTACGCTGGCCGTGGGCGACGGCAGCGAGAACGACCTGGGCGGCCTAAACGCCATGGGGTCGTTCACGATCACCAGTGCGACGGCCCAGTAGCGGCCTAGTCGCGGTTGGCGGCGCCGGCCAGGATCGCCGCTCGGGGCGGCACCACCGTGGCCAGAGTGTAGATCAATTGCTTGATGTCGCGGCGCAAGGGCGACGATGGGGCGGCTTTGGACAAGGGCCGGCCGAAGTTGACGCAGTCCACCGCCGTGCGGTAGTCGTTGGCGATCAGATGGAGCGGCTGGTTGCCCAGGGCGCTGCGGGCCTCTTCGGGCGTCACGGAGCTGCGCTTGTCGTAACGGTTGGCGACGAGGATGATGCGGCTTTCGGGAATACCGCGCTCCAGGAGCATGGCTCGCTCGGCTCGGACGACGTGAATGTCCTTGACGGTCATCTGGAAGACCAGGAGGACGGCCGTGCTGGTGTTGGCCATGGTCGCGGCCATCTCGCGCAAGGCGCGCGGGGCGTCGATGACGGTGTAGGCGTAGGCCTGCTTGCAGGCGCTGAGCACCTTGCCCATATTCCGGTGGTGCACCGGCTTGTTGTTCGGGGCCTCGGTACTCGTCGGACTGAGCAGGACGTGCAGGTTGTTGGCAAAGGGCACGGCCGTGCTTTGGACCAGGTTGCCGTCGACTGGCCCGTCGCGGGCCAACAGATCGCCGATGCCGTAACGGCCCTTGAGTCCCAGATACGGCGCCAGCGCTCCGTAAAAGCGATCCAGGTCCACCAGCAGCGCTTGCCGGGCCGAGGCCAGGGCCAGTTCGTTGGCCAGATTGAAGGCCAGGGTCGTGGCCCCGCAACCGCCGCTGCCCGAGAGCACCGTAATAATCGACCCGTTGCCGGACGAGCCGTTGCCGCCGACCGACACCAGTCGGCCGAGTACCGCCGCCAGGTCGGTCTTGATGGCCGACTTCATCAATAGCTGCCGCGCGCCCACCTCCATGGCTTCGAACATCAACTCCGGACCGAACGCGCCGGCCAACAGGACGAACCGCGTTTCCGTGAAGCGGGCTACCAGCGGGGCAATCTGCCTCATGACCAGACCAGGCTCGGGGTCGATATCCACCAGGACCGCGGCGGCCGGGATTTGCGTCAGGCGGTCCCGCAGGTCGTCCAGGTCGGCACAAAGGCTGGCCAGGGTAAAGCCCCCGTGGTCGCGGAGGGCCTCGTCCACCGCTTTGGCGGTTTCCTCTTGCCTGGTCACGAGCAGAACGTCGGCGGCCCGCGGCGGCGGTCGCGAGCGAACCTCTGACTCGGGAGATTGGGCGATAAGCGTCATTACGATCTTTCCTTTCTGCGCGGACCGCCGGCCGACCGGACTGAAGCCAAACCGGGGCACCGATGTAACCCTACACATGGCGAGTGGGCGGTCAAGTCGCGTGGCGGTTGGCGACGCCTTGGTTGTCATAACATGTTATTTTACAGCACGTTACGTCTCGGCAAGTTTTCTTGTAAAATTGCGCGGTTTGTAAAAGATGAGCAAAAAAGGCGCGGATTTCTGGTTTAGAAAGGTGACGACCAAAGCTTTTTCAGGAGCGGGCGTTGGTCTATTGGAAAGCCGGCAACAAAACTTACACTTCCAGGCCAATTCCCCGGAAATGTTTATTTCTGCGGTCCGTCTTGACGCGGTGCAGGTTAAAGGCACAGTGGCTGAAGTTAAATCGGTGGCTGGCCGGGCCAGGTTTTGTGTTGAACAGTTTTACGGAGACCGCAGGAAATGAAAAGACGAATTATTGGCAAGGTGATGGCGGCGGCGGTCATGGCACTATTGGCGGCGTCGGTGGCGATCTGTTTTTTGAACGCAGCGGTGGCCCAGACGGCGCCGGTCGAGCCGCTGTTTGTCGTGCTGGACTCCAGGAGCGTCTGGCATTCCTATACGGCCTTGAAGCCGCCGGTGGTCCAGGTTGGCGGGGCACTGAAACCGGTCACTTCACCCTACCCCTGGGTCGACCAGGAAACGCCGCCGGCGCCGGAAGGTTGGACGGCCCGCGGCTTTGCCGACGAATCGTGGCTGCGCGGCCCGGCGCAAAGCGGACCGCACACGCCGTACGCTTCGAATATTTACCTGCGGGCCAAATTCGATGTGACCGATCCGGCGCAGGTGAAGGATCTTAAACTCTCGGTCACCTATCACGGCGGGGCCATCGTTTATGTTAATGGCCACGAAATCGGTCGCGGCAATCTGCCCAAAGACGCCAAAGAGGCCGGCGCCGTGGCGGAAAGTTATCCCTCAAGCGTCTTCGTTCAGGCCAACGGTGAAATTGTTCTGGACTCCTGGGGCTACCATGGGCCGAAAGAAGCCCTGACCGGTCGCAACCGCCAACTGACCGATCTGGCCGTTCCGGCCACGGCCCTGAAGAAGGGCGTGAACGTGCTGGCCATCGAGGCGATTCGCGCTCCTTACGACCAATCGGTGGCCGAGTACTGGGACAAGTCGAAACGCAAGGAAGGACGCGAGTTGGGGGAACCCGGCCTGCCCTATGACTTTAATTGGTACACCTGCGAGGTCAAGGAAGTCAAGCTGACGGCCTCCGGCCCCGCCGGCCTGGCGGCCAACGCAGGCCGGGCCAAAGAATTGCAGGCCTGGAACAGCGACCTGCTCACTTCCGACACCTGCGGCGATCTGGGCGACCGCTGCGAGCCGCTGCGCCCGGTCGCCATCAAAGGCCCGCGCAACGGCTGGGCCTCGGGCAAAGTCGTCCTCGGTTCGCCCAAAGCCATTGAAGGCTTGAAGGTGACTTGCGGCGACCTCAAGCAGGGCGCCGCCGTCATTCCCGCCGCCGCCCTGCGGGCGCGTTTCGCCGTGTCCCCGGCCGAACAGCCCGAAGTCGATACGCCGCTGGAGAGCCTGCTGGAAAAGCCGTTGCCCTCTTTCCCGGTGGCCCGCGGCGGCGCGGTCGTCCCGATCTGGCTGACCGTCAAGGTTCCCGCCACGGCCAAGCCCGGGGCCTACGCCGGCCAGGTCACGGTGGAGGTCAAGGGCGAGAAGACGCTCGTCGTGCCGGTCACTCTTCAGGTTGCCGCTTTCACCGTCCCCGACACGCAGGACTATCAGACCTGGATCGAGTTGATGCAATCGCCCGACACGCTGGCCCTGGAGTACAACGTGCCGCTGTGGTCCGACCAACACTGGGATCTGATCGCCCAGTCGATGCGCTACATCGGCGAGATCGGCAGCCGCGTGGTCATTTTGCCTTTGCTTGCCCAGACCAACGCCGGCAATTCGGAGTCCCTGGTCCGCTGGATCAAAAAGGACGACGGCTCCTACGACTACGATCTCTCGCTCCTCGACAAGTATCTTGACCTTGCGGTAAAGAACATGGGCCGCCCCAAGTTTGTCGTCCTGACCGCCTGGGAAATCTATCTGGCCACGCCGAAAACGGAAGTGAAAGTCTCCGATCAGGAAAAAATGTCTTTGACGGAAACATCATGGTCGGCCGCCCGCTGGGATCTCCGCAACAAAGGGCCGGCCGTCACCGCTCTGGATCCAAAAACCGGCCAGACCGCCACCGTCAATCTTCCGCGCTTCGAGGAAAAGTCAGCCCTGGCCATCTGGAAGCCGCTCTTCGACCGCTTGCACCAGGACCTGGCCCGGCGCGGCCTGGAAAAAACCATGTTGCTCGGCATGACCTCGGACGTCTGGCCGAACCAGGAGGAAATGGTCGTTCTCGATAAGGCTTCCGGGGGTCTGCCCTGGATCAACCATAGCCATCAGGGGCCGATGGGCAACGCCCTGGCCGGCGGGCTGGGCCACGTCGTCTACACCGCCTACGTCTGGCCCAACGAATATCCCGGCAACCCCGCCAAGCCACGCGTCTACGGCTGGAAACGGCCCGATCTCTTTGTCGAATTCCGCCGTTTCACGGCCTTCAATGACTATCTCCTGCCGACGCAAATGATTTTTCCGGAACTGGAAATCACCGGTAAGCAGCGCGGCCTGGGCCGCATCGGCGCCGACTTCTGGCCCGCCCTCAAAGACAAGAAAGGCCGGCGGCGCGGCTATGTCTGGGAAAAGTACCCCCAGAGCTTGTGGCACAGTTGCAACCTGATGAGCCACATGCTCAATCCCGGCCCCGACGGTCCCGTGGCCACCTCGCGCTACGAGATGCTGCGGGAAGGGCTGCAGAATTGCGAAGCCCGCATCACGATTGAAAAAGTTCTGACCGACGAAACCCAAAAAGCCAAACTCGGCGGCGACCTGGCCGCCAAGAGCCAGAAGCTGCTTGACGAACGTCTCCAGCAAGCCCTGAAGGGCTTCAGCGGCCTTCAGTTGACCGGCCGCATTTACACGACCTACGCCGAATACGGCAAGATTTTTTACTACAATGCCGGCGGCCCCGCCGGGGCCTACTGGTACGCCGAATCCGGCTGGCAGGAGCGCGAACAGCAACTTTATGCCCTTGCCGGTGAGGTGCAGGAAAAAATCGGCGGAAAGTAGCGATAATTTCACTAGAGCTGTTAACGATTGAATGGTTACTTCCAGGGTGCCACACCTTGACCCCCGGCTGTATGGGGGCAAGGTGTGTGGAAGGCCGGCAAACTTTCCCAGAGAGTACAACCAATCGTTATCTGCTCTAACCCCCGGCGGACGAAGGTTACGCGGAGATGTTTTCGCTACGTTCCCCTGCGGCACCATTTTGTCTCCAGGCGATTGACATTTTCGCCGCCGGGGCGTATCCTCTGTTTTATGGTCAGGAAAAAACGAAAATCCGTTGGGGCAGCCGAGGCGGCGCGACCGACCTGGGACGAGTATTTTCTGCGCATTGCCGCCGAGGTGGCCAAGCGGTCGACCTGCCTGCGGCGCCACGTCGGGGCGCTGCTGGTTCTGGACAAATATATTCTGGCCACGGGCTACAACGGACCGCCGGCCGGGGTGGCGCACTGTGCGGTGGAGGGATGCCCGCGGGAGCGGCTGAAGGTGCCCTCGGGCGAGCGGCACGAACTCTGCCGCGGCCTGCACGGCGAGATGAACGCCGTGCTCCAGGCGGCGCGGCACGGGACGCCGATCGACGGTGCTACTCTTTATTGTACACATCATCCATGCTCGTTATGTGCCAAGATGATGATTAACGGCGGCGTGCGGCGCATCGTCTGCCGCGAGGACTATCCCGACACTCTCGGCAAGCAGCTCCTGGCCGAGGCCCACATTCCCATTGAAATCCTGCCGGAAAAATAGTGGGGTGGCGTGGCGGCCGTTGTTTGCCGCCATGTTTTCGCCAATTCCCTGTGAATTCCTGTGAAAAACGCCCTTTTTTCAGGGGAAAAGCTGTTCAGGAAAGCCACAACATCTTGTGGCGCATCGGTTTGCGCTGCGGTGGTTGAAGGGGTTAAGATATTGTTAAAATGGGCTGTAATAAAGCAAAAGTGGCAGTAATAATGCAAAAAACAACAAAAACTGCCAGCAACGGACTACTTATCAGGCTTGACACCCCATATCATGTGGCTCTATAGTGTTCTTCGTCAACCTGACTGCCCGATTGAGTGTGGTTCCCTGAAAAGTGTCTGTTTTCGCTAATCATTTCCGGTCCGGCCAGCCGATAGGGTAAAATGGCCGTTGGCCCAAGATGTAGTGGTCAACTGGCGGTAAGTGGCGCGAGGTCATTTCTTTATCTCGTTTTGTTGCGTGGACCTCAAAAATAAGAGTCGAGATGGCGGGTTGTGGCTTTGGGCGTTTGAAGTTCTACCGGAAAGTGTGGCGTCATGAAATGCCCGTTCTGCAAAGCCGACAATGATCGCGTGGTGGACAGCCGGGCCAGCGAGGGCGGCTTCGCCATTCGCCGGCGCCGCGAGTGCCTCGGCTGCAAGCGCCGGTTCACCACCTACGAAAAAGCCGAACAGGAACTCCGGTTGCGGGTCATCAAGAAGGACGGCAGCCGGGTGCCTTACGACCGGACGCGGTTGCTGGAGGGGCTGCACAAGGCTTGCCACAAGCGGCCGGTGAGCGAGGAGCGGATTCAGTCGCTGGTCCGCGAGATCGAAGACGAGGTCGTCGCCAAGTTCGACAGCGAAGTTCCCACGCCGTTCCTGGGCGAGTTGATCATGGCCAAGCTGCGGGAGATCGACCAGGTGGCTTACGTGCGGTTCGCCAGCGTTTATCGCGAGTTCAAGGACGTTTCGGAGTACATCAGCGAGATCGAGCCGATGCTGCGGGACAAAGGTCACAAGGGCTAGTGTTCATAACGACCCGCGGCGGCGGGCGACCATCATAGGACAGGGCCCGACCAATCAGTCGGGCAGCAGGGAGGTACGGGGTATGCAAGTACGAATTTGCCAGGTGCGTAAGCGTGACGGTCGGATGGTTTCGTTTGACGACGTGAAGATCGCCGACGCGATCTTCAAGGCGGCCCAGGCCGTCGGCGGCGACGACCGGGCCACGGCCGACAACCTGGCTGCGGCGGTGACGGAGTTTGTCAACCGCCACTACCAGGACAAGATCCCGACCATCGAAGAGATTCAGGACATGGTCGAGAAGGTGCTGATCGAGACGGGCCACGCCAAGACGGCCAAGGCCTACATTCTCTACCGCGAGAAGCGGGCGCAACACCGGCACCTGCTCAAGGTCCGCAAGAGCGGCCCGGGCGCCTCCGACAACTCGACGGACATGGCCCTGCTGGTCTCGACCGGCAAGCGCGATCAGGTCCTGGGTTGGGACAAGGAACGCATTGCCAAGGCCCTGGAAAAAGAGAGCGGCCTGGACGTGGACAATGCTCACAAGATCGCCAAGAGCGTCGAGGAGCGGGTCTTCGGGTCCGGCGTGACGCGCATCAGCACGGCCCTGATTCGTGAACTGGTGGACAACGAACTGTTCGAGCGCGGCCTGACGGCCCGGCTGGAAAAGCAGAAGCTGCTGGGCATGCCGAAGTTCGACCTGGAGCGGCTGATTTTCTCCAAGAGCCAGGAAAACTCGAACATCACGGCCAACAACCCCGAAGCGATCAACCTGACCATCGCCGAGAACACGCTGAAGCAGTACGCCCTGGAGGAGATTTTCTCGAAGGACGTGTCGGAAGGGCACATGGAAGGGCGCATTCACCTGCACGATCTGGGCTATCCGACGCGAGTCTATTGCTCCAGCCACAGCCTGGAGTACCTGAAGAAGTTCGGTCTGGAACTGGGCAACCTGGACACGCTGAGCGCCCCGGCCAAGCACGCCCGGACGCTGACCGGCCACCTGAACACGTTCCTGGCCTCGATGCAGGCTTATTACGCCGGGGCCTTGGGCGTGGGGTTCATCAACATTTTCTACGCCCCGTACCTGGAAGGGATGAGCGACGCCCAGATGCTCCAGGAAGCGCAGCACCTGATTTTCTCGTGCTCACAGAGCGCGTTCAGCCGCGGCGGGCAGACGCTGTTCCTCGATTTCAACGTCCACACCGGCATTCCGGGCTACCTCAAGGACATTCCGGCCATCGGACCGAAAGGCCAGGAGACCGGCAAGACCTATGGCGAATATGAAGAGCTGGCCCAGCGGTTCCTCAAGGCCATGCTCAAGGTCTGGCACCACGGCGACCGCGACGGGCACCTGTTCGCGTTCCCGAAGTGCGATCTGCATGTGACGCGGGAATCGTTCAGCGATCCGAAGCAGCGGGAATTGCTGGAATATGCCTGCCAGATCGCCAGCGACAACGGCGTGCCGTATTTCGTGTTCGACCGTCCGGCGGCCAACGACAAGGAGAGCGTGACGCTGTCGGCCTGCTGCCGGCTGCGGACGACGATCAGCGACGATTATATGATCAAGCATCCGGAGTCGATGCGGTTCTGCGGATTCCAGAACGTGACGATCAACCTGCCGCAGGCGGCGTATCGGGCGGGGAAGGGGAACTGGGAAGGGTTCAAGGCGGAGGTTTTCCGGGGCATGGACCTGGCGCTAAAGGCCCATTTGCAGAAGAAGGAGTTCATCGGCAAGCTGATGTCGGGCCCGTCGATGCCGCTGTGGGAAATCGGCAAGGCGGCCAAGGACGGCAAGCCGTACGTCGATCTGGAAAAGTGCACCTACATCATCGGGCTGATCGGGCTGAACGAGGCCATGCAGTTCATGACCGGGCGCGAGTTGCACGAGAGCGACGCGGTGCTGCTGGAGGGGATGAAGATCATCTCCCACATGCAGAACCGGACCAAGGTCTATACGGCGGAGAACAACCTGAAGTTCACACTCGAGGAATCGCCGGCGGAGTCGGCCTCGCGGCGGCTGGCCAAGATCGATTACCGCGATTATCCGGAGTCGCGCGAGCTTTTGCGCGGCGATGCGGAGGCGGACGAGCTTTATTACACCAACTCGATTCACCTGCGGCCCGACGCCCCGGTGGACCTGATGACGCGGATCGAGAAGCAGGCGAAGTTCCACGTCATGATCGAGTCGGGGGCGATCATTCACGCCTTCGTGGGCGAGGAACGGCCGCCGACCGAGAGCATCCTGGCCCTGGTGCGCAAGACCTTCGACAAGACCAAGGCGGCGCAACTGACGATCAGCCCGGAGTTCACCATCTGCAACGACTGCAACAAGGTGACGGGGCGGCTGCAGGAGACCTGCGGGCACTGCGAAAGCGACAACGTCTACGGCATGACGCGGATCGTGGGGTATTTCAGCCGGGTGAACAACTGGAACAAGTCGAAGCTGGGCGAATTGAAGGACCGGCACAAGGGCAATTACAGTGTTGCCGGGACAGTTTTGGCGGCGCCGGCGGTGGTGCCGGTGGTGGCGCAGCCGCCGGTGATGATGACGCCGGAGTCGTCGCCCATGGCGGCGACGGCGGCGGCCGGATCGTAAGGAGAGAGACAAGTCGGACCCGGAGTCCGACAGGGCCTGAGGTTTTCCGCGACCCAAGCCAGGCTGCCCAATGGTCGCCCCCACGGAGGACTTTCCCCCCCTCCAATAGAGTCTTCCGAGCCACGGGGGCGGCCGGGCAGCCACTAAAGGTAGACGGGCCGCGCCGGAAGGCGCGGTCTGAGGAGCAATAGTAGCGAAGAAGCGACAGACAGGCCCCTTTGTTACGGCTGAGCCGCGACCTGCCCCCATCAGGTTGGCGGCTCGGCTTTTTTTGTATAGTTGGGAATATCAGCGAGTTTGATTTTTGATAGATTTTGAATTTTTTGGGGCAGGGCAGGGGCCGAGGCAGCCGGCGGCGGGTTCGCGCGCCGATAGAATCCGATGGTTAAGGGAGTTATGAACGGAATGAACGACGTTTTAGCGGTAGCGAAGGAGAGGGCGTTTTGGCAAGATCTGTCCAATAGGGAAATTCAGGTGCTGCGCAATTTCCTTGGAGGAAATTGACGGCCAGCGGCGGAAAGATTTTGAGTGGTATTAAAAGATATGCGGCGGAGGGTAATGGGGCCTTATGGCGCGGGTTTTGGAAGGGCGGGGGGCGTGGGGCTTTTGAAGCCGCTGGGGACGGCGGCGGCCACCCTCTCCTGAGGGAGAGGGGTGAAAAAAAAAAGAAGAAGAAAAAGAAGAATATTTTTCGGGTCGCCCAGACCGGCGGCTCACGCCGCCGTCTAAAGACTTTCGCCGCTTCGCGGCTGGCTAAGACGAGGATGAGAGCAACAGCCAAGGCGGCCAAACAACTAGGGTACGACCCTATTTGATTTATTTATTGTAGCTGGTCTCGTAAGCCATCATGGAAGGTCTTTGGTGAACCAGTAGGCCCGACGGACAAAGCCCCGTCGCTCATAAAAGGCATGGGCCGACTCCCGATGAAAGGCCGAGTCCAACTCGATCCCGGCGGCGCCCAGGTCTCTGGCGGTTTCTTCCAACCGGCGCATGAGTTGTGTCCCGATGCCCTGGCCGCGCTGATGGCGGTCCACCACAAGCTCGTTCACCTGGGCCAGTTTGCCCCCGGCCCACAGACTGTGTTTCAGAGAAAGCGAGGCAAAGCCTACCACCGCCTGGCCTTTCCGGGCAATCCAATACTGCCCGCAGTCGGACTGCAGCGCCGCCTCGAAGGTGCGGCGGACGGGTTCCGCTTCGACGTCCCGGTCGGGCCAGAGCTGGCGAAGAAGCGGCACGATGGCTGGCCACTGCGCCGCCCGACAGCGTTCAATAACTATGTCACCTTCTTGGCTTGACGTCATGTTCGGGGACCTCACCTCAGGAGAGATTTGCCAATCCATCGGACCGACTCTCGCGGCCAAAATAACCAGGAGGCACAGCACCTTTCATCTATTTGCATGGCCACGCAAGCGTGGACCATGCCACCCGTTATTTCTTGGCGGGTTCGGGGAGACCGGCGGGGATGGCGCCGGGGGCGAAGAGGTCGGAGAGGTCGGGGGCTTTGGCGGCGTCGCCGAGGAGGGGGCCGACTTGGAAGATTTCCTGCAGGGTGCGCAGTTGGGAGGAGTGGGTGTAGGGGATGGAGTTGGTGTAGGGTTTGCCGGAGACGTTGGGATGGGCGAGCGGGGAGATGATGATTTCGGGGAGGGTGTGGGAGAAGTCGTCGGCGTTTTCGCCCTCGGTTTCGTCGCACCAGATGATGATGACGCCGTTGTCCCGGTAGGCTTTGGAGGCGACGATCTGGGGGACGAGGGCGGCGAGGTAGTCGTCGCCTCTCCTAATGGAGGCGGCATCGCCGGTCAGGCCCTTGTAGCCGTCGGGCGGGGGGGAGTGCATTTCGTTGTACTGATTTGGGGTGATCCAGTTGTAACGGGCGACGGAGTTGTTTTCCAGATCGATTTTCAATTGCTGGATGGGGGAAAAGTGGGCGATGGCGACGGGGTCCTTGGGATTGCCTCTGCCGTTGCCTGGGCCGCCGTTGACGTCGTCGAAGTAGATCATCGGGTTGTGCTTGGTGGCATAGTTGTAGAGGACGCCGGTGGAATAGACACCGCTGCGGTTTTTGAGGGGGACGGTCCACTGGTCGCGGGGCAGGACTTGGCCGTCTTCGTCGGTGTCGATGTCTTCCTGGTAGCTTTTCCAGGAGAGGCCGGCGCGGTTGAGATAGGCGACGAGGTGGTCTTTGGCGTCCTGGTGGACGCCGAGGTCATGGTTTTGAAACGGCTGGTTATCGTTGAAGACGCCGAAGTTGGTTCCGGCTTCGGACCAGAGGTAGCTGGCGAGCGAGGGATGGATGTGGGGATTGTGGCCGGAGGGCGTGGCCAGACAATTGTGATAGGCGGAGGCGTAGGCGACCTGGCGGCTGAAGGAGGAAGTGCCGGTAACCAGGCTGTTGAGGAAGGGGGCATGGGGATTGGCAAAAAGCTGTTCCGGGGCCCGGTCGTCGGCGGCGGGCTGGACCCAATTGTGATTTTCCAGGGCAATGATGAAGACGGTTTTGACCTGCGGGAGCGAGGAAGTGACGGAGAGAACGGGGACGGCGGATGAGGGCGCGGGGTCGGCCGGACAAAGTGAAGAAAAGAAACCGACGGCGGCGAGGGCGAGGAGGAGGGAATTATGCGTCATGGGGTTTTCCTTTTAGGGCGAAGAAGAAAAAGAAGAAGAAACAAAAGAAGAAAAAGAAGAAACATTCATTTATCGTTATTTTCCACGGGCTTGTGCCCGTGGCAACCATCAGACGCCGCTACGCGGCTAACAGCAACAACAGCAACAAAAGCTTCCCGGTCGAGCGGTTTATTCTTCATGGCCCGTCTGCGCCGGACCATGCCACCCATCGTCAAGGGTGGGCCGAGAAGCAAAGCAACAACAACGGCTAACAGCAACAACGGCAAAACAAAGACCACAACCGCTAGATCACATTATTCTTCATGGCCCGTCTGCGCCGGACCATGCCACCCATCGTCAAGGGTGGGCCGAGAAGCAAAGCAGCAACAACGGCAAAACAAAGACCACAACCGCTAGATCACACCAAGTTCTGTTCGAGGAAGCGGCGGCTGAAATCGAGGCCGCGCTTGATTTTTTCCTGTGAGCCGGTCCAGACGGGGTCGTCGTGGACGAGCGAGAGCGGGCCGTCGTAACCGTTTTCCTGGAGGAGGGCGAGGAGTCGCGTCCAGGGCAGTTGGCCGAGGCCGGGAAGGCGGTAGCGCCACCAGCCGCCCTGGGGGCGGAGGCAGGAACAGTCGTTGCGGCGGTCGGGGAAGACCTCGGCGTCGCGGGCGCGGACGTGGAAGATGCGTTCGGCGTAGGCGGTGGCGGCTTCGAGGGGGTCGATGCCGAGCCAGAGTAGCGGGGCGGGGTCGAAGTTGAGGCCGAGGTTTTCGCCGCGGGCGTGGGTGAAGATTTTTTCCCAGAGTTCTGGGGCGAAGGCGGCGTTGCCGGGGAGGTCTTCCGTCTGCCAGCCGGGCAGGGGGGAGTTTTCGACGGCGAGTCGGATACCGGCCTCTTCGGCGACGGAGAGGGCGTCGGCGGCGAGCTTGGCCCAGGTGGCGATGCAGTCGCCGAGGCGCAGGGCGGGGTCGCGCCCGACGAGGCAGGAGACGACGGGGACTTTGAGGCGGGCGGCGGCGCGGATGGTGGCGTCGAGGAGGCGCCACTTGGCGGTTCGGGCGGCGTCGTCGCGGTCGAGCATGTTGTCATGGAAGGAGAGGCAACTGATCTTTAGTCCGGTGGACGAGAGGAGTTGTTCGATTTCAGCGGCGGCGGCCTCGTCGATTTTGGCGGGGACGAGGCGGGCACCGTCGTACCAGCGGGCGCCTTTGGCGACACAGGCGGCTTCGAGAGAGCGAAAGCCGGTCTGGGAGGCCCACCGGGCGAGTTCGGGAAACCCGACCTCCGGGAGGCAGGTCGTGAGGAGACCGAGGTCCATGGGAACACCAGGAAGAAGGCTTAAGACCTAAGGCTTAAGGCTTAAGGTAACGGCAGAAGAAGAAAAAGAAAAAGAAGAAACGGCGTCCCCCAGCAGTGCTGGGGGCTTCATAAGAAGAAGCAACGGCTACTTACTTTTTCGGTTCGGCATCAGCCGCGGGTTTGGCGGACTTTTTGACCGGCGGCGGGAGCGCGGCCGGGGTTTCCTGGATGGCGGGCTTGAGGTCGTAGAGGCCCGTGGCCTCGCGGAGGCAGAGGATGTGTCCGGCGTTGTCGGCGGCAAAAAGCTGGCCGTCGAGATCGTTGGGGACGATCAGGTTCAGACCGCCGGTGGGGACGTGGAACTTGACCTTTCCGGTCTGTGGATTGAGGGCGGTGACCGTTCCGCCGGCGGGCTGGAACTTGGAGAGGACGTAGACGGCGGTGGGGCTGGCGGCGACAAAATTGTCAATGCCGTTGGCGGTCCAGAGCGGCTTATCGCCGGGGCCCGGTCCGGACTCTTTGACGCAGAAGAGGACGTTGGTTTCGGAGACAAAATAGATCTGGTCAGCGAAAGAGTGGGCGGCCTTGGACAAGGGTTCGCCGGTGGTGCAGATCCAGGCGGGTTGTCCGCCCAGAGAATTCATGGCGTAGAGGGAATAGTCGCGGGAGGGGACGAGAATGAGGCCCATTTCACCGGAGGAGACGGACAAATCGGCGACCACGCTGCCGATTCGTCCCCCCTGGGGATAGGTCCAGTTGATGAAGCGTTTTTTGAAGGAGTTGGAGGTGAGGTTTCCGGCGGAGTTGGCGAGGTAGACGCCGTGCTCATCAACGGCGGGGGCGGCCAGGATGGCGGCCTCGGTCCAGCGCGACCAGTTTTTGCTGCCATTGGCGACGTTGACGGCTTCGAGCCAGCCGTCGTTGGTGCCGAAATAGATGAACTCGCCGCGGCAGACCAGCTTGGTGCTCGGGGCCCGCTCCAGGGCGACTTTGAGCACTCTCCTGCCGGTGGTGACATCGAAGCCGAACAACTGGTCGAGGACGGCGACGACGGCGAGATTGCCGCCGACGTGGCAGACGGGGGTGACGGAGAGTCCGGGACTGCCGAGATCGGCGTCCCAGAGGAACTGACCGGTGCGGCTGTCCATGGCGATGAGGCGATTGCGGTTGGTGACGGCATAGAGGCGCCCCGGCTGGACGTTGATGCGGGCGACGGACTCATTTTTTTCGAGCGGCCACTGTCCGGTCCAATAAAGAACCAGCCCCTGCGAGGCCAGCGCGCGTGGGAGAGCTTTGACGGCCGGGAGATCGGCCGTCGGGGTTATCCTGTTATCCGCCGTACCGCAGCCACAGAGAAGCCCGGCGACCACCGCCAGCAGTGCCGCCCAGATCGTCCCAGTCCTCATGATCGAAGATCTCCTGTTTTGAATTACTCTTCGGGTCTGTAGTTCAGACCAACAATTTTATTCGAAAGCCGCAAGCCCCTGAACATGGCGGCAAACAACGGCCGCCATGCCACCCGGATCTCAATTGTGAAAAAAGAGCAGCACAACAGGTTACTTTCCGTACTCATCGGGCCACAAGGCGACGGCGAGGTTAAGGCCCTTTTCTCGTTCGAAACGGCTCAATTTTTCGACGCGGGCCATGTCGTCCTGAATTCGACTGGCCAGGCGGAAGATATAGGGTTTTCCGCGCAGGCGGTCGTTGAGATCGGCGAGCATGGCGTCCCAGCGGCCTTCGTAGAGTTCCTCGCGAAGGCGGATGAGCATTTTGTCCTCATCGGTCAGCGCTTCCAGGAAGGCGTCAACTTCGTGGGCGCCGGCGGAATTGGAACTTTGGGCTGCGACTGCCGCCATCTCTAGGTCCCCTTACGGCGAAGTAAGAGGACCATAAGC
>CAIYVX010000060.1 GCA_903929765.1 uncultured Planctomycetia bacterium
GCCAACGATCTCCCGCGTCGCTCTGGTCAGCCCGGCCCCCGCGGGGGCCGGGCTGACGAGTCTGTCCCACCATGTTCGCTACTATCGGGGAAAAACTCCCCGAAGACAACATACAAGGGTGGCCGCATTAGCGGTCGGGTGAGGGTGCGCCGGTTGCACTCATATCACCAGGGGCGTGCCGTTGTTGTTGCTTCTTCTTATTCTTCTGTTGTTGTTTCACCCCTCTCCCTTGACGGGAGAGGGTGGCCGCATCAGCGGCCGGGTGAGGGTGCACCTGTTGCGTTCATAACACCGGGGCGTGCCGTTGTTTCTTTTGCTTCTACCCGGCCCAACCCCAGCGCCACCCCCTGCCCCTCCGCTCGCCCCCAGCCGCGCAGCGGCGAAAGTATTTAGCCGGGTGGCGTCAGCCCCCGGTCCTCCTGCATCCCCATTCTTCTCTTCTTCTTTTTCTTCTTCTTTTGTTTCACCCCTCTCCCTTGGGAGAGGGTGGCCGCTTCAGGGCCGGGTGAGGGGTTAACGCCCGTTACCTGCCCGGCTAAATGTTATGTCGATAAATCATAACCATCGAACCAGACCGCCGCCGTTACTTTATCAGCCGCAAATTCGCCGGGAACCGGTAGATCATTCCTTCGTTCGTCTTGATCGCCGCCAGGATCAGGAAGATCACACAGCCCAGGCCCAGCGCCATCCAGATCAGCGCCCCGATGCCGCAGACCCACATCAGCGGCACGGCCACGAACGACGCTCCGAAGAAGTATATAATCGCCGATATCTGAAAGTTCAACGTCTCTTTCGCCACGGTGTCAATGAAGCGAGACGAGTCTTTCTTCACCTGCCAGATCACGATCACGGCGATGAGGCCCAGCAACCCGAAGATCGCCACCAGGTTCGTCACCAGGCCCAGCGTCCTCTCCTCCTGGCTCGCCGCCGCGGCCGGCGCCTCCACCCACGGCTTCCACTGCCACCCCGTCTTCGGCCCCGAAGCCCCCTGCCCCACCGGAGCCATCGTCCCGCCGCCCGTCGTCCCCGCTCCCTGTCTCCGTCATGTTTCTTCTCCTTTAACTTGAGGATTGGATATTGAGTGTTGGATATTGGATATTCGCCGTTTCATCTTCGTTTCCGAGAACAGTATACCATAACTATCTTCTAATCTCAAACCCAGAAAACTCTCCCGTCGCCACGCTCTCTTCCGCCTCGCGCCGCCCAATGTACTCCCGCAGCCGCTCCTCGATCTCCGCCACCAGTGCCGCCACTTCCGCCGCCTCGCCCTCGACCACCAGCTCCACTCCGCCGTCGGCCAGGTTCCGCACGTACCCCGTTACCGCGCCGCCCGAGGCCGCCCGCAGCGCCGTCCACCGGAACCCCACCCCCTGCACCGCTCCCCGATAGATCACCCGCCGCCGAATCATTTTTCCTGGCCCCAGACCCTCGTCGTTGCCTTGTCTCCTGCTCTCGGCTGCAACGCAGCCGTCCCGATTCTACCAAACCAGCCGTCGCCGTACACGCCAATTTCTCCCCACCGCTCTTTCCTCTCCCCGCCATCCAGGATAGTGTTAGCATAAAGTACGGCACTGTTCCCGGATTTCGCCAATAACGTCCGATAATGTCATCACTCGCAAATTGTTCCACGTGGAACATTTTTCTCTTGCTCCCGCCACGTCACCGGCTACAATCCGGCCACGGAATTCCCCGTCCCACTGTCATTCCTATTATAAGGAGTCTCGCCGTGCTGAAAAAGAAACTTGGTCGTGGACTTGATGCCCTGATCAACCCCGGCAGCCTATCGGATCCCGTCGCCGTGGCCGCGCCATCAGAGCCTCCGCCGGCAGCGCCGATGGTTGCCTCCCCTGCAGCGCCGCCGGAGGCCGATGAATCTTCCGGTCCGGACGAGCCGTTCGGCGTTGTGCGGCAAGTTCCGATGGATCAGGTCGTGATGAATCGCTATCAGCCGCGAAAGAACTTCGACCAGACCGCCCTGGGGGAACTCGTGGCGTCGATCAAATCCAACGGCATCATTCAGCCGCTGGTCGTCCGCCCCAACGCCGACGGCCGGTTCGAGTTGATCGCCGGCGAGCGGCGCTATCGCGCTGCCCAAGTCCTGGGTCTAGCCGACGTGCCGGTGGTGGTTCGCCAGGTGCCGGACGACCGGATGCTCGAACTGGCCCTGATCGAGAACATTCAGCGGGAGGATCTCAATCCGATCGAGAAGGCCGAGGCGTTCCGTGAGTTTATGAACAACTACGCACACACGCAGGAGGCGGCGGCGACGCGGCTGGGGGTGGACCGGGCCAGCCTGGCGAACCATCTGCGGCTGCTCGAATTGCCCTTTGATGTCCAGATTTTGGTCAGGAAGGGGGCGTTGAAGATGGGCCACGCCAAGGCCATTGCCGCCGTGACGGAGCCGGAGCTGCAGTTCGCCCTGGCCAAACGGGCGATTCAGCGTGGGATGAATGTGCGGCAACTGGAACGGTTGATCAGTCGGTTCGCCGGGTCGAGTTCGAGGCCTAAGACGGCCGGGGTGGTTAGGTCGGTGCAGGCGAAGACGATCGAGGAGGAGTTGCGGAAGCTTCTGGGTAGCAAGGTCCAGGTCCGGGAGAGTTTGCGGAAAGGGGTCGGGCGGATCGTGATTGATTATTACAGTTTCGACGATTTTGATCGGATTTTGGCGGTGCTGAGGAAGAAATAAATTGTTCCACGTGGAACAATTACGCCAGTGCATGGTTATCGGACCATGCCGCGAGTTCCGCGGTAGTGGTTAGTGGGCAGCGACGCGGAGTTGGAGGCAAGGGACAGAGGAATTAAAAATTCAAAATTTAAAATGAAAAATTGAGCAGAAGAAGCACCGGCAGTAGCGGGGGCGGAGCGGGCCGGGGCGGCGGGGGAAGGATTAAAGGTGGGCGGGGCAGGGGGCCGATAGAAGGGGAGCGGCCCGGGAGCGGCAGGGGGAGGATGCGCGCCGGAATGGCACGCGCGGCCGCGCGAACAACAGAATCATATCAGATGATGCGGAATAAGAATAAATAGAATACAATTATAATATTACGCACATAATTTAGCGGCATGTATGTGGTGCGGACAGCGGCAGGGCCGGGGCTTCAAAGTGTGGCGCCCGGTAAACCACAACGGCAACGCCAAATGGAATACGGCCTTTGATTGCGGCGGCTGCAAACAGCGCAACCGCCCTACATAACACTTGGCAGGCGGGGCTTCGCGCGTCATAATCTTTCGCAACATGCGGAGGAGAGAGACGCTTGGAAGAATGGCGGAGAGGATGGTTGGAGGAATTTGTCGCCTGGGCGACGAAGAACGTCACCGGCAATGAGAAGGTGTGCCGTCATTATTTGAGGTTGGGGGTGGGCAATGAGTGACCTGGTTTCCAGAAGCGAGGGCGGCGAGTTCCTGCTCTACCAGACGGAGGACGGCCAGTCCCGGATCGAGTGCCGCCTTTACGGGGAGAGCATTTGGCTGACGATCAGCCAGATGGCGGAGTTGTTCGGAGTGGATAAGTCCGGCATCAGTCGCCACTTAAAGAACATTTACGAAACCGGCGAGTTGCGGCCGGGGGCAACTGTTGCAGAATTTGCATCGGTTCGACCCGAAGGCAGCCGTCAGGTCAGCCGGGCATTGGAGCACTACAATCTGGATGCCATCATCTCGGTGGGCTACCGGGTGAACAGCCTGCGGGGCACGCAGTTTCGCATCTGGGCGACGCAGCGGTTGCGGGAATACCTCATCAAAGGCTTCACGATGGATGACGAGCGCCTGAAGTCGGGCGGGGGCGTCTTGGGCCGGAACTACTTCGACGAGTTGCTGGAACGTATCCGCGATATTCGTTCGTCGGAAAAAGTCTTCTGGCGGAAAGTATTGGACATTTACTCCACCAGCATCGACTATGACCCACGGGCCGAGGTCTCGCAGGAATTTTTCCAAGTGGTACAGAACAAGATGCACTGGGCCGCGCACGGGCACACGGCGGCGGAGATCATCGACCAGCGGTCCGACGCCGAGAAGCCCCATATGGGCCTGACGACCTGGCCGGGCGAGCGTATCCGCAAGGCGGACGCCGGCATCGCCAAGAACTACCTGAAGGCCGAGGAAATCAACATCCTGAACCGGGTGGTGGCGGCCTACCTGGAATTGGCGGAGTTGCAGGCGCTCAGCCGCAAGCCGATGTACATGCGGGATTGGATCGCGCGGCTGGACGAATTTCTGAAGATGACCGGCCGGGAGATTCTCTCGCACGCCGGAACGGTGAGCCACCAGGACGCCCTGGCCAAGGCCCAGGCGGAATATGAGAAGTACCGCGAGAAGCATCTGAACGATCCGTCGCCGGTGGAAAAGCACTTCATTGAGGCGGTGGCTGAGACGAAGAAACTGGAGAAGGGCCGGTCCAAGCCTTCGGAATAATCTTTTGCGGATGGCGGAGGAGAGAGTCGCTTGGAAGAATGGCGGAGAGGATGGCTGGAGGAATTTGTCGCCTGGGCGGCGCAGAACGTCACGGGCGATGAGAAGGGGCAGGCCCAGATATTTCTGGACCGGCTGTTTCGAGCCTTTGGCCGCGATGGGAGTCTGGACGTCGGGGGCCAGCCGGAGTTCCGCATCCGCAAGGGGAAAGAGGCGGGCGGAGGCGTGGCCTTCGCCGATTATGTGTGGAAGCCGGTCGTCCTGATCGAAATGAAGAAGCGCGGGACGGACCTGGGGCGGCACTATCGGCAGGCGTTCGATTACTGGCTGCGGCTGGTTCCGGGGCGGCCGCGGTACGTGGTGCTGTGCAACTTCGACGAATTCTGGATTTACGATTTCGAGAACCAACTCGACGATCCGGTGGACAAGGTGGCCCTGGCGGAACTGCCGGAGCGGTACGGTCCGCTGGCGTTCCTTTATAAGACGAATGAGAAGCCGGTTTTCGGCAACGACCACGTCGCGGTGACGCGCGCGGCAGCGGACAAGCTGGCGACGTGTTTCAACAAGCTGGTTATCCGCAAAGTGGAGCGGGGCCTGGCGCAGCGGTTTACGCTGCAGATGCTGGTGGCTTTGTTTGCCGAGGACATCGGCCTCTTGGAGCGGTACCTGGTGGGTCGGGTGCTGGAGGATTGCAAAGAGCCGCGCGATAGTTATGACTTGCTGGGCGGGTTGTTCCAGGCGATGAACACGCCGGACGGGGTGCGGGGCGGGCGGTTCAAGGGGGTGAGTTATTTTAACGGCGGCGTGTTTGCGCAGCCGGTGCAGATCGAGCTTTATCCCGACGAATTGAATCAACTGCGTGAAGCGGCGACGGCGGACTGGTCGAAGGTGCGGCCGGAGATATTCGGGACGCTCTTTGAGCATTCGATGGACCAGGAAGAGCGGCGCGCGTTCGGGGCGCACTTTACAAACCCCATCGACATTTTAAAAATCGTGAAGCCGACGATTATAGACCCGTGGCGGCAGGCGATTGAGGCGGCGCGGACGCCGAAGCAACTGAGGGCGTTGCTGGAGCGGTTGCAACACTTCAAGGTGTTGGACCCGGCCTGCGGCTCCTGCAATTTTCTATACATTTCCTATCGCGAGATGAAGCGGCTGGAAGCTTTGATTTTTCAGCGGCTGGCGGAGATGGACCCGGCGAGCGCGAAGCAGCGGCGGTTCGACGTGTTTGTGACGGCGCGGAACTTCTTCGGCATAGACATCAACCCGTTTGCGGTGGAGTTGGCGAAGGTGACGATGATGATCGCGCACAAGCTGGCGATTGACGAGTTGCACGTCAGCGAAAAGGCCTTGCCGCTGGACAATCTGGACGCGAATTTCATGGCCTGCGACGCGCTGATTGATGCCGAGGGGCGGCCGACGGTCTGGCCGCAGGCGGATGTGATTATCGGGAATCCACCGTTTGTGGGGGCGAAGCTGTTGAAGCCGCAGCGCGGGGCGGATTATGTCAACGCGGTGCGTCGGGCATACCCGGACGTGCCGGGGATGGCGGACTATTGTGTTTACTGGTTCCGCAAGGCGCACGACCATCTGTCGGCGTGTACGGCGGATGATCCTTTGAGCGGGCGGGCCGGACTGGTCGGGACGCAGAACATTCGGAACAATCAGTCGCGGGTGGGCGGACTGGATTATATTGTCAAGAGCGGCACGATTATTGACGCAGTGGATAATCAGCCCTGGTCGGGCGAGGCCAACGTCCACGTTTCGATAGTGAATTGGGTGAAGAGCCAGGATGTCAAGGTGGTGCCGGGAAAGAAACGCCTTTGGATTAAATCGGCGCCTTCCTCTGATAAGAAGAAAATCCGCAAGCGCGGTTCCGGGCCGGCCAGTAAAGAATATGAACTTGTTTGTCTGGAATGTGCTTCGATCAACTCGGCGTTGTCCGATCAGGTTGATCTCGGAAAAGCCCGAGATCTCTCCTGCAATATGGATCCCCCTCGCTCCCTCAATGGTCAGATGCTTGGGCACGAGGCGTTTTTGTTGACCGCAGAGCAACGAAAAAAACTGGTTAATCGCGACCCTCGCTCAGCAGAGGTCATATTTCCCTACCTTAACGGCCAGAAGGTGCTTACCGGATTAGGGACGCCCGATAGATATGTTCTCGACTTTGACCAATTGGACCAACTTCAAGCAGCAAGTTATCCGGCTGCTTTTGATTGGGTGAAGAAGCACGTTTTGCCAGACCGGGTCAGGAAGGCAAAGGAGGGTGTCGATGCTGATGGCCGCGTACGAAGCCACCACAAGGCCTTTCTTGCCAGATGGTGGCAGCTTTCTTTCGGCAGATCACAACTGATCCATCTGTTGGGTGAGTTACCGCGTTATCTCTGCTGTTCCCTGGTGACGAAACGTGCCATCTTTGTGTTTGTTGACTCGGGTATCAGGCCCAGCAACCTCCTCCAAGTTTTTTGCTTGGCTGACGACTACAGCTTCGGAATCCTGCAATCTCGTGCTCATTGGCGCTGGTTTTCCCACAAATCTTCCAAGCTTAAAACCGACTATCGTTTCGGCGAGGCCGTCTGGAACACTTTTCCCTGGCCGCAGGGTCCGACGGCGGGGCAGGTGAGGACGGTGGCGGCGGCGGGGCAGGAAGTGCGGCGCATTCGGGCGGAGGCGTTGGAGGAGATGCGCGGTGGGTTGCGAGCGCTCTATCGGACGCTGGAGTTGCCGGGGCGGAATCCATTGAAAGAGGCCCATGCGGCGCTCGATGCGGCGGTGCTGGCGGCTTATGGTTTTGATTCGCGCGGGGATTTATTGGCTCAGTTGCTGGCGCTGAATCTGGCGGTGGCGAAGAAAGAAGCGGCGGGGGAAGAAGTGACGGGGCCGGGCGTGCCGCGCGGGACGGTGGAGGCGGGGAGTCTGGTGACGGAGGATTGTATACGGGCGGAGTGAAGATCAAGGTAAAAGGTAAAAAGTTAAAGGTAAAAAGTTAAGAAGAAAAAAAGAAGAATTGGCGGGCGTAAGGGCCGGAGCGAGCGGGAGCCGGGGAGCGCGATAAAGCACACACGTTGGCTCCGACAAAAGTCGGAGCTTCAAAGTGTGGCACCCGGAGGAAAAAAAGAAGAAGAAACAGAGGAAGTAAAAACAGAAGAAGAAACGACATCCCCCAGCAGCGTTGGGGGCTTCAAAAGAAGAAGAAACAGCAACAACAGCCGGACAGGGCAGAGCCCTGTCCCTACGAAAAGAAGAAACAGAAACGGCAATAACACGGGCGACCCATGGGTCGCCCTTACGAAAAGAAACGGCGACAACAAAACTGGAAGGATAAAATATGGCGAGCGAACGGAAGAGCAGGGGGGTGGCGCTGGTGACGGGGGCCAGTCGGGGGATCGGGGCGGGGATCGCGGCGCGGCTGGCGGAAGAAGGGTATGACGTGGCGGTGCTGGATGTGCTCGAAAGCCAAGAGACGGTGGCGGCGGTGGAGAGGGCAGGGGGGAAAGGGTTGTCGGTGGTGGGGGATGTGACAAAGGCGGCAGACCGGACGGCGGCGCTCGGGAAGATACGGGCGACGTTCGGGCGGCTGGACGTGCTGGTGAACAATGCGGGGGTGGCGCCGAAGGTGCGGGCGGACGTGCTGGAGGCGAGCGAGGAGAGTTATGATCGGGTGATGACGATCAATTTGAAGGGGCCGTATTTTTTGACGCAGGCGGTGGCGAAGTGGATGATCGAGCAGCATGGGGCGGCGCCGGAGAAGTGGCGGTGCATCGTGAATATTTCGTCGATGAGCTCGTACGTGGCCAGCCCATCGCGCGGGGAGTATTGCCTGTCGAAGGCGGGGGTGTCGATGGCGACGAAATTGTGGGCGGCGCGGCTGGCGGAGTATGGGGTGGGGGTGTACGAGATTCAGCCGGGGATCATCAAGACGGAGATGACAAAGGTGGTGACGGAGAAATATGATAAATTGATCGCAGAGGGGATCACGCCGATCAAGCGGTGGGGAGTGCCGGAGGACATTGCGCGGGCGGTGGCGGCGTGCGTGCGCGGGGATCTGGCGTTTTCGACGGGGGAAGTGATTAATGTGGATGGGGGGTATCATTTACGAATACTTTAGGGGGTAGTGGTTAGCAAAACGGCAGAAACGGCAAATGTCCAATATCCAACACTCAATATCCAATCATGAAGTCGGAGTTGGCAGGCGGGGGCAAGGGGAGATAGAGGCAATGGTGAAGTAAACCCTCACCCGGCACGGTCGCGTTGCGACCGAGAGCAGTAGAGCAGGAGAACAGTAGAAAGGAGAGAAGGCAACAACCGCGCTTCTGCAGGCAGACGCGCTGCACCCGGAAAGAGCAAAGAAGAAATGGCGGAGGGGAGAGGATTCGAACCCCCGTTCCGGTTACCCGGAAAGCGGTTTTCAAGACCGCCGCCTTAAACCACTCGGCCACCCCTCCGCCTGAGACGCAAAATCCTACGGCTCAGCGGCTTACGCGCGAGGCAAAACGAACCAGGAACTTGCCAGAAGGGCCGCGACAACCGCAGAAAGGCCAAAGCGACCGCGGCCCTTTCGTGAACCGCGTGTCACTGTATCCACAGAGGCCGGGACAGTCAAGAATTTGTGTAATCATTACGTTACGGCACAGTTCGGTTGTTCAACAGGGTGTTCACGAGCGACAGGTCGTTGGCCGCTATGGCGCCATCGCCGTCAAGATCGAAGTTGGCGTCGGTCAGGCCCGGCGTTGGCAGCAGGTTGAACCGTTTCCTCAGTTGCACGCGGTCGGCCGTGGTCACGACACCGTTGCCGGAGATATCCCCGAGTCGGCGAACGGCGAGCGCGGCCTGAGTCGTGTACACATTGGCCGGACCTGACTGGTCGCCGGTGACTAGAATCGTCACGGTGCAGGATCCGGTTCCCGTCACACTGTCGGCCTGCCGCCGGCCGCCGACGAGGTAGAGCAAAGTCGAGGAACCCGAGAAAACAAAGCTCGAAGTCGGTGTTACGGCGCCGGTTCCGCCGGCCGCCACACAGGTCAGGCTGGGCACCACCACGCCCGGGCCGCTTTGCGTCACCGCGACCGTAAAGGACTGGTCGGGCCAGGTGTCCTGCGGCACGGTGATGGTCAGGGTCCGGCACAGTCGATCGAGGGTGGTCGCGGCCGTGTTCTGGTAGACCCAAGTGTTGTCGAGGGTGGCCGAGACCGTCATCGTGGCGACCACGAATTGGGCGGCCAGCGTCCAGTTATTCAGGACGGTCAAGGTCGTCGAGACGGCGGTCGAGTTGCTGAGCGAACAGCCGGTCGAGGTCCAATTGGTGAACATATACCCCGGATTGGCCGAGGCCGTGACGGTGAGTTGCGTGCCGTAATAGTACGGTCCGCCGCTGGAGACAATAATCGTTCCGCCGGCCCCTTGTTCGGCGCCGGTGTAGTTGTTCTCCGTGTACGCCGCCGCCAGCGTCACGTTGCCCTGCACCGTCAGCGTCGCCCCAGTGATCGTCCCGCCGCTCACGGACCACTGCAGGAACGTGTATCCGAGATTGGCCACCTGGCTGATCGTCACCGTGTCGCCGTAATGATAGATCGCCGGGCTGGGCGAGACCGTCACGGTGCCGCCGGTGGTCTGGCTCACCGTAATGGTGTAGGCCGGCACCGGCATGGCCGTGGCGGCAAAGATGGCCAGTTCCGGGCAATGGACGTTCCAGGGGACCGAGGCGACAGTATTGATCAAAACGATGCTCTTGAGCTGCTTGGCGGGATTCAGCGTCAGGGGCGTGGAGAATTCGTAGAGGATGGGCCCGAAGCCGTCGGGCCTAAAATTCGGCGGGATGGCGCCGTCATAGAGATCCTCGGTGCAAATAAAGATGGGGTTGAAGCCCGAGTAGTTGTAGGGAGTATACGATTCAATGCCCGGACCTGTGGACGCCCCGAAGTCGTAGAGCTTGGTCGAGGTGGTGTCGGTGTAAACGGCCCAGATCTGGCAGGAATTGGAGTTCGCGGCCGCCAGGACGAAGTTGATGTCCGAGTAGTAGGC
>CAIYVX010000061.1 GCA_903929765.1 uncultured Planctomycetia bacterium
CTCGCCTCCGCTCCGCCGCCCCAGGAAGATCAATTTACAGAAAGGATTTTACACCCCCGCAGGCCCTTTGGTTTATGTGTTAATAGGAGACCTTTAAATGAAGGCTTATGGCTATGACCGGGCCAATGAAGAAGCCGAAGCCCCAATGGAACTAAAAGAGGTTTCGTTGCAGTGTACAACAGAACAACTTGACAAGATGATATCGTTCTTGAATTATGTCAGGGAACACTCTGTCAAACACCCTGTCCAATACAAGGAAGGCGAATGTGACCATTTTCATTATCGGGACTGGTTAAAGACTTGGACTAAGAAGGAATCTGATTTTATAATCTTGCTCGTGGGGGATAATGGAAAATAGGATCTAGAGATGACTTTGCTCGGTTCAATCCACAACCCTCGCATCTTCTCCGCCGACCTCGCCCCAGGCGCCGCCGCCGAAATCCCCCTCGCCGACCCCGCTCGCTTTATCCACTTCACCCTCATCCTCGAAAAGATTTCCTCCACCCAACTCGACCTTCTCCGCCAAGCCGTCTCATCCGGTGGTGTCGCTGAATCCGCCGCTGGGGGCCGCGCCCTCCTCTCCGCCACCCAAAGCCAGTTCGACGCCATCATCGCCCGCCTCGCCGACCCCGATCTCGCCGATCTCCTCCGCTCCACCATCGCCGCCTACCGGCGCTGCTCCTGGACCATCCGTTCCGCCAACAAGTCCCTTGAACTCGGCCCCACGCCCATTCTCATGGGCATCGTCAACGTCACCCCCGACAGTTTCTCTGACGGCGGACTCTTTTTCGACACCGGCCGCGCCGTCGCCCACGCCCTCGAACTCGCCGCCTCCGGCGCCGCCATCATCGACTTCGGCGGCGAATCCACCCGACCCGGCTCGCCCGAAGTTTCCGCCGAAGAGGAAGCCGCCCGCGTCCTGCCCGTCATCGCCGAACTGCGCCGTCAATCCTCCGTCTGGATCAGCATCGACACCCGCAAGCCGTCAGTCGCCCGCGCCGCCCTCGACGCCGGCGCCGACCTCGTCAACGACATCTCCGCCCTCGCCGATCCCGACATGGGAAAAATCGTCGCCCGCGCCGGCTGCCCCATCGTCCTGATGCACATGCAGGGCACCCCCGCCACCATGCAATTGAACCCCGTTTACGAGGAAGTCGTCGCCGACGTCTGCCGCGAACTCCGCCTTCGCCTGGCCCGCGCCGTCGCCGCCGGCATCGACCCGGAACAAACCATCATCGACCCCGGCCTCGGCTTCGGCAAAACTTTCGACCACAACCTCGCCCTGATCGCCCGGCTCAGAGAACTCCGTTCCCTCGGCCGCCCCATCCTCGTCGGCTCCAGCCGCAAAGCCTTCCTCGGCCGCCTACTCGGCAACGCCGCACCCGCCGACCGACTTCTCGGCACCATTGCCACATGCCTCTGGACAAGAGCCGCCGGCGCTGCTATCTTTCGCGTGCACGACGTCGCTGAGGTTGCTGCCGCCCTCAACGTCGGCGCCGCCGTCGAACGGGGAGACCGTCGCTAGTGGACGCCATCACCTCCTATCTCCAACATCTCCGCGACACCTTCGGCTACCGCGATGTCGTCGAGTTCCTCCTCATCGGACTTGTCGTCTACGTCGTCTACCGTTTTCTGCGTGGCACACGCGGCGCCCGTGCCGTCCGCGGCTTCATCCTCCTCCTGGTCGTCGCCTTCATCATCGTTCAGTTCCTCGCCGGCGTCCTCCAACTCGACCGCGTCCAGATCATTTACAATTCCCTCCTCCAGACCGCTATCCTCGCCGCCGTCGTCATATTCCAGCCCGAACTCCGCCGCGCCCTCATCCACCTCGGCCAGAACCGCCTCTTCCGCCCCTTCCTCCGCAAGCAGGGCCTGGCCTTCACCGAAATCCTCACCGCCGCCGTCCAGCAGATGAGCCGCCACAAAATCGGCGCCATCATCGCCATCGAACGCGACACCACCCTGCTCGGACTCGTCGAAACCGGAACCATCCTCAACGCCGAACTCTCCGCCGACCTCCTCCTGACCATTTTCTGGCCCGGCTCCGCCCTGCACGACATGGGCACGATCATCCGCCAGGACCGCGTCGTCGCTGCCGGCTGCGAATTCCCCCTCACCGCCAATCCGCCCCTGGGTTCCAAGTACGGCGCCCGCCACCGCGCCGCCCTCGGCCTCTCCGAAGATTCCGACGCCGTCGTCATCATCGTCAGCGAGGAAACCGGCGAAATCTCCATCGCCGAAAGCGGACGCTTCATCGAAAACATCGCCCCCGACCGGTTCCGCGACCAACTGGCCCAACTCCTCGTCGGCCACGGCACCAGCGCCGCCGTCGCCTCCGCTTTCGGCCTGACCAAGGCGCCCGGCGTCGATAACGGTTCTGATGGTCCCAAGGAATAGCCCCTTATGAAGCTGCTCCAACTTCTCAAGACCGCCGTCATCATTTTCTTTCTGACCCTCGTCGTCTGGATTGCCGCCGATCGCGCCGTCCTGCGCACCAGCCCGGAAATTGTCGTGCCCGTCGAGGTCAACTCCGCCAGCGCCGAATTCCGCGTCACCGTCCTCGAACCCAGCCCCGCCTTCCTCCGCCTCCGTTTCCGTGGCCCCGGACACGTCATCGACGGCCTCGACCAGCGACTGCCCAGTCTCGTCTACCGCTACACCGTCTCCCCTGCCGAAGCCACCCGCGCCGCCGGAAACGCCGGTCGTGGCCAACTCGCTCTTACCCTGCGTCAGGGCTTCGAAACCCTGGCCCGCGAAGGCGCCAGCGCCGAAGCCGTCGGACCTGCCAACGTCGTCGTCCGCGTCGAAAAGGTCGGCCAGATCAAGGTCCACGTCGCCCTCGCTCAGACCGACCGCGACCAGATGGCCGAGGCCGTTTCGATCAAGCCCCAGGATGTTTTAGCCACCGTCCCCGTCGCCGTCCTCGACCGCCTGCGCGACGAGAAGCTTGTCGCCGTCCCCGTCGTCAATCTCGAAGACCGCCTGCTCCTGACCGGCGGCGAGTCCGTTCAGCGGGCCATTCTCCGGCCCAGCCTCGAAAACATCGCCGCCACCTTCACCCCGCCGGAAGTCGAGATCACCCTCCGCCTTCTCGCGCCCATGGACAAACGCACTTTGAACGGCGTCCGCATCCAGGTCGAAGGCCCGCCCGACCTTTTCGCCCGCTACGATGTCGTCCTGGTCGACCCGCTCCTCAATAATTTGAAGCTCAAAGGCCCCAAGGCCGACCTCGACGCCCTCAAGCCCGATGACGTCAAGGCCGTCCTCGTCCTCAAGAGCGACGACCAGCCCAGCGAAGGTTCCCCCAAACTGCGTCCCCTCGACCTTCGCTTCCCCGACGGCAGCCGCGTCCGCCTTGACGCCGATTCGCCGCCAAATGTAAACTTCAACCTAAAGGTACGTGCTGCCCCCGAAACGCCCAAGGCCGCCGGCAACCCGTAACTGGTAAGGGAATATATATGTCAGAACAACCCGCCGAAGCCCTCGCCCGCCGCGCCCGCCAGGCCGCCCGCGAACTCGCTCTTGTCTCCGCCGACCAGCGCCACCGCGCCATCGCCGCCATCGCCGCCGCACTCCGGGCCGCCTCCGCCGACATTCTCGCCGCCAATGCCGCCGACCTCGCCGCCGCCCGCCGCGAGGGCCTGGCCCCGGCCATGATCGACCGCCTCACTCTCACACCCCAGGGCCTCGAAGCGATGGCCCACAGTCTCGACGAAATCCGCGACCAGAGCGACCCCGTCGGCGAAATCATCAGCCGTTCCGTCCGGCCCTCCGGCCTCGTCGTCGAACGCGTCCGCGTCCCCATCGGCGTCGTCTTCATCATCTTCGAATCCCGACCCAACGTCATCACCGACGCCGCCGCCCTCTGCCTCAAATCCGCCAACGCCTCCATCCTCCGCGGCGGCAAGGAAGCCCTCGGCTCCAACCGCGCCCTCTACGCCGCCATTCGCTCCGGCCTCGCCACGGCCGGACTTTCCCCCGACACCGTTCAACTCGTCGACACCACCGACTACGCCTTCGTCGAGGCCCTCCTCCGCCAGGACCGCTGGATCGATCTGGTCATTCCTCGCGGCGGCGAACGCCTTATTCGCGCGGTCGTCGAGCACACCGCCATTCCCGTCATCAAGCACTACAAGGGCGTCTGCCACGTCTACATCGACGAGTTCGCCGATCTCGACCAGGCCGTCGAAATCGCCCTCAACGCCAAATGCCAGCGCCCCGCCACCTGCAACGCCATGGAAACCCTACTCGTCCACCGCGCCCACGCCGGCCCCTTTCTCAAAGCCCTTTTGGAACGCTTCGCCGCCCGCGGCGTCGAAATCCGCGGCTGCCCGCGCGTCCAGGCTCTCTTCCCCGCCGCCAAACCCGCCACCGAGGACGACTGGGCCGCCGAATATTTGGATTTAATTTTGGCCGTCCGAGTGACCGATAACCTAGAGGAGGCGATTGACCATATCGCCCGCTATGGGTCTAACCACACCGACGCCATTGTCACCCAAGACGCCGAGCGGGCCGAAATGTTCATCCGGGCTGTTGACTCTTCCTCCGTCATGGTCAACGCTTCGACGCGGTTCGCCGATGGCGGGCTGTATGGTCTCGGAGCCGAGGTGGGCATCTCGACCGATAAGCTTCACGCTCGCGGACCGATGGGCGCTGCCGATCTGACCACCTACAAGTACGTCGTGCGCGGCAGCGGCCAGATTCGTTCTTGATTTGGTTTGGTGAAAGGGAATTCCAGTGCCACAAATCCTCAACCAGAACGAAATCGACGCCCTGCTCGCCGCCGTTGACCAGGGCGAAGTCGGCGGTGAATCCGATTCCGCCGCCCCCAGGTCCGCCGGTCCCCAGCCCGCTCGTCCCGCCCCGGTTAAACCCTACGATTTCAAGCGCCCCGAACGCGTCAGCAAAGAGCAGATGCGCAGCCTCGAATCCCTCCACGAAACCTTCAGCCGCAACTTCGGCGCCAGTCTCTCCGGCTATCTCCGTACCATCGTTGAAGTGAACATAATTTCCATCGAGCAGATGACCTACTCCGAATTTATCCAGCTCCTGCCCAACCCCACCTGCATTAACCTTCTGACCTGCAAGCCCCTCGACGGCAACATGATCCTCGAAGTCAACCCCCTGATCATCTTCCCCATCATCGACCGCCTCCTCGGCGGCGGCAACGATGCCGCCTTCATCCCCGACCGCGCCCTCACCGCCATCGAAAACGTCCTCGTCAACTGCATCATCGGCCGCGCCCTCGACATGCTCCGCGAAGCCTGGTGCCTCGTCCGCGACCTCCAGTTCGAAACCGTCCACACCGAGAGTAACCCCGCCATGGTCCAGATCGTCCCGCCCAACGAAGTCGTCGTCGTCATCGGCTTCGAAATCGGCATGGGCGGACGTTCCGGCATGATGTCCTTCTGCATCCCCTTCAACGTCATCGAACCGATCATGAGCGAATTTTCCGGCCACAACTGGTCCGTCTACAGCCGCTCCAACCGCGACACCCAGGGCCGCCAGCACCTCGTCGCCCGCGTCGGCGGCACCGTCGTCAACCTCTCCGCCTACCTCGGCGAAACGACCCTCTCGCTCCAGGATCTCATGAACCTCAAGCCCGGCGACATCCTTCGCACCGAAAAGTCCTCCGACTCCGACATCCTCATCACCGTCAACGGCCAGTCCAAATTCTGCGGCAAGCCCGGACTCCACAAGGGCCACAAGGCCGTCGGCCTCACCCGCTTCGCCCTGCCCCAGGAACGCATCTGATGGTTTCTTTTGTTGTTTTTAGTAGGGGCGACATATATGTCGCCCGTGTTGCTGCTGTTGCTGCTTCTTCACCCCTCTCCCTTGGGAGAGGGTGGCCCTTTAGGGCCGGGTGAGGGGTAGTCCATGAAATTTGAAAGAATATAAGGTGTCCCCGGACAACAAAAAGATTTATCTTGACGCTATAAATGTCAGTTTGGATAATCAAAGAAAAGGCTTTCGAGATTGGGCAAAGTTTAAGGAACCGGACGAATCCAAAATATTCCAAAGAAAGGACACAATATGAAGCGGAATAGCTTTATGTGTGTTGTATTTTTGATTGTGGTGATGTTATTTTTTGTTGCCAACGCCTCTGCCATGTATAACCCGGAACTCGGAACATGGGCAAAGCAACTTTTTTTCTGTAAATTCATTTCCGGTCCGTCTCTCGTAACAGTGGCTTAGGCGTTCTCCGATTCTGTTATGGTCAGATAAACTTTTCCCGTTTCCCATTCTTCGCTTTGTTCCATCAGCACGGCGGTC
>CAIYVX010000062.1 GCA_903929765.1 uncultured Planctomycetia bacterium
ATGCCACCCGTGCAGTACGGGAATCACAGCAAACCATAACCGCCGCCTTCTTTCAAGGGTTTCCAAATGCGTATTCTGCTCACCAACGACGACGGTATCCTCGCTCCCGGCCTCCTGGCCATGTACCGCGAACTCACGCGCCTCGGCGACGTTACCATCGTCGCCCCCACCACGCCCCAGAGCGCCGTCGGCCACGCCATCAGCGTCGCCCAGCCCCTCTTCTGCCAGGAAATCGACGTCGCCGAAGGTGTGCGCGGCCACAGTGTTGACGGCCGCCCCGCCGATTGCGTCAAGCTCGCCCTCCTCGAACTTCTCAAATCTCACCCGCCTGACCTCGTCGTCTCCGGCATCAACAACGGCGAGAACATCGGCATCAACCTCCTCTATTCCGGCACCGTCGCCGCCGCCATCGAAGGCGCCTTCTACGGCCTGCCCGCCATCGCCGTCAGCCTCGCTTACAGCACCCGCATGGACTTCCACGCCGCCGCCCGCCTGGCCCGCGGCCTCATCCAGCAGATTCTCGCCGCCGCCGGGCGCGACCGCTTTCTCCTCAATCTCAATATCCCCGACCTCGCCGCCGGTCCGCCCAAGGGCCTCCGCGTTTGCCGCATGGGCGTCAACTCCACCGAAGAAGCTCTCCTGCGCCGCTCCGACCCGCGCGGCCGGCCCTATTTCTGGATAACCGGCGGCCTCGTCCCCACCGGACGCCGCGACACCCAGGTCGACCAATTCGCCCTCGCCGACGGCTACGTCACCCTCACCCCGCTCCAGTTCGACCTCACCGACTCCGCCCGCCTCCCCGCCCTCGCCGCCTGGCCGCTCCGCCTACCCGAAATGTAATTGTTTTGTACCGTTTCTTCTTCACCCCTCTCCCTTGACGGGAGAGGGTAGGGTGAGGGTGCACCGGTTGTCCACAAATCACCCGGGGCCGTTGTTGCCGTTCTCTACTCTCTACTGTTCTCCTGTTCTACTGCTCTCGGCCGCTTCACGGCCGTCACCCCTCTCCCTCGGGAGAAAATGGTCCTTCAGGGCCGGGTGAGGGGTTGAGGCTCATAACCTTTCATCCCGCTCCTCTTCGTCGTTTCTTATTAATTTTTAACTTTTAACTTTTAATTATCTCATCGCATCTCTCAACATAATCCCATCCGGCTGAACGCACGTCGCCTCCGTCATCCGCCACACCCCGTCTGCCTCCGGCCCGAACTTCAATTCCCAGACCATCCGCAGCGGCGCCGCCTGCACGATGACCACCGTCTCCGCCGTCGCCGTCCGATCACGTACTTCCTTGATCTCGAACGACACAAACGTCAGCGCCTCGCCCTTATATTGCGGCAACACATGCGGCGCCATCAGCGTCAGATAGGGCTTGGTTATCCGCCCGCTCGTAAAATTCTCCGCGATCCCCTCCAGCACCTTCTTCGAGTCATTCTGCTTTATCGCCGCCACCATTCCCTCCCACGTCCGCGTTACCTTCTTCGTCGGCGTATCCACCGCCCAGGCCAGCACCCCCACCCCCACCGCCACCGCCACCGCCGGCCACACCGCCAGCATCCACGCTGCGCGCCGCGTGCGCCGCACTCGCCACACCAGCAGCGTAATCACCTCCGCCAGCCCCAGCAGAAATAATACCAGCCACGGCTCTTCCAGAAACAATCGTGACAGCATGGTCATGCCCTCCGTTGCCGTTATGTAGGGCGGATGCGTTGTTTTGCAGCCGCCACTGTCAATGCCGTTTTCCGCTTGATGTTGCCGTTGTTGTTTATAATGACCCTTGCCCCGGCCGCCTCCCGCCCTTCCAAATCATCCACGCAAAGCCCCGAAGGGGCAAAAGTTTTTAGCCGGGGGCGTTAGCCCCCGGTGCTAGACCACGAAAAAATTTTCTTCTTCTTCACCCCTCTCCCTTGAGGGAGAGGGTAGGGTGAGGGGGTACCTGTTTCACCCAGTTCACCCTGTGCTGTTGTTGCCGTTCCTTCAGCCTTAAGTCTTCAGTTTTTAGCCTTCTTTCCTTGCCACTGCCGTTTCACCACGGTACCATTGTACCCGTTGCCCTGACCTCCGTCCGCTCCATCCGCCAGGAATTTTCGCCGTGGACATCTTCACCCACATGTTGGCCGGCGCCCTCATCGGCGAGGCCGTTTTCCGTCCCCGCCTCGGCCGCCTCGCACCCATTGCCGGGGCCATCGCCGCCGCCGTCCCAGACCTCGACGTCCTCTCCGGCTGTTTTTCCGCCGACCCCTTCTTCAACCTCGAATTTCATCGCGGCCCCACCCACTCACTTATCATGCTCCCGCTCCTCTCTGCCGCCCTCGCCGTCATAATCTCCGCCCTCACGCGCCGCTGGGAAATTCGCCGCTGCCTCTGGCTCTTCCTCGCCGGCCTCCTCCCCATGCTCTCCCATTCGCTCATCGACTGGCTCACCAATTACGGCACCCAACTCCTCTGGCCCTTCGACTCCGCCCGCTACGCCCTCGACTGGATCTTCATCATCGACCCCTGGTTCGACCTCATCCTCGCCGGCGCCCTCATCCTCACCTGGCGTCAACTCCGCCGCGGCAAACCCGCCCGTGGCATCGCCGCCCGCGGCGTCGCCTTCGCCCTCCTCTACGTCTTCTTCCTGGGCGCCCTCCACCACATGGCCCTCGACCGCCTCCGCGACGATCTCAAAGCCCGCGACCTCCCGCCCGCCGCCGTTCACTCCTACGCCTGCCTCCCCGTCCCGCTCTCGCCCTTCGCCTGGAACGCCATCTACACCACCGGCGAATCGCCCGACGCCACCGCCACCCACACCGCCGTCTTCTGGGTACTCAACAAATCCACCCCGCGATTCGACACTCTCCTGAGCGCTCCGCCCAGCCCCGCCACGAGCGCCGCCCTGGCCACTCCCCACGGCCAGGTCTTCATCTGGTTCGCCCGCTTCCCTGTCATCGAACAAAAATCCCTCCCCAACGGCGACGCCGAAGTCACCGTCTTCGACGCCCGCTTCCAATCCCAACTTCCGTTTTTCCAGCGGAAACTCGTCCGCAAGCCCTTCCTCTTCCGCGCCATCGTCGCCCCCGACGGCGCCGTCCGCTCCACCGCCTTCGCTCATTGGGAATAAGTTGTTGTGTTGTTTTTGTTGCTTCTCGCCAAACCTTGCCGCTGGGTGGCATGGTCCGGCGAAGACGGGCCATGAAAGAAGGGCGTGTGGACTGGAGGCTGTTGCTGGTCTTCCGGGAAAAAACTGGAGCCGCCTGAGGGATTTGAACCCTCAACCCCGGCTTTACGAAAGCCGTGCTCTACCGTTGAGCTAAGGCGGCCCAGCAACTGATGTATCGCCGCAGATTATAGAGTCTCGACGCCGCTTTTCAAGAACTATGTCTGCCGCGTCTGCCGTTGCCGTTTCACCGTGGCACGGGCATCTTGCCCGTGAGTCGCAGGGGCATCTTGCCCCTGTCTGCTTTTGTTGTTGCCGTTGCCGTTAATTTTTCATTTTTCATTTTTAATTTTGCATTCTCTTCTCGTCTTTTCTCCCGCCCCCGATTCGCTACAATACCCTTATGAAAGCCAAACCACGCCTCGCTCTCACCGTCGGCGACCCCGCCGGCATCGGACCGGAAGTTGCCGCCAAAGCTCTGGCCGACCCCGAGATTCTTTCCCTGGCCGACTTCGTCGTCTTCGGCGACCGCCGCCTCTGGCTTTTGCCCTCCGGCGAATCCCTCGCCCGCTTTCCGTTCTGCCACACCACTATCGACCATTTCCGCGCCGCCACTGCAACTCCGTCCGGCGTCACCCTCGTCGAATTCCCCGCCCTCGACTATGCCGCCATGCCCCTGGGCCGCATCACTCCCGCCGCCGGCGAAGCCTCCATCCAATATCTCCTCGCCGCCATTGCCGCCGTCCAGGCCGGCCGCCTCGACGGCGTCGTCACCGGACCCATCTCCAAGGAAGCCATCCACCTGGCCGGCTATCCCTGGCCCGGCCACACCGAACTCTTCGCCGAAAAATTCGCCGCCCCCGATGTCGCCATGATGTTCGCCGGCGGCCCGTTCCGCGTCGTCCTCGTCACCATCCACATGTCCCTCGCCGACGTTTTGCGAACCCTTTCCACCGAAGGCATCCTCCGCACCATCCGCCTCGCCGACGCGGCGCTGAAAAAATTCTTCGCCATCAAACTTCCCCGCCTCGGCGTCTGCGGCCTCAATCCCCACGCCGGCGAGGGCGGCCGTTTCGGCTTCGAGGAACGCGAAATCATCGACCCCGCCCTGGCCCAGGCCCGCGAAGAAGGTTTGGCCGTCTTCGGCCCGCTCCCCGCCGACACCATTTTCCGCGCCGCCCTCCAGGGCAAGTTCGACCTCGTCGTCGCCATGTACCACGACCAGGGCCTCATCCCGATCAAGACCCTCGCCTTCGAGGAGAGCGTCAACATCACCATCGGCCTCCCCACGATCCGCACCAGCGTCGACCACGGCACCGCCTTCGACCTCGCCGGCCAGGGCCAAGCCAACCCCGCCAGCATGAAATCCGCCATCCGCATGGCCGTCCGTATGGTCGAGGCTGGCCGCTCGTAACTGCCATCGTCATTTTTCAGAAAGGACTGCTCATGCGAACCAGCTCAATTGTTCTCTCCTCCATCATCCTCGGCCTCGCTCTCACCGGCTGCGCCGCTCCGTCCGCCGCCCCAGCGCCGCCGATCATCTCCGACTCCAAGGACCAGATCATCCTCCAGAAGTTCCTTGCCCACGCCCGCGCCTACGCCCGGGCTACCACGGTCGAACATTGCCGCAAAATGGAAACCCCGGAAATGTTCTGCTGGCTCGATTTGCCTCAACTCGACCTCTCCCTCACCGCCTACGAACTGACCGGCGACCCCGCCCGTGTGGCCGACTTCGTCGCCGGCTTTGAGAACCTGCGCTCCTGCCTGTCGCCCGGCCCCGACGGCCTCCTCGGCTGGCGCGGCAAGGCGATCGAAGACTCGCGCGATCCCGCCAGGCCCAATGTCGTCATCGACGAAGTCCAGGTCGATTTTCGCGCCGTCATCGTCCTAGCCCATTTCGTCGATCTCGTCGACCGCGACCCCGCCCTCCGCCAGAAGTACGCCGCCCTGCGCGACCAGTATCTCGATCTCGCCGAAAATCATTTCGCCAAAAAATGGGACGTGCGCGGCTATTACATCAAACTCGGTGACCGTGGCGCCATCTGCCACAGCAACCCCGACAACATACCCACCGCGGCCAACAGCACCCTCTCCCACCAAGACCACGACCCCTTGATCGAAGCCCTCCTCGACCTCTACTGCATTACCGGCCGCGACGAATACGCCATCAAAGCCGTCCGGCTCGGCACCTGGCTCAAAAAGTGCCTCTCCCTGACCAACGACCATTACGTCTGGAACTTCTGGGATCCCGCCGGCCCCTGGGACGTCCACCCGACTGACCCGGCCAAGTGGAAATGTTGGCTCGGCCGCGAGCCAAAGGGCGGCTTTTACACCATGACCGTCAACTCTGCCCTGAACCTCTACCAGCACGGCCTGGTCTTCGACCGTACCGACGTCGACCGCTTCCTCCGCACCCAGATGGAAGTCTGCTGGAACGGCGACCTGGTCCACCCGGTCTTCGCCAACACCGACGGCAAGGTTCTCCCCAAGGAACGCATGGTCGCCCCGAGTCTGGCCCCGTTCAACGCCAAACTGGCCGAGCTTCTCTACGGCCCCGCCGCACAGGACGAGCGCGTGGCCAAGGCCGACAACGATTGGCAGGGCGGCATGATCAACGGCCAGTATCTCCGCGAAAAATATCTCTTCCTCCCGCAAGCTCTCGCCGGTCGTCCCCTCTATGAAGAGTGTGCCAATAAATTCCTGGCCAAGCCCGCCAATCGTGCCCTTGTCGAAAAGCTGAAGTTCGAAGTCGTCGCCCCCGGCTACCAGACGCCCTTCACGCCGGCCCAGATGAAGTAATGGCGGGTGCGTGCTTGCACGCACCCTGTAGGTCGGGCCCTGGCTCGACCTTATATAATGCCGTTTTCCGTTGGCCTTTGCCGTTGTTGCTGTTGTCGTTGCCGTTGATTCTGGCATACGCCGTCCGCGAACTTTTTGTACAATAATCAGCAACGAGCCGCACCGTTCCGTTCAATCTTCCGAGGGCCTGCCCATGATTCGCCAACTGCTGTTCGCTTTGTTCGTCGGTCTTTCCCTGGTGGTTGCCGCTCACGCTCAGGGCGTCGATGCGCCCGAGCCGTCCATCTCGGCCGAGCAGGTCCAGGCGGCCATCAAGAAATCCGTCGCCTTCCTCTATACCATGCAGAACGACAAGGGCACCTGGGAGACCGGCGCCACGCCCGAAGAGGCCGCCCAGAAACCTGGACCCAGCGTCGATGCCGTGCAAGCCAAACGCGATTTCGGCGGCCACACCGCTCTGGCGGTCCTGGCCTTGCTCTACGCCGGCGAATCGCCCAAGGATCCCAAAATCCAGAAAGCCATCAAATTTCTCGAAGAGGCCGAACTCTCCGGCACCTACGCCTCCGGCATCCGCGCCAGCGTCTGGTCCAAGCTCAATGACCACAGGTTTAAGCCGCGCCTGAGCGCCGACGCCAAATGGCTGCTCAGCGCCATCCACAAGGCCGACGGCACCCTCATGGGTTGTTTCAGCTACACCAGTCCATACCCCGGCTATGACGACTATTCTAACACCCAGTACGGCGTCCTCGGCCTGCGCGACGCCGCCATCCGCGGCGTCGAGATTCCCACCAACGTCTGGGAAGCCATTGAGAACAACATGATCACCGGCCAGTGTTCCAACGGCGGCTGGGGCTACCATTTCGTCGACGCCCCCACTCCCGAGAAGTCCTATGGCTCTATGACCGTCGGCTGTCTGGCCAATCTCTACATCACCCAGGAAATGCTCCAGGTCAAGTTCGAAGGCCCCTTCAACGGCCGCGACGCCAAGGACTGCGGACACCGCAAGCCTCCCGAGGCCATCGACAAAGCCCTGGCCTGGATGGATCGCAACATTCCCGTCGACTTCGGCCTGAAACAGGGCGGCGACACCCAAGTCGTCCTCAACCAGGGCCACGGCGTCGGCCGCTATTACCTCTATGCCATGGAACGTTGCGCCGACGCCTGCGGCCGAAAAATGTTCGGCGGCGTCAACTGGTTCCAGGAAGGGGCCAAGTACCTGATGGCCCACCAGGATCCCGATGGCGGGAGCAAGGCCAACTACTTCGGCAACGACATCCACACCGACTGGACCACCCTCTTCCTCTCCAAGGGCCAGGCCCCCGTCTTCTACAACAAGCTCGACACCAAGGCCGATTGGAACAACGATCCGCGAGACATCGCCAACCTCTCCGAGTACATCGGCGACGAACTCGAACAACGCGTCAACTGGCAAGTCATCGACATCCGCGACCCCGTCGAAACCTGGCTCGATGCCCCGTGCCTCTTCTTCAACGGCCACGAATTCCCCAAGTTCACCGACGAGCAGAAGAAAAAGCTCCGTCTCTACACCGACTCCGGCGGCACCCTCGTCGCCGAGGCCTGCTGCTCCAACGGCGCCTTCATCCGCGGCTTCCGACAACTCACCGTCGAACTCTGGCCCGAGTGGGAACTTCAGAACCTCGACCGCAAACACCCGATCTTCGAGGTCCAACACAAAGTTGTCGGGAAAGTCCCGCAGATCATGCACATGAACGACGGTTGCCGCAGCCGAGTCTTTCTCTTTCTCACCGACGCCTCCTGTCCTTGGAACCAGAACGCCAGGCAAAGCTATCCCGGTTATTTCCAGCTCGGCATGAACCTGGCCCGCTACGCCTCCGACAAACGCACCACCCGCAGCCGCCTCTTCTTCACCCCCAACCTGTTCAAGGAACTCGCCGCCCAGGGCAAGACCGCCCCGACCGCCTCCGCCGGCGAAGTCGCCCTCACTCTCGCCGACTGGCCCACCGACGGCAAACGCCTCACCGACTCCCGCGGCCTGCGCCACCTCGCTGAAACCCTCATGACCGCCGCCAACGTCAAGCTCGAAGTCGTCACCCTCGCCGACCAGAAGCTCGACGGCCTCGATAAAGCCCAGGTTCTCCATATGAGCGGCCACCAGTCCTTCGTCGTCAGTCCCGAAAATCTGGCCCTCGTCCAGGCCTTCGTCAAGCGCGGCGGAATTATCTGGACCGATCCCCAGTGCGGCCGCGACGCCTTCAAGACTTCCTGCGACGCCTTCCTGAAAAAATTGGCGCCCCCGGCCGCCCGCACCCGCATCGCCCCCAACGATGCCCTCATCACCGGCAAAGGCTTGCCGCGACCGGGCTTCGACGCCGCCAAGATCCGCTACAAGCAGGCCGTCCCCTTCGCCGAGAACGCCCCGGTCCTCGACGAACTCAGGATCGACGACCGCCGCGCCGTCATCTACTCCGCCTACGACCTGACCTGCGGCCTGGACGGCCACGACTGTTTCAACTGCCTCGGCCCGGAACGCAACGACGCCCTCAAAATCGCCGTCAACATCATCCTGTCCGCCCTCCCGACCGCCCCCAAGACCCCGTAGCGCCGCTGCTGTTGTTTCTTCTTCTGTTTTTGAAGCCCCCAGCACTGCTGGGGGACGCTGTTTTTGCCGTTTCACCGTGGCACGGGCATCTTGCCCGTGAGTCGCAGGGGCATCTTGCCCCTGTGCCGTTTCTGTTGTTTTTGCTTCTGCTTATGAAGCCCCCAGCATTCCCGGGGGATGCCGTTGTTTTTTCTGTCGTTAATTTTTAATTTTGCATTTTTAATTTTTCATTGGTGTCCCATGCACCCCCAAACCGTCGTCGAAATCCAGCGTCACCTCACCCAGCACGGCCTCGAACCCCAGCGCGCCCTCGGCCAGAACTTCCTCATCGACGGCAACCTCATGCGCCTGATCGTCGACTCGGCCGAACTCGACCCCGCCCGCGACGTCGTTCTCGAAATCGGCCCCGGCACCGGCAGCCTCACCTCCCTCCTCGCCGAGCGCGCCGCCCGACTCGTCACCGTCGAAACCGACAAAAAACTCACCCCCATCCTCGCCGAAGTCCTCGCCCCGTTCTCCAATGTCACGCTCCTGGTGCGTGACGCCCTCTCATCCAAACACGAAATTGCCCCCGAAGTTCTCGACGCCCTGCGCCGCGATCTCGCCGCCGTCTCCGCCGCCCTCGCCTCCGCCACCAGCGCCGCCATCCCCACCGCCGACGCCTCCACCATTTCCTTTGCCGTCCCGCCCGCCCGCCTCAAACTCGTCGCCAACTTGCCCTACCATGCCGCCACGCCCATCCTCATGAACCTCCTCCTCGGCCAACCCCGCCCCGACCTGATGGTCTTCACCGTCCAGAAGGAAGTCGCCGACCGCCTCGCCGCCCGCGTCGACGACGGCGCCTATGGCCCCATCAGCGTCCTCGTCCGCGCCTTGGCCGAAGTCGAAACCCTCCGCGACTTCTCCCCAACCGTTTTCTGGCCCCGCCCCAACGTCCACTCCACGCTCGTCCGCATCCGCCCCGACGCCGCCCGCTACGCCCGCCTCGGCGACCTCGACCTCTTCCACCGCGTCGCCGCCGGCCTCTTCGCCCATCGCCGCAAAACCTGCCTCAAGAGCCTCGAACACGCCCCCGGTCTCGAATCCTTCCGCGGCCGTTGGCCCGCCCTCCTCGCCGCCGCCGCCATCCCCCCCGACACGCGCGGCGAGCACCTCGACCTCGACCGCATCATCGCCCTCGCCCATGCCGCCGCTAAAATGTAGGTTGGGCCTTGGCCCGACAGGTTAATTCCGGGTGCCACACTTTGAAGCCCCGGCTTCATCGGGGCCAAAGTGTGTTCTTCTTCTTGTTTCTTATTTGCATCGTCTGGGCGTCTGAAATGTCATCCGAACCGTTTCTTCTCATCATGCCGCGCTATCCGCCCCGCCTTCGCCGCCACGCTTCTCACCAATTCCTTCGCCGCCCCATCCAACTTCTTCACCCCCAGATATTCCCGCACAAATCTCATCCGATCCGTCCGCGTCACTATCCCCGCCGGCGCCGAATACGCCAGCGCCGCCAGATCCTTTACCAGCCACCGCCGCCCCACCCGCCCCGGCCGTTTCTGCCGCACCCGCTGCAAATCAATCAGGTACAGCGAAAATCTTCTCCGCTCTTCCCGCACAAAAATATGACACAAATACAAATCCCGATGATAGAACCCCGCCCGATGAAACCGCCGCACCAATCTCGCCACCTGCCGCACCAACTCCCGTTTCCGAGCATCATTCCGGGTGCCACACTTTGAAGCCCCGGCTTTGCCGGGGCCAAAGTGTGTTCTTTGCTTCGCTGGTTGCTCACAAATTTGAGTGGCCTGGCCTGCGAACTCCCTTTTCAAATAATCATCCGCCGGCATCGCCCCGGCCAACTCTTCCGTAATCACAAACGACCGCGACTTCAATCCCCGCCCGCGCTCATACCCCACCGCCACCGGCGTCGGCGCCGCCAACCCCGCCAGCGCCAGCCGAAAAATATTCTCAAACTCGACTTCCCCCGGCGACCGCGCCGCTCGCCCCCGCACCAGGCCCGCCAGCCACTCGCCCGTCTCCAGCCGCTCGTGCCGCTTCAGATAAATCGCCGACGCCCGTCCGTCCGGCCCCGTCACCGCAATCCGCACCGTCCGCCGTCCCGGCGCCTCGCGATAATTCTTCCCCCCCGCATAATTCATGATCGCTTCAAACGACCCGAGGCCCAGCCGCCCCAACTCCGGCAGAAACCGTTCCGCCGCCATCGCCCGCTGTCCCGCTCCCGCCGCCAGCGCCACCATCCGCGGCGGCAACCGTTCCAATCCCAAGAGCGGTTCCAGACCCCGGCTTCGCATCCGCGCCGCCCGGCCCACCACCCGCCGAATCAGCACCTTCAAATCCGCGCTCAGCCGCGACTGCCGACCATAAGCCAGGATCAGCCGCAACCGATCCGCCGCCGTGCACGCCGGATAGTTGGTCGTCACCAGCAGCGTCGCCAGATCGTGCCACCGGAAGTGCGGCGCCAGGTTCGGAAACCGGTAGGCCCGCTGCGCGTTCACCAGCGTTGCCCCGAACACTCCATCTTTCTTGTCTGGACTGATAAGAATATGTCGGGCATAAAGATCGCGGTACGCCAGACCCCCGTCGTGCATCCGCCGGATCATCCCGCCCAACTCCCGGGCCAACTCGCGCCGTTCCCCGGCCCCCGGCCCGCGCTGCAAATACTCCGCCACGCTCACCGTCCCCGCCGGCTCGCGCACCAGGATAAACGCCTGCCGGGCCACGCCCCAGCGCCGCCGTTCCCCCATCGCCACCGGTTCCGCCGCCGCAATGCCCCGATCATGCAGCGCCACCAGGTTTCGCCATTCTTTCCTACTCCGCGAGCGCGGCCGTCGCCCCAGCCCCGGCCGCGTTTCCCGTTTCAGCACGAACGTCCGTTCCACGCCCGCCGCATCGCGCAGCGTCAACCGCGTCACCACCACCCCAGAGGTTTGGGTGGCATGGTCCACGCTTGCGTGGCCATGCTGAACGCTCTCTTTCCCCGTTCCATAATTAAACACCGCCTCAAACGAGCCGAGCCCGTGCGCGGCCAGCAACTCGCGGTACCCCGGCGAAGTATGGAATCGTGTCGAATTCATAGCCGATCCAGTCCGTCGTCCTCCGCGAGCGCTCGAATCCACGGCTCGCTCATCAGCCGTTCCATCCGCCCCCGCGTCCGCCGCCGCACGATCCGCCGGTTGATCTTCCGCCGTTCGCTCACCAGAGCCGTCGCGTGCGACACGTGCACCACCAGTTCCCGCATCTGTGCCCTCGCCAGCAACCGCACATGATAACCCCGCGCCGCCAGCCCGTGATAAATCTCTTCGCCCGCCGTCGTCCGCCCGCGCGGCACAAAATCCAGCCCTTCCTTCACCAGCGCCGCCCGCCGATAAAGGGCGCAAAAACTCCGCGCATGCGGCCGCCGCTCGCGCAACTCTTCCGGCAACTCCCGCCCCGTCACCCGATACGCCGCCCGCCGCCAGGTCTTGCGGTCCACCATCTTTTTCACCAGCGACCACGCCGCCCCGGACTCATCCGTCTTGTCCGACCCCACCACCGCCAAGAGCGGATCCGCTCGCATCGGCGAAATCAATTCTTCCAACCACCCCGCGCGCCGCGGAATCGTGTCCGTGTGCATTGCCAGCACAAACTCACCCTTCGCCTCACGCAACCCCACGTTCAGCGCCGTCGCATGAGCCGCCGCCCCGCCCAGCGCCGCCGCCTCCGGCCCGCGCTCGATTAGCCGAATCCACTCGACCTGCCGCAAATACTCTAGCGACTCCCCGTCGCCCGACCCGTTGTCGATCACCAGAACTTCAATCTCGGGTGACTTGCTGGGTGCCATGGTTCTGCTTGCAGAACCATGCTCTTTCGCCGAAAAGGTAAATTTCCGAATCGCCCGCAGGCATAACTTCGCCAGCTCCGGTGTTTCAAAGTGCGGCAGGATAATGGTCACCAGCGGCGCGTCGGCCATAGAATGTTGCCAGGTTGTTTCTTTTGCCGTTGTTACTTTCGTAGGGGCAGAGTTTATCTCTGCCCTGCCGTTGCTGTTCCTGAAGTCTATTTTCCTGCCGTCGCCACCGGCCCGCTCGCCGCGTAAGAATGCTTCTCCACCAGCGCCGTCAGCGCCATAAAAACCTGCTCCGGCGTCACCAGATTCATGCACTGGAGATGTCCCTCCGGGCAGACCCGTTGCTGGCACGGTCCGCATTCCACGCTAGCCTGGAGCTTCGTTTCCTTCGCAAACCACGTCTCCGTCCAGTTGATATGTGTCGGTCCGAAAATCGTCACCACCGGAATGTCCCACGCCGCCGCGAAGTGCCGCAACCCCGAGTCGTTCGTCACCATCGCCCGCGCCCGCCGCACCACCGCCTTCACCGTCGCCAGACCCGGCAACTCCGCCGGCACGACCGCCGCCCCGTCCGCCGCCGCCACAATCGTCTGCGCCACCGCCATTTCCTTCGGCGCACACAAGATCAGCGTCTTGAGGCCCAGCTTCGCCCGCGCCTCCCGGGCCACCTGCGCAAACCGTTCCGCCGGCCAGCACTTCGCCAGTCCGAACGCCGCCCCCGGCGCCAGCACCAGCGTTTGCGCCGCTACAAGTCCCAGCGCCGCATAAAGCCGGTCCGCCGCCGCCTCGTCTGCCGTCGTCGTGTATAGCCGCAGGGCGAGCGTCTGTTCGTGTGCCCCCAACCGCCGCACCAGGTCGAAGTAATAAGTCAGCGCCGGCGTCGGCACGTACCGCCCGTTTTCCTTCAGCGGCTTCAGCCGGTCCGTCAGCAGCCAGCCGCGCCACTCGCGGTCATACCCGATGCGTTGCCGCACGCGCCCCAGAAAAAAGAGCAGGGCCGAGCGGAACGAGTTCGTCATCAGGACGCCGGCCTCGTAGCCCGCGGCGTCACCCGGCGTGTGCCGCAACCGTTCCGCCAGCCGCAACAGGTTTTCCCCCTGCCCGCGCGGACCCCACAGCATGATTTCATCCGCATACGGCGCCGCCTCGAACACCGGCGCCACGTACGGCCGCGCGATCAGCGTCAGATGGCTCTCTGGATGTGCCGCCTTCAGCGCCGCCAGGGCCGGCGTGGCCATGACCGCATCGCCGATCCAGTTCGGGCAGGCGACTACTATTCGCATCACCATGCCTCCACTTCACCCGGATTTCCGCGAAATCAAAAACATCGTCAGCGCCACCAACTGGGCGAAGATCGCCGCCACAAACAGGGTTATCGCCGGGACAGGATTGTTGCTCAGGAGTACCGAAAGCGTGCCTCCGATGCCCAGGCACAGGGCCAACCCTTGCGCCAGGTACCCGAACATCCGCGACACGCCGAACGACTCGTCGTTCTGCCGCCGCAACATTCGCCGCACATCTGTCAGCACCGTTTCCACCGACTCCGCACTCGCCCCCGCCGGTCGGGTGGTCTGGTCGCGTGTCGTCATGTAGGGCGGTTGCTTGACAACCGCCGCATTAAAAGGTTGTTTTCCGCTTGGCGTTGCCGTTGCTTTTTCTTCACCCCTCTCCCTTGAGGGGAGAGGGTAGGGTGAGGGTGCTGCTTCTTCACCCCTCTCCCTTGGGAGAGGGTGGCCGGAACGGCCGGGCGAGGGGTTGAGGCCGGGAGCCATACGAGTTCCGGTTTTTTCTCCCGCTTGCGCCCACCCCGCTATTCTTTGCCGCGCGTCTTCCGCCGTCGTCCCCAGAATAATATCCGCCGCCTCGTCCAGATCGCGGGCCTCGCCCAGGATCGGCAGGTCCGGCCGCGCCGCCTCCTCGCGCCCCTTCGGCCGCGCCAGTTTCACGCTCGGCACACCCACCGCCAGCGCCGCCTCCACGTCCCGCCAGGCGTCTCCGATGGCGAACGATTGACTCAGGTCCACACCCAACTCGTCCCGCGCCCGCAGAAACAGTCCCGGCCTGGGCTTGCGGCACCGGCAATCCACCGCATATTTCCCCACCGTCCCCTCCGGCAGGTGCGGGCAATACAGCACCGCGTCCAGCCGACCGCCCAGCATTTCCACCTGTTCCACCAGCCGCTCGTGAATCTGCCCCAGTTGCTCTTCGCTCACCAGACCCCGCGCCACCGCGGACTGATTCGTCGCCACCACCACCAGATAACCCGCCGCCCGAAACCGTTCGATCCCCGCGATGGCTCGCGGCAGAATCCGAATCTGTTCCGGCGAACTCAGGTAGTCCGCGTCCTCGATCAGCGTTCCGTCGCGGTCCAAAAATATCGCAGGTTGGCTCATGGTTTTCGTTTCTTTTTCACCCCTCCCCCTTGAGGGGGGAGGGTGGCCCTTCAGGGCCGGGTGAGGGTGCGCCTGTTGCGCCAAAATCGCTGGTTGCTGCTGTTTCTTCTTTACCCCGTCTCACGACTGGAACATCGTCTTCTCGATCAGCCCGCAAATAATGTGCAGCAGCGTGATGTGCACCTCCTGAATGCGCGGCGTCTGATCGCTCGGCGCCGCGACCAGGCAATCCGCCAACTCCTTCAACTGACCGCCCGTCTCTCCCGTAAATGCAATCACCGTGCACTTCGACTTCCGCGCCACCGCCGCCGCCTTCAGCACGTTCGTCGCGTTGCCGCTCGTCGATAGCGCGATCAGGCAATCCCCCGGATGCGCAAACGCCGAAACCTGCCGGGCGAAAACTTCCTCAAAATCAAAATCGTTCGCCACCGCCGTCATAATCGAACTGTCCGTCGTCAGCGCCAGGCACGGCAACGCCTGCCGGTTGATCCGAAACCGCCCCACCAGTTCCCCCGCCACGTGTTGCGCGTCCGCCGCCGACCCGCCGTTGCCGCAAATGTACACCGTCCCCCCGCGCTGGAAACAGTCGATCAGCAGCCGCGCCGCCTTCTCCACGCTCTCCACGCACCGCTCCAGCGCCCGCGTCTTGATGTCGATTGATTGCAGCAGTTGCCCGCGAATGTCGTCTTTCATCCCTTCTTCCTCCCTTTGACCGCCGCCTTGTTGCCCGTTGAAAAAGGCCGTTTCACAGTGGCACGGGCATCTTGCCCGTGAGTGCCAGGGGCATCCTGCCCCTGGTTTTGCCTTTTTTCAACGGGCTGTTTGCTGGTAAGCGTCCGCCCCGCCGACTTCGCCCGCCGAGCCTTCTCGATCAGCGCCGTCGACGAAGCCCGGCCCACCAGCGGCGCCAGCACCACCTTGCCCCCGTACCCCGCCACAAACTCGCTCCCCACCACGCCCTGGCCGCGCCAGTCCTCGCCCTTGACCAGCACGTCCGGTCGCACCGTCCGTATCAATTTATCTGGTGTATCCTCGTCAAATATTACCACATAATCCACCGCCGCCAGACCCGCCAGCACCCGGGCCCGCTGTTCCGCCGGCACCAGCGGTCGCGGCTCGCCCTTCAGCCGACGCACCGACGCGTCCGAATTCAGCCCCACCACCAGCCGATCCCCCTGGCTCCGCGCAAATTCCAAATACTGCACATGCCCGTGGTGCAGCAGGTCGAAGCACCCGTTCGTAAACACCACCCGCGCCCGGTTCGCCCGGTCCCGGACCACGCTTTCCTCGATCTGTTTCCGCGTCCGAATCTTGCTCGAGGTCGCCATCAGGTCCGTCGCCATCTCCTCCCGCGACACCGTCTGCACCCCGAACTTCTCCACCTCGATCCCGCCCGCCACGTTCGCCAGAGCCACCGCGTCCTCCAGCCCCGCCCCCGAAGCAATTGCCAGCGACAGCACCGAAATGAACATGTCACCCGCTCCCGCGTTGTCGAACACGTTCCGCGGCCGCGTCGGAATCATCCGCCCGCGCTCCCCGCGCCTCGCCACGTACGCCCCTTCCTTGTCCAGCGTGATCGCCAGGGCCTCCAGCTTCAAATCCCCCATCAGCCGCTCCGCAATCCGCCGCAAGCTCGCCTCGCCCGCAATCTTCAGCCCCGACGCCTCCTCCGTCTCCACCCGGTTCGGCGTCAACAGCGTCGCCCCGCGATACTTCGCATAATCCGTAAATTTCGTCGGATCAATCAGCACCGGCGCCTTCCGCCGCCGCGCCGCCCGGATCGCCATCTGGCACAAGCGCGGCGTCACCACGCCCTTCGCATAATCCGATATCAGCAGCACCGCCGACCGCCCCAACGCCTTCTCCAGCGCCTGCGCCAGCGCCGCCTCAGTCGCCGCATCAATCGCCCGCGTGTCCTCATGGTCGACGCGCAGCACCTGTTGCGGAATCCGCTGCTGCGCCCGGCCCACGAACCGCGTCTTCACCGTCGTCGGCCGATCGCCCACGCGCCGCACCGCCGCCGTCCCCACCCCGATTTTCTTCAAATGACTCAACACCTTGGCCCCGTCGCCGTCTCGCCCCACAATCGACACCACCTCTACCGAAGCCCCCAGCGCCGCCAGGTTGTTCGCCACCGCACCCGCGCCGCCCAGACGTTCTTCCTCGAACGCCACGCGCAGTACCTGGATCGGCGCCTCCTGGCTGATCCGTTCCGCGTCCCCGTGCACATAGCGATCAATCATCAAATCGCCCAGCACCACAATGCGCGGCCGTCCCAGCTTTTCGAGAATCTCCCGCAATCGTTCATTCATGAAGGCCAACCTCCGAGCCTCAACGGGCAATTCCACCATCTTACCACACCCGGCATATAATACCGGGCCGCCCAAACCCCCACAACCGAATTTCGCCGAGACTTTGGGTGGCATGGCGGCCGCTGTTTGCCGCCATGTTCAGGGGCCTGTCGTCTTGAATGAGAATTCTGTTGCTGTTGCTTTTGTTGTTCTTCGTCCCGGCTGCCTCACGCCCATCCATTATCGCCCCCGACCAGCCGCAAAGCGGCGAAAGTATTTAGCCGGCGGCGTAAGCCGCCGGTCCTGACAAATATCAATTCTTCTTCTTTTTCTTCTTCTGCTGTTGCTGTTGTTTCTTCGCTGTTGCCGTTAATTTTTAATTTTTCATTTTTAATTTTGAATTCGAACTTCCCCAGCATCGCCCGCAATTTTTCTTTTGTATTCCCCGCCGAAAAAGGTAACTTTTACCGTTTATGGAACCTGCCACCGAAAAAGCCGCCACGCTGATCGAAGCCCTGAGTTACATTCAGCGCTTCCGCGACAAGGTCGTCGTCGTCAAAATGGGCGGCAGCTTCTTCGACGACGAGGCCTCGCGCCGCAGCGTCCTCACCGACCTCGTCTTCATGTGGGCCGTCGGCATCCACCCTGTCCTCGTCCACGGCGGCGGCCCCGCCATCAGCCGCGCCATGAAAGACGCCAATCTCCAGCCCAAATGGGCTTCCGGCCTCCGCTTCACCGACGCTGTCACCCTTTCCATCGTCCAGGACGTCCTGATCAACACCATCAACAAGCAACTCGTCGAAGAGGTCCGCGAACTCGGCGGCCTGGTCGAACCGATTCATCCCCGCAACCGTCCCGTCCTCCGCGCCATCCAGAAATTCGGCCAGGACGAACAGGGCGAGCCGGTCGATCTTGGCTACGTCGGCGACGTCACCGACGTCGATCTCTGGATTCTCTCGCGCCTGGTCCAGGAAGATGTCATTCCCGTCATCGCCCCGCTCGGCCTGGGGGCCGACGGCCAGGTTTACAACGTCAATGCCGACACCGCCGCCGCCAAAGTCGCCGTCGCCATGCACGCCGAAAAGCTCGTCAACATGTCCGACACCCACGGCATTCGCACCCGCGCCAACGATGCCGCCAGCACCGCCGAATCCCTCAACGCCGCCGAAATCGACCGCCTCGTCGCCGCCGGCCAGATCACCGGCGGCATGATTCCCAAGGTCGAATGTTGCCTCACCGCCGTGCGCGGCGGAGTCAAAAAGAGCCACATCATCGACGGTCGCATCAAGCATTCGCTCCTCCTCGAAATCTACACCGACCAGGGCGTCGGCACCGAAATCGTCGCGTAGAGCAGGGGGGGCTGTTATGTAGGGCGGATGCGCTGTTTGCAGCCGCCACAATTAAAGCCGTTTTCCGATTGGTGTTGCTGTTTTTGTTGCTGCCGTCCGCCCTGAAAGGGCGCGTGGTTCCTAGCCTGGGGTGAAACCCCCGGTAGGCGAACCAATGAAATATGTTTTTCTTTTTCTTCTTTTTTGCTGTTTCACCCCTCTCCCTTGAGGGGAGAGGGTAGGGTGAGGGTGCACCTGTTGCGCCCAATTCGCTCTGTGCCGCAGTTGTTGTTTCTGTTACTGTTGTTTCTTCTTCACCCCTCTCCCTTGAGGGGAGAGGGTAGGGTGAGGGTGTTGCTGTTTTTGTGAGGAATTTTTATTTATGGCCACTCGAAAAAAAAATCCTAAATCTTCCGCCTCCCAACCGGAGGCCGTCGTCTGCTCCGCCCGCGAACTTTCTCTCACCCCCGACCAGCTCGCCGCCCTGTCCCAGCGTCAGGAACGCTACAGCGCCCTGCCCGAAATCGTCCGCGCCATCGTCGCCTCCTGCGACTCCCTCCCCGAAATCAACCATCTCGACGGCACCTCCCTGCCCGAAACCGAGATCGTCGTCCGCATCGTCGCCGTCACCCAGGAAATCTTCTTCCCCGGCTACTACGGCGACAAATCCTGCGCCGCCGACAATCTCGCCTACCATGTCGGCGACCGACTCCACGAGCTTTATCTCATGCTCGCCGAACAGATTTACCGCTCCGTCCGCCACGATTGCCGCCGCTCCGGGCCCGAGTGCCGCCATTGCCGCGGCCTGGCCGAGGTCAACGCCCAGGACGTCCTCCGCCGCATCCCCGAAATCCGCCGCCTTCTCACCCTCGACGTCAAGGCCGCCTTTGACGGCGACCCGGCCGCGCGCGGCTACCACGAAATCATCCTCTCTTACCCCGGCCTCCTCGCCGTCTCCGTCTACCGCCTCGCCCACGAACTCTGGGTTCTTGGCATCCCGCTCCTCGCCCGCATGATCGGCGAATACGCCCACACCCGCACCGGCATCGACATTCATCCCGGCGCCGCCATCGGCGAATCCTTCTTCATCGACCACGGCACCGGCGTCGTCATCGGCGAAACCACCGTCATCGGCTCGCGCGTCAAACTCTACCAGGGCGTCACCCTCGGCGCCCTCAGCTTCCCCAAAGACGCCTGCGGCAACCTCATCCGCGGCCAGAAACGCCATCCCACCATCGAGGACGATGTCACCCTCTACGCTCACGCCACCGTCCTCGGCGGCACCACCGTCGTCGGTCGCGGCAGCACCATCGGCGGCAACGTCTGGCTCACCGATTCCGTCGAGCCCCACACCTTCGTCTCCGCCGAACGTCCTGCCCTCATCGTCCGCACCAGCAAATCCCGCAAGTAGGGGGTCGGGTGTACCGAAATCCGGGTGCCACACTTTGAAGGCCCGACAAGTCGGGACCAAAGTGTGTGTTGTGTCCATCATGGATTTCCATCCGCCTCATCCGCCACAATCTGTCTAACCACTTATCCCACCTGGACTTACGTCAACTCCACCACCGCTGCCCGTCGCCCTCCCGCCTCGCCATGCCTCCAACCGTTATCTCTTCACCATCTTGCCAATTTGACTTTGGCCCGTTTCTAACTTATAATGTTATAAGGAGTTATGAGAAAACAAAATGTCCATCAAGTCAAATGTAGTGCAGCGGAATGAGATTTGCACTTGACATTGTCGGCGGTCGTGCCGCTTCGCCCTCGGGCGTTGCTCCTCGACCGCAGTTTCGCCGTGTTGAGGTATTTGAGATGAAAACCAAATGCGCGATTGCCGCCGCAATTGTGGCTCTGGCCTTAGCCCTGCTCTTCCTGTCCGGCTGTGGCCAGCCGAATCAGAAAGCCCAGGCTCTGCCTCCGCCTACGCCCGCCCAGAAAATCAGTGCCACCCTCTTCGGCCCGAACCCCTTGGCCCTCGGCCAGGAAGATCGCGGCTACTTCGCCACCACGCTGCTCGCCGCCGAAGCGCCGCTCCTGCTCTTCGAAGACCGCCGCCGCAGCTACGTCCGCACCGAAATCTGGGATAACGAGAACAACTTCGCCCCATTCTCGAGCCAGTACCAGATGTGGCGCCACTCGGTCGACGAAGGCCCGGCTCAGCGTTAGAGCAGTTAACGATTGAATGGTTACTTCCAGGGTGCCACACCTTGGCCCCCTGGCTGTTTGGGGGCAAGGTGTGAGGATGGCCGGCAAACATTCCCATAGAGTACAACCAATCGTTATATGTTATAGATATCTGCATCTACTCAAAATGAGGAGTCGTGGCGCCACTTTGAAGGCCCGGCCAAACAGTTCATGTTGGTGTGGCTTTTCCATTCCCGCGGGCGTTATCACAAAAAATTCCCCTTGAAAAAATTGAACGTTTTCTTCTACTGATCGTATATTATGGTGCGGTTAGTGGCGGGGGAACCCTTTAGGCGAGGTGCGTATGCCGACGATTAAGGCCGGTTGCACGAAATGCGGCAAGGCGTTTGGCGTGCTCGAACAGCAATTGGGCACGGAGGTGCAATGTCCGCACTGCAAAGCGCGGATGAAGATTCCCAAGCTGAATCGCCCCACGAAGGCCTCCTCCGGTGCGGCGAGCGCCCTCGACGACGCCGCGGCGCAGCTTGGCCTGCCGGGTAAACCGAAGCCGCCCGGCGACGGGCTGGACGATCTCCTGGCGGCGACGCAGCAGAAACCGGCCGCCAGACACGAGCAGGTCGAGTCCCGCCCGGCCCACGGCCACACGGCGGGCCACAGCCATCTGGACTCCTCGGAGGATGAGCTTCCGGCGCGGCCCCCCACCGGATTGATGAAGAACCCAGGCGTGGTCTTTACGTTGGCCGGCGTTCTGCTCCTGATCATCGTGGTGTTCTTCTATGTCATCATGACGAACAAGAACGGAGTGTCGGATCAGACCATAGGCGACGGCCAAACGCAAGCCGACGGTCCGATGACGGCCGCCAAGAGCGCGGCTATGGCCGCGGTCCTCAACAAGGTGGGGCCGGGCGCCAGGGGGCCGGCGCCTACGTCCGAGTCCGCCACGCCGCTGACCATGGACGACTCGGATAAAGGCAAGCCCGATGAGTACTTCGAACTCAGAAAACAGTTGCCGATGGTCCACTTCGCCATGTTTCAGAATACGACCAACGACTTGGTCGAACGCGCCGCCGCGACGATCAGCGTTTGGGACGGCAAAAAAATGCTGGTCGAAAAGACCTTTATCTTCCGCGACGTGCAGCCCGGGCAGAAGGTGCCGGCGATTATCGCCTATCCTTACACCGACGCGAAACTGAAATTCGAGACCAAGTGGCGGCATTGGGCGCCGGGCAAACCGGTCTATAAAATTGCCGCCACCTTCCTGGGCGTCCGTGGGCACGGCGATTCCGGCGGCACCGTGACCGTCGAGGTCCGCAATGACAACGAAGTGGCCGCCCCGATGGTCGATGTCACCGTGATTCTGATGGACACTAAATCTCTGCAGCGGTCCGGCTACGTTACGGCCACGGTCCGGGATCTCAAGCCACACGAAGGCCGCAATGTCGAGATTCCCTGGGAAGGCTTCGAGTCGGACTCGATCAGCGGCGGGGATGCTTACGCCCAGATCGGCGGAGCCGAAACCGAGTAAAGGCCGGCTACTTCTTCGTGGCCGACACGCACAAGTCGATGAATATCGTCCGGTCGGCGAACGTGACCGGAGCACGGAACCACGGTGAGCCGTTGCCCAGCGAGAAGACCGCCCGCCGCTGCCCCGAGCGATCCGGCGGCGGGGTCTGGGAACCCACAGAAGTCGAGACGGCAAAGTAGGACCGGGCGGGGTCCGGGGCATAAAGAATTTCCCGATGCAGATAATCCAGCGGCGGCGCGCGGTACGGCGCGGGTGGGTAGTCCATGAGGACGGCCTGGCCGGCGGCCGCGTTTTGGTTGAGCCACCGCCCCGCCTCCAGCCGGACGCTAACCCCGTGACTGCTTTGCCACTGGGCGTAAACGGTCGGCAGGGCCAGGGCCAGCGCGACGGTCAGCACGCCGGTCACCATCGCCGCCGAAAGTCGCGGCAAAAGCGTCGCCGCCCAGCCGATAACCACGGCCAGCAACGCTATCACCGGCAGGGCGAAGCGGACCATCTGCGGATCGCTCGCCCAGCGGCCCAGGCCGAGCGGCATCAGCGCCAGAACCAGAACAATCGGCACGAGCACGAGCGCCGCCTTGCGGCGATCATGGGAAATCAGCAGGATCGCCCCGGCCACGGCGGCCAGGATGAACGGCAGGCCGAAACCCTCGCGCAGCGGATGAGCGAGGTAATCAAGCGGGGCCAGGGCGGAAATCGGCCCGGCGTAAAAGCGGCGAATCTGCTCCATTTCCGCCAGCCGATCGTGCAGGGAAAGCAGCGAATAGGGGTTGGTCAGGAGAAACGCCGCCGCGGCCACGGCCACGGCCAGAACGGTTCGTCCGAGCCGCGCTTGAGGAACCAGCCAGACGCCCAGCAGAACCACCAGCAGGGCGGGGGCGGCCGTGGTCGTCATGCCCAGGGCCAGCCCGGCGGCCAGGGCGGCCGCCAGGAGCAGGCGGCGAGACGGCGAGTCGAAATATTTAAATGTCCAGTAAACCGCCAGCATGGCCGGCAGGAGCGCGGCCGCGTGAGGCTTCAGGACGACGCTCTCGGCCAGGACGGCCGGGGAGAAGGCCACGAGCCCTGCGGCCAGCGCCGCGGCAGCCGGGCCACCGAGCCGCAGTCCGATCAGGTAAACCACGACGATGGCCGCCGCAACGCAGAGCGCAACGAAGAGCCGCCCGGCGACGTAAAGCGCCGCCATCTCGGCCGGGTGGCGGACGTAGAAACCGAGGTCGCCCTGGCGGACCAGGCCGGTGGCGGCCGCCGTCTTGAGCCAGACGCCGAGCGGATAGAGAAACGCGCCGCCATACTGTCCGATGCCGGGATCGAAGCGGCCCTCGGCCGGTTTCAGACGCGAAAGGGCCGAGAGGGTCATCATCTCGTCCGGGTTGTCGGAATAGAGCAGGAAGCGGCGGCAGGCGTCGAGGGCTTCGTCGCGCGACCAGCGGGGCGCCGCCGGGCGCTGGCCCTGAAGGACAATAGGCACGTCCGATTCGGCGGCGGATTTGGCGGCGGCGCGGGCGGAAATTTCCGCGAGCGTCGTTTCATCCACTCCGCCTGGAAAAAGCAACTTGACCCGCTCCGGGCCGGGTAAGCCCCAGTTGACGCTCAGGCCGACCGCCGCTGCGTAAACGACCATGATGGCCGCCAGCGGAAGAAACCGACCGGCGCGGCTCTGGATTCGCCTGGGGCTGGAAATGTTGGTGGTCATTGGTTCCTCGGTATCCGGCGGATGCTGCCGGGGAACCGAGTCTAGGAACGGCGAGGGCGAATGTCAACGCAGAGTTGGATCGACAAAAAATAACCCCACATAGGGAGGGGTCAGACAGAGAGGGCAATTATAATTTTATACTGTCACCAGATTCACCAGATAAGTGGAACGGTAACAACAACGGCCATGCCTTTGGGGCAGTCAGGGTACCGGTCTTGCCGAAAGTCGGAAATCTTCTAGCCACGCAAGGCAAGGCTTGGCATAATTGAGCGGATGAGCCGACAGATACAGAGCAAGCCGCTGAATCGAAGCCTCGGTGCCGCGAAGGCCGCCAAGCAGGACGAGTTCTACACCCAGTACGTGGACATTCAGAAAGAGGTCGAGGCATACCTTGAGTTCGACCCAGACACTTTCCGCGGCAAGGTCGTCTATTGCAACTGCGACGACCCCTTCGAGAGCAATTTCTTCAAATATTTCGCCGCCAACTTCAACAAGCTCGCCCTCAAGAAGCTCATCGCCACCAGCTACGACGGCTCCCCTATCGCCGGCCAGGGCAGCTTGTTCCCGGAATACAACGAGGGGAATGGCAAGCGCCAGAAGCCAAAGGCGATCGCCGTTATCCTCGACTATGTGAAGGACGAGGACGGAGACGGCGCGGCGAACATCGAGGACGTGAAACTCTTCCTTAAGCGCAACAAGGCCGCACGGATAGCCTTGAAAGGAGACGACAAGTTCCCCGGAGGTGATTTCCGGAGCGCCGATTGCGTCGCTTTCCTGAAAGAGGCCGACATCGTCGTCACCAACCCACCCTTCTCTCTCTTCCGCGTGTACGTCGCCCAGATTATGGAGTACAAAAAGAAGTTGCTCATCATCGGCAATCTCAACGCGATCACCTACAAGGAGATCTTCCCGCTGATCAAGGACAACAAGTTATGGATGGGCGTCAGCATCCACAGCGGTGACCGCGAGTTCCGCGTCCCAGACCACTATCCGCTGAACGCTGCGGGATGGCGTATCGACGAAAACGGCGTCAAGTACATCCGCGTTAAGGGCGTTCGCTGGTACACAAACCTGGACCATGGCCGTCGCCACCAGCGGTTAGAGGGCATGACCTTGGCCGAAAACTTGAGATTCAGCAAGCACAAGGAGATCAAGGGCAAGGCCGCGTACGACCGGTACGACAACTATGACGCTATCGAAGTGCCGTTCACCGACGCCATCCCCGGCGACTACGACGGAATGATGGGCGTCCCCATCACTTTCCTCGATAAATACAACCCCGAACAGTACGAGATTTTGGGGATCACGAAGACTTGGGATGGCGGCGCATGCAAGACGTATTCCATGCAGACTCAGGTCAGTAAAGACGGCAGTAAATCGCTCGTGTCGAAGCTCAATGATGGCCCTGCCATTAAGGTTAGCGAGTGTCCGACCGGCAAGACATACTACAGGGTCGGCACTGAGAACTTCATACAGCTATATGCGAGAGTCCTCATCCGAGTCCTTACTCGACCCGCAAGAGGGAGGAAAAAGTGAATACCACTCTGAGACCTGACATCACTGTCGCCGACATCTGCGACGGGTTTGTGTACAACGAACTCGAAGGCAAAGGTCTTTTTGGATTGGGAGGAAAGCTCACCATCCAGCCGGAGTACCAACGCAACTACATCTATGCGGATGGTGGTGGCAAGAAGGAGGGGGCGGTCATCGAATCGCTGCTCAAGGGGTATCCGCTGGGGTTAATCTATTTCAACAAGGTCGCAGAGGACAAGTTCGAAGTGTTGGACGGCCAGCAGAGGATCACGAGTATCGGGCGATTCGTTACGAACAAGTTCGCAATCATGGACAGCGGCAATCCGAAGAACTTCGATAGCCTGCCCGCCGACCAACAAGCCAAGATTCGGGACTCGAAATTGCTGATCTACGAGTGCGAGGGCACGGAGAGCGAGATCAAGCAGTGGTTTGAGACTATCAACATCGCAGGCGTGCCGCTCAACCCTCAGGAACTCTTGAATGCCATCTACTCCGGGCCGTTCGTGACCCTAGCTAAGGCCGAGTTCAGCAACAGCCAGAACGCGAACATCCAGAAGTGGGGCGCGTACATCAAAGGCAGCGCCAACCGGCAGGATTTCCTGGAGCGGGCGCTGGACTGGGTGAGCAAAGGCGATATCGGCGGCTACATGAGTGCTAATCGATACGCCAACAACATCAATGAAATGAAAACATACTTCAACAGCGTAATCGACTGGGTTTCTACCTTGTTCCGGGATGTTGAGAAGGAGATGCAGGGGTTGGAGTGGGGACGGCTCTACGAGGAATATCATTCCAAATCATATGACCCGGCCAAGGTTTCTGCCGAGGTCAAGCGGCTTCTTGGCGATCCCTACGTTAAGAACCGTCGCGGCATCTTCGAGTACATTCTCGGCGGCCAGATGGACAAGAGACTGTTGGACGTGCGGGTTTTCGACGACGCCACGAAGAGGTCGGTATTCGATAGGCAAACGAGCGCTGCCAAAGCGAAGGGCAAATCCAACTGCCCGCACTGCGCCGCTGGGCCGGAAGCAAACAAGCGAAAGATCTACGAATTGAGGGAAATGGACGCCGACCACGTTACCGCCTGGAGCAAGGGCGGCGGTAGCACGGCCAAAAACTGCCAGATGCTCTGCATTACCCATAATCGGGCCAAAGGTAATCGATGATATGGACGTGATACAGCCCGGCGCGTGGTGCAAGGGCTGGAAGTTCCATCAGGCGTAAAACATCTGGCCTGTACCCCGGCGGCGCCGGGGCAAAGCTCGCTGAAGCGGGCTGAACGACAACAGCAGGGCACCCACGATTGGTGCCCATAAGAACTGCTACGGCAAACGGAAAACGGCCTTTGACTGCGGCGGCCTCAAAAAAACACCGGAACACAAATGATCAGGTCCGGCGTGGAGCGGGGAAAAAAATATGGGCGCCACATAATGGCGCCCACGGGGGAAAAATATTTGTTCACTCGCGCGCGACCCCAGCGCGAACGGAGTTCGGACCAACTGCCTCCGCGTATTAACCAACAGCCCGCGAATTTAGTTTAGACGAGCTTCAGCTTCTGGGCCAGTTTCCACAGTCCCAGGGCCACTGCACCGGCCAGAATGAAGACGGTGCTGATCGGTTCCGGGAAAGTCGTCCCGACCACCAGCGGCAGGTCGGGCGAATCCGCGACCGTGGGAACAGCCACAGGTTGCGGACCAGCGTTCAACTGGCTCCCCAGAATGACCAAGGCAACCACGCACAGCACTAAAACCATGATTCTCATCGTACTCCTCCCCGTTACTAAAACACTGGAACCGAGCATATCTGTAGAGTGATAAAGCAAGTCCCGTGCCGAAGTCAAAATGCCTGGGCCATGATTTGACAAAATTTGACGCTAACTACCTATCCTACAACAGGTTAACGCCATATCGACCGAGAGTGTTAGGCTACGAGAGTGGTATGGTCTGTGCGGGCGTGTTGCGTCAGGACAACGCACGTGGCGAAATATCAACCTTGAAAGGCGGGGCGGCAGTGGCCCGAGTGTTAATTGACATTGCCGCCGGGACGGCGTAGGATGGTGCCCATGAGCGTTTCCCTGGCATTTTCGACCAACGCCTACACGCGATTTTCCCTGGCTGCGGCGGTGCGGCGCATCGCCGCGTGCGGCTATCGCGGCGTGGAAATCCTGGGCGACCGGCCACACGCCTATCCGCCGGAATTTTCGCCGCAGGAGGTGAAGGAACTGAAGGCGCTGCTGGACGAGTTGGGCCTCGCGGTCTCGAATTTCAATGCTAATACGATGTTCGGTTACTGGACCGACGCGCCGGCGGAACCGTTTTTCGAGCCGAGCCTGGTGTCGGAATCGAAGAAGCACAGGACGGCGCGGCGAAAGATGATTCTGCGGTCGCTGGAGATTGCCGCGGGGCTTGGGGCCGGGTCGATTTCCATCACCAGTGGCCGGCCCCTGGGCGGGATGACGCCGGAACGGTGCGCCGAGGCGTTCGGCGAGGAGTGCGGGATTATATTGCAGCGCGCCGAGCGGCTGGGCGTGAACGTCGGCATCGAGTGCGAACCGGGCCTGCTGATCGAGCGCAGCGACGAGCTTCTCTCCTGGATCGCCCGTCTCGACTCGCCGCGCGTGGGGGCGAACCTCGACGTCGGCCACGCCGTCGTCGCCGGAGAGGATCCGGCGGCAGCCATCGAGCGCCTGGCCGGGCGAATCTGGAATCTACACCTGGAGGACATTTGCGCGCGGAAACACTATCACCGGATACCGGGCGAGGGCGAGATTGATTTTGCAGCCATCGCCGCAGCGCTGGAGCGCACTGGTTACGACGGTTTCGCCACGGTCGAGCTTTATACGCAAACCGCCGATCCGGACGCGGCAGCGCGGCGAAGCCTGGAAGTGCTGGGACCGGTTTTCGAGTAGGTCGGGTCAACAGACCCGACACTTTGTTCTGAAGATAATGTCGGGTCTGTTGCCTCGACCTACATGCTGAAATTCACGGGCGAGACGCCCGTGTCACTGTAAAAAATGGGAGCCGGCTCCCGCCGGTACGTCAGGGCAGAGATAAACTCTGCCCCTACGAATGCGAAAACAACAAACGTCACGGCCGGGCCAGGGCACCCACAACCCCGCTTACGTCGATGGTCAGCACGGAAGACATTGCGCCGCTCCCGTCCCTCATTCCACCCGTCGGCTGTAATGCTGCGGGGCGATTGTCGCTCGCCCCGGAAGCCCTCGGGCGCTAGCCGACCCGGGGCTTGTGCGCTGGAAGACGTGGCGAAGAAGCTTGGCCTAACCTTTTCGCCACCCAGCTCGATTGGAGGGTCTTAATCAGCCATAAGGCCCTTCATAATAACGCGTACTTGTCTCAGGGGGTGGCGCGATTTCAGACGAAAAATGAGGGTGCGGCAAAAGGCGAAAAAAGATTTTTTTTGACGCACACGCAAGAAGGATAAGGAGTTAGAAAAATTTTCATAATTTTGAAAGAATTTTTGTTAGGGTGTACGGGGTGAGACACGGCCGTGTAGCGGCCGAGAGCAGGAGAGCAGGGGAGCAGGAGAGCAGGAGAGCAGGAGAACTGGAGGAACGGCAACGGCGGAAGAGTGGTCAGTGGTCAGTGGACAGTAACGGCAACAACAGCACCCTCACACTACGTTCACGAAGGACTTGAGTGGTAAGTCTTTGACAAATACTACGATGCTTGGGAAAATGGCCTTACCAGTCGGAGGCCTTATGTCGAACAAACTTTACTACGGCGATAATCTCGACATCCTGCCCCGCTATGTCGCGGATGAGTCAGTCGACCTGATTTACCTCGATCCTCCGTTCAATTCCAACGCGGACTACAACATTTTATTCGCCGAACATGACGGCACGGGGGCGGCCGCGCAAATCAAAGCGTTTGTGGATACATGGCAATGGGATGAAACGGCGGCGCGGACCTATGAAGTCGTGGTCGAGCAGGGCGGGCCGGTGTCCCAGGCGATGCAGGCGTTTCGCATGCTGCTGGGCGGAAGTGACCTCCTGGCCTATCTGACGATGATGGCCCCGCGTCTGGTGGAGTTGCGCCGGGTGCTGAAGCGGACGGGTTCGCTTTATCTGCATTGCGACGCCACGGCCGGTCATTACCTCAAGATTTTGATGGACGCCGTGTTCGGCCCCAAAAACTTTCGTAACGAGATCATCTGGTACTATTACAATAAGATGCACGACCGGCGGAAGGGACTCTTTCCCAACGCGAACGACACGATTTTGTTTTATGTCAAAGATGTCGATTCTGAATTTACGTTCCATCAGTTAAAAGAGATGCGCGAGCAGCCCGTCAAGCAATTGGCCCGCAAGAAGTTCCAGGGGCGGATGGTCAACGTCAAGGACGCCGAAGGGCACGTGGTCTACCGGATGAAGGAAGACCGCACCATCGACAACGTGTGGCGGCTGCCCTGCCTCCAGCCTGCGGCAGCCGAGTGGCTAGGATATCCAACGCAAAAGCCGGAGAGCGTTTTGGAGAGGATCATCCTGGCGAGTAGCAATGAGGGTGATCTATTATTGGATCCGTTCTGTGGATGCGGGACGGCGGTGGCCGTGTCCCAGCGGCTGAATCGCCGATGGATCGGGATCGACATCACGCACTTGGCCATCAACTTGATAAAGAACCGCATGCAAGACGCCTTTGGGGCGAAGGGCAAGTACGAGGTCATCGGCGAGCCGGTGTCGGTGGCCGATGCCGAGGAGTTGGCCGGTACCAAGCCGTACCAATTCCAGTATTGGGCGCTCGGCCTCGTGCCCGGAGCCAGGCCGGCGGAGATCAAAAAGGGGGCCGACAAAGGTATCGACGGTCGTCTCTATTTCCACGACGAAGGCGAGTCGGGCCAGACCAAGCAAGTCATCTTTTCGGTCAAGGCGGGGCAACTTCACGCGCCCTACATTCGGGATTTGCGTGGCGTGATTGACCGTGAGAAAGCGGAAATCGGCGTCCTTATTTCGATGCAGCCGCCGACTCAACCGATGCGGGCGGAAGCAGCCAGCGCCGGATTTTACGATTCGCCCTGGGGCACCCGCCATCCGCGCCTGCAACTTCTGACCGTGGAGGAGTTGTTGACCGGGAAGAAAGTAGATATGCCGCCGACCGGCGACCTGCGAACTTTCAAGAAAGCCCGCAAAGCTGGGACGAAGCCGGCAGCTACGCGGAAACTGTTCGACAAAAAATCATAGAGCTTGTCTGCCAGATTGGCAGTCTGCGGCCTTGCCAAGCCCCATTTTTGGCAAGGTTTGCTTCGATTTATCCACGCCGAAAGTTTGATCTGACAGAATATAACTCACTAATGGTCAAGAGGTTACACGCATAACGACGGCAAGTGTTCTTGGTTTTTATATCTTGGCACGGGCTTTGCGATTATGTGGTATGAGGGCTTGCGCCGTGGTTTGAGGTGTTGCAATGGTGGTAACAGAGGAAAGAACGGCACGCGGGGTGCGGATTCTTGTAACCGACGATGACCGGCGGTGGCGGGAAGGGCTGCGCGAGGCGTTTGAGCCGCAGGGCTACGAGACGCTGGAGGCCGAGAGCGGCGAAGAGGCCATCGAGTTGGTGCATGAGGTCCGGCTGAGCCTGGTGATTCTCGACATTCAGTTGCCGCACCTGAACGGGATCGAGACGCTGCGGATTATCCGCCAGGAAATGGGCGAAGGTTTGCCGGCGATCGTGGTTTCGAGCGAAGTGACCGACCGGGCTTTGGCCGAGGCGTTGGCCCTGCACGCTTATACGGTGATGAATAAGATGGTGGGGCTGCACCAGATGCTGTATACTGTATCACGCGCTTTGGCGAGAGCGGGGAAGTAGACGAATTAAAAATTAAAAATGCAAAATTAAAAATTAACGGCAAAAGAAGAAGAATCACCCTCACCCTACCCTCTCCCCTCAAGGGAGAGGGGTGAAGAAGCAAAAGAAGCAACAAAAGAAACGGCAACGCCAAAAGGAAAACGGCATTTACTGCGGCGGCTGCAAACGGCGCAACCGCCCTACATAACGGCAAATTTGAAAGGAGAAGTGTGGCATGAAGATCAAACCCCTGGGCGACAAGATTGTCGTCAAGCGGCTCGAGGCGGAAACGAAGACGGCGGGCGGGATTGTGCTGCCGGACTCGGCCAAAGAGAAACCCAAACGCGGCAAAGTCGTCGCCGTCGGCGATGGCAAGATTCTGGAAAACGGCAAGCGGGCGGCGCTGTCGGTCAAAAAGGGCGACGAGGTGGTCTTCACGTCCTATGCCGGGACCGAAGTCAAGGTCAGCGGCGATGAACTGATTATCATGAGCGAAAGCGATGTTCTGGCGATTGTGGAATAACGGAAGGCTTAAGAATTAAGGCTTAAGGCTTAAGACCTAAGGCTTAGGGCGCAGCAACAAAAGAAGAAGAAACAGCAGCACCCTCACCCTACCCTCCCCCCTCAAGGGGGAGGGGTGAAGAAGAAAAAGAAGCAGCAACAACTGCACGGGGTGAATTGAGAGAAACAGGTGCACCCTCACCCGGCGGCTAAAGCCGCCACCCTCCCCCCTCAAGGGGGTGGGGTGAAGACGAAGAAACGGCAACGACCAAAGTATAACGGAGAGAAAAGAAAATGGGCGCAAAGAAGATAGCCTTTGATCAGGAAGCACGCGAGGCCATTCGCCGGGGCGTGCATCAGTTGGCCCGAGCCGTCAAGGTGACGCTCGGACCGTGCGGTCGCAACGTCGTCCTCGAAAAATCATTCGGGGCGCCGCTCGTGACCAAGGACGGCGTGACCGTGGCCAAGGAAATCGAACTGGAAGATCCTTACGAGAACATGGGCGCCCAGATGGTCCGCGAAGTGGCCTCGAAGACGAGCGACATCGCCGGCGATGGGACCACCACGGCCACGATTCTGGCCGAGGCCATTTTTGAGGAAGGCCTGAAGAACGTCACCGCCGGGGCCAACGCCATGGCCCTGAAGCGCGGCATCGATCTGGCCGTCGAGGCCATCATGGCCGAGTACAAGAAGCAGTCCAAGGCCATCGAATCGTCGAAGGAAATCGCCCAGGTCGGCACCTGCGCCGCCAACGGCGACGACGAGATCGGCAAGATGATCGCCCAGGCCATGGACAAGGTCGGCAAGGACGGCGTCATCACGGTCGAGGAAGGCAAGAGCCTGGAAACCACGGTCGAGTTGGTCGAAGGCATGCAGTTCGACAAGGGCTACATCTCGCCGCACTTCGTCAACAATTTCGAGGCGATGGAAGTGGTGCTGGACAAGCCCTACATCCTGATTCACGAAAAGAAAATTTCGACGGTCAAGGACCTCGTGCCGGTGCTGGAGAAGGTGGTCCAGAGCGGGCGGCCGCTGTTGATCGTGGCCGAAGACGTTGACGGCGAGGCCCTGGCCACGTTGGTCGTGAACAAGCTGCGCGGGACGATTCAGGTCGCGGCGGTGAAGGCCCCCGGCTTCGGCGACCGCCGCAAATCGATGATGGAAGACATGGCCATCCTGACCGGCGGCAAAGCGATTTTCGACGATCTCGGCATGAAGCTGGAGACCTTGACGCTGAAGGACCTCGGCCAGGCCAAGAAGGTGACGGTCGATAAGGAAAACACGACGATCATCGAAGGCGCCGGCGAGACCTCGGCCATCAAGGGCCGCATCGAAGCGATCAAGCGCGAGATCGAAGCGACCACCAGCGATTACGACCGCGAGAAGCTTCAGGAACGCCTGGCCAAGCTGGCCGGCGGCGTGGCCCAGATCAATGTCGGGGCGGCGACCGAAGTGGCGATGAAGGAAAAGAAGGCCCGCGTCGAGGACGCCCTGCACGCCTGCCGCGCTGCGGTGGAGGAAGGGATTCTTCCGGGCGGCGGCGTGTCGAACATCCGGGCCCTGCCGGCGCTGGACAAGGTCAAGTGCACCGGCGACCAGAAGGTCGGCGTGGACATCGTGCGGCGGGCGCTCGAGGCCCCCATCAAGCAGATCGCCGACAACGGCGGCCTGGACGGCTCGGTGATTTGCCAGAAGGTCAAGGAAGGCTCCGGCAACTTCGGCTATAACGCCCTGACGCACAAGTACGAAGACCTGGTCGCCGCGGGTGTCATCGTCCCGACGAAGGTCGAGCGTTCGGCCCTCCAGAACGCGGCCAGCATCGCCGGCCTTTTGCTGACGACCGAAGCCATTGTCAGTGAGATCCCGGAGAAGAAGAAGGGTCCGGCCATGCCTCCGGGCGGCGGCATGGACTACTAGAAAACGGTGTCATGGCGGCGGTGTTTGCCGCCAGGAATGAAGATTAAAAGGCGAGCCGGGTCCATGCGGGCCTGGCTCGCTTGTTTTACGAAGAAATAACTTGCCGAGATCAGCCATTATTGACATCATATGTTGTCGGCAGGGATGATATGCACCTGCCTGGTGGGCATTTCTGGATTCTCTGGCGACGCCGCCCGTGCCATCCGCGAACTCTCTCGGCGGGCACGACCTTTTGGGAGGTTGGTGTGATGAAAACTCGGCTCGGTCTGGCGGTTCTTGTGGCGGCGGTGACACTGCTGGCGTCCGGTTTGGCGCCGGCTTCTGCCGCACCGGCGGCGGAACCAGCTTCGTCAACGGCGGCCATGGCGAGCGGTTCGTGCGCTGCCTTGTACGCTGAACTGCCCATCACCGGCGCTATCGGCAAGGACGTGACCGCCGACCAGGTGAGCGCTGCACTTAAACAGGCGGCGGGCTTCAAGACCCTCAAGAACATCGTGGTCAAAATCAAGTCGCCGGGCGGCCAGCCGGCGGCAGCGAAAGAAATCAGCGACCTGATCAAGTCCTATGACGGACGCTTTACGTTTCACGCCAGCGTGGAGCAAGCCGCCGGGTCGAGCCTTCTCGTCGCTCTGTCCTGCCAGACCATTCACCTGTCGGATAGCGCCACTCTGGGCGGCGCTGCCGCCGAACTGGAGCCGCCCGCGGTCCCGGCGCCGGCCGCGCCGGCCTCGGACGACAAAGCCCAGCCGGCGATGGGTTTTGAGAAGACCGAGACGGCCCCTGCGGCGAAATCGTCTGTGGCCGCCAAAGCGGTTGTGGCGGCGCCGGTGAACCTGGAGGCCGAGGTGGTCGCCGTGGCCGAAGCGCACGGGCGGTCCGGTGTGCTGGCCCGAGGGCTGGTCGGTGCGGGGAGCGGGGTCTTTGCCTGGAAGGACGCGGCGGGCAAAGTTCAGATCGCCGACCAGACGCCTGAAGGAATTGCTGTCGAGCATATGATCGTCACCGGCGCTGCCAAAACGGTGCTGTCATTGACCCAGGCGCAGGCCGTGGCTCTGGGGCAGGCCCAGGCGCAGCACGGCGGCAGCGACACGCTGGGCGAGGATCTGGGCTTGGCCGGATGGAAAGCGGCCAGTTTCAACCTGACCAACGTTATGCGCCAGGTTAAGGAACAAGAGGCTCAGAAGGGGGCGAGTCTGGCAGCCCAGGAAAAGAAGAAGGCCGAGAACACCGAAAAGCGGAAAAAGATCAAGGACGTGCTCGACAAGACCGAGAAGGAGGCCGAGAAGAACGACCCCAAGGCGGGCAGCTATTCGTATTGGAAAGAAACAAGTGGTTCTGGATTTCATTACAACCTCCGTTTCGACATGGCATCAGGGAACCTGTGGAAGAGCCGGACGGACAAGTGCCTGGCGGACTGGAACAATATCCTGGCCGGTATCAAGACCATGCGCCAGCTCGAAATTGAGGCCGACGCCTTCGGTCTGATCCGCATCATGGATGATAAGGCGCTTGGCGATTTATATGATAAAGCGCAGGGCGAGATCAAACGTCTGACCGCCGAGCGCAACAACAACAAGCCGCCGAAGTAACCCTGTGCGTCAGAACACTTCCCAGATTTGAATCGTCGCCGCGGGGATGGCCAGTTCCAGCGGCTTGCCCGGCGCGGTTTCTTCGCCGGTCTCCACGTTGCGCAGATGGCTGAAAGGTTCGCCGGAGACGGCGGTCGGCAGGGGCACGGCCATCGGGTTGGCGATGAAGAGCAGCCGGCGGCGACCGAGGCGGAGGAGGGTGGAGTCCATGTGTTCCGAATCGGCGGCCAGGCCGCGGGCCAGGCCGGACTCGAAGCCGAGGAAGTCGATCGTGCCGGGCGTGACGAAATTCGGCATGGTGATGAAGCAGCCGTCCTCGTAAGGGAGCATGGTCAGGGACAACTCGCTGCGGTTGCCCTTGATGTGGCGGGCCAGGCAGTCGTCGCTGCGGCCGCGCTCGTCGCAGACGGGAATGCGCGGGCCCAGCGCGAGGTAGCCGCCGTGGGCGACGTAGGCGTCGAGCGTGGCGATGGTCGCGGCGTCGAGGAGTTCCAGCGTCGGGCAGATCACCAGCGGCCAGCGTCGCAACTCCTCCGGCGGCAGCCGCGTGTCGGTGATGGCGAAAGCGTATTTCGATTTGGCGGCCAGTTCGGCGAGCATGGCCAAGAGGGCAGGGCCTTCGGTCTGAATCGGCCGGTCGAAGCCGAATTTTATTTCACGGGGAGAAGAAACGGCAGCCACGGGCGGGACGCCCGTGGGACTCATGGGCGAGACGCCCATGCCACTGTGAAACAGTGCCGCCAGGCGGGCGATGCGGGCGTAGATTTCGGGATAGAGAATGAGAACCTTGCGGTCGGCTTCCCAGGGTTCGCGGAGCAGGGGGGAGAGGCTGGGGCCGAGGACATCTTCTCCAGAAACAGCAGACACCCTCACCCTACCCTCTCCCCTCAAGGGAGAGGGGTGAAGAAGCAATCCCTCCCCCGGCCCTGACGGGCCACCCTCTCCCAAGGGAGAGGGGTGAAGAAACGAAGATACCTCATCGGGCGTCTGGGATTCATGGCGGCAAACGGCGGCCGCCAGGCCACCCGGCCCGGGAGAGGGGTTAGAAACAAGAGCGGCGCGGAGATGGCCGGCGGGGTCGTGCATGGCGGCGGCGCGGAGGGCGAAGGATAAAAGGTGCGGCGAAGTTTCGTCGCGGATTCGGCGGCAGAAGGCGGCGGCCTGGCGGCCGGGATCGAGGAGTGTGAACTCGCGGGCCTGGGTGCGGAGGCGCTGGTAGAACTGCCGCACGGGATCGACTTCCGAATCCTCGCTGTAGCGCGGCAAGTGGTCGGTCAGACGTTGGGGCAGGGCAGGGACGTGCGATTCGGTGAAGTCGAGCCAATCGAGGCCGGCGGCGAGGTCGGCATTGTGTTCGGCGGGGCGGGTCAGGGGATCGTCCACGGCGTCGAACGAGGCGATGGGCCTTCGCCAGGCGCGGCTCAGTTCGGCGGGCGTCTCATACTTTGCGGCCAGCCAGAGGCGGAAGTTTTCGAGCGTAGCCTGTGGCGATGGCCGGCTCTCGTTCGACACACTTTGCCCCAAACAGCCGGGGACAAAGTGTGGCACCCCCTCTCGGTTGTTATGGTTATTCTCATTCGGCAACGCGCAGCCCAAGCCTTTCCGCGTGGACCCGGACGGCGAGGATTTCCTCCTCGGTCGGCGGGCGATTGATTTCGGGGAATTCGGCGGCGCGGTGCATGGGGCGATATTGGCCACAGACGCTGACGAAGGTGCGGGGGCTGATTTCATGGGCGAGGAAATCGCAAATGGCTTTTCCGTCGTCGAGGCCGCCGGGCATGACGAGGTGGCGAACGAGCAGGCCGCGGCGGGCGATTTCGTCGCGGATTTCCAGGTCGCCGACCTGGCGGTGCATTTCGCGCACGGCGTCGCAAGCCCGGGCGGCATAGTCCGGGGCGTTGGCGTAGCGCTCGCCGGCGGCCTCGGACCAGAACTTGAAGTCGGGCATGTAGATGTCGACCAGGCCGTCGAGCAGGCGGAGCGTTTCGACCGTTTCATACCCACCGCAGTTCCAGACCACGGGCAGCGTGAGGCCCTGTCCCCGCGCCGCGACGATGGCTTCGGCCAGTTGCGGGGCGAAATGGGTGGGCGTGACGAAGTTGATGTTCTCGCAGCCGGCGTCGGCCAGGCGGCGCATGGCGTAGACCAGGTCGTCGTGGAGCCAGCGCGGGCCGCGAGCGTCGCAACTGAGGTCGTGATTCTGGCAGAAGACGCAATGCAGGTTGCAGCCGGCGAGAAAAATGGCCCCGGAGCCGCCGGTGCCGACCAGACAGCGCTCCTCGCCGAAATGGGGATGCCAGGCGGCGACGGCGAGTTGGACGGTGGAGCGGCAATAGCCGGTTTCGCCGTGATCGCGGGCCACGAAGCAGTTTCGCGGGCAGAGGCGGCAGGGGGACTCTCGGGCGCGAAGCTCGGCCAGGCGAGCGGCGAGGGCGGGGTCGGAGTTGGTCATGCGGAGATTATACCGGAAGGCAAAATGAAAAATTAAAAATGAAAAATTAAAAATGAAAAAAAGAAGAACCGGCCGCGGTGAATCCCAAGTGAGAGGGGTGAAGAAGCAAGGGGCGAAAGGCCGATAACCACTGACAGTCTGTTGCCTTGGACACAAAAAGGATGTCGGGTCTGTTGACCCGACCTCCCCGTTTTACTAGAAAGTGTGACGATGAGCTTTCGCCTGGTTTCCAACGACGCGGCGCTGGTGGAAAATTTTCGGCGGGTCTGCGCGCAGGAACTGGTGGAGTTGGTGATCGAGCCGGGGTGGCCGCTGGAGAAGTGCGGGCCGCAGGACGTGGTCTTTCTGGACCTGGAGCGGCTGGGCGGGCCGGGCGAGGTCGATCCTCGCGAGGTCGAGCGGCTGGGTAACGTGGTGCTGATCGCCCGGGCCGAGGCGGCGGACGAGGTGGATGCGGCGCTCTTGGCGGCGGGGCGGGATTTGCTGCTGAAGCCGGAGCGGGAGAGCGTGCTGCGGTACCGGCTGCGGAGTTGGGAGGCGATCGGCCGGCTGCAGAGCGACCTGGAAATTCTGGGCCGGCGGGTGGACGAGTTGGCCTCGTCGGCGGACCGGCGGGCGGCAGCGGTGCAGGACAGTCTGACCCGCGAGCGGCGCGTGGCGGGGCAGCAATCGCGGCTGGAACAGGTGGTGGCCAAGATGCAGATGGTCACGCGGCTGAGCCGGCTGATTAATTGCCTGGATTTGCAAACCATTATCGAAGCGTGCATCGAGCGGGTGCCGCTCCTGGTGAACGCGCGGTTCGCGTCCCTCTATTTTCTCGACCAGAAGAGCGGGCACCTGATTCTGGAGCGGCACAACCACCCCCGGAAAATCGCCGAGCGGATCGACCTGGCCGACGCGGTCAATTCACCGATGAGCCTGGCCGTCCAGCGGAAGAAACTGGTGCTGATCCGCGATTTCAAGGAATTCGAGAACCGCGAGCGGGTTTCGGTGGACCGCAATTACGTCGAGCAGTACACGACCAGCAGTTGCATCATTACTCCGCTGATGAGCGGCCCGCGGATCATCGGGGTGCTGAACCTGGCGGACAAGAAGTCGGCCGAGCCGTTCGACGAGGAGATCGACCTGCCGCCGATTGAGCAACTGTGCGAGCTGATCGGGGCGAGCATTTACAATATCGAACTGTACCGCGAGGTGGAGCGGCAGGCCAAGACCGACGGCCTGACGTCCCTGGCCAACCATCGGACGTTCATCGAGGGTCTGACCAAGGAATTTGAGCGGGCCCATCGTTACGGCTCGGCGCTGAGTCTGCTGATGGTGGACGTTGATCATCTGAAAGAGGTCAACGACAAGCTGGGCCACCAGGCGGGCGACGCGGCCCTGGGGCATGTGGCCCGGATTCTGGAAAAGACGGTTCGCGCGGCGGACTTGCCGGCGCGGTACGGCGGCGACGAATTCGCCATCATTCTGACGGAAACCGGACTGGGCCAGGCCCGGATTCTGGCCTCGCGTCTTATGGAACGGATGCGGACGCAGGAATTGCAGTTCGACGGCCAGGCGGTGCCGGTGACGCTGAGCATCGGCGTGGGGCAGTTCGAAGGCGATCAGACGCCGGAACATTTCATCAAGCGCATCGACGACGCCCTCTATCAGGCCAAGGAACACGGTCGCAACCGCGTCATCACGGCGCCGGCCGGACCGGGCACGGCGGGTGACAGAAGAACGACATAAGGTAAAAGCTTTTCGCTAATCGCTAAACTCATTTCGGCTTTCCGGCCGATAAGCGAAGGTAAGATTAAATTCGTAATCCGGGGGTCTGGGAAGGGGACTTAGATGGTCGATTTCGGCAAGACGGGCAAAGTGACGTTTACCTTCCGCTGCAACACGCCGCGCCAAGTTTATCTGGCGGGCGATTTCAACAACTGGGACGCTTCGGCGACGCCCATGCACCAGACCAAAGACGGGGTCTGGCATGTGACGCTGAAACTGGCGCCCGGTCGGCATGAGTTCCGCTACCGCGAGGACGGCGGGGCGTGGCACACCGATTATGCGGCCTGCGGCGTGGTAAGAAATACGATGGGGGCGTTCAACAGCATCGTCGAAGTGACGCCGCCGATCCGGCTCCAGGCCCTGAGCGACAGCTACGCTTTCAGCGGCGCCGCGCGGCGGCAATAGCGGCGGAAGATCCCGCGAAGCTGATGTTCGTGAATCTTAAGAAGCCCTCAAGGGATAACCTTGAGGGCTTTTCTATTTGTGGCCTCATCGGGCGTCCGGTATACTTATCCCGGACCTTTTATCCAGGAGGCACACATGGGCAAGATCGAGACCGTACTGAAGGCCGAAATCGTTCGGCTGTCGCGTCGCGGAACGCGCCAACTCATCTCGAAGGCCGGCACCGAACTTCGCCGGCTCCGCCAGAGGGTCTCCGCCCTCGAACGGGAACTCAAGGCGGTCAAAGCCGCCCGGGCCGGCGAACGGGCCACGATGAAGATCCGGGCGGCGACCGAGACGGTCTCCGGCGAGCAGGGCGTGCGTATGTCGCCCCGGCTCCTGCGGACGCTCCGCCATCGCCTGGGCATCAGTCAAGCCGAGTTGGCCAAGCTGGTGGGCGTCACCCCCGGCGCGGTGGCCGTCTGGGAGGCGGGCCGGTCCAAGCCTCGGGCGGCGACCAAGACCCGCATCGCGGCCCTGCGGAAACTGGGGCGGCGCGAGGTCGGGCGGTTGCTGGCGGAATAATTCCAGAGTGACCGCAGTTGGCGGTGGTTGGAGACTGGCGGCGGTATCTGCGGGACGAGAATGACGCGGCGGGGGCGTTTCTGCGGGAGCGGTCACGGACGGGGTGGCCATGCGGGTCGGTCGCTTACATGGGCGACCTGGAGAAGCGGCTCGTGCGGCAACTGGTTCCCGGCAAACGTGGGCGAAAAACAAAGAAGAAAGATTCATTATGAAGTTTAATTAGTGCTCCGTCCCTTTTTTACAGGGGGATATAAGAGCCGAAATTCGGTCCAGCATGGATCTTGTATTTCCTTCGGGATAGTCTCAAATTGGCGACTTGATAGTCTAGCGGCGCTGACGACGGAAACTATTATGTCCACAGGTGCGACAAACGAAGCACCTCCGCGATGGGGCCTTGTTCGCGGATCTTCCGATCTGCATATCCAGCGGGAGTATTGCCCGCACATCGACGGCATCCGCGCCCTGGCGGTATTGCCGGTCGTTATGTTCCACCTCCTGGCCGCTCTCTGCCCGGGCGGATTTGCCGGAGTCGATGTGTTCTTTGTCATCTCCGGGTATCTGATCACCGGGGGCATTCTGCGCGATCTCGAAAACGGCCATTTCACGGTCCGCGGCTTCTATCACCGCCGCATCCGCCGGATCATTCCGGCGTATTTCGGTCTGGTGGCCGGCGTGTTTATTATTGGCTGCGCCGTTTACTATTGCGTACCCCTGAGAGAGTTGGCTGACGCGTCTGTCGCGGGCACGCTGTTTTCGGCCAATCTTTATTCCTGGGTCCAGAACGGCGACTATTTTGCGCCAAATGCCCACGAAAAGCCGTTGATGCACCTGTGGTCCTTGAGCGTCGAAGAGCAATTCTATCTGCTCATCCCACTGCTCTGCGCCACGCTCTGGAAATTCCGCCGGCACTGGGTCGCCCCGGTACTGGCCACCATCGCCGTATTGTCCTTCTCGAGCGCCGTCCACGCTATCGCCACCGGTCGGCAAAACAGTGCCTACTTCCTGACACAGTATCGCGCCTGGGAACTCCTGGCCGGTTCGCTGCTGGCCCTGCTGCCGGTGTGGCGAGAACCACGGGCCGCCTTCGCTGCGGCAGGCTCGCCGGCCAAGCGGAACGGGGCCTTTCAGCCCGGCTGGACGTCCCGCCAGGCGCTGCTGGCCGCGGCAGGGTTGTTGATGGTTTTGAGCCCCTACGCCTGGCTTTCCTCAACGACACCCTTCCCCGGGGTGGCGGCGCTGTCATCGGTCTTGGGAGCCGCTCTGCTCCTCCGCTACGGCCAGACCGGCTGGATCAACCATCTCCTTTCCTGGCGGCCGTTTGTTTTCACCGGCAAGATCTCCTATTCGCTCTATCTCTGGCACTGGCCGGTCATGGTCTTCTGGCGATACGTCGCCTACGACCAGTTGTCGGTCTGGGACTACGTCGGCATGCTCCTGCTCTCTTTTCTCCTCGCCTACCTTTCCTGGCGCTTTGTTGAGAAGCCCGTGCGCACCTCTCCGGCTTGGACCAGGCGCAGATCCTTCGCCTTCGCCGCCGCCGGCATCGCGCTTCTCGTCTCGATCGGCCTGGCCTGCTCGCTGACCGGAGGCTGGCCTGGGACACTGCATCCCCAGGCCAATGCGTTGGACGCAGAGATTAACACCAGCGCTCCGTCATTCATGAAGTCCCTGGTCAGGCAGACCTGCCGAAAATTCCGCCTCCTGCCGGCCGGCGACGCCTATACCGTCGAAGTTTACGATTGGGCCTTTAGATGCGGCAACGATGGGCCATATCACATTGGGGCGCCGGAAGAGCCGGAAATACTGATCGTGGGCGATAGCCATTCGGGGTCGCTCCGGCCCGGATTAGACCTCTCCTTACGCGAGCGCCACCGGGCCGGGTATGCCATTAGTCGCTCCGGGGCGCGCATGTACGATTTGTCGAGCGCCGAGTGCCAGGAAAGCCTGGCGGCAATGCGCAAGTACGCCTCCATATCAAAAGTTGTTCTGGTCGAGTACTGGACGACCCATGCCGACCGTGAGAGTCTGGGAAATCAGAAGCTCTTTGGCCTCCTCGCCGACTACGCCGCTCTTGTCCAGTCCATGGGCAAAACCCTTTTCGTTGTCACGGACGTTCCGCATTATCTTTCCCCCCCGGAGACATAAGCGCACGAATGGCGATTATAACCCCCCGCAGGACGGAATCCGGGTGGAACGGATTTCAACCCGCGATGCAATACGATCAGGAACAACGAAAAATCAACGAGCAGTTGGAGGCGGTTTGCCTCAAGTCAGGCGCCATACTCGTGCCCATGCACCTGGCCTTCAAACAGGGCGATGCTTACCACGCGTTTGGAACTGAATACGGCAACCGTGTCCCCTTATATCGTGACCAAAATCATCTTTCTCCCGCCGGATCCCTCCGGGCCGCGGAGTTCATTATGCCCTACCTCTTTCCTGAAAAGGGGACGGAGCCCTAATTGGCCTGAAAAGTAGCAGCAGTAGCAGTAGCCGAAAATGCTTGTTCTTTGAAAAGTGATCTCTACGGCCAACAGGCCACACCGTACGAAGAGCGCGGCCAGGTTTACCAAACGACCGTCTATAGCGTCTCCAATGGCGCCGTCGGCGACCGCCTGACCGCCAACTAAAGGTACGACGTCCTGGGGCGGCGGGAGGTCGGGCGGTTGCTGGCGGAAGAGTCGGCTCTGGACTTTCACAAAAATAATCGAACCTGAACTTGCGTTTGACCGATAGACGCTGTATTCTTACTGTGGCCGTGTTGGCCACGGAATGAAGTGCCGCAAGGAAGCGTGTTTCAGGAGGTCCGATAGTGAAAACCATCATTCGCGCCGTCGCGGTTTTGCTCGTGGTCGCGCTCAGCGCGGCGTGCCTGACGTCCGGCAATAACGGCCTGCCGACCGGTCGGATTACGCTGCAAGCGCTGCCGGTTTCGGCGGGGCATCACGTCCGCAACGCCAACGGCGCCTCGACGAACTGGAGCGGCTATATCGCGGCGTCAACACTGGTCGCCCCGCCGGTCGGTTCGGTCAGCGACGTCAAGGGGACGTGGGTCGTGCCGACGGTCACCGGCGTCGGCAACGCGGCGGCCTATTCTGCGGCGTGGGTGGGCATTGACGGCTTCTCCGATACCACGGTGGAACAGATCGGCACCGCTTCGGATTGGACCAAACGCGGGCCGTCCTATTATGCATGGATTGAGATGTATCCGCAAGGGTCGTACCTGATCAACGGGTTTCCGGTGAGACCCGGCGACACGATCTCGGCCGAAGTGCAATACGCGGGCAACAACGTGTTCACCCTGAACATGACCAACGTGACCCGGAGAATCAGGTTCTCGATGAACATGCATTCGCCGTCCGCCAAGCGGGAGTCGGCGGAATGGATCATGGAAGCGCCCTCGTCTAAAACCGTTCTGCCTCTGGCGGACTTCCACGCCATTAACTTCTCCGGCTGCACGGCCACCGTGTCCGGCCAGACCGGCGGAATCAACGATCCGCTGTGGGAGAACGACGTGATTAACATGGAGACGGCCTCGGGCGTGATGAAAGCCCAGACCTCGGTCCTGTCGGCCAATGGCGAGAACTTCTCGGTCTCCTGGGAACACCAGTAGGCGGCGGTCGGGTTTCAACTGTTGAAAGGGATACGATGAACGCTTGGCGTTGCGGCGGGCTTGTTCTGCTGGTGCTGGCCGGGGGGTGTGCCTCCTCCGGCGCCGGCGACCAGGCGATGTGTAACCCCTTCAATGCCCTGGGCCGGGACTGCAAAGCCTTCGGCCGGGCGGCCATCGACACGACCGATCTTCAGCACGACGTCCCCTGCATCGCCCAGGATCTGGCCGAAAGCGGCCCGCGGCTTCGGGTTGATCTCCTCCGGATGAAAGATGTCCTGTTTGAAGAAGATTGCCGGTCGGACGACGACCGCTGAGAGATACGAGCCTTCTCCCGGAACGGCCGGAAGGCTTCGACGCAGAACCCCGCCGCCGCAATTCGTCTAAAAAAATACGAGGAGAATCCGCCCATGTGGCCACGCCGTGTTCTTTCGACCGCCGTGGTCGCAGTGCTGACCGTCGCCGGTTTTACGGCGACCGAGGCCTGGTCGGCCACCAGCAGCGCCGTAGCAGTCGAAGCGACGTCGGCCGAGCCGGCGCGGATTCCCGTTCCTGATCCGGCGACCCTCAAGAACGCCCAGAAGCTGGTCAACGAGTTGTACGACCAGGACATCGCCCAGGCCAAAACGACCGACGACAAAGTTCTCCTGGCGCGGAAGTTGGTTCAGACGGCCGTCGAAACCAAAAACGATCCGGCCGGTCGGTACGCCCTGCTGTGCCGGGCCCGCGATCTGGCCGCGAGTGTGGGCGACGACGAGACGGCTTTCGCGGCGATAAAGCAGTTGGAAAAATATGACCTCGCCGACGCCCTGAGCATGAAGCTGGAGGCGCTGACGACCATCGCCAAGGCCCTCAGCGGCACCGATGAGGTCGAGAGCTTCATTAAGCGCGTCAACCCGCTGATCGACGAGGCCGTGGCGGCAGATCGTTATACCGTGGCGGCTCAATTGTCAAAACTGTCCGTAACGGCGGCTCGGGCCGCCCGAGATGTGGAGGCGCTTAAGGCCGCTATGGCGCGGGTCCAGGAAGTGAAAGAGATACAGGAAGCCTATGGCCCGGCCAAAAAGGCGCTCGACCTGCTGGCCGCCAAGCCCCAGGACCCGGAGGCCAATCTGGCAGCCGGCAAGTTTCTCTGCCTGATGAAGGGCGACTGGCGGAAAGGGTTGCCGCTGCTGGCCCGGGGCAGTGACGCGGCGCTACGGTCCCTGGCGGAAAAGGCGGCGAACAAACCGGACCAGGCCGAACAGCAAGCCGAACTGGCCGATGCCTGTTGGGATCTGTCGGATAAGGAGCAAGGCGTGGCCCGGCAGCACTTCCGCCAATACGCTGCCGGGTGGTATGCGAAGGCGGCGCCACACCTGACCGGATTGGCGAAGGCCAAGGCGGAGAAGCGTGCCGCCGAGGGGCAGGGCAAGTGAAGCGCCTTCACTGCACCAGGTAGGTACTGCCGGCCGTGGGCGGCTTGGTGCCGCCGGCGTAGTTGATGTTGATTCCGCCGTTGCCGGTGAGTCTGGCTGTGTAGGCAATCAGTTCCGAACCGAGAGTGTCGCCGTTGCCGGTAAGACTGACCGCCGCCGCCGGCAGGTAGATCACGCCGTCAATGTGAAGGCTGCCGTTGCCGGTCAGCGAGTCGGCCGTGGAATTGGAGCGATCCTGGTAAATCGCCATGGCGTTGTAGGTGCCGCTGGTCGGGGGCGTGATGTTAACCGTGCCGTTGCCGGTCAAGCTGATACCTGCCGTTCCGGACAGGTAAAGCATGACGCCGTTGGCGGTCACCGAGCCGTTGCCGGTGATCCTGAGTCCAGGGCCGCCCAGGTTATAAATGCCCGGATTCAGAGTCAGGCTGCCATTGCCGGTGAGTGAAATGCCTCCGGGATAATAGCCCGGGTTGAGCGTCGCGGACTGGTTGCCGGTGAGCGAAACCGTGCCGAGATTGTTGGTAACAGTCGGGGGCGGCAGACTGGCCTGAGGATCGGACTGGGCCGGTGCTCCGGTGTCAATCGAGCCGTTGATCGTGCCATTGCCGACGGTCTTGTAGCTGCCCACGACATCGAGCGAGGTGGCTGTGATGTTCCCATTGCCGGTCAGGGTGACGGCTTGGGTCGCACTGGAATCCACGACAATGTTGCCGCCCTGCACGGTGATGTTGCCGTTTCCGGTCAGGGAGAGCGCGGGGCTGCCGTTGGGGCTCAAAAGCAAGAATCCTGCGCCGCCGCCGGCACCGGCCTGGGTGATGGCAATGGCCGTGCGCGAAATGTTGACGTTGTTGACGCCGAAGGCCGGGCCGAAGAACAATCCCAGCGGGCCGTTGGGCGTGCCGGTGGCGAAGGCGGCCACGACCTTGACGGCGTTAGGCCCCGTCGTGGTTGGCGTGAACACTCTGGTGGTGGTGTTGAAAGTTCCCAGGACGATGTCGCCGGCGGCGCTATTGTTATTGTTGGCGGTCAGGATTACCGCCTGGCCGGCGGCCTTGTTAAAGCCGGCGATGAGGATGGCCTCGGCACCGACCCCGGCCTGATTCTGAGCCAGGGTCTGGGCCCCGGCCAGGGCGGCGGCATCGGCCGCCGTCTGGAGTTGCCCGGCCACCAACAGGGAGTAGCCTATATCGGTGGACAGCCCAACAAAGCCGATAAAAACGGTCAGGAATATCGCGGTCCAGATCAGCGCGATTCCCCGTTCATGGCGGCGTGTCTTAGTTTTCATGGCTTGGCCCCCTTAATAACCAGCAACCTTCATCGCCATTTTCCCCTGTTGGCCTTTGTGAATTATACCAGTAACGTGGGATAGTAAAGGCCTATTGGCGGGGGACTTGTTCGAGGGAACCGGAAGATCCCTGGCGACGCTATGGTGTTGTAGTCGGGAGACACTTGAGGCGCCGCAAAAAAATTTTATTTTTTGCGATTTTTTTCTTGCCAACCAGCCCGCGCCGGGTTAGATTTCCGGTTGTTCAGCCGACGCAGGCGAACGACATAGCCGGGCGACGAAGCTCGGACCAAGGCGCAAACAGGCGACGAAGCCTCTCCGATCACCAGATCGGCGGAGGCTTCGTCTTTTTTTTTGTTTCAGGTCTCGGAATGAGAAAGTGAGGCGGATCATGGTAACGGAAACTGATATCAGCAAGTGCCCGGATTGTGGCGAAGCGATGGAGCCGCAGGCCATGGTCGCTAATAACCAGCGCTTCTCTCGCTGGTGGCGCTGCTCGAACGGCAAGTGTCGGGCCCAATGGCTGCTGCCGATGTTCAGTTCCGAGACGGCTGTGAGTGAAACGTGGACGTTCTGAGCCGTGGCTCCGACCCGGAACGGGGCGGAGACGGCTGGACAAGGGAAGTTCAAGCGAACCAGGAGGTGTACGATGCGATTGAGACTGCGACCGCTGGAAAAGAAGTATCTGCCGTGCCTGCGTTGCAGTCGGCAAATGTGGACCGATGCGGCGCACCGGCTCTGCCGCAAGTGCCGGCGGCACAACTCCGAGGTCTACGACGTCCAGGCCTATAGCGCCGGCAGCGAGGCCGGCGATGCCGGCCAGTGGGCCTAGGGCCTAGAGACCCAGGAAAATTATTTATATAAATTTATCGGTAGATAATTCCCTTGCTACGGAACGGTTCCGGGGGCATAAGGGACGATAGAGCATTTGGTAGGCCTTGCAAAGGTCCTATGCGACCTGAAGGAAACCAGAAGGAGTTGACTTGTGGTCGAACTTATTTCGGACGAGACACTTGTGGTAACTCAGCGAGCCTTTGCCGCCGGCCAGGACGCCTCGCCGCGGTCCAGGCCGCAGAAGGCCGGAGAAGCGGGCCGTTCGGACGGGCCTCCTCTGGCGGTGAACCGTGTTCGCCGCATAAGTCATCCGCGCCGTTCCTGGAGATAAATACGAGGCTGAATTCGCCGGTTTGCCTGAGGGCCTATAATGCCAGGAGAGGAAAGGACCGTGGCGGTGCTGACGCAGAAAGGAACTGTGCCTCGGGCTGCATGGGTAGACTTAATTAAGCTTTTGCGGGCCTTTGGCCGATAACTAAGGGAGGACAAGCCATGAGGGCGACACTAAGGCTGGTTAATGGGTTTCTTCTGGCGGAAGAGGGCTTGGAGACAGTGGAGTACGCGATCATCTCCGGCATCATTGTGGTTGCGGTGATCGCCACCGTGGTCAGCATCGGGACGTGGGTTTCCGGGAAGTTTACAACGCTGAATACGGGTCTGGCGGGACATTGACGCCGTTTCGCCGACCCCATCGAGTAAATGTGAAGCAGAGTTCCTGCGGCAGAAACGGTCTGCATGACAGGGGGGAACGAGGTTGTTTCTTTGATGGAAGGAGCACTGTTATGAAGGCGATCGTCACGAGGTTTCTGGTAGCGGAAGAGGGTTTGGAGACGGTGGAATACGCCATCATTGCCGGTCTGATCGTGGTCGGCGTGATCGCCACCGTAGTCAGCATCGGAACCTGGGTCTCGGCCAAATTCACAGCGCTGAACGCGGGCTTGGCGGGACACTAAGCCGTTTCGCCGGCAACGGCGACCTATGTGAAGCACTGTTCCTGCGGCAGAGACGGTCTGCACGACAGGGTGGTAACGTGGGTAGCGCTATGGAATGGAGGACTGCTTTGATGGTTATGGTCAAGAGATTTTTAATAGCGGAAGAGGGTTTGGAGACGGTGGAGTATGCCATCATTGCCGGCCTGATCGTGGTTGGTGTGATCGCCACCGTGGTCAGCATCGGGACCTGGGTCTCGGGCAAGTTCACGGCGATAAACGCGGGTCTGGCGGGCCACTAGTGTAGTGCATCATAATTAATGCAATTTATAATGCCGCCTTGCGTTTTACTCTCAGGAAAGAGAGGATAACGCCAATGCGGATTGCTCCCAAGGTCATCGTGACCGATCAACAGCGACAAACTCTGCAACGCTGGGCG
>CAIYVX010000063.1 GCA_903929765.1 uncultured Planctomycetia bacterium
CCCTCTCCCTTGAGGGGAGAGGGTAGGGTGAGGGTGTTGTTGCTTCTGTTGCTGTTCGTAGGGGCGGCATGTTTGTCGCCCGTGCTGTTGTTTTCTCTGTGTCTTTTTCTGCTCGTAGGGGCACCCCTCGTGGGTGCCCTTTTTCTTGCCTGTGCCGCGGTCGGCTTGTCCGACCGTGTTTTTTTATGGGGATTATGGAACGGGTGGCATGGCGGCGGCGTTCGCCGCCATGTTTCGCCAACTCCCGCTCAAACTTATTTCGGGGATGTTGCCGTTATGTAGGGCGGCTGCTTGACAGCCGCCGCAGTCAAATGCCGTTTTCCTTTTGCCGTTGTTTGTTCTTTTGAATCCCCCGGTACGTCTGGGGGTCATTTTTCTTCGATCGGAGGTACCGCTCTTTACGCGGGCGCGACCTCTAATTTCGGGCGGATTAAATCGTACAACTCATCGCCCAGTTTTGAGTAATTCTCATCTCGTATCCGGTTAAGAACGTCCATTCCTTCATTTTTCGCGCGTCGCCCATGTAAGCTCACCGCCTCAGTCAATTTCTCGATTGGAACATTCACCCATGGATCTTCGCCCTTCTTTGCGTGTTGTGAAACACACCAAGATTCTATTATAAATCTAAGGTAATTCTCGACGAACCCCCTGGCGAACTCTGGTTTAACAAGCTCGGTCGAATCGGATTCTTCATCCCCATCCCATTGGGCGACAAGCCAAAAAACACAATCCGCCCATGCGCGGATCACGTCTTTCCATGCGTCGCCCCTGGGGGCTGAGTCAGGCTCGTCCGGGTCTGGTCTGGCATTTGCCGCCACCTCTTCCAAATCGGTGACGACCGTTTCAAGAAGAACAGAGAAAGGCGTGGGGTGGTCGACAATTTCCCGGTTGGACTCCCACACCCCGACGGAGTACCGGCTGCGTTTTGCTATCTCCTGGAAAATCTGGACGAGACAGGTCGTACAGAGGTGGATATTCGCTTCGACCCCGAGATCGACCGCGCGTAGATACATCTTAACCGACATGAAGAGCGGACAGGACATGCTGGTCGCTCCTCCATAATATGACGAATAGAGCGAGTCAGAACGGTTATAGTCTTCATCGTACCTGCCAGACCTAAGCACCTCTGTACAGAAACCATCGAGAATTCCGTCGAATTTGATTTCGCCATCCGAAATATACCATTCGGGGTTCATAAATGTTTTGTCAAGAAGCTTCTCTTCATCCGACTCCACTGGACGCCCAAGAGGAGTTATGAACTCTGACCTTAAAGGAGAGGTCTCGGCCGTGAGCAGTTCCTTCAAGACTACCTTCAGGGCCCAAGAAAAACGAGGCATCGCCGACTGCACATCCTTCTGGCCCAACAGATCAAGGTGTACCCAACACCTCGCCTTAACCATGATTGAGACAAACCGCGGGTCAAACAGACGGTAGAGTGTTTCAGGCCTGAAAAGGCTTGGCAGTTGGTCGCAATTCTTTTCAACAATTCGCACCAATTCAGCGAAATCGCCGTCCCGCTGGCATATCGCGATGAAATCCATGAACTTCTGTTCGTGCCTTTTTTTGAGTTTCGCGCACCACCAGCGGTAGCCTGCAAAGCAAAAGACACCGACGGGCAACAGGAAGGCCGCTTTTTCTAGGATGAATCGTGCCGATGGCAGAAGTTGCCACGGAGACAATTTGTCCACGCAGTCAGCGGCGATAATTGCAATAGCGGGAAGTAATAGCGAGGAAAGAAGCAACCACAGAGGAGCGAACAGCTTGATGGATTCCCTCGTTGATGGACGCGGAATCGCGTAGACAGCGACGACCGCCGCGACCAGCGCTAGTAATCCATCCAACGTCATGGCCTGGATGCCTCGACATTCCGGACAACGAACATTTGGGGCAGCCTAAAGTTGTATCGATTTATTATTACTGCTCCTTCCATTCTGCGGCCTCCAAAGTCACCCACCACTCCATGCCGTGTGTGCCATCTGGGTGTCTGTAACTGGAATTATCTCTTTCAACAGATGCCTCTGTCGATAGGCCGGGCATTGACCCTTGCGCGCCATAGAATGTACTGTCGAGAATTGGGCAATCTTCCGATAGCTCCTTTCCTCCTCGTGGTTGGTAGTGAATCTTGAACCATATCTTACCAAGCCTCCTTTGTGTTCCATTCTTCACTTTTACTTTGGCATAAAGAGGTTCATAATCAAATGACGGTGCTTCCACATTCGGCGTAACAACAATCTTTGACAAATCTTCCTGTGGAACTGCCAACCGGGGTGCTGGGCCGTGTCCGTCTTGTATGGACCATGAGTGCCAGCCCGTAGTAGAAAGAAAGTCGACCGACTGAGTTATTCGGTTAATACGCATTAAAGTGCCGCGTTCCGACCGGAATGTGTAGAGTGTCGGCCAGACGAACAGTGCGAACAAAAAAGTTGGAATAACTACTGCATAAACTTTCCACCGCTTACGAAAATGATCATTTATGTTCACGGTCTTTCCTCCAGGTCCTCCCTATTCCTCCGAATTGACAGCATCACTTTCTTCAGGCCGCATAGATGACCTCGCACGACTCCAGAATCGCCCGCCGCCGGAACGGATTTCGCAATCCGCGCTTCGACACCAGATCCACGCGCCGCCCCAGCATGGCCGTCAGCTCCTCGCCCATGTCCACCCACTCGTACAGGCTCCAGTCCGCCTCCGGTAGAAATTCCACCAGCACGTCCACGTCGCTCCCCACTGCGAAATCAGCGCGCAGCACCGAACCGAACAGCGACAGTTCGGCTACTTTCCACCGCCGGCAGAAGGCGGCGATTTTCTCGTCAGGAATCTTGAATTGCCGCGCGATCATAAACGCAGCCTCGCAGGAGAGGTTTCAGCGGGAACCCCTCACCTGGCCCTGAAGGGCCATCCTCTCCCAAGGGAGAGGGGTGAAGAAGAAGAAAACAACAACCGGACAGGGCAGAGCCCTGTCCCTACGAAAGGCAACAACAAAAGCAACAACAGAAAAAACAGCGTCCCCCAGCAGTGCTGGGGGCTTCAAAAGAAAAAGAAACAGCAACACCCTCACCCTACCCTCTCCCCTCAAGGGAGAGGGGTGAAAAAGAAGCAACGGCCTCACCCGCCCAAATCCGAAATCACCTTCGGCAGCACCCGTTGCACGCTTTCTTCTTCCGCGTTGAACGTCCCGACCACGTAGTTTCTCGCCGCCGTGGCCGCCACGGCGTTGCGTTCCGCCGTCGTCGCCCCGTTGAGGTAAGTAGTCAGATTCGCCGCCGCCGTGGTCGCCTCGTCGCTCGTGGGGTAGCTGGCCACGAACACCGTGTTATTCGCCCCGCCCACCGGCTTGTACGTCACCAGGGCCATCGTCACCCGGCTCTCGCCCGTGAATCCGAGGGCCTGCACCAGGGCCTTGCGGTTGGCAATCGGCAGCGACGCGAGCTTCCCGATTCCCAGCGGCCCGCGAACATAAATTTCGCTCCCGGCCGTCTGGTTCCCCTGCGGCAACTTTTCCAGCAGCGTCGGCAGCGCCGGCCCGGCGTAAATCTTGCTCGCCACCGCCTCCGCAAATGCCTCCAGCGGCTCAATCGCCGCCGCCGGTCCCGAATCCTTGCCCGGCTTGTACTCCGGATCCGCCTGTTCGCGCACCACCACGAAATACGGGCCTTTCACAAACGCCACGATCCCCGGCCCCTTTTTCGCCGCCGTCCAACTGCCCGCCGCCCGCTCGCCCGCCGCCGAAACCGAGAACACCCCGAACGCGTCGTTCGGATCGTCCATCTGGTTCACCTGCACCGTAATCGTCGTCGGAGCGTTCTTCTTGATGTACTGCTGCACCACCGACACCTTGTGCCCATACTCGGCAAAGAGCGGCGCGTCGGCCCCCACGGGGCTGGCGGCAATGTCCTTCGGCGCCGACTCATCGGCCTTGGCCCCAGGCGCCGGCGGCTGAACCTGCCCCGTCGGCAGATAATGGGCAATGGCCTCCGTCGCCCGCACCCAGGCCTGGTCGATTTCCTTCGACTTCGGCAGCAGGTTGTCCAGCGACGCATACGTCCCCGTCGCGTCCGGTTCGGGTTCCTTGTCGTATTTCGACTTGCAGCCCCCGACCACGCCCACCACAAGGGCCAGCCCCGCAGCCACTGTCCAAACGCCAAGCCGTAGGTTTCGACCGTTCATAAGCTCTCTCCTGAAAGTACCGTACCGGGTCGCCAACAGATAGGAGCGCCACGCCCGACCGCAGACCTGGCCCCGTAATAAACCAGATGGCATTATAAATTTCGCCGCCCCCCTGGCAAACAAAAAAGAAGGCTTAAGGACAGCAGGCTTAAGGCTTAAGACTTAAGGTACAGCAAAAGCGGCGACAAAGTCCGCCGCACAAGCCCGGAATTCATTTTCCATCATTCCACCCCAAATCTATAATGCCGGCTGCCGTATGCTGTTCCTTAAGCCTTAAGCCTTAGGTCTTAAGCCTTTTTTTCGAGCCGTCCATGAAGGATCCGCAATGTCCACGCTGTTGGCACTGGTGGTCGAGAACCCGGAGCCGGGGAAAGTCTTCCCCGATCTGGCCGGCGAGGTGACCTCGGAAGAGGCCGCCCGCATCTACCGCGCCGCCGTAATGGACATGTGCGAAACCTACGCCGCCATGAACGTCCGCTCGCGCGTGCTTCTTTACGGCCCGCACGGCGCCCGCAAGCCCGTCAGCCTGCTTGCCTCGCGGCAATGGCGGCTCATCGAACGCAAAAGTCTCGACCGCGGGGCCACCCTGATCGACCTCGCCGAACGGGCTTTTCGCGGCGGACACCGGCGCGTCCTGGTTCTCTGGCCCAAGGCCGCCACCGTGCCGCCCGAGTTCATCCTGAACGCCTTCGACCAACTGCTGGTCGATGACCTGGTCGTCGGCCCGACCGTCGGCGGCGATGTTTACGCCGTGGGCTTTTCGGTCGATTCGCCGCACGTTTTCATGGGGTTCGACTGGGACGAGCACACGACCGTTTTCGACCGCCTGGTCGACCGCTCGGAGACCCTCGGTCTGGTCCTCGGCCTGCTGCCATACTGGTACGCCCTGGACCGGCCCGAGTCGCTGGCCGTGATCGTTTCGCATTTGCGGGCCATGCTCGTGGCCGACGGCCATGTCCAGACCCCGCGGCTGGCCGAAGTGCTTCGCAAGCTGCCCTCCGGCCGCGAACCGGGCAAATAACTGAGCATCTTTAACATACGGGAGAGCGCGATGACCAAATCGAAACCAAAATCAACCCCGCCGCAACCTGCCGTACCCCGTTCCAAAATTCTCGTCGCCGACGACAACGTCCAGAATTGCGAACTGATGCAGGCCTACCTCGACGACCTCGGCGTCGACGTGACCCTGGCCTACGACGGCCAGGAAACCCTCGACCAGGTCGCCGCCGCCAACCCCGACCTGATTCTCCTCGACATCATGATGCCCAAGATGAGCGGCTTCGAGGTCTGCCGCAAGCTCAAGGCCGACCCCAAGACCCGCGACATCCCCATCGTCATGGTCACCGCCCTGAACGAAATGGGCGACATCGAACGGGCCGTCGCCGCCGGAGCCGACGATTTCCTCTCCAAGCCCATCAGCAAGCTCGAACTCCTGACCCGTGTCAAAAGCCTCCTCCGCGTCCGCCACCTCAAGAGCGAACTCGAACGGACCCTCGAATACCTCGCCGATGTCGAATCCTCCGAGGCCGGTGATGAAGAAGAGTAGGTTGGGCCATGGCCCAACATTGTAAAATGCCGTTTGCCGTTACTTTTGTCTTTTAACTTTTTACCTTTTACTTTTAACTTTTTACCTCAGGTTGCCATGAACCCAACCGAAATTATTAAAAATCTCCGTTCCCGCCGCGCCGCCCTCCTCGGCTACCTCGCCGACCTCATCGCCGCCCGAACCGAAAATCCTCCCGGTGACGAGCACCGCGCCGCCAAAGTCGTCGAATCTTTCTGCCGCCGTCTCAACATCCCTTCCGAAATCCGCGAACAGGCCCCCGGCCGCTCCAACATCATCGCCCGCCTCGGCCATGGCCGCCCGCGCTTCGCCGTCGTCTGCCACCTCGACACCGTCCCCGCCGGCGACGGCTGGCTCACCGACCCCTTTGTCGCCACCGCCCAGGGCGACCTGATCTACGGTCGCGGCACCAACGACAACAAGGGCCAAATGGCCGCCGCCATGGCCGCCATCGAATTCCTCAAGGAACACGAAGCCGATCTCGCCGGAGAAATCCTCCTCATCGGCGCCGCCGACGAAGAGCGCGGCTCCGCCCTTGGCGCACAATTCTTGCTCCAGGCCGACGATCTTCGCCAACTCGACGGGGCCATCATCCCCGACGCCGGCCACCGCCTCGAAAATCTCGATGTCGCCGAAAAAGGTCTCCTTTTCCTCAAAATCACCTGCCACGGGCGCCAGGCCCACGGCTCCACCCCCGACCTCGGCACCAGCGCCATCTACGCCGTCGCCGAACTCGCCCTCTGGCTGCGCCGCTGGAAAATGCCCGGCGGCTCCAACCCGCTCTTCAATCCCCCCACCGCCACCAAAAACGTCGGCCTCATCTCCGGCGGCGTCGCTCCCAACGTCGTCCCCGGCCGCTGCGAACTCCAGCTCGACATGCGCTTCCTCCCCGGCACCGACGCCCACGAACTTCTCGCCGCCATCTCCGTCACCATCGGCCGCCTTGAACGAAAATTCCCAGGCGCCTGCTTCGAGGTCGAAATCATGCAGGAAGACGTTCCCACCGCCGTCGCCCCCGACGCGCCGCTCATCCTCGCCCTGGCCGACGCCATCGAAACCGTGCGCGGCCAACGCCCCCGCAACTTCGGCATGTCCGGCGCCACCGTCGCCAAACAGTTCCTCGCCGCCGGTGTTCCCGCCGTCGGCCTCAGCCCCGGCGACGACGGCGTCGCCCACATCGCCAACGAATATATCTCGGCCGACGCCCTGGTCGATTTTGCCGCCGTCCTGACTATCTGTCTGACCACCTTAACCGGGAGAAATAAATGATGCGACGTTTGACTCTGGCTCTGCTGCTCGGCGCCTTGACCCTGACGACCCTCGCCTGCCCTAAGGCCATTAACCCCTCTGCCTCGAGCGAGGTCGTTCCGGCGGGCCCGGCGGAGAAGCCGAGGCCGAACACCGCCGCCCCGTCCGACTCCATCCTCGCCCTTTTCCAGCAGGGCGTCCGCACCAAAACCCTCGACAACGGCCTGGTCCTCATCACCAAGGAAAACCACGCCGCCCCCGTCGTCAGCGCCTACGTCGCCGTTCACGCCGGCGGCTTCTTCGAAGGCAAATACCTCGGCGGCGGACTCAGCCATCTCTGCGAGCACCTCCTCGCCGAAGAGGCCACCACCCACCGCTCCGAACTGGAAGTCCGCAAACTCTACGAACAGATCGGCGCCCGCAGCAACGCCTACACCACCGAGGACCACACCGTCTACTTCATCGACACCACCCCCGAACACGTCAACACCGCCATCGAACTTCTTGCCGACGCCATGATGAATTCCGCCGTCACCCCGGAAGAGTACAAACGCGAATTAGGCGTCGTCCAACGCGAAATCCTCTTCGGCGAATCCCAGCCCGGACGGCAGTTGTTCTACACCCTCGACGCCGCCATGTTCCCCCACCTCCCGCAAGGACTCCGCGTCATCGGCTACTACGAAAACATCCAAAAACTCACCCGCGACGATGTGTTCTCCTATTACAAACAGTGGTACGTCCCCTCCAACATGGTCATGTGCGTCGCCGGCGATTTCGACGGAGCCAAAGTCCTCGACCAGATGGTGGCCGCCTTCAAGGATTGGAATGGTCCACACGCCCCCGCCGTCACCCTCCCAGAACCCGCCCCGCTGCCTGAAGACCTCGTCGCCGTCAAGGAAATGGACACCCGACAGGCCAACGTCGCCCTCGCCTGGCGCGGCGTCCAGATCACCGACCCTGACACCTACGCCCTCGACGTCCTCGCCGACGTCCTCGGCGGCGGAGAATCCAGCCGCCTCGCCACAGACCTCCGACTCAAACGACACCTTGTCTACCAGATCAGCGCCAACAATCACACCCCGCCCACCCCCGCCGGCGTCTTCGCCGTCAACTGGGTCTGCGATCCCGACAAGATCGACGAGGTCCGCCTGGCCGTCCTCGAACACCTCGCCGCCCTCGCCCAAAACGCCCCCACCGCCGCCGAACTCGACAAAGTCAAAAAGCAGACCGTCGCCCGACTCGTCCTCGGCTCACGCACCGCCAGCGAACAGGCCAGCTCTCTCGCCACCGACCAACTCCAACTTGCCGACCCCTTCTTCACCGCCCGCTACGTCGATCACCTCCAGAATGTCCAGCCCGCCGACCTCGCCCGCGTCGCCAAAAAATATCTCGCCGACGCCCACTACCTCACTGCCATCGTCCGACCCAAATCCGCCGCCGTCGCTGTTACCCCCTCTCCCTTGGGAGATGGTGGCCCGATAGGGCCGGGTGAGGGGTTGAGACCAAAGAGCGCCGCCTCGACAAAGGCCACCGATAACCTCAAACCCTCCACCACCAAAATCGTCCTCGACAACGGCCTCACCCTCCTCGTCTACCGCACCCCCGGCCAACCCGCCGTCAGCCTCACCACCGTCATGAAAGCCGGACAGACCTTCGAGACCGCCGACAACTCCGGCATTTCCGCCATGACCGCCACCTACCTCACGCGCGGCACCACCACCCGCTCAGAGGAACAGATCGACCAGTTCTTCGATTCCATCGGCGGCTCCATCGGCGCCGCCAGCGGCTGGAACTCCATCTATCTCCGCTCTCTCGTCCTCAAGCCCGACTTCCCCGCCGCCCTCAAAGTCTTCGCCGACGTGCTCCAGCACCCGGCCTTCAAACCCGACCTGCTCCCCGCCGTCCAGGAAGACCAGAAAGCCGCCCTCGGCGCCGCCCTCACCTCCGCCGAAGGCAACTGTTCCATTTTCTTCTCCGAACAATTCTTCCCCTACTACTACGGAGACCGCTGCCCCTACCGCTTCCCCTCCACCGGCTCCGCCGCCGCCATCAAGAACCTCGCCGCCGACGCCGTCCGCGATTTCTACAAACGTTTCGCCGTCGCCAAAAACATCGTTCTCGTCGTCGCCGGCGACGTCGATCCCCCCCAGGTCGAAGCCCTGGTCAAAACCGAATTCGCTGCTCTGCCGCCAGGTGAAAAGGCCGAACCGCCCGTGTTGCCGGCCTTTAAGGCCAAACAAACGGAAGAAATCTACCTCCAGAAAGTCGACAAGAAAGGCGCCGTCATCATCGCCGGCTATCCCGGCGTCGATCTTTTCAACCTCCGCGACCGCCTGCCCATGGACATCTTCTCGCTCCTCATCAGCCATCCCTCCAAGCCGCGCAGCCTGCACAACGTCCTCCGCGGCCAGTCACTCGTCTACGGGGCCTTCTTCAACGGCCGACCCGGACTCCTCCCCGGCTTCTTCCGCTCCGAGTCCCTCGACTGCAAGCCTGAAAATGCCACGCTCGTCGCTCGCCTCATGATCGACATGATCCAGGCGGCCCACGATATGACCTTCACCGACGACGACCTCCGCGACGCCCGCTCACTCCTCCTCACCGGCCGCAAACTCGCCCGCCAGACCCCAGAAGAGGTTGCCTTTGAAATGTCCCTCAACGAACTCTACGGCTTCGGCTACGACTTCGAAGACAAATACCCCGAACTCCTTGCCGCCGTCACCGCCGACGATATCAAACGTGTCATCAAAACCTATCTTAATAATCCCATGATCTGCATCTCCACACCCGCCCCCGACAAAGTCGACCAGGCCGAACTGCGCCGCCCCTACGATGCCGCCAAGCTCAAGGAAATGATGGACAAATTGCCCACCGACATCACTCCCGAAAGGCCGAGGGAAACGATGCCGAAGTAATCCGTTGCCGTTGTTGTTTCTTCAACCACACCCCAGCCGCCGGGTGGCATGGTCCGGCGAAGACGGGCCATGAAAAAATGACGCCCGAATTGGCGGCTGTTTATGTTTTTTCAGTTGCCGTTTAATTTTTAACTTTTAATTTCTAATTTTTAATTCTCTTTCGAGGCCCCCATGCCCACAAATTACCTCGACCAGCCCCTCTCCGCCTATCTCGCCGCCGCCGCCGCCCGCACCCCCGCTCCCGGCGGCGGAAGCGTCACCGCCCTCGTCGGCGCGCTGGCCACCACCATGGCTTCCATGGCCGCCAATTTCACCATCGGCTCGGAAAAATTCAACGCTGTCGAATCCCAGATCCGCACCGACCTCGATCTCCTCGAAGCCGCGCGACGCAAGTTCCTCGATCTCATGCACCGCGACATCGAAGCCTACTCCACCGTGAGCGCCGCCTATAAACTACCCAAGGCCACCCCCGCCGAAAAGGCCGCCCGAGACGCCTCCGTCCAATCCGCCCTCTCCGAAGCCATGCTCGTCCCGCTCAAAGCCTCCAAAGTCGCCATCGACGTCCTCGAAGTCACCTCCGAACTCGCCGCCATCGCCAACCCCAACCTCCTCAGCGACGTCGCCGTCGCCGCCATCCTCGCCGAGGCCGCCGTCGCCGCCAGCCGCGTCAACGTCGAGGTCAACCTCAAAAGCTCCTCCAACCCCGCCCTCATCGCCTCCACCCGCCACGACCTCGACGACGCCGACCGCCTCGCCGCCCGCCTCAAATCCCTCGCCCTCGACACCATCCGCAGTAGAGCCAGGTAGGTCGGGTCAACAGACCCGACATCCGCTTGCCGTTTCTTTTCCGTTTCCGGGTGCCACACTTTGAAGCCCCGGCTCTGCCGGGGCCAAAGTGTGTTCTTTGTCCTCATCAGAACTATTCGCCCGTTCCATGATCCTGGCCCGACATAGTAAAAAAGAAAAGGTCGGATCCACCGACCCGACCTCTGCTTGCTGTTGCCTTTAAACTTATTACTTTTTACTTTCTTCCCGCCCCGCCACATGCCGCCAAAACGTCGTCTTCGCCTCCACCTCCCGCCGCGCCGTCATCTCGTCGATCTCAATCTCCACTATCGCGCAGCCCGCCAGACGTTTCGCGTCCAACTCCTTCGCCTCCGGTCGATAGACCCGATTAAAGGCGTTGGCCAACTCCGCCTTCCGCGCCTCCTCCGTCACCAACTTCGCCCGCCCGAACACCAGCACGCTCCAATTGTCCACGTGGCACGGATTCCCGCCGTGGTCCTGCACCGTCCCCGTCTGCCGGCAGACGCAGAAGCAAATCCGCGGCTGGGCCGCAATCTCGTCCAGCTTCCGCCCCTCCAACGCCCCGTGAAACACAATCCGATCCTGCACATAAGCATAGTTCAGCGGTACCGCATAAGCCTGCCCGCCCCCCGCCGTCGCCATCACGCCCCAGTCGCTCTGCCGCAACATCTCCTCGACCGCCGCTTTGTCGTTAATAAAATCCATAACTCCTCCTAAAGTTCCAGCGGCGAAACCACGTCGCCCTTCTTCGCCTGCAGCGCCGCAATCCGTTCCCCCTGCGCTTCCAGCGTCTTAAAGACCGCCTCCGGCACGTCCGTCTCGCTCCGGTAAATCTTCATGATCCGCTCGATCTTCTCCAGCAGTTTTACGCACCGCACGCTGAACAGCTCGACGTATTTCTCCTTCGTAAACTCTTCCTTGCGGCACTCGCGGAAGAGCTTGGCCAGGTCGTCATAAAGCGGAATCTGCCCCGTCGGCGTCTGAATCACTTCCACCTCGCCGTGCAGCCGACGCTCGATCCACTGCACCCAGACCTTCTTGTCCAGCATCCCGCTCAAATACTTTCCGTCCGGCCCTTTGAGGAAATAGTTCACCGAAAAAATCCGCGGCGGGCTTTTCAGCTTCGCCCCGAACTCCAGGTGCCGCGCGATGTACCGCCCCGGCGGCACACTCAAAAATTGCAGGTTGCTCATCAAATCAAACGTCCGCACCCCCTGCTTCCCGATCACCGCCGCCGTCGTCTCCGACTCCAGCGTCGCCCCCTTCGTCACCGTCCCATGCACCCAGTCGAACGCCTCTTCCACCGCCACGCAAGTGTCGCTGTCGCGGCCGCCGTAAATGACCCCCTCCAGCGCCACGCCGCGCGGATTGTCGCAGGCCGCATCGTAATTCCCCAGCTTCGACAGCGAAATCGTGTACCGGGCGTTCTTGTGCGCGTGCGGAATTTCCTCCCCTGCCGCATCCTTCTTTCCCGTCTGCCACGACCCGGAAAAATTCACCCCGCTCGCCGGCGCCATCCGCCCGTCGCCCAGCCAGTACGGCGTCCCGTCACTCACCAGCACGTTCGAGAAGATCACCTCGCCGGGCTTGGTCAGCACGTCCCAGATCAGCGGATCGCTCGCCGCCTTTACGTCCTGAATAATCCCGAAAATCCCGTGCTCCACGTTGGCCGCGCGGCACTGTCCGCCCATGATCCGCAGAAACGCCAGGTCGTCCCCCACGATCCGCTCGCCCGGAATCATCGCCGTCGAAGTCTTCCCACACGCGCTCGGAAACGCCCCGGCCAGGTACGTCACCCGCCCCTTCGGCCCGTTCACGCCCATCAGCAACATGTGTTCGCTCAGCCAGCCTTCCCGCGACGCCTTGTTGATCGACAGCCGCAGCGACAGCTTCTTCAGCCCCACGGTGTTCCCGGCGTACTGCGTGTTGACGCTGTAAACGGTGTTCTCTTCCAGATCGATGCGAATACATTTCTTGTCATGGTGCTTCGACACGCCGTCCACCGTCTCGCCGCAGGAATGCAGCAACCGGAAAAAGTCCGGCTTGTCGCCCAGCCGCCGGAACTGCTCATAGCCCTGCCGGTAGAGCAAATCCTCGCTGTGCCCGACGTAAAACGAATCCGTCACCTGCACGCAGCTAATGGCAAACTCCGACTCCGTCGGCCCCAGGCAGAAAAACCGCACCAGCGCCTGCCGCCCTTTCATGGTGTCTTTCATCCGCTCCCGCACTTCGACCAGACCCTCTTCCTTGCCGACGTGGTTGATGCGGGGCGAAAACACCACGCCCGGCGGCGCCAAATACTTCGTCGCCCCCGGATCGCGCCCCTGGTCGTTGTACCCGTCGAAGTGGACCGTGTGCCCCTCGGTCACGAGCGGCGTCTCTTCCTTCCGAGCCACCGCCTGCCCGCGAACATAAGCTATATCCGCCGGATCGTCCGTGCAGACGAACACGCTCTCAGGCTGGCACAGCGCCACCGCCTCGGCCACAAACCGGTGCATCGCCGGGTTCCCGAGCGCCAACAGCTTCTCCAGATTCCGGGCGTCCAGCTTCGCCTTCAGAATCTCTATGACCTCCGCGCTCGCCGCATTTTCCGCTTTCTTTTTGCCCACCGTCCCGCCCTCTCACCACGTTTTCCTTGTTTTCACTACTGTTAACCCCGCCCGGCCACGCGCCGAGCCTCGGGCAGGCGGCAATTTACCATCGCCCTGCCGGGTTGTCAAGCTTGGCTCGAACTGCCGGTTGAATTGCGCTGGGCGTCGGAAAAAAGGGAAACAGAAATCAACAAATGCCCTGGAACCTGGGCGAGGTGGCAAGTATCATAGTGTCCTGGAGGTTCGCCGGTCTTATTCGAGAAAGGGCACGGGGCGCTATGGGCCAGTCCAAGGACGAACTTAGCAAGGCCAACTTTGTCACCTTCCGGCCCCAGATCCGGGTGCTGGACTGCACGATTCGGGACGGCGGATTGATCAACGACCACCAGTTCGACGACGATTTCGTCCGGGCCGTGTACCAGACCCTGGTCGCCGCGGGAGTCGACTACATGGAGTTCGGCTACAAAGGCTCGGCCAGCCACTATTCGCGGACCGAGCACGGCTCCTGGCGGTTCTGCACCGAGGAGGACATCCGCCGCATCGTCGGCGACAACCCGACCGCCCTGAAACTGACCGTCATGGCCGACGTCGAGCGGACCGATTACCACACCGACATCCTGCCCAAGGATAAGAGCGTCATCGACGTGATCCGCGTGGCTACCTACATCCACCAGATTCCCGAGGCTCTGGAGATGATCAAGGACGCCCACGACAAGGGCTACGAGACCACCGTCAACCTGATGGCCATCAGCATCGTCCAGGACCGCGAACTCCAGGAAGCCCTGGAGGCCCTGGTCAAAAGCCCCGTCGACACCATCTACCTGGTCGACAGTTTCGGGGCCTATTACTTCGAGCAGATCCGCGACCTGACGCGGACTTTCCTCAGAGCTTTGAAGGGCAGCGGCAAGGAACTCGGCCTGCACATGCACAACAACCAGCAGTTGGCCTACGCCAACACGCTCGAAGGGCTGGTCCTGGGGGCCAACCGGTTCGACGTGACCATCAACGGCATGGGACGCGGGGCGGGCAACTGTCCCACCGAACTGCTGCTGGGCTTCCTGCGCAACCCCAAGTTCAAGCTCCGCCCGCTGCTCCAGTGCATCCAGGAGCATTTCATTCCGCTGCTCAAGTCGGGAAAAATGGAATGGGGCTACATGATTCCCTACATGATCACCGGGATACTCAATCAGCACCCGCGGACGGCCATCAAGTTGCGCGAGAGCGACCAGCCCGACGACTATGTCGCCTTCTACGATCAGGTCATCGAATAACGGGTAGGTCGGACCCTGGCCCGACATCCGACTGCCGTTGCTGTTGCTTCTTCTTATGAAGCCACCAGCATTGCTGGGGGACACTGGTTTTTCTGTTTTAGCCGTTTGCCCGACGAGAGCCTTTTCACGCCTTCCGCCGATGCACAATATCGAAAAATTCTTCCAGCCTCAATAATTTCGCCGCCGCCAAATACACCCCGCCGCCCACCACCGTCGCCGCCGCCAGCGCCGCCCAGGCCTGCGCCTTGCCCCCCGGCGCCAAGCCGCCCAGACCCGCCAACTCCATCGCCCCCCACGCCGCCGCCGTCATCGCCGCCGTCGCCAAAACGCTCCGCCACAGCGTCGATAAATATTGCCGCAACCCCAGCCGTCCCAGCCGCCGCCGCAGCACCCACACCAGCCACAGGCATTGTCCCCCCGCGCACAGCACCGTCGAGGCCGCCAGCCCCTCCAGCCCGAAATACCAGATCGAGGTCACGTTCAGCACAAAGTTGACCCCCGCCGCCGCCATCGATGTCCGTACCGGCACGCGAGGTTCCTGCAACGCAAAAAACGCCCGCGTCACCAGATGTTGCACCGCAAACGGCAGCAGTCCGATCCCATAAATCGCCGTCATCCTCGCCACCTGCGGCGTGTCGGCCGGGTCGAACTTCCCGTGCTCAAACAGCACCCGCACCAGCGGCACAGCGGCGAGCGCCAGCCCCGCCGAGCACGGCAACGCGATCACTGTCGCCACGCGCAACCCCTGGTTCAGCGTCGCCGCCAGGCCCCGATGATCCACGTTCGCCGCATGACGCGCCAGCGCCGGAAAGATCGCCGTCCCCAGCGCGATGATGAACACACCCAGCGGCAACTGGTACAGCCGCTGCCCCAGGTACATCACCGAGTTGGCCGTCGCCTCCAGCGGATATTTTATCGTGTGCCCCAGGAACTCAAACGTCGTCACCAGCCGCGCCGGGTCCGCCGCGTCCGGGTGCGGACTGAAGAACTGGGCCAGAAGTTGGTTTATGTAAATGTTAAATTGCACCACGCCCAGGGCCAGGATCATCGGCAGCATCAGCACCGCGATCTCCCGCAGGTACGGCGAGGCCAGATCCCACGCCGGCCGGAACCGGAACCCCGCCCGCCACAGCGGCGGCACCTGCATCCCCACGTTCACCACCCCCAGCACCAGCACGCTCACCGCCAGGGCGTAAGCCTGCCGCTCCTCGTTTCCCGGCCACAGGTACCGCCCGCCCGCGCAGACCGCGATCATCCCCACGTTCAGCACCACCGGCGCCAGCGCCGGCGCCGAAAAATGTCCCCGCACGTTCAGCACGCCCTGCAACAGCGCCACCAGGCAGACCGTGATCAGAAACGGCAGCATCACCGCCGAAAGGCCCAGCGTCAGCTCAAACCGCGGGTCCGCCGCCCCGCCCCGGGCCACCGCCCAGTTGATGATCCAGATAATCCCCTCGCCGCACAGCGTCACCCCGGCCAGCAGCACCACCAGCACGGTGATGGCCAGGCAGGCCAGTTGCCGCGCCGCCTCCTCTTCCTTCTTTTCGACCAGGCGGGTGTAAACGGGCAGGAATGTGGTGGTCAGCGCCCCTTCGCCAAACAGCGTCCGAAACAGGTTGGGCAGCACGAACGCCGGCACCCAGGAATTCATCACCCCGCTCAGCCCGAACGCCGCCGCCAGGGCCATGTCGCGACCCAAGCCGGTCACGCGGCTGACGATGGTCAGGATCGATAACGTGCGGGCGTGTCTGACGAAATCGGCGGCCACGAGCGCTCCGAGATGGGCGATTTACCGCATCGGACGGCTGTTTAGGCCTCGAACGGTCCCAAATACCAGGTTTCCATCCGACCAGGACCCTTGCGACCGGCTAGTTCAGGTCAAAGTCCGCCCACATGTTATCCAAAGCGGAACCGACATTGGATGTGGGATGTTGGGTCAAGTCCGTCAGGAACGGATAGTTGCAATACTTTACTGTGCCGTCAATATAGGCCACGTTGACTCCGTCCTTATGGCGATTGGTAACACAAAGTTTGGTCGAGTCGACGTAGAAACTGTCGGCCATGAAGGCCCGGTAGGCCGGGTAGGCGTTGCTGTTTGGTCCTCCGTGGGGCATCTGAACCTGCGCCGACGTATACCCGGCCAGCCGGGGCCGGATGCTGTAGGAGGCGATGATCGTGCTGCCGGTGGCCGGTTTTCCCCCCGAGCCCACATTCACCTGGATGCTGGTGTCCGGGTTGCAATTGGGATTCTGCTGCCAGTAGTCATCCCCGCCGCTCGAACTCTCGTGCCACCACTGATCCTTGTCGGTGATGGACGGGCAGACATAGTATCTCGCCGCCACCAGTTGCTGCCACGAGAGCGGCCCGAAACCCACCCCGTAGCCCCCGCCATTGCCGTTGTAGACTAGGTTGTCGAAGCCGCTGCCCGGCGAGGAGCCGCCGCTCAAACTGTAAACGTTGCCCTGGTTCTGCGTCCAGTTCACCTCGGTAGGACTCTGCAGCGGCGGGAACTTGGTGGAATACTGGTTGGTGTAGTTCAAGTAGACCTGGGCCAGCGCCTTCAGTTGTGCCTGGCATTGGGCGATGCCGACGTGGTGCATGATCGGCCCCGACGCCACCGCCATGATCGAAAGCATGATCACGATAATCGTGATGACGATCAGCAGTTCGACCAGCGTGAATCCTGCTTTTCCTCTGGGCGTTTTTTCCGACCTTTTCGTGCCGCTCATCATCTAGCCCTTTCAGTTCGAGGAACACGAGCAACCCGCCTCTCCAACACCCCTATTTTCGCACCCCCACACGCTTTTGGCAACTGGAAAGCGAAAAAGACCAAAAAAGCGACGCCAGAATCGGTTTTCGCCCGGTTGGCGTGGTGGACTGGGATAGGTCTAAAAATTACCTTTGCCGTTTGCTTCCCCGGCTGAAACCGATTATAATCCACTTGGTCTGATTCCGCACTGACGGGAAGTTCCGGGCGGCGGCCCGGAGACGGCGCTAGAATTATGATTTTTCCTCCCCCGCAACCTCGGGGGGTCTTTCTGGTGAGCAGCGGCCGTGCCTGTGGGGATCAACGACATGTCGATAATTGTAACCTGTTGCTGTGGCCGGCAATTGGAAGCCCCCGATACGGCCGCCGGCCGACAGGGCAAATGTTCTCTCTGCGGCCGAACCGTCTTCGTCCCGCAACGCAATTCCCAGGAACTCGTCATCTGGTCCGGCACCGACTTCCAACTCCTCGAAGCCGCCCTGCACCAGGAATTGCCCCAGCTCCCCATCCAGCCCGCCGACCGTATTCTCGACGAGGCCGAAAAATGGGCCAAAGTCTGGAAGCTCCCCCTCGACCGCAAGCCCCACCACGCCGGCTTCGACCTCATTTGCGACATGGTCTCTTCCTGCGTCATGCGCGATGCCGCCGTCGGCATGGACAAAGTCTCCGTCCTCCACACCAACGGCGAACAGATGATCCGCGTCGCCGTCCTGCGCGGCGAACGCAAGCTCCTCCACTTCATCGCCCGCAGCGGCGAAGACGAGTACCTCTGCTGGCACCACCGCGACGCCGACGACGACGAGGCCGAGACCGCCCGCGAGCGGACCGACGTCCTCCAGTCCATCTCCTCCGGCGTCCACTGTGCCAAGTGCGAGCACAACATGGGCTACGTCCGCGTCACCAAGGCCGGCCTCGCCCCCATCGCCGGCTACCGCTGCGGTCGCTGCGGCCGAATCTTCTGCTCCAAATGCCACGGCGCCTTCGTCCGCGGCTGCCCCTTCTGCTCCGCCGGACACGAAGCCCTCATCCTCCTCGCCGCCCGCCTCGTCCCGAAATAACGCAGCTTTATGTAGGTTGGGCCCTGGCCCGACATTCTTCTTCTGTATAACTCTTCCGCAAATTAAATCGTTTCGACCACACCTTGCGAGATCAGTTCCCCCACCACCCCCGCCGCCCTCATCCCCCGCCCGACAAACCGCAACACCCGCTCTTCCGCCCCCGCCACCGCAAAATATATCTCCAGCCGATCCGCCGGCAGAGCCTCCGGCACCCGGTCCGCCCACTCAATCACCGACACTCCGTCCGCCGCCAGAATTTCATCTGACCCCAGGTCGATCATTTCCCGCGCCGCCCGCAACCGATATGCGTCAAAATGGTAAACCGGCAGCCGCCCGCGATGAATCTGCATCAGCACGAACGTCGGGCTGGTACACTCATCCGCATCGCCCCCCAGCCCCGCCACCAGCCCCTTCGTAAAACAGGTCTTCCCCGCCCCGAGGTCCCCGAACAGGCACAACACGTCCCCCGCCGCCACCAGCGCCGCCAGCCGCGCCGCCAACCGCTGCGTCTCCTCCACCGACCGGCACCGTGCCGTCGCCTCTGTTTCGCTCATTTTTTCCAATGCTCGTAACCTCCCGGCATGAGCGCCGCCGCGTGGCTGTGCTGATCGACCAGCACCCGCCCCTCCCCCGCCGCCACAATCCGTCCGATCACCGTCACCGGTACGCCCAGATCAAGTTTTCCTAGCGCCGCCGCATCTGCCGCCTCGCAGGTGAACAGCAGTTCAAAATCCTCGCCATCATTAATCGCATGATCGAGCGCCGTCCGCCCGTCTCGAGCCGCCATTTTTTCCGCCGCCGCCGACACCGGCACCTTCGCCCCCTCGATCACCACCCCCACACCGCTCTCCTGGCAAATGTGCCCGATGTCGCTCGAAAGGCCGTCCGACAAATCCATCATCGCCCCCAGCCGCACCGCCGCCGCCAATTTTCGCGCCTCCGCAATGCGCGGCGGAAAGGTCAGGTGCCGCCCCAGGAGCGACCCGCCCAGCGAGCCGGTTACTGCCACCACTTGCCCCACCTTCGCACCATTGCGCCGCACCGGCTTTTCCGCCCACGCCAGCACCGTCACCGTAATCGCCAGCGGCGCGTCCCACGCCGTAATGTCCCCGCCCACCCACCGGCACCCGTAAGCGTCCGCGCACCGCTTGATCCCAGCAAAAATCTCCTGCGCCGCCGTCATCGCCATCGTTCGCGGCAACGCCAGCGTCCCCACCCCGCAAATCGGCTCCGCCGCCATCGCCGCCACGTCCGACAGGTTCACCGCCAAAGCCTTCCACCCCACGTCCGCCGGCGCATCGCGCCGCAAATCAAAATGCGTCCCCTCCAGAATCGCATCCGTCCCCACCAGCACCCGCCCGCCCGTCGGCAGCCGCACTTCCGCCATGTCGTCCCCCGACCCGATGGTCGTCACCCCATCCTCCGCCGGCAATTGCGACCGGATCCAATTGATATACGCAAATTCGCCCGAAGGTTCTGTCATTGAAATCAACCACTCCAACTAAGGATTGGTTTTCCTATTCAAGTTGTCTTCAAACAGCGCCCGGAGTTTGGGCCAATCAGTCTGAATGACCTGACCATTGTATCTGACCAGGCCGCTCCCTCCGACATCAACCTGAACAGTATCACCTGAAGCATAGGTCAAAACCAGAAAAGCAAAGTTTTGATCCTTCATATCAGAGGAGGGGTGTCCTTCATCTACCAGGTGGCCAAAAGACGCAGCAAAATCGCTTCCCGCGGCTATCTGAGTCTTTGCCCCAGGGCCAGACATGTCTTCCCGAAGAACATAACCGGCAGCTTTGACTGGATTCTTATCTGAAATTGTCTCCGACAACCCGGCGTCAAAGAAAGAATTGTCGCCAAAAGAAGAACACAGGAGCAATAAAACAGGGACTTTCTGGGTGCCATTAGTCTCTTCCTCCGCACTCAATCTATCTTCTCATTTCACAAAAGTGGGTCCAGAAACGCCATCGCCTCGTCCGCCACCTGCCGCGCCGTCGATTCGTACGGATAAAGTTCCACCGTGATCCACCCATCGTATCCGATGTCCCGCAGGGCCGCAAACACCGCCGTATAGTCAATCGCCCCGCGCCCGGGCACCAGATGCCGATGTTCCCGCGACGGCGCAATGTCTTCCAGGTGCACGTGCCGAATCCACGGCGCCAGCGTCCGCGCCGCCTGCGCCGGGTCTTCCCCCACGCAATAAAAATGCCCGATGTCGAAGTTCAGCGCCACCTGACCGTGCGGCACCGTCCCGATAAATTCCAGAAAATCGTCCGTCCGCTCCAGCAGCAGTTTCGGCTCCGGCTCAATCAAGAGTGTCACGCCCAGCTCCCGCGCCAGCGGATAGACCATCTGAAGTCCCAGCCGATAATACTCCATCGCCTGCTCTCTGCTCATCCCCGCCGGCACCGGCCCGCCCGGCTCCAGGCTGATCGACTTCGCCCCGATTTCCGCCGCCAGGCGCAAACAATTTTCCGTATGCTCCACCCGCTGCGCCCGTACCGCCGGCGAAGGATCGATCCACGACGGATTATATGTGTCGCCCAGGGCGAAAAACGTGAACGCGTTGATGTTCGAGATTTTCAGGTTCAGTTCGCCGAGCAACTCCACCAGCCGCCGCGTCCGCCGCCGCGTCAGGTGCGGCGGATAGGCGTGCGGCACATCGGCCATAATCTCCACGCCCGCGTAACCCGCCTCGGCAATCTGCCGCACCGATTCTTCCAGGCTCACCTGCTTGAACGCATTGGTCGAAAAGGCCAGTTTCATTTCAGCCCGATCCTCTCCAAATGCTCCCGTCCCGCCACCACCTTCTCCGCCGACCACTGCGCCGCCAGTTCCATCACCCGCACGCACGGACTTCCCGCCACCCGCGCCGCCACACCCGCCAGGTCCAACTCCCCCTGACCCGGCGGCTGATGATCGGCCGTCCGAATCATGTCGTGAATATGCACGCCCAGCAGCCGCTCCCGGAACCGTTCCAGCCACGACATTTCCGGCACCCCCGCAAAGATTTGCATCATCCGCGCGTGCCCGCAATCGTGCCAATATCCCAGCCACGGACCCACCGCGTCGAACATCGCCTGCAACTCCTCCGGGTGCGGCAAGCTGTTGTAATGGTAATGAACCTCCACCCCGACCGGAAATTCCCCCACCCGCAGGAACACCTGGTTCAGCGAATCAATCGTCCGCGCCAGCCGGTCCGGCGCCTCCGCCGCCCGCAGCGGTTCGAGCGCCGCCAGTTCCTTGCGAAACCCCGGGCATTCGCCGTACATCTGATACAGCGCCACCAGCGCCGCCACCCGCCCCGCCAACTCGCCGCCAATCGCCCCCGCGTGCGTCACCACCGCCCGCGCCCTCAGCCGCCGGGCCAACTCAATCGTGCGACACAGGGCCTCGACCGTCGCTTGCCGTTTTGCGTCGTCCGGCGAGCCGATGTGCGACCCGCGCGGATCGATCCCCGCCTCGGCGTTGAACCCCGCCACGGCATGAATGCTCGACACCACGATCTCGCCTGCCCGCACCGCCGCCTCAACCTCGTCGGCGTTGAGCTGGATCTTCGAAATGCCCCATTCAATCGCCCCAAACCCCAGGCGCCGCACCTGGGCCAAAGCCTCCGTCGTCGAGACCGCCGGATCATTAAACCACGCTGTTGAGAGGGAAAGCACTTAAACCAAACCTTTCTTCCGCGCCAACTCTTCAAACAACTCTTCATGCCGTTTCACAAACCGTTCCGCCGAAAACTCCTGACGCACCCAGGCTTTTCCTTCTTCCGCCATGCGCCGCGTTTCGTCCTCGTATTTCAGCGCCTGAAAAATCCCCGCCGCGATGCCTTTGGGATACCCCGGCTCCACCAGCCGTCCGCAACGCCCGTCGGCCACCAACTCGCGCATCCCCGCCACGTCGCTCACCACCACCGGCGTCCCCGCCAGCATCGCCTCCAGCACCGCGTTGCTCATCCCCTCGTGGAAACTCGGCAGAATAAACAGGTCCGCACGCCGCAAAATCGCCGGCACGTCCGTCCGCGGCCCCACCAGTGTCACGTACCCCTCCACCCGCATCCGCTCCACTTCAAACGCCAGCCGCGACCGCTCCGGCCCGTCCCCCACAATCCACAAATGCACCGGGCAACGCGTGTGCCGCAACAGGCCCATCGCCCACATCAGGTAAATCAAGCCCTTCTGCCGCGTCAGCCGACATGCCGTCACCACCAGCTTGTGCCCCGCCGGCACCTCCGGCAGTTGCACAGTGGCACGGGCATCTTGCCCGTGAGTCGCAGGGGCATCTTGCCCCTGTGCCTTTGTTGCTTTTTTTTCTTCTTCACCCCTCTCCCTTGAGGGGAGAGGGTAGGGAGAGGGTGTTGCTTCTTCTTTTTCTTCGCTGTTGTTCTGTTGTTCAATCTCCCCCAACTTTATCCCCGCATGAATGACCCGAATCTTCTCCGCCGGCCAACCGTGCCCCAGCCCATATTCCCGCACCCCCGCCGAGTTGGCCACAATCGCATCCGTCCGCCGCCCCAGCCGCCGGTCCAGCCAATGGTGCAATCCCGGCTTCGGCCCGCTGTCCTGTTCCCCCGCCACGATCACCGGCACCCCCGCCCGCAGCGCCGCCGCCCGACCGAACGCGTTCGCCGTGAACATCCACGTGTACGCAATATCCGTCTGCCGCTCTTTCAGCAGCCGCTCCAGGCGCAGCACCACGCGCAGGTCGTACTTGAACGCCTTATTCAGTATCGTTACCGGAATCCCCGCCGCCCGAATTTCCGCCTCATGCGGCCCGCCTCGCGTCAGCGCATAGACGTCCACCTCGAACCGCGCCGGGTCGAGCCGCCGAGCCAGCAGGGCCAACTGCTTCTCCGCTCCCGCCCGGTCCAGTGTCGCGATAATCAAGGCCACCCGCAACTTTCTCATGGGAGGCACATCTTACACCGCTCCCGCCGGCAGGACAAGGCTGCGGCCATCGGCTTTGCCGTGGAAGGGACAGGGCACGCCCTGTCCGGCTGTTGTTGTGTGCGGGAAGGGGCGTTTTTTCTCCGCCCTGGCCGTACCGGCGGGAGCCGGCGCCCAAAGTTTTTTCTGCTGTTTCTTTTGTTTCTGCCGTACCTGAAGCCTGCTGTTCTGAAGTCGGCCGTTCCAAAACAGCGCGGACCAAGCCTCTGCCTTCAGAAGCCTGGTCCGCGATTCTCGTAAGCTGAAAGAACTTCCTGGGTTACCAGCGTCCGCCGCCGCCACCGCCGCGCCCGCCGCGACCACCACCCCCGCCGCCACCGCCGCCGGCCGCCTTGGGCTTGGCCACGTTGACGGTCAGTTTGCGCCCGTCCACATCGCGCCCGTCGAGCGCCGCTATGGCCGCCTGGGCTTGGCTGTCATCGCCCATTTCGACGAAGCCGAAACCACGCGATTGCCCCGTGGCCCGGTCGGTGATGAGCGACACACGCTGAATCTCGCCAAACTCGGAGAAAAGCTGGCGAACTTCTTCTTCGCCAAACCCGAACGGCAGATTCCCCACATAAATATTCACCATCCAAGTGCTCCCGTGAACTGCAACCGAACCGGAGGCCGATCCGCGCGGTCCCGCGACCACGCTGAAAAGAGAGTGCCGCCCGTCGGCAGTCTGATATCCTATCTACAGTTGACCGCAGGGGACGGTTTAATGCAAGTTAATTCCAGCGGGATTGACGATCGACCACCGGCCACGCCGCCACCGGACGACTTGTGCCCCACGCCGCCGTCGATTACAATTCCATTTGCTATGAAAACTTCGAGGAAGGACAAGTTCGGCCGAAAGAGCATCGCGGCTCTGGCGGCCAGGAAGACGCTGTGCGTCGCCGGGCTGATGTCGGGCACCTCCGCCGACGGCGTGGACGTGGCCGTGGTCGACCTCGGGCCTGGAGGCGCGAAGGTCGTGGCTTTCGCCAGTTATCCCTATCCGAAAGAGGTTCGAGAGTTGGTCTTCGAGTTGTTCGACCCGCAGACGGCGCGGGTGGAGGCCCTCTGCCACGCCAATTTCGTGCTGGGCGAAGTTTTTGCCGAGGCCGTGTTGCGGCTCTGCCGGGAACAGGGCGTGAAACTGACCTCCATCGACCTGATCGGCTCGCACGGTCAAACCGTTTGCCATTTGCCGCAGGGAAAAAAATTCGGCGGACGGCTGATCCGCTCCACGCTCCAGATCGGCGAACCGTGCGTCATCGCCGAGCGGACGGGCATTACGACCGTGGCCGATTTCCGCCCGCGCGACATCGCCGCCGGCGGCGAAGGAGCGCCGCTGGTGCCCTTCACCGACTGGCTGCTCTTCGCCGACCCGCGCCAGACGCGCTGCGTCCAGAACATCGGCGGCATCGCCAACGTGACCTTTCTCCCGGTCGGCGGCGGCGTGGAAAAAGTCCTGGCCTTCGACACCGGGCCGGGGAACATGATCATCGACCGCCTGGCCTGGCTGGCGACGAAGGGGAAAAGGAATTTCGATAAGGATGGGGAAATGGCGGCGCGGGGACGGGTGGACACGAAACTTCTGGCAGGATTGATGGGGCATCGGTATTTCACCCGCCGTCCGCCGAAATCGACCGGCCGCGAAATGTTCGGCGTCGAGTATTCAACCACACTCTACAAATTGGCCAAAGAGGACCAGCTTGAACCGCGAGATATTCTCGCTACCGTCACCGCTTTCACCGCCCGGAGCATCGCCGACGCCTACCGCCGGTTTCTTCCGCGTCAGCCCGACGAGGTAATCCTCTGTGGCGGCGGAGCGAGGAATCCGACGCTGGTGGCCATGCTCCGCGAGGAGTTGCCCGCATCTCGCGTCATGGTCATGGACGAACTGGGCATCAACGCCGACGCGAAAGAGGCGATTTCCTTCGCCCTCCTGGCCCGCGAAACGATTCGCGGCGCCGCCGGAAACATCCCCGCCGCCACCGGCGCCCGGCGGCGCGTGGTGCTGGGCAAGATCGTGCCGGGCAGCTAATCGGGTGTTTGACCGCGCCGCCAAGTTCTGCTAAACTCCCTTCAACCTTAACCCAGAAAGAAGGTAATTCCATGGCGAAGAATGCGAATCCCACGTTGCTCATGACCACCAGCGAAGGCGAGGTCAAAATCGAACTCTGGCCGGACACGTCGCCGGCCACCGTCGAAAACTTCCTGACCTACGCCAAGGAGGGATTTTACGACGGCACGATCTTCCATCGCGTCATCAAGGACTTCATGATCCAGGGCGGCGGATTCACGCCCGAGATGAAGCAGAAGGCCGTCCATGCCCCCATCAAGAACGAGGCCCGGACCGACGCGGCGAACAACCGCGGCACCCTGGCCATGGCCCGGACCAACGACGTCAACAGCGCCACAGCCCAGTTTTTCATCAACGTCGTCGATAACGCCTTCCTGACCCATCGCGACAACACGTCGTCGGGTTTCGGCTACTGCGTCTTCGGCCAGGTCGTCGAGGGGCTGGACGTCGTGGACCGCATTCGGCAGGTGAAAACCCGCAGCGTCGGCGGCTTCGACGACGTGCCGCAAAAGCCGGTGGTGATCGAAAGCGTGAAAGTGGTCGAAGAGAAATAATCGAGGAGGAACCTGCAATGCGAAAGATGCCGAGGACGATGTTGTTGGCGGCGCTGGTGGCGGGATATCTGGTCGGCTGCGCGCACAGCGCACCACCCAAGAGCAGCACGCCGGCAACTGCGGCGGCCACGAATCAGGCGGCGGTTTCGGCAGCGCCGGCGAAGCCGATGAATCCGCTGATCCTGATCACGACGAGCGAAGGCACGATCAAGATTGAACTCTGGCCGGACAAGGCCCCGGCTACGGTGGAGAATTTCCTGGCCTACTCCAGGGAAGGTTTCTACGACGGCACGATCTTCCATCGCGTCATCCCGACTTTCATGATCCAGGGCGGCGGCTTCAGGGCCGACATGGTCCAGAAGCCCACCCACGCGCCGGTCAAGAACGAAGCTCGCAGCGATACGCCGAACAATCGCGGCACCATCGCCATGGCTCGGACCAACGCGATAGACAGCGCCACGGCCCAGTTCTTCATCAACGTGAAGGATAATGCGAATCTGAACCATAGCAACGACCCGCATCATGGCTTCGGTTACTGCGTCTTCGGCCTGGTGGTCGAGGGAATGGACGTGGTCGACCGGATTCGCCAAGTGCCGACGCACATGGTCGGCCCGATGGGCGATGTGCCGGTCACGCCCGTGGTGATTCAAAGCGTGAAAGTGGTGGAACAGAAGTAGCCCGAGGCCCGATTCCTTGCCAGACCGTTCTAAACTGACGACCGAGAAGCGCAACGCCCGCAGCCGGAACATCGACCGGCTTTCGACGCGGGGCGTGGTCGAGATCATCAACGCCGAAGACGCCCGGGTGGCGCGGGCGGTGGGGCGCGAGGGCCGGCGCATTGCCGCCCTGGTCGATGCGGTGGTGGACTCTTTCCAGCGCGGCGGGCGGCTGATTTACGTCGGGGCGGGGACAAGCGGGCGGCTGGGCGTGCTGGATGCGGCGGAATGTCCGCCGACCTTTGGCGTGCCGCGAACGATGGTTCAGGGCATTATCGCGGGCGGGCGGCGGGCTTTGGTCCGCTCCGTCGAAGGGGCCGAGGATCGCCCGGCGGACGGCGCGGCCGCCGTGGAAAAGCGGCGCGTCGGGCCGAAAGACGTGGTCGTCGGCATTGCCGCGTGCGGCATAACTCCATTCGTACACGGTGCCTTGCGGCGGGCGCGGGAACTCGGTGCGCGGACGGCTCTGGTGACTTGTGCCCCGGAGGCTCGCGGGAAGATTAAGGCCGACTTCATCATTAATCCGGTCGTCGGACCGGAGGTCGTCACCGGCTCGACGCGGATGAAGGCCGGGACGGCGACCAAGCTGGTGCTGAACACGGTGACGACGGCGGCGATGATCCGCCTCGGCAAGGTCCACGGCAACCTGATGGTCGATCTGCGGGCGACCAACGCGAAGCTGCGCGACCGGGCCGAGCGAATTGTCATGGAACTGACCCGGCTGGACCGTCCGGCGGCGAAAAAACTTCTGGCGGCGGCCGATGGGGCGGTGAAACCGGCCGTGGTGATGCACTTCCGCAAGGCGAACCTGGCCCAGGCCCGGGGCATTCTGCGGCGCTGTGGCCAGTCGCTGCGCAAGGCCATGCAAGAATGAACGGCGACAATTCGGTTTGGAATACTCTGACGCGGGCGCTGGGTTGGGGCGACGTGGCGGTGGTAGTCGCAGCCACGGCGGCGCTCTTGGTGATTGCGGCCGTGGCCGGGCGGCGGCAGAAGGACACCCGCGATTACTTCATCGGCGAGCGGAAAATACCGGCCTTCGTCGTCTGCCTCTCCTTCGTGGCCACCGAAATCAGCGCCATGACGATCCTCATTGTCCCGGCGGCGGCCTTTGGCGAAAACTGGAACTATCTCCAACTCTTCATCGGTTCGGTCGCCGCCCGCATCTTCATCGCCTTTTTCTTCCTGCCGCGCTTCTACAAGCACAACGTCACCAGCATCTACGAATACCTACGCATCCGCTTCGGCCCGGCCACGCAGTACGCCGGATCGATCTTCTTTTTCATCACGCGGCTCCTGGCCTCCGGCATCCGCCTCTACGCCGCCTGCATGGGCATTGCCATCCTGCTCGGCGCCAGCCGCACCGCTGGCGGCGCCGTCGATGACACCTGGCTCTTCTGGACCATGCTCTTCTTCGTCCTCGTGAGCGCCGCCTTCACGGCCCTGGGCGGCATTCGCGGCGTGGTCTGGAACGGAGCTTACGAGGCGGTCTTTTTCTACGTCACCGCCGTGGTCCTCGCGGTCTTTCTGATTCTGCACTTACGCGGCAGCCCTGGCGAAATCTGGCACACCGCCGCCAGCGCCGGGCGGATGGAAGTCTTCAACTTCCGCCTCGACATCACCGACGCCAAGACGATCTGGGCCGTGCTGCTCTTCTCCTTTTTCGTCGATGCCGCCGTTTACGGCACCGACCAGGAATTCGTCCAGCGTCTCCTGACCGTCAAGACGCGGCAGGCGAGCCAGCGGGCCATGCTCGGCACCATCCTGGCCGGTTTTCCACTGGTCGCCCTCTATCTCTGCGTCGGCACGCTGCTCTTCGTTTTCTACCAGCAGAACCCGGCGGCCGCGCTGCCCGGCAAAACCGACGAAATCCTCCCTCATTTCGGCACGATGCTGCCGATGGGCCTCAAGGGCCTGCTGCTGGCGGCCATCGTCCTGGCCGGGATTCACCTGCCGCTCAATTCGCTTTCATCGTCATTTGTCATGGATATTTATAAACGGCTGCTGGTGCGGCAGGCTTCGGAGCGGCACTATCTGTGGGTGTCGCGCGGGTCGGTCCTGGTCTTCGGCCTGCTCTTGGGCCTGATCGCCTGGCAATTTCGTTCGAGCAAGGGGATTCTGTGGATCGGCTTCCAGATTCTCTCCGTCACGGGCGGGGCGACGCTGGGCGTGTTCATGCTGGGCGTGTTGACCAAGCGCCGCGGGAACCGTGGGAACGTCGTGGCCATGATCGCCAGTTCGCTGGTGATGCTGACGCTGTTGCTCCTGTCGCACGGGAAACTGTCGTGGCCGGATTGGCCGTGGCTGCGCTCGACGCTCGACGCGATGAACGATTTCAGCCGCACGAACGCTGCGGGGCACTGGGCGGCGACGGCGATTTATCATGCGGCCCACATCGGCTGGAGTTGGCTGATCGTGATCGGAACGGGGCTGACGTTCGCTCTGGGGTGGTTACTGGGGCGAAGCGGCTCCGCGACCGGAGACGAAAATCCGGTCGGACCTCTTGACAATCGGGCCAACGTTAGACAAAATGTCTAAGTGCGAACAATCAGTCTGAAACCCTTGCGGGACTTCTGGGAGCGTCACCCTGACGCGGAGCGGCCCTTGCGGCTCTGGTACAAGACGGTCGTTTGCGCCCGCTGGGACAATTTACAGGACGTGCGACAGGATTATCCCCACGCGGACGGCATCAGGACGACCGACGGCGGCACGCTGACCGTTTTCAACATCGGCGGCAACAAATATCGGCTGGTGGCGCGCATTCGTTATGACTATGGGTTAGTGAACGTGCGGGCCGTGTTGACGCACGCGGAATATAATTCAGGTAGGTGGAAGGAATAGATTATGGCCGGGACAAAACATATCGTCGGGCGAGAAAAGTTGCCGGGACGGTTCGAGGAACTGGTGCGCGTGATGCCGCCGCAGAGCATCGTGGATGAGGTGCACTACGAGAACACGCTGGAGATGGTCGATCGTCTGATGGTCGTGGGTCGCCTGACCCGGGGACAGGAACTTTACCTGGAGACGCTGGTCGAACTGGTCGAGGCCTTCGAGGCCCGGCAGCACGCCATTGAGACGGCGGACCTCACGGGGCTGGATTCTCTGCGCCACCTGCTGGAAGCCAATGAAATGGACGCTTCGGACCTGGGACGACTGCTGGGCATCCACGCCAGCATGGGGTCGAAGATTCTGAAGGGTCAACGGGCACTGACGGTCGGCCATCTGCGAAAACTTGCGAACCGCTTCAAGGTCAGCCCGCAGTTGTTCATGGATTGAAACCCATTTTAATGTCGGGTCTGTTGACCCGACCTACATTCTGGCGATTAGTAAAATATTATCAGGATTTCCAGAGAACCGATAAATGATCGGCTGCTGCGAGTCTGGAGGCAGACCCATGGGTGAAGTCTGGAAAATAAACCTTGCGTCATGGATCATCCAAGACGGGAACTACGGCGATTTTGCCAAGGGCGACGAGTGTGAGTTTGCCCTTGAATTCTGGCCAGAGAGGCTTGAACTCACCGAACGGGCACAACCTTGTTGCACCTGGGTTAAGGACTGCTATTACAGCGTGACTGCTCGCATTGTTATGTGCCAGGAAGACGTTTGGGTACTCAACTTCGGCCTGCTGGCCTATCAGGAATCATCGCCGCTGAAAGGACTGGCCATCGGTGATTGTGTGGCAGGAAGGATCGGCATTGGCATTGATCCCTTTTTCTACTCCGAGCGCCTGCACGCCTTGCCCGGTATGCCGCCGCTGAATTACTCGTGGAAGATAGAGCGAATTCTACTCCAAACCGCGCCTTTCGTTGAAACAACAAGGCCCGGTACCGGCAAAGTATTGGTGCGTGATGAAAGCAACCGCGGCTATCGCGATATCGGTAAGACGGATGCTTGGCATGACGATGGAGGCATCGCCGAGTATCTTTTGGAGTGTCGCCACAATGAAATTACACCGGCTCAGAGGACTTTGGCGTAGATGACTTTGTCGTCGGCGGGGGCGTAGAAGTCTTTGACGCGGGCGGCTTCGTGGTAGCCGACGCGGAGGTAGAAGGCGCGGGTGGAGTGGTAGCTGGGGCGGCCGTTGGTTTCGACGATGACCAGGCGGCCGGCGCGGGTGCGGATTTCATTTTCGGCGAAAGTCATCAGGGCCTTGCCGAGGCCGCGCGATTGGCGGCGCGGATCGACGGCGATCCAATAGATATCGAAGGTACCCTGGGCGCAGGGGGCGGGACCGTAACAGACCCAGCCGGCAGGACGGCCGTCGAGGTCGGCAGTAATAGATTGGTAATGGCCGTGATGGCCTTTGGCCAGGGCGTCGTCGAGGACTTCGCGGGCGATTTCTATTTCGTCGTCGCGGAAAAAGTCAGTGGCGATCATGAATTCGAGAATGGGGTCGCGGTCGGCGGGGAGGGAGCGGCGGATCGAAAAACTAGGGTCTGTCCCTAGTTTTTGGGAGACGTTCGTGGAGTCTGACGCACAGGGCCTCAACCCCTCACCCGGCCCTTGCGGGCCACCCTCTCCCGAGGGAGAGGGGTTAAAAGCAGCAAGGCGACGGGCGGCGTTTTCGACCAGGGTGCGGATGAACTCGTGGTAGGGGATGTTGGCGGCGGCGAGGGCGGCGGCCAGGCCGGCGTCGGAGGAAAGGTCGGGGTTGGAGTTGACCTCAATGATGGAAGGTGAGACGCGCTGGTCGAGGCGGAGATCGACGCGGACGTAGTCGCGGCAACCGAGGGCGTGCCAGGCGTCGAGGACGCACTGGCGGACGCGGTCGGCCTGGCGCGAGGTGAGCGGCGCGGGGATGATGCGATTTGTATGGTGATATTCAAATGATTCCGGTTGCCACTTGGCGGCATAGCCGACGATGCGCGGTCGGTCGTTGCCGAAGTCGGAGAAGTCGATTTCGGCCAGGGGCAGGACCTGGGGCAGGCCGCGACGCTCGATGACGGAGACGTTGAGTTCGCGCTGGCCGACGAATTGTTCGACGAGGGCGGGCTGGTGGAACTGGTGGTGGATGGCGTGGATGGCTTCGGCGAGTTTCGGTCCCGGCTCGGAAACGACGGAATGGGCGTCGATGCCTTCGCTGGCGTCGGCGGCGACGGGTTTGACGATCCAGGGTCCGGGCGGGAGGTCGCGCGGGCGGACGGCCTGGCCGACGGGAATAAGCACGGCGGCGGGGCACGGGAGGCTGGCGGCGGCGAGGACGGCTTTGGAGCGCCATTTGTCGAGGGTGAGGAAAAGGTTAGGCGTGTCGCCGCCGGTGGATTCTTTGCCGTAGGCGGCGCAGAGGGCGGGGACGGAGGCGGGCGAGCCGGGACCGAGGCGGAGCTCTTCGACCAGGTTGAAGACGAGCGGTTCGGGTGCGGCGGCGAGGATGGCGGGGAGGTCGGCGAGCGAGCGGAGGCCGAGGGCGCGGTAGGCGACGCCGAGTTGGCCGAGGGCGGCGACGACGGCTTCGACTTCGGCGAGGACTCCGGTGTCGCTGGCGGAGAATTTGTCTCCGGCTTCGGGAGTGTTAAAGAGAATGATAACGGCGGGAAGTTCGGCGTTCATGGGACGATTCCGAGGCGGAGGCAGGCGCTGCGGATGATAGTGTCGATCAGTTTTTCGTAGGGGAGACCTTCCTGGGTGGCGATCATGGGGAGGTCGCTGTGGGTGGGGTGGATGCCGGGCAAAGGGTTGAGTTCGATAAAGACGGGACGGCCGGCGGCGTCGCAGCGGACGTCGACGCGGCCCATGTCGCGGCACTCGAGGGTGCGGTAGGCGGCGAGGGCGAGGCTCTCGACCTCGTCGCGGAGCGGGCCGCGGGCCAGGGCGGAATAGCGGACGAGCGTCTCGCACTTTTCCTTGTTCTCATAGGAATAGATGGCGTCACCGGCCTGGGGCAGGATTTCGACTTCCATGGTGCCCAGCACTCGGGCGGCGGGGCCCGTGCCGAGGACGGCGGAGGTAAACTCGCGGCCGGGGAGGTATTCTTCGATGAGGACGGGCTGGGCGAATTGTTTGAGGAGCGAGCGGCAGACTTCGCGGAGTTGGGCGGGCGAGTCGATGCGGGAGCGGGCGTCGATGCCTTTTCCGGTGCCCTCGGCCAGGGGTTTGGCGAAGAGGGGGAAGGGGAGCGCGACGGCGGCGAGGTCGGTTTCGGCGGCGACGACGTGGAAGCGGGCGGTGGGCAGGCCGGCGGCGGCGACAAGGCGTTTGGCGACGGCTTTGTCGAGGGTGACGGCGCAGGCGAGGCCGTCGCTGCCGACGTAGGGGACGCCGTAAAGTTCAAGGAGGCAGGGCACCTGGGCTTCGCGGTTTCGGCCGCGCAGGCCTTCGGCGATGTTGAAGACGAGGTCCCAGCGTTCGGCGGCGACGAGGCGGCGGCAGAGTTCCCAGGCGTGGCCGATGCGGACGGTGCGGTGGCCGAGCGAGCGGATGGCGGCGTCGAGGGCGTCGATGGTCGACGCGGAATCGAACTCGGCGACTTCCTCGGCGGTGTGGCCGCGATCGAGGTAGTCCTGGCGCAGGTCGTAGGTTAAGCCGATGGTGAGGCTCATGGGGTTTACCTAGAACAGTTGCTCGGCGGCGGAAACGCCGTGGCGTTGTCGGCGGCGGCCGCCGCGCGAAGTTTCGGCGGGAGCGATGGCCGAGGCGCGGCCGGTGGCCAGTTCCCAGACGCCGGGCGAGGCGGCGCCGGGCGCGGGCGGACCGGCGGGAGCGGCAGCGTGCGGCTCCGGGTAGGAGACCAGCATGCCCTCGAAGTTGCGCAGGACGGTGTGGGTCGGGCTGGTGGAGACGATGTAGTTGGGCAGGACGGGCACCTTGCCGCCGCCGTGCGGGGCGTCGATGACAAAGGTGGGAATGGCCAGGCCGGAGAGACGGCCGCGCAGGTATTCCATGATTTCGATACCGCGTGAGACGGGCGTGCGGAAATGTTCGACGCCGCGCACCAGATCGCATTGGTACATGTAATATGGTTTGACGCGAATTTTAACCAGGGCGCGGCAGAGGCGTTCCATGAGTTGGGGGTCGTCATTGATGCCCTTGAGGAGTACGGACTGGTTGCCCAGGGGAATGCCGGCGTCGGCCAGGCGCGTGCAGGCTTCGGTCGATTCGGTGGTGATTTCGTTGGGGTGGTTGAAATGGGTGTTGATGAAGAGCGGGTGGTATTTGCGGAGCATTTCAACCAGTTCAGCCGTGATGCGCTGGGGCATGGTGACGGGCGTGCGCGTGCCGATGCGGATAATATCCACGGTCGGGACAGAGCGGACGGCAGCGAGGACGCGCTCAAGAGATTCGGTGGTCATGGTCAGCGGGTCGCCGCCGGAGACGATGACGTCGTGGATTTCCGGGTGCTGGCGCAGATAGGCGACGACCTGCTGGAGGCGAATCGGAGAGATTGAAGATTCGCGGGCGCCGGCGACGCGCTTGCGGGTGCAGTGGCGGCAGTACATGGCGCAGGTCGAAGTGGCGATGAGGAGGGCGCGGTCGGGATAGCGGTGGACCAGGCCGGGCACGGGCATGTCGTGATCCTCTTCGAGCGGATCGTCGCAGAGGAAGGGTGGATCGTTGAGTTCCTGGGCCTGGGGGACGCACATCTGGAAGATGGGGTCGGAGGCGTCGGGATTCTGGATGAGCGAGGCGTAGTAGGGCGTGATGGCCAGGGGAAATTTTTCGGCGGCGCGCACGAGGGACGGCTGGCCGCGCAGTACCGGGAAACATCTGAGGAGTTGGTCGACGGAGCGGAGGCGATTTCGCATCTGCCACCGCCAGTTGTCCCAACGGTTATTGTTTTCGCGATTGAGAAGTCCGGCGGATGGGGCCGGGTCAAACGATTCCGTGGCCGCACATGAGAGAGGAGGTTCGTCGGCGGAAACGGAGGGAGGTTCATCAAGTGAGGCTGGTGAAGCCTCCGACGAAGAAACTTTTGTCTTCATAATGTGTAACTGCTCTCCAAAAAAACCTTTGACCGATCATCCGGTGCGAGACTCCGATGGCGCAATATATAATCCTTGAGTAGGGTCAAGTCAACAGAGAATCATCGTCGTTTGGAAAAAATTTCTTTAGCGTCCCCCAATGGGGAGAAGAAAAAAGGTGGTCTAACCCCCTACGGCTAGGGGGAAGGCGGGGCATGGGGTTTTTTGGTGGGGATAATTGTGGTGGGGGCTGAGGGGAGGGATTTGACAAAGCAGGCGATGATTTGACAAAGGCGAGGATGCCGGGCCAGGGCTCGATCTACAATTCCAGTTCAAACATTTCGTAGGCGGCGGGGGCAAGACCGAGGGCGCGGTAGGTGGATTGAGCGGGGAGGTTTTGGCGCTCTACATAGAGGCGGAGGCCGCAGATATTTCCGGCGCGGCGGGCTTCGGCAAGGAGGTGGGCTTGGAGGGCGCGGTAGACGCCGTGGCGGCGCGCTGCGGAGGCGACGTAGACGGATTGGATCCACCAGAAGTTGGCGTTGCGCCAGTCGCTCCATTCGAAGGTAACGAGGAGTTGGCCGATGACCTCCCCTGCCCTCTCGGCGAGAAGGTAGAAACCTTTGGCGGAGTCGGCGAGGACAGCTTCTGTGCCGCGGCGGACGGTGGCGGGGTCGAGACGTTTGTTCTCGGTTTCGAGGGCCAGGGCGGCGTTGTGGGCGGCGATGAGGGAGGCGTCGGAGGGAAGAGCGCGGCGAAGGACAAGTTCGGGCATTTGGGAGGCTCCGGAGAAAATTAAAACAGCGAATATCGAATATCGAACACGGAACCGCAGAATCACGAAGTCAGATTCCGGTGAGAACGGTTTGTTCTTCATGGCCACGCTACGCGTGACCATGCCACCCACCGTTTGTGGTTAGACACGACCTACTTCTTTCTGCGCGGCGGCTTGTCGACGGATGCTGGGTCGGGTTGCCAGCGGAGGTCGGAATATTTGCTGTGGGGGAGCCAGAGGAAATAGAGGATGGCGGCGGCGAAGACGAAGATGCCGACGGCCTGGGAGATGGAAAGGGAGCCGAAATAGATTTTGGCTTCGTCGACGCGGAGCATTTCGATCAGGAAGCGACTGACGGCCTTGAGGGCGAAGAAGCCGCCGATCAGGAGGCCGTGGCGCCAGCGGAGGCGGTAGCCGAGGTGGAGGACGAGGAAAATGAGGAAGGCGTTGAGGGCGCTGTAGAGTTGGGCGGGGTGGACGGGCATGGTGCGGAGGTCGCCCTGGCAGATCCGGTGGGCGTCCAGGTAGGCGGCGTAGGGAATGGAGCCGGCGGGCCAGGTGAGGCCCCAGGGCAGGTCGGTGGGTCCGCCGTAGCAGCAGCCGTTGAGGAAACAGCCGAGGCGGCCGAACATGAGGCCGAGGGCCAGGCTGGGGGCCATGATGTCGAGGAGTTGGAGCGGGTTGACACCGTAGCGGCGGCGGGCGTAGAGGAGATAGGGAATGGCGGCGAAGACGGCGAGGAGGATTCCGCCATAGGCGGTGAGACCGCCGCTGGTGACGGAAAGTGCCTGGATGAAGCCGTCGAAAGGCAGAGCGTTGGGGGAATAGCCGGCGGCCAGGGCGGCGGCGCGGGCGTGGATGATGAACCCGGCGCGGCCAAGGACGAGGGCGCCGAAGACCGCGTAAATTGTAATTGAGATAATAAAATGCTTTTTCACCTGGCGGGGGCCGGGGAGGATTCCGAAGGCGGCGGCGAGGGCGGCGCCGGCCAGTCCGGCGAGGGTCCACCAGAGGTCAAGTCCGCCGAGGAGGTTAAAACCGCCGAGCCAGTCGGGATAGCTGGCGGAATATTCGAGGACGTCGAAAAGCCGGGCGCCGACGATGCCGCCCAGGAGGGCGACGATGCCGAGGTTGTAGACGTGGTCGGGGCTGACGCCTTCGCGGCGGGCGCGCCAGGCGGCGACCAGGATGCCGGCGAGGAAGCCCAGGGCCAACATGAGGCCGTAGCCGTGGACGACGGGGTTCCAGTCGGTGAGCGGGACGTGAATCGTGAAAAGGGTCGGCTGCATGAGTGGCGGGCTATTTCTCCAGGTAGCCGGTGAAGCGGTTCTTCTCGTCAACGAGGGCGATCTTGGGTTTCAGCGTGGCGGCCTCTTCGGGGGTGACCCAGGCGAAGCCCATGATGATGAGGATGTCGCCGACTTCGCCGAGCCGGGCGGCGGCGCCGTTGAGGACGACTTCGCCGGAGCCGCGGTCACCGGGGATGACGTAGGTTTCGTGGCGTGAGCCGTTGTTGACGTTGGCGACAAGGACAGATTCCCAGGGCAGGAGGCCGGCGCGGTCGATCAGATCGGGGTCGAGGCGGATCGAGCCGGGGTAGTTGACGTTCTTGTCGGTGAGGGTGGCGCGGTGGATTTTACTTTTTAACAACTTCAGGAACATAAGAGACATTCTCCTCTGACGAAGCACACTTTGCCCCCGAACAGCCGAGGGTCAAGACGTGGCCTCCCCATTTTACGCTTCGGGGCGGCACTCGACCAGCACATTATCGATAAGCCGGGCATCGCCGCAATAGACGGCCACGGCGATGAGCACCTGGCCGACCAGGGGGACGACGAGTTCGAGGGTTTCGGCGTCGACGATTTCGATGTACTCGACCTTGAGCTTGCCCTCGGCGACGAGTTCGGCGCGGATGAGGTCGGTGACGGTGCGTGGGCTGCGCTCGCCGCGTTCGACGATTTCGCGGGCTTGCTGGAGGGCGCGGGGAATGGCCAAAGCCCATTGCCGCGCTTCGGCGGAGAGGTAGGCGTTGCGGCTGGACATGGCCAGGCCGTCGGCCTCGCGGTGGGTGGCGACGCCGATGACTTCGAGCTGGAGGTCGAGGTCGCGGACGGTGCGCTGGACGACCTTGAACTGCTGGTAGTCCTTGAGGCCGAAATAGGCGCGGTCGGGGCGGACGATGTTGAAGAACTTGAGGCAGACGGTGGCGACGCCGCGAAAGTGGCCGGGGCGGCGCGCGCCGCACAGGCCTTCGGTCATGGCCTCTTCCTCGACCCAGGTGCTGTGGGTTTCGGCGTAAACCTCTTCGGCGGCGGGGGCAAAAATCAGGTGAGCGCCGGCCTGCTCGGCCAAGCTGCGGTCGGCTTCAAGGTTGCGGGGATAGGAGAGAAAATCCTCGGACGGGCCGAACTGGGTCGGGTTGACGAAAATGCTGAGGACGACGAAACCGTTCTCGGCGGCGCGCTGGAGCAGGGTCTGGTGGCCGGCGTGAAGGGCGCCCATGGTCGGGACGAAGCCGATGGACTTGCCGGCGGCGCGGGCGGCCTCGACGGCGCGGCGGACTTCGAGTTTGGTAGTGACGACTTCGGCCATAAAAAAATCCTCTGACCCCTCAGTCAGGATGTCGGGTCTGTTGACCCGACCTACATTCCGAGCAGTTACATTGTATCAAGCAATTGCCGAATCGTCAGGCCGGTAATTGGATCAACGGCTTGCGGAGCGATGGCGGCGAGCGGTTCGAGTACGAACCGGCGCTCGCGCAAACGCAGGTGCGGCACGCGAAGGCGGCCGGTGGCGACTATGCGATTGCCGTAAAGAAGCAGATCGAGGTCGATGGTTCGCGGTGCCCAGCGGACGATTCGCTCGCGGCCGAGGCGGCGCTCGATGGCTTGGAGCAGGTCGAGCAGGGCTTCGGGGTCGAGGGCGGTTTCCAGCGCGGCAGCGGCATTGAGAAACTGCGGCTGATTCGGCGGTCCGCCGGCGGGCGCGGTTTCGAGATAGGGGCTGACGGCAACGACTTCGATTCCGGCGGTGGCCCGCAGGGCGGCGACGGCGGCGTCGAGAGCGGTGCGGCGGTCGCCGAGGTTGCTGCCAAGAGAGAGGAAGGCGCGCGCCATAATTATTTTCAGCCCTATTTTTTCAATCCCAGCTTGGCGATGCGGGCGATGGCTTCGTCAATTTTGGCGGGTTCGACGGTCAGGGCGAAACGGATGTAGCCGTCGCCGCTGGGGCCGAAGCCGACGCCGGGAGTGCAAACGATGTCGCACTTCTCCAGGAGCAGCGAAGCCAGGGCGACGCTGGAATAGCCGGCGGGGCATTTGACCCAGACGTAAAACGTGGCGTGCGGCTCGTTAGGTTCCAGGCCGACGCTGCGCAGGCCGGCGACGAGGCGGTCGCGGCGCTCTTTGTACATGTGGCGCAGGTCGCGGATTTCGGGGCGGTCGGAGCCTTCGAGGGCGGTGATGCCGACCCGCTGAATGGCGGTGAAGACGCCGCTGTCGACGTTGCTCTTGATCTGCTGAAGGGCGGCGACGAGGTCGGCGTTGCCGCAGGCCCAGCCGAGCCGCCACCCGGTCATGTTGAAAGGTTTGGAGAAGCTGTGGAATTCGATGGTCACGTCGCGGGCGCCAGGGATTTCGAGGAGGCTCAGCGGGCGGTCGGCTTCGTCGTAAAAAACTTCGGTGTAGGCGGCATCGGAGGCGATGATGAGGTCGTGCTTTTTGGCGAAGGCGACCAGTTCGACGTAAAATTCGCGGCTGGCGCAGGCCGAGGTCGGATTGTTCGGGTAGTTGACGAAAATCAGTTTCGCTTTTTTCAGGACGGCGGCGGGAATGGCGGCGAGGTCGGGGAGGAAATTATTTTTCTCCAGGAGCGGCATGAGGTGCGGCTCGGCGCCGGCGAAGATGGAACTGGAGCGGTAGGGCGGATAGCCAGGCTCGGGGACGAGGACGACGTCGCCGGGGTTGCAGACGGCCAGGGGAAAATGGGCGATGGCCTCTTTTGAGCCGATGGTCGGGAGGATTTCGCGTTTGGGGTCGAGTTCGACGCCGAAGCGGCCTTTGAACCAGGTGGCAATGGCCTGGCGCAGGCCGGGATCGCCTTCGTCGAGGGCGTACTGGTGGGTCTTGGGATCGTTGGCAAATTTGGCCAGGGCGTCGACGATAAATTGCGGCGTGGGGCGGTCGGGGTCGCCGATGCCGAGGTTGAGGATCGGACGGCCGGCGGCAATGGCGGCTTTCTTCTTGCGGTCGATTTCGGCGAAGAGGTAGGGCGGGAGAACCTGAAGACGTTTTGCTTTCTCGAATGCCATATTCTGGCCTTTCTTTTCCGGCAAGGGACCAACGGGAAACACCTGATTATAAATTGTGGCGGCGCGGGGTACACGAAAAAAGTGCGCGGCGTTGCGTTGGCTGCGGCGATGTGGTACTTTGTGGTTCTCTTATGGCCGACCTAAACCCCATTCTCCGCCGCGAGATTTTTCCGTTCGTCGAGCGGCCGGTGCAGTACATCGGCGGCGAGGTGAACTCGGTGGTCAAAGATTGGGACGCGACGGCGGTGCGGTTCTGCCTGGCCTTTCCGGACACCTACGCCATCGGGATTTCACATCACGGGTCGGGAATCATTTATGAAATGCTGAACGCCCGGGCAGACACGCTGTGCGAACGGACCTACCTGCCGTGGATCGACGCCCAGGACCGGATGCGGAAGGCGGGCGTGGGGCTTTGGTCGTGGGAGACACGGCGGCCGGTGGGGGATTTCGACATTCTGGGCGTCTGCCTGCAATACGAATTGCTCTACACCAACGTGCTGGCCATGCTCGACCTGGCGGGGATTCCGCTGCGGTCGGCGGAGCGGCGCGAGACGGATCCGCTGGTGCTGGCGGGCGGTCCGGGAACGAACAATCCGGAGCCGATGGCCCCGTTCATCGACCTGTTCTACATCGGCGACGCCGAGGCGGGGCTGCCGGCGGTGCTGGACGAATTTACCGCCATGAAACGGGCGGAGCCGGGGCTGCGGCGCGAAGAGAAGATTCTGCGGCTGGCGGCGAAATTCCCGTTCCTCTATGCTCCGGCGTTTTACGAGCCGAGCTACAATCCGGACGGGACGCTGCGCGAGATTCGGCCGACGCGGTCGGAGTTGCCGGCGGTGATCGAGGCGGCGTTCGTGGAAGATCTGGACGCGGCGCCGAGCGTGGTGCGGCCGATTGTGCCGTTCGCGGAGGCGGTGCATGACCGGGTGTCGATTGAGATTATGCGGGGCTGCCCGCGACGGTGTCGGTTCTGCGAGGCGGGGCACACAAAGGGGAAGTTGCGGCTCCGGTCGCCGGAAAAAATTCTGGAAATCGCCCGGGCGGCGATTGCGGCCACGGGGTACGAGGAAATTACGCTGCTCTCTTTGAGTTCGTCGGACCATCCGGAACTGTTTCGGATTCTCGATATGCTGGACGCGGAGTTTCGCGATAAGAACGTGTCGCTGTCGCTGCCGAGCCTGCGGACGAACGAGCAGTTAGCGGATTTGCCGGCCCTGTTGACGCGCGGGCGGAAGAGCGGGTTGACGCTGGTACCGGAGGCGGCGACTGATCGGTTGCGGCGGGCGATTGGCAAGGACATCGACGAGCAGCACCTGATCGACGGGGCGCGGGAGGCGTTTCGGCGCGGATGGATGTCGATCAAACTTTATTTTATGGCCGGGTTGCCGGGGGAAACGCCGGAGGACTTGGACGCGATTTGCGGGCTGGCGGCGCGGCTGGCGAACTTGCGGCGCGAGTTTACGAAAGGTCCGGGGCAGATCAACGTGGCGGTTTCGACTCTGGTTCCTCGGCCGCACACGCCGCTCCAGTGGCTGGCCATGCCGGACGAGGCGGCCATCGGCGAGACGCGGCGGCGGCTGCGCGAACGGTTCCGGCCGCTAGGTCACATGCACCTTAAATTTCACCACATCGAACGGACGGTGCTGGAAGGCGTGTTAGCGCGCGGCGACCGGCGGATGGCCGCGGCCATTGAGGGGGCCTACCGGCGCGGGGCGCGGTTCGACGCCTGGGACGAGACGTTTATCTATTCGAAGTGGGTCGAGGCGTTTTCTGCGGCAGGGATCGACCCGGCGTGGTACGCCCATCGGCAGCGCGGGCTGGAGGAAGTTCTGCCGTGGTCACATATTCTGTTGGGGCTGACTCCGGAGCAATTGCGGCGACAGTATGAGGCAACGCTGGCGGCGCTGTAGGATGACGTCGCCCCATATGACTTGACTTACGTCTAGCCCGTGCTATACTATTGACATGCCGAGCGAGGTCAGATACTCGGAAGTGAAAAAGATGCTGGAAGCCAAGGGCTACCGGTTTGACCGGGTCAATGGTTCGCATCATGTCTTCGTCAAGCCCGGCTGCAACCACAAAAGCGTGCCGGTTCATGGCGGAAAGGTGAAATATGGTTACGTCAGGCAAATCGAAAAACTCTAAGCGCGGGAAAACTCTCGATCCGGCCCGGCCCTTCGATCCGGCGATTCTGGTCCGGGCCAGGACCATCGCCGAGCGCTATCAGATTGTGTTGGAGCGCGAGGACGATTGGTGGTACGGCCACGGGTTGGAACAGCCGGGGGCCGGAGGTGACGGGGCAACGATCGAAGCCGCCGTGGCTGACACTCGCGAAGCACTGGTCACCATAACGGCTTACATGCTCGAAAAGGGCGAACGACCGCCCGCACCGGCCAACGAAGGTCTCCGCACCGAACAGGTCAACATCCGGCTGACGGCAGAAGAACGTCTGCATTTGGAGAGCCGCTCCCAGGCTCAAGGTTTCAGAGGGCTATCGGACTTTGTGCGGGCGGTGGCTCTGGCGGATGCTCCGGCCAAAACCGCGACCGTGGTTCGGCCGAGGCGGCGCGCTCGCAAGTGATCGGCACACGAAAATGGACTTCGTCGCCATAGATTTTGAGACGGCCAATTACGAGCGGGACTCGGCTTGTTCCATCGGTTGGGCGGTGGTCAGGAACGACGCGGTCGTGAGCAACGGCGTGCGACTGATTCGCCCGCCCTACCGGCATTTTGAATACCGCTTTACCGAGTTGCATGGCCTCACCTGGGAGGACGTGGCGACGGCGCCGACGTTCGGGGATCTCTGGCCGGAACTTCACGAGTTGTTAGAGGGACAAATGCTGGCGGCGCACAATGCGCCGTTTGACATGGGCGTGCTGGGGGCGCTCCTGGACCGGTACCGGCTGCGGTCGCCGAAATCGTCGTATTTCTGCACCTGCGTGCTGGCCCGCCGGGCGTGGCCCGAACTGCCAAATCACAAGCTGGGAACCGTGGCGAGGCACCTCGGCATTCCCCTGAACCATCATCAGGCGGAATCCGACGCGGTGGCCTGCGCGCGAATTGCTATTGCGGCGAACGTCGCTTTGGCTGCGGTTGGGCCGCCGGTGAAGACCACGAGCGTGGCCCGGCGGCGAGGTCGGAAATAAACCTGAGCAATTCCCTTCTGATTACAACAGCGATTTGAGCCGCAGAATGATCAGGGCGGCGGAGACGCCGAGGATGACCAGGCCGGCGACGCCGAGGATGTTGCGGACTTCGGGGTCGACAAAGGTGAAGGGCCGGTCAGCGATTTCCAAAACCGTAGCCAGGAGCGAGCCGGGCTTGCTCAGAATGGCGGCGAGGGGGGAGGGCTTTTTGGGGGCGGCGGTTTCGTCGGCCTTGGCGGGTTTTTCGGCGCGGGGTTTGGATTTTTTCTCCGGCTTGGCTTCAGGCTCGGCGGGCTTTTCGATCAGGCCTTGGCGCTCGGCGGCGCTGACGGCTTCGGCGGAGGCGGCGCGGCCGGCGGCGAGAGGATCGTCTGCGGGTGGCTCGGACTTGACGGGCGGCTGGGTTGGGGCTTCCGCTTTCGGATCGGCGGATTTGGCGGTTTCCTGGGCGGCGACTTCGTCGAGTAGGACTTTCTGGGCCTCGGCGTCGCTGGCGGCTTCGTCGTCGGAGGAGTGGGCGTTGGCTTTGGCCGGGGCGGCGGCCTTGGCGGGAAAGGCGGCGTCGACTTCCTTGTCGATTTGCTCTTTCATCGCAGCTTCCAGAGGGGCGGATGCCTCCCCTTCGGCCGCAGACTCATTTTTAGATTCCTCTTCAGCCATACTACACTTTTCGACTTTCAGGGCGTCCGGCCTCAAATAATATCCGGGCGGCGCTGGTGGGTGCGGAGGCGGGCCTGTTCGCGGCGCCATTTTTCGATTTCGCCGTGGTGTCCGGAAAGGAGGATGTCGGGGACGGCATCGCCGCGAAATTCGCGCGGACGGGTGTACTGGGGATATTCGAGGACACCGCTGGTGAAAGACTCGTCCTGGCAGGACTGGTCGTCGCCGAGGACGCCGGGAACGAGCCGGGTGACGGCGTCGGTGAGGACCATGGCGGGCAGCTCGCCGCCGGTGAGGACGTAATCGCCGATGGAGATTTCCTCAGTGACGAAGCGGCGGACGCGTTCGTCGATGCCTTCGTAGTGGCCGCAGATCAGGGTGAGGCGCAGTTGCTGGGCGAGGCGTTCGGCCATGGGCTGGCGGAAGGGTTCGCCCTGGGGCGTGAGGAGGATGATGGGGCCGCGGCGGTGGTCAAGAGCCTCGACGGCGGCCAGGCAGTCGGCCACGGGCTGGACCATCATGACCATGCCTGGTCCGCCGCCGAAGGGCGAGTCGTCAACCTTCTGGTGCTTGTCGTGGGTGTGTTCGCGGATATTGTGGAGATGGACGTTGACCAGGCCCTTTTCGGCGGCGATGCGCATCATGCTCTCGGAGGCGAACCCGGCAAACATTTCGGGGAAGAGCGTGAGGATGTCGACGCGGAGGGCCATGAGCGAATCTCAGAAAAGAAACGTGCCGCGACCGGCTCTAGGGCCGCGCGGCACAGGTTGCTTTATAAACGACCGCATGGCTGCCAGCAGCCACCCCGCCTTCTTACGCCGTCGGTTCGAGCTTGGCGGCAACGGGCTTTTTGAAGAAGCCGGCCTTCTTGAGGAACGAGCGGACGGTGTCGGACGGCTGGGCGCCGACGCTGAGCCAGTACTGGACGCGGTCAGCGTTGAAGCGGACCTTTTTGTCGTCGGCGGCATGAGGATCGTAGCTGCCGAGTTCCTCGATGATGCGACCGTCGCGAGCGGAGCGGCCGTCGATGGCATTGATGCGGTAAAACGGGCTGTTGGTCCGCCCGATGCGTTTCATTCTGATTTTTACGGCCAAGAGTGCGTCCTCCGATTGTCAGGACAGTTACCGCCCCGCATTGGTTTACGGGGAACCGGATAGAATAGCAGCCCGCGGCCTTTAATTCAAGCAAAATTGTGAGAAACCGTTGACATTCAACCTCAAAAACAACAAAAAAAGCATCCTCCGGCCGTGCTGGTGGGCTTCAAAAGAAAAAGCAAAGCCAAGCAGCCCCCTAATTTTTGGGCTTGACGATGCCTTTGGACGCAAGAAATTTGACGACGGAATGGCCGAGGCCGCGCGAAACCATTTCTTCCCACTCTCGGAGGCTCTTGGACTGGGAGGCCAGGACGGCCTCGGAAAGAACCTTGCCGGAGGCGCGGTCGGAGAATTTGGCGTGGATGGCGAGGACGGGATTGTCGCCGAAACCGATGATGCGCAGGCCCCTGCTGTCGCCCTCGTAAAAATCGACCACCTCGCCGGTGACGAGGATCGTTTTGCCCTGGCCCTGGAGGACGCCTTCCTTGTCGATTTCCATCTGGGCATAGGGCTGGAGGTCCGCCAGGAGCGTGAGCGGGACGGTGCCGTGCATGAAGCCGGAGGTGATCGGGCCGATCCTGATGGACTGGTAACTGGTCCAGTCGGCGGGGCCGGCCGAGGTCTCCGTGAAGCGGACGTCGTACGGCAGCGCTTCGTGGAACAGTCCTCCGGCGGCCAACTCGGCCGCGGTTTCGCAGCCGGAAACGGAGGCCAGCGCAGCCAGGGTGAGAATCATCAACAGGCCTCGGACCAATTTTCCCTCCTCCATTGGATTGTTGGCGTCACGAGGCACACCCTTTGGCCCCGGTTTCGCCGGGTCTTCAAAGTGCGGCAGCCGGAAAAATCAGCCCTTCCGGCGGCGCTTGGTGCAGCCGGGGCGGAAGAATTCGTTGTGGCGGTCCATGAGCTTTCGGACTTCGGCGACGGGGAGGGTTTTGACTTTGCCGAGCTGGCGGGCGTAGAAGTTGATCAGGGCGGCATGCTCGACTTTTTCCATTCTTCTCAGGGCGTCCCAGACGTCGTTGCCGCAGGTGACGGCGCCGTGGCGGTCGAGGATGACGGCGTTGTGGTCGTGGATCAGTTTTTTGATCACAAGCGGCCCCTGTTCGCTGGCCGGTGTAGCGTAGTCGCTGGTGGGGATGGAGCCGAGGGTGGCGATGACTTCGGGAATGACGCCGTCGGCGAGCGGGAAGCCGGCGATGGTGAGGGCAGTGGCCACCGGCGGGTGGGCGTGGATGACGGCGAAGACGTCGGGGCGCTCTTCGTAAACGGCCAGGTGGAGGCGGAGTTCGCTGGTGGGTTTGCCGGGGCCGCCGGAAATTTTTTTGCCCTTCAGGTCGGTGATGATCAGGTCGGTGGGCTTGATGAATCCCTTGCTGACGCCGGAGGGGGTGGCGAGGATGCGGCCGCGCGGCAGGCGGATGCTGACGTTGCCGTCGGTGGCAATAGTGAGATTTTTGTCGTAGAGAACTTGGCAGACGGCGACCATGTCGAGGCGAAGCTGACGTTCGGTTTTCATTTGCACTCCTTTATTTTTTTACAATGAGAGTTTATCCGCCTTCGAACCTTAAGCCACAATTCGTAGAGAATGAAGAGACAACCCCATCCGCCATAGACGCCCACTATTCCAGCGATTACGCCAAGAATCAGGCCATGTTCCCGTCCGAAATCCGCTCCGAAGAAGATGCCGAATGTCAGCAAGGCGATCAGAATTAACAATTCGATCAGTGTTATCGCCTAGGCCGTGCGGTTTTTCAAGTTTTTTCCTAATTGCCGTCGGAGTTTTTTATTTCGCGGACCTGGCGGATGAGGGGGAGGACGGAGAGGACGACGCTGGTGATGAGGAGAATCAGGCCGGCCGAGACGGTGATGGTGGCGGCGGGCAAGGGAAAGGCTTGGTCGAAGACGCCGCCGATGAGGAAGCCGTCGGCAACGAGAACGTAGCCGGCCAGGGCGATGAGGAAGCGCGGGCTGGCGAAATGGAGATAGGATTTGTGGTGGAGGTGGCGGATGTAATTTTCGATGGCCCGGGCGAGGTAGGCCAGGACGACGATGGCGGCGCTGGCCAGGGCGAGGGTGGGCAGCGGGCCGGCGCGGTTGAGGAGGTCGAGGCCGCGGGTCAGGTCACTGGCAAGAATGGGCATGGGCGGTCTTCCTTCAAGGACACAATGCGGTCAACGGCATTTCTATTTCCGCGTGGCGGCAAGCAGCCACCCTACATGACTCATTCCTTGGCCCCGTGTTGGCGTAACAGATCGGCCACGTCCTGGTGGTTTTTCTTGAGCGCTCCAGACAAAGGTGTTAGGCCAAACACATCTCTGGCGTTGAGATCGGCCCCTTTGTCCAGCAGCACCTTCACGGTCTCGATCTTCCCGTCCTCGGCCGCAACTTCCAGCGGCGTGCGGTTCAATTTATCTTTCGCGTCCACGGCGGCGCCTTTGGCGATCAAAAATTCCAGGATTTCATTATGCCCCATCCTGGCGGCTTGGTGAAGAGGGGTCGAGTCTAGATTGTCCCTGGCATCCACAACCGCGCCCTTGTCGATTAACAAGGCCGCAACCTCACGGGAACCTCGCCAGGCAGCTTTGTGCAACGGGGTATCTTCTTGGCGGTCTCTGGCATCAACTTTGGCCCCATGGGCGAGCAACTGTTCGGCGAGATCCTTGTGGCCCCCAAAGGCGGCTTTGTGCAGGGGTGTCATACCGCCGTCGTCTGTGGCGTCCACCGTGGCCCCGTGGGTGAGTAGGAACTCCGCGGCCACGGGCTTGCCATATGTGGCGGCGTGATGGAGCAAAGTCCCGCCCTGCTCCGTTCGAGCGTCGACCAGAGCACCTTTGACGATCAGGAATTCTGCGACAACTTTCTGGCCCTTTTCGGCCGCCAGGTAGAGCGGCGTGGCACCAAATTGGTCTTTGGCGTCCACGGCGGCACCTTGTGCTATTAGTTTTTCCGCCAACTCCAGCTTGCCCTCCTCAGCGGCCTGATGGAGCAGGGTGCGGCCCCGCATATCCCGGGTGTCGAGCTTCGCCCCCTTGGCCTTCAACAACTCCGCGGTATCATCGTGCCCGCCGATCAAGGCCAGGCGCAGGGGCGTATAGCCCATGGAGTTCATGGCCTCCAGCTTCGCGCCCTGGTCGAGCAGAAACTCCACCATCTTCCGGTCCCCCTTGCCGGCGGCCAAGTGCAAGACGGTCTCGCCCATACGGTTGGTGGTCTCGACCCTGGCCCCCTTCTCGATCAGCAATTTCGCCATATCGAGGTGGCCGGAGTAAACCGCCCAATAAAGCGGCGTTTCGCCGGCGGAGTCCTGGCCGTTGACGTCCGCCCCTTCGGCAATAAGCCGCTGGGCCAGGTGGATCAAACCTTGGGACGCAGCGACAGTCAGTTTTTTCGGGGCCGCATTAGCCTTCACCCCAGACCTTACCTGGCTCGCGGTCGTGGCACCGACCTGCGGCAGGTCCGCCTCTTTCGTGTCCACGACGCTCAGGTCGCCACGGACCAGGCGATAAAGCTCCGACCCTTTCGGCTTGTACCAGCAGACCGGCGAAGCCTGGTCGCCAAGTTTTGCGCCCACCCCGACATAGCGAAAAGTTCCCTTGTTCAGTTCGCGAAAGCCGCTCAGGCGAATCGCGAGCGAAAGGAGTCTGCTCGTTACCTCGGTCATTTCTTTTTTATCTTTCCCCACCGCACGGTCGGGCTTATTCATGTAGTTCGCGACGATTTCTTGCGTTATTTCCATTTTTTCGGGAAATAGGTTTTCATTATTTTCGGCCAGGAACTGCAGTCCGCCGATCAGGTCGCCCTCGGTCAGGTTGGCCAGCGAGGCATGGGCTTCCATCTTCTGATAGCCCTCCGGAATCTTGAAGCTGAACAGTTCCTGGTCGAGCGGGGGATTAATCACGATATCGCTCATTGTTTGATGCCAATGGCCCGGCTTGTCCCACTCCACGACCAGAAGTTTCTTCTGCGTGCCCCGGTCAAACCAGAACTCGGTCGTCGCGCCGTCCTCATCGGCTACGCGAAAGCCGACGGCCGGCGTCCCGCCGATGACCTTGTTCCCCAGCGGCTCACCTTTTTTCCGAGCCAGGGTTTTCAATCCGGCGAGGAAGTCTGCATGTCCCTCTTTTTCCGCCAACTCCGGGGGCGTAGGGCCGTAATCCACCAGGTTGGCAATTTTCCCCCGTGGAAGAAGGGTGAGAATCTGGCCGGCCCGAAGATCAGAGATGGTAATCGTCATAACTTCCGATTCTTTTCCCAGCCACTCCGCCCGCCGCAACAAAGGCTGACTGTAAAACTCCTTGAAGTTTTTTTCGATCACGTCGCCGTCGGGCGTCTGTTGCGAGCGATGAATATTGCAACTCATCGTCTGCATCCCGTCGAGTGTTTCTCCCAGTCCGGACAACCCTTCTGCTGAAGGTTTTGCTGCGCCGGCGCAGCCGCCGACGGCCAAGACAGCAATGACCAAGATTGCGATTTTCATCGTTGCTCCTTCATGTAGAATTGTTGGTGTTCGGACGGTTTGATGCATAAACCCCTCACCCTGCCCGTTGGGCCCCCTCTCCCAAGGGAGAGGGGTGAAACGACAAAAGAAACGGCATCCCCCAGCAGTGCTGGGGGCTTCAAAAGAAAAGCAATAACAGAAACAACGGCAACGCCAAGCGGAAAATGGCATTTATTTTGGCGGCTGCAAACGGCGCAACCGCCCTACATAACTACGAAAAAACAGCCGCTCATTTCGCCGGCGGCTTGGCTTCGCGGTTGAGGCGGTCGAGTTCCTGTTCGAGTTGGAGGATGCGGTCGGTGTAGGTTTTTTTGTCGGCGGCGCGGGCGGTTTCGGCGGCCTTTAATTTTTCTTCGGCGATCAGGCGATGGGCTTTTTCGTCATCGACCTTGTCTTTGCAGAGGACGCTTTCCCTGTTCTCGAGCGCCGTCTTTTCGTAAAGCTCCTGGAAGTTGGCGCCGAGTTGGCTGAGGGGGAGTTCGAGGGTGACGTAATAGGTGCCGGTGAGGGTTTTTTCGGTGGACTTGATGTTGTAGCCGCGAATGAGGGCCTCGACAAATTCGGTCGGCGGTTCGGACTTGGGTTCGGTCCGGGGGAGGATGGCTTTGTGCACGAGCTTGTCGATGGCGTCCTGGCGGGCCTGTTCGGGCGTCGCGCCGGTGCCGATGACGATCAGGGTGGTGGCCGTGGCGGGCTGGACCGGCAGGGGCACCGGGACGTAGTGCGAGACGACGGTCGGCTCGCAGCCGGAGAAAACAAGGGCGGCGATGAGCAGGAGCGGAAATTGGATTCGCATCGGAAGTCCTCCGGTTAAGCCTCAATGGGCTGGGGATGATCGACCATGCAGCGTAAGGCGCCTTCGGGGATGCCGAAGCACTTGTTGCAGGAAATACAACGGGCCTCGTGGCTGCGGCCGGACTGGATTTTGGCGGGGAAGTCGGGTTCGCGGACGAGGGCGCGGGAGAGGCTGACCAGGTCGAGGCCCTCGCCGATGGGTCGGAGGATGACGGGTGTGGTTTTGTAGCCGCCGACGGTGGCGACGGGAATGTGGACCCGGGCGGCGACGGCCGTGGCCAGTGGGAGAAGATAAGCTTCCTCTTCGGGCTGGTGGACGGGCCGGGCGGCGCCGAGGCCGGCGCCGGATTCCATCATGCCGCAGGAGACTTCGATCATCTGGACGCCGGCGGCTTCGAGTTGGGCGGCGGTTTCGGCAGCCTCGTCGGGTTCGATGCCGTCAGGCGGAAGAAAATCGGAGCCGTTGAGCTTGACCAGAAGGGCCTTGTCGGCGGGGAGCTTGCGGCGGACGGCTTCGACGATTTTGAGCGGCAGTCGGCGGCGGTTGGCGGGGTCGGGTCCGCCCCAGGAGTCGGAACGTTTGTTGGTGTGGGCGGAGAGACATTCGGAGAGGAGGTAGCCGTGGGCCAGGTGCAGTTGGACGCCGTCGAAACCGGCGGCGACGGCACGGACGGCAGCGTCGGCAAAGGCGGGGATGAGGTTTTCGAGTTGCTTGTCGGTGAAATCATTTAGAGCGGTGCCGGGCGGCGGGAGCGGGGCGGCGGGGTCGTTGGGAGCGGGGACGGCGCCGCGAAAATAGCCCTGGCGACCGGCGTAGTTTAGTTGGGCGACGAGCGGGGCGCGGGTGAGCGGGCGAAGGGCAGCGAGGAGTGGTTTCCATGCGGCTGCGTGGGCGTCGGCGGAAAGGCCGGACTGGCGGGCGGAGGCGCGGCCGTTGGCGTGGACAAAGGCGTGGCCGAAGATGATCAGGCCGACGCCGCCGCGGGCGAGGTCGCCGTAGATGCGGGACATGGGGGCGGCCAGCGGCAGACCGGCGAGGTCGGCGGCAGCTTCGCCGGTGGCGGAGCGAATCAGGCGGTTGGTCGCCGTGAGCGGGCCGATGGCGACGGGATGGAAGATAGATTCGACGTTCATGTGCATGAGCTAAATCTCCTGCGGAAGTTGACCGGTCGGCGCTCACGCGCCGCACGCGGCGATGTCGGCTATTATACACTATCGACAGGGAAGGCAAAGGGCGTGGAGGCGATATCGGGGGAGTTAGGGCGGTTGTCTAACTGGCAGCCATGGCGGCAATCTTTCCGGCCAGCGTGGCGGCGAAGCGGCGCGGGCTGGACAGGTCGCTGGCGACTGTTGAATCGCCGGTTTTGACGGCCTCCGATTTGGTCAAGACCAGCGCCGCCGCATCATAGAGTTGTTCCTGGACCAACTTGCGGCAGAGGATTTCATAACGAGCGGCATAACTGGTCTGGCTGAACTCCGGAAGGGCAGCAAAGTGCGGCGACGTAAACCGCACCGGGGTAGTTGAGCCAGGGCATTCTTCCAGAACGAAGAAAAAGCCCAGGAATGGCTTGGGGCTTTGGCCGAAAGCGCCTTCACGAAAGGCGGTGTTGAGGTCGGTGGCGTTGCCGAGGGCCTCTTCGACGCGGTTGTTGAAATTGTTGCCGAAAGAAGGTCCGACCTGCGATTTGAACTCGACGGCGGCGACCAGCCGGCCACCGCTGACAACCAGCAAATCCCAATTTTTGGTCGGGCGATAGAAACCGGGAATGGTCAGTTGGCCGCGTTTCCTAGTATAGACTTCGGCACCCGCCAGACCATTATCCAAAATGATTTCGCGGACCAAGTCGATAAAGCCGTCAAGGTTTTTGCCGGCGGTGACGCCGGAGCGGTTGCCCTGATCGGCACTGCCGCGAGTCGCCTGGCTCTTGGCGGCGCGGACTCTGGCCCGCCAGAAGTGACGAACGGCTGAGGGCATCATTCGATCCAGCGCTGAGATGTTGACGGCCATGTCGGCTCCTATCCCACCAACTCAAGTTCATGGTGGCTGCCCAGGACGGCGGAGTGTTTGTGGAAGCGTTGGGTGGCGGCTTTCAGGTACGCATCGTCGATTTCGACGCCGACGCTGTTGCGGCCGGTGAGCCAGGCGGCGATGGCGGTGGTGCCGGAGCCGAGAAAGGGGTCGAGAACGGTGTCGCCGACGAAGCTGAACATGCGAATCAGGCGGGTGGCGAGTTCGAGCGGATACGGCGCCGGGTGGTGGCGAGTGGAAGCGCCGGGAACGTCGGCCCAGATTTGCCGGAACCACTGCTTGTGCAAGGCGTCGGGAATGACGCTGAAAGCGCGTTCGAGAAAACCGGGGCTGCGGTAGCCGCCGGGCTTTCGCTGCATGAGAATGAATTCGATGTCGTTCTTGATGATGGCGTTAGGTTCGTAGGGCTTGCCGAGGAAGCCGCCACCGTTGCCGGCGGCTTCGAGTTTGGCATTGGCGATTTTGTACCAGATGATGGGGGCCAGATTGTCGTAGCCCAGGTTGCGGCAATGCTCCTGAATCGAGGCGTGCAGCGGAACCACGGTGTGGCGGCCGTCGTTTTTGCGCCGGGAGAGGCAAACGTCGCCGACGACACAGATGAGGCGTCCGCCGGGAACCAGAGCGCGAAAACAGTGCGTCCAGACGCGGTCAAGTTCTTTCAAGAACGTCTCGTAGTCGGCTACGCTGCCGAGCTGTCCTTCGCTCTCGTTGTACTGTTTCAGCGTCCAGTATGGCGGTGACGTCAGGACGAGGTGGACACTCTCGTCTGGCAAAAAATCCAAGTGCCGCGCGTCGGAGCGCCGGAGTTCGTGCCGCGTCGGCAGCGTCGGCAGGATCGCTTCTATTTCGCGGATGGCGGATTCGTCCTTGGCCAACTCGGGAATCGCCTGCTGGGTTTTTTGAAGGCGGAGAATGTTGTCGGAGGCGTATTCCCGAAGAATGGCTTCCTTCGACGCTTCGCCGAAACCCAGGATGGAATGAGCCTTTCGCATGCTTCCGCCGTTCCGTAATCATCAGACAGAGCCTAATGTAATCGTAGAGGGGCGGGGCGGCAAGCTATTAGTTGCCAAAGTGCCATCATTCTCTTTTAGCGGCTGGCAACGATGGGCAGGTCGGCGGTCGTTGCGTCGGGGCTGGGGGCGGCGGAAAAGTGGACGGGGGTGCCGATGGCGACGAGGCGGGAAAGGCGGAGGGCGTCCCAGTTGGTCAGGCGGAAACAACCGTGCGAGCCGGTTTTGCCGATCAGTTCGGGGGTGGGGGAGCCGTGCATGCCGTAGCCGGGCAGCGAGAGGCCGATCCAGCAGAGGCCGACGGGGTTGCGCGGGCCGGGGGGAATGAGGAGCTTGTGGTCGATGCCGTGGACGTCGGGCCACTTGGCGGGGTCGAAGGTGTAGTTGGGGTTGACGGAGATAACGGTGACGCGGGCATCGCCGGAGGGAAGCTTGGCCTTGTCCTTGGCGATGGAACAGTGGATGAGGGCGATCTCTATTCCGGTTTCATAAACACGGATGACTTTTTCTGATAGATTAATGTCGATACGGTCTGGGTGTGGCACGTAGGAATAAATGGTGGCTCCATCGGTGATGTTGGGGACTTTCAGTTTGTCGCCGACTTTGAGGTCAGACATTTTCAGGCCGGGATTGAGGCGGGCGAGGCAGGCGCGGGAGGTGTGGAACTTTTCGGCGACGAGTTCCTCGAGCGACGGATAGCGGAGGCGGTCGAGGCGGCTCTTTTCGAGCCAGCCCTTGGGGGCCGGGGCGACGTCGGCGAGGTCGGCGGCGAGGACGACGTAGGTTCTTATGGCGGGCCATAGTGGTATTGTTTCGCGGAGGGATGAGTCGAGTTCTCCGGTTACCGGGAGTTCCTTGAGTCGCTGGAACTCGCGCATGGCCAGGTGTGTCTTCGCGCCGGGGTTGCCGTCGATCAGTCCGGGAGAGAAGCCGAGACCGTCCAGTTGTATCTGCCATGAGAGGTTGGTTTCGAATGTGTCTGGGCCGGTCGGCGGCGTCTCGGCCCGGATGGTGGACCCGGTGATCAGAAGAATGAGGGCGGCCGCAGAGAGCGCGGCGGCGCGCAGGGAGAGAGTCATGGCACAGGTCTCCAGATGAGGTGAGGGCCACTTTTAGTATGATTATCGGCGGTTGGCGGAAGAATCTGAAGTTGCGGATTATTTCGCCAGGCCGAACCAGTCCCACTTCACGGGCTTAGCCGTAGTGTTGGTGCGGAAATCCTTGAACCAGAGGAGCTTCTGGTCGAGAAAGGAGGCCTGGCGGGAGTAACTGGGTTGGCCGCGGGCGTCGGCGGTGGGGTCGAAGCTCCAGAGTTCGCAGCGGCGACCGGCGAGGCGTTCGGCGGGGTCGGTGACGTCTTCGACGGCTGCGGGACGGCCCCAGGCCATGCGGACCTCGTCGGTGCTCATACCTTCGACGAGGCGGCCTTTGCGGATGAGGGCCTGACGCTCGGGCGGGACAGCCTGCCACTTCTGGTAGACGCCGATCTCCTGGCAATAAAGAAGGAGTTGGACGTCGTCGCGCTGGTCCTTTTCCATGAGGCGGAACTGGGCGGCCTGGTCGGCCGTCATGAGGCGGAGGTAGATATCGTGTTTGGTCAGGTCGCCCCTCAGGCCGGCCTGTTGCTGGGCGGTGCAGCCGGCAAGAAGTGCGAGGGCGACGACGATAAGAAGGAGTTTCGGTCGGCTCATATTTATCCTTGTCCTAAAGTCAGACTCCGGGCCGCAGTACGGCAATGTGCGGCAGGTTGCGGTAGCGGCCATTGAAATCGAGGCCGTAGCCGACGGCGAAGAGATTGTCGATCGGGAAGCCGACGAGGTCGGGCGGCGGCGAGTCGGGGGCGGCGCAGCCGGTTTTCTGGAGCAGAACGACGACATGGACTTCTGCGGCGCCGAGGTCGCGGAGTTGGGCGGCGGCGTGGGTGATGGTTCGACCGGTGTCGAAGATGTCGTCGACGAGGATAACGTTGCGGCCGCGCACGGCGTCGGGGAGAGTGGCCCGCTGGCCGAATTCGAGGGGTCCGCATTTGGTGCCGCGATAGGAGCGGCAATAGACGAATTCCAGGTCGAGCGGGATGGGCATCTGGCGGACAAGGTCGGCCAGGAAGAGGACGCAGCCGTGCATTATTGCGACGACGAGGGGGTCGCGGTGGCGAAAGCGGTCGGTCAGTTCGCGGCCGATTTCGGCGACGCGGCGCGAGATGGCGTCGGCGGGAATGAGGATGCGGTCGAGGTCCTGGTCCATGATGGCGGGGATTATAGCAGAACGGCAACGACGGTGGACAGTGGGTAGTGGTCAGTGGACAGTGAACAGCAACGACAGCACTCCTGGATTCGGATGAAACTGGTGTCACCCGCACCCTACCCTCCCCCGTCAAGGGGGAGGGGTGAAGAAGCAGCCGGACTACTTTTTCTCGGCGGCGTGGTAGGGCTTGACCACGTCTTCCCAGAGTGACTGGGTGAGTTGATAGCTCCAGACGCAATGATTGGCGTCGGTGACTTCTTTACTGGCGTGACCCTTCGAGTAGTCGTAGTAGCCGTGTTCGAGTTTGTAGAAGAAGTCGGGGATGCCGATGTTCAGGCGGGCGAGGCATTCGTCGGCCTGCGGCCCGGGCTTCCAGTAGCCGCCGACGACCAGAACGAGATGATTGAGGAGGTTGGTGATAAATCCGGAGTAGGCGTAGTCCATGTCGCTGCGCGGCCCGCCGCCGTCCATGGAGTCGAGTTCCTTCAACATGCCGATTTTGCCCTTATTGGGCAGCTTGTCTGCCCCGGAGGCGAGGCAGCCGGCGCCGGTGTCTTTGAAACCTTTGCCGCCGTTGAGGCCGGCACTGACCGTGGCGCCATAGGTGAAGGTGGTCAGCTTGTAATAGAGACCCATCAGGTCGTCCAGATGCTGTTTCTCGTAGCGGTAGTTGCGGATACCGGCGGCGATGGTCGGGCCGTCGGGAGCGGGCGAGGTGGGATGATCGGCTTTCCAGTTGAACGCCTTATAGGTGTTGGTCAGGCCGGCGGCTTTGAGTTGGGCGACAAAGGCGTCGTGGTCGTAGGCGTTGAGGATGCGGTTGGCCTGGGCCGGTCCGCCGAAGAAGACGGAAGTGGCGATCAGGTTGCCGAACATGCCTTCGCGGAAATTGGGGTTCCAACCGCGGTTGAAGTTGAGGTCGCCGTCGATGGCCACGGGCTTCGGGACGCCGCCGGAAGCGTCGCTGGTGGTGAAGGCGGAGCCGACGAGCTCGGCTTTCATAACCAGGGCGATCTTGGCCTTTTCCTCGGGCGTAAACTGATTCCAGACGCGCGGGGTCATGCGGGCGACGGCCAGGGCCGCGGTGACCTGGAGTTCGTGCTGGGCCGGATAGCCGCCGTTGGCGGTCGGACTGCTTTTTGCGGAGATGACGCCGTTGCGGATCTGTTCGAGAAGCCGGGCGTCGGCGGCGGTGTTGCCCTGCCAGGCCGCCAAGGCCAGAACCATGGGGCTGCCGCCGTTGAAGCCGCCGTCGGTGTGGGCGCCACCATTGAAGTCGCGGTTAAAGTGCATAATACGGACGGCGCTGGCGGACTCGACGGTCTTCTGCGGCACCGGAGGGAGCTTGATCTTGGCCGCAGGAAGCGGAGGCAAACCCGAGTCAACATTGTTCGACGCCACCGCGACGACGCTGGTCGCGGAGTCGGCGGCCCAGGCGACGGAGCAGAGGCTGGCCGAGAGGGTAAGCAGAATGAACAGGCCGGCTAGATACTTGGAAGTCATGTGATTCCTCACAAAAAGGTGTCCGGAAAAGACGTCGGATGAAGTTGTAACGCCGGTCAGGGAAAAATGTTCTCGAAAATATCCGTTACGGCAAAGAAAAAAGCGGCCCCGGAGAGAATACCGGAGCCGCAGTGGTGATAAAGCTAATTGAACAACCGGTCCAAGTTACTTGGCGGGCTTGTCGATGCTGAGCAGTTCGATCTCGAAGTGCAGCGTGGCGTTGGCCGGGATGCGCGGCGGATTGCCATGTTCGCCGTAGCCCAGCGCGCCGGGAACCCAGATTTCGTACTTCGAGCCGACCTTCATTTTCTGGAGGATTTCGGTCCAGGCGGGAATGACCTGGGTGACGGGGAAGCTGGCGGGCTGGCCGCGCTTGTAGGAACTGTCGAACTCGGTGCCGTCGAGGAACTTGCCGGAGTAGTTGACGGTGACGGTATCAGTGGTGGTAGGAATGTCGCCGGCGCCTTCCTTGATCACTTTGTACTGGAGTCCGTCGGGTAGGGTTTTGACGCCGTCCTTGGATTTGTTGTCGGCGAAGAACTTGTCGCCTTCGGTCTTGTTCTTTTCGCCCTCGACTTTGGCCTTATCCATCATTTTGGCGCGCATCTGGCTGTCGAAGTTCTTCAGGATCTGCATCACCTCTTCGTCAGTGAGGACGGTTGTGCCGGCCAAGGCGTCGCCGATGCCCTTGCCGACGAGGGCAGGATCGACCTCGACGCCCTGGGACTTCATGTTGCGTCCGATGCTGGAGCCGATGGCGTAGCTGACCTTTTCCTTGTCGGTCTTGAAGAGGGCCAGGCCGCTGGAAGTGGCGGCGGGTGCGGCGCTGCTGGCGGCCGGAGGGCCAATGGTAATGTTCTGGGCTGAGGCGCCCGCAGTCAGGAACAGCGCTGCCACAAAGGCCAACAGAGAAACGGTTTTCATAATCATCTCCTCGGTATCTGAACTAATTCCGCCACCCAGCCGCTTGGCGCTGCCCCCGACAGCAGCAACGCGACGGCACGAAGGGACTATCATAGCAAGGTGCGGGCGGATGGCAAGGGAGAAAGGTCGTGGAAAGGCCGTGGACCGTGAGCAGTAACAACAGCAACGGCAGAAACAACAGCATCCCCCAGCAGTGCCGGGGGCTTCAAAGGCAACAACAGCAAAAGATTAATGGTGCGGGGCGAGGCCGGAGTGCGGGGGCCAGGCGGAATGCGGGGGCCAGGCGGAGGACGGTGGCCAGGGGTGGCGGGCGTCGCGATGGACGTCGCGATGGTCGTCGAGGATGTGACCGAAAATAACAGGGTAGCCTGAGGGCCAGGGCCAGGCGGCGCCGTAGGCCGGAGCCGGGACAGGAAAATTGCCCCAGGAGGCCGGGGTTTCGACGGGCGGCGGGGCGGCTTCGCCGCCGAGGGCTTCGATCATTCGGAGGCAGATTTCCTGGCGACGGCGGGCGATGCGGATTTCGTTGTGCCGCCCGGCGATTTGGTCGGGCGTCAGGATGATGCGGCTGCCTTTGATGGAACTCGCGGGCACGACCGGCGATTGGGCGGCGAGTTGGATGTCGAGTTTTCTGGCCTGGTCGTCGTAGGCGGCGGCGAGGCTGCGGAAGGCTTTGATCAGGGCGGCCTGATTGGCTTGCAGGGCGGTGGTGTCAATCGAGGGTCGTTCAAAGGTACCGACAGAGACGAAGGCGGCGCCGATGGCGTCGACGTAAGCGTCGCGGACGGTCGGGTCGGGATTGGCCAGGACAACAGCATCATCGACCAGGAAGGTCTGAGCGCGGGCCCTGGTGCGGCGGGCGTCTTCGTTGGCCGGAGCGATCTTGGCGAGCCAGCCGAGGGCCCAGAAGGCGGCGCGGCGCGGTTCGGGGGCGTTGGCGCGGTTGAGGGCGGCGCGGCTGAGGGCGTCGGCGGCGTCGAACTTGGGGGCGGCAGCGCGAACGGTTTCCTCGATGGCAAAGGCGGAGAGGAAATCGTTTTTGAGGCCGATGCGGCCGATTTCAATGCTGAGGTGCGGCCAGCGTTTGGCCTCGTCGAGGGCGTGGATCTGGAGGGCGCGTTTGACCTGGGCGACGAGCGGCGCATCGGCCGCGGCGAGTGGGCAGAGGCCGCGAATTTCGCCGGCGGCGATGAAAACGAGCCACTCGGTGGAGGCCTTGAGATTGACGCGTCGCCAGAAGGCGAAGGGCGCGGCCGGGTCGGCACTTTCGCCGAGGACAAAAGCCGGGGCGCGGACGGTTTGGCTGGCGGCGCCGCCGCGAAGCGAGGTTTGAGAGTCGAAGACGGCTTCACTGGCCCAGGCGTCGCCGAGACGGGTCCAGGGAGAAACGCCGGTCAACCGGCCGACGAAAATCGAGTCGCTGGCGGCGACGAGGTCGACGGGGCCGACGGTGGCGTAGAGCAGGTCGGGGATGAAAAAGAGGGCCGGGGCGAGGGCGGCGGCGGGCGTGGGCACGCCGGGTGTCGGTACGTCGGCGGGAAGCGGCGGGACCAGGGAGGTTACGGGCGCCGGCGAGGGGGCGACGACGACCGGGGCTGAGACGGGGGCCACGGGCGGGGTAGCGCTGGCGGCGCTGGTCACATTCCAATTGACGGGGTTGAAGCCGGTGCTGGGCGTGACCGTGACAACGGGCGGAGTTGGGGCCGGTTGGCCGGAGGGCACGATGGCCGCGGGCTGGCCGGAAGGAATTTCGGCGATGGGCGCGGCGGGGACAGCGGACTGGGCGGAGATCAGGGGATGGCTGTGCGGCTGGGAGATGGTGAACGGGATCATGGTGAACTCGGCAGCGTTGTGGGCGGTCCGGGCGATCTGCCAGATCAGGACGGCGACAATAATGAGGAGAATGGAGGCAGTCACGGCGGCGAAGACGGCCCAGCGCGAGCGTCCGGCGGCGGCGAGGATGAGGGCTTCCAGTTGCGGGACGGGCATGGAGTCGAGCCAGGAAACTTCGTCGGGGGTGAGTTCGACCTCGGCGTCGTCGGCGGCCGCGGCACGCTGCTGGAGGAGTGCGGCCTTGAAGCCGGGGTCTTCAGCGGCGAGCTTGAGCAACATCAGGACGCCCGGAGGACAGGAGAGCAAGACTTTTCGCCGGCTGTCTTTAGCGTAAGCGTAGGTCCAGGAAGAATCAGTCATTTCAACGTCGGAACCCTGTTTTTCTCGCGGCTCTTGGGCATCGGTCATGGTCAGGCTCTCCTGGAAAGACGTTACATAGGATATTATCGCTTTTAACGTCCCGGACCGCCAACAATTTTATGATTGGATGGGCGGAAAAACCAGAACCTGTCGCCCCTACACAGAAGGGAGGCGGGCGGCTATACTCGTCGGGGCTATGAGCGACGGCAGGGCGCGGTCATATTATCTGGAGTTGGTTTCCGGGCGGGCGCGCGGGACGGGGGCGGCCTGCCTGCGGGGACTGCTGGCCTGCGGGGAAGTGCCGTACCGGGCGGCGATGGCGGCGCGGCGGGCGTGGTACGCGATGGCGGCGCGGCGGGTGGAAATGCCGGTGATTTCGGTGGGCAACCTGACGCTGGGCGGGACGGGGAAAACGCCGCTGGTGGCCTGGCTGGCGCGGCTGCTGGTGGAGTCGGGGCGGCGGCCGGTGATCGTGTCGCGGGGGTACAAGCGGCAGGCGGGCCGGGTGGGCGACGAAGCGGCGGCGCTGCGGCTGGAGTTGCCGGAGACGGTGGGGCAGATTGAAGCGGCGGATCGCGTGGGGGCGTTGCGGTGCGTGGCGGCGGAGAAGAAATTCGACGTGGCGATACTGGACGATGGGTTTCAGCACCTGAAATTGCGGCGCGATTTGGATTTGCTGCTGATCGACGCGATGCAGCCGTTCGGGTACGGACGGGTGATTCCGCGCGGGTTGCTGCGCGAGCCGCTGTCGGCGATCGGACGGGCGGACGCGGTGATTTTGACGCGGACGGATTTGGTGGCGGAGGCGGAGTTGGAGCGGATCGAGGCGGAAGTGCGGCGGCATTTGCGGCCGGGAGCTCCGCTGGTGCGGGCGGCGCACGTGGCGACGCACCTGGTGGGGCAGGACGGGCGACGCGAGGCGGTGGAGAGTCTGCGCGGGGCGGCGGTTTATGCGTATTCGGGGCTGGCGAATCCGGACGGGTTCGTGGGGACGCTGGAAGGGCTGGGTACGCGGGTGGTGGGGCGGCGCGACTTTGCGGACCATTATCACTACACGGCGGCAGACCTGGACGATATTATGTCGGCGGCGCGGACGGTGGGGGCGGCGCGGGTGGTGACGACGACGAAGGATTTGGTGAAGGTGGCGGGAACGGAACAGAACGTGACGGCGCTGGCGGTGGAGATTCAGTTTGTGAGCGGGGGAGAAGAGCTGTCGCGGTTGGTATCGGAAAAGGTCAAAGGCAACCGGTAACGGGTCAGGCAAAAACGGCGAATATCGAATATCGAACATCGAGCCGCAGAATCATGAAGTCAGACTCCCGATCCGGAATCTGACTTCGAGATTCGATATTCGTTATTCAATATTCTGCGGTTCGCCGTTTCTGGAAGACATCACCTTCGCGGCTGAAGTTAACAGGCAATGGAGGCCACAGAAATGATTAACCGTAAGCAGTACGAGCCGCTGGATCTTTCGGGGCTGAAGACGCGGAGCATCACGGAGCGGAAGCACCTGGTGACGGTGAAGGGTTTCGGGCGGGTGCCGCCGGAGCCGGCGACGATGGCGGAATTTCTGGCGAGCCTGCCGGTGACGCCGGTGACGCAGGCACTGGGGGCGGTGGCGGACGCGGTGGTGCGGGCGCATAAAGAGGATGCCCCGGTGGTGTTTGCCATGGGGGCGCACGTGATCAAGGTGGGGCTGGCCCCGTTTGTGATCGACCTGCTGGAACGCGGGGTGCTGACGGCGGTGGTGCTGAACGGCGCGGGGGCGATTCACGATCTGGAAATTGCGCTGCAGGGGGAGACCTCGGAGGACGTGCGGGCCGGGCTGGAGGACGGGACGTTCGGGATGGTCGAGGAGACGCCGGCGCTGATGAACGACGCGGCGAACCTGGGGCGGCATCGCGGTCTGGGGCGGGCCATCGGGGATTTGATCGACGAAGACCCGGACGAGTTTCCCCATGCGGAACTGTCGATCCTGGCGGCGGCGAGTCGGCTGGACGCGACGGCGACGGTCCATGTGGCCATCGGGACGGACACGGTGCACATGCACCCGGAGGCCTCGGGCGGAACGATCGGGGCGGCCAGCATGCTGGATTTTCGGAAAGTCTGCGCGGTGGTGATGGACATGCACCACGGGGTGTGGTGCAACATCGGGTCGGCGGTGGTGCTGCCGGAGGTGTTCCTGAAGGCGTTCACGGTGGCGGTGAACCTGGGGGCGGATCTGGCGGAAATCACGACGGCGAACTTCGACCAGATTCAGCATTACCGGCCGCGGCAGAACGTGGTCGAGCGACCAACGCAGCACGGGTACTCGCTGACTGGGCACCACGAGATCATGGTGCCGCTGGTACACCAGATGATTGTGCAGCGGCTATAAGTGCGGGTCGCACTTGCGGTGTGACGGAAATCGAGCAACAATGGTTTCTGTAATGATTAACTGGAGGTTTGACCATGACGGAACCGGAAAATAATAATCCTCGTCCAACAACGCCAGAATGGAGTGCGCCGTCGAAACCGACGGAAGTGCCAACGGTGCCGCCGTGGCCGCCGGCAGGGTCGGCCGCGCCGGCGGCCAAGTCTAAGGGCTTGAGCCGGACGTGGTGGATCGTGCTGGGCGTGGGCCTGGGTTGCCTGACGCCGCTCTTGCTTGGCGTCCTGTTCTTCGCTGGAGTGATGTTCTGGAAGAGTTCTGCGCATATTCGCAACGTCCGCAATACCCAAGAGTTCACGTTCCGGCACATGCAGCCGCCGGGCCTTTCGAGGGAGACTCCCGATTCGCCCTATGCAGCGCACGTCCGGACGTGGCAACATGGGAATCGCGGCGCTCCGGCGGACGGCGATCTGGGGAAATTCCGGAAACAGTTGGACGAATGGGTGTTCGCGGAGAACGGCGAGCGTGTCCAGCGGGACTTAGGCGAAGTGACAAGCTTTGCGGCCTCGACGGAGTTCGCTTCGGAGGGGACGAGCGGAGTGAGCGTGGTGACGCTGGGTGGCACGGGGAGCCGGAAGGTGCGGCTGTATGTTTCGTTCTCGCAGGAGGTGGGCGGGGCGTGGGAGTTTAAGCTGAATATGTACAGATAACGGCAGGCTTCAAGGACAGCCACGGCCGACGGATAAGGCCTTTCATTGCTGGTGCGTGCAAGCACGCCTCCTACCCATGCAATTCGTGGCAGCGTTGGCTGGCTTCGGCCAGGGCGGCGAGGTGGAGGCGTTCCTCGGCGACGATGCGCTCAAAGGCGGCGACGGCGGCCTTGGAGTCGGTGAAGCTGATCATTTCCTGGTAGAAAAGGAGGGCGTCGCGCTCGGCGCGGATGCCGACGGCCAGCGCGGCGATGTCGTCGGCGGCCTCGGCCAGCAGGCGGGCGGGCGTGCCTTTCTCGGAAAAGACGTGCGAGGCGACCAGGTGCTGGACGTAGTCGGCGGTTTCGTCGTCCTCGACGGCGTCGGGGGTGCGCGGTTCGGCAAGAAGTTTCTTCTGGAGATCCTCGAACAAGCCGAGGTGCTGTCGTTCCTCGCCGGCCAGGTGGAGGAACATTTTCTTGACGTAGGGGTCGCGCGTCTTCTCGGCGGCGCGGGTGTAGAAGTCGAGGCCGCACTGTTCCATGGCCGTGGCGATTTTGACGGCTTCGAGGTCGTCGAAGAACATGGATGACATGGGCAGCCTCCCAAAGAAATTAAAAGTGAAAAATTAAAAATGCAAAATTAACGGCAAAAGAAACGGCGGAAAAAACGGCAACGCCAAGCAGCCACCCTACTTTCTACCGAAGGGGCTGATTTCGCGAAGGCGGCGCACGATGCCGGGCAGAACTTCGATGACTTTGTCCACGTCGGCGGCAGTGTTGTAAATCGAGAAAGAGAAACGAATCGAGCCGTGGGCGGCAGTGAAGGGGACGCCCATGGCGCGGAGAACGTGGCTGGGTTCCAGCGACCCCGTGGTGCAGGCCGAGCCGCTGGAGGCACAGATGCCGTGCTGGTCGAGCAGCAACAGGATGGCTTCGCCTTCGATGAATTCGAAACTGATGTTGGTCGTGTTGGGGAGGCGGTGAGCGGAGTCCCCGTTGACTTTGGCGTCGGGGCAACGGGCGAGAAGTTCGCGTTCGAGGCGGTCGCGGAGGGCGGCGACGGCGGTGTTCTCCTTATCCAGGTTGGCCAAAACCAGATCGGCGGCGCGGCCGAGGGCGACGAGGTTGGGCACGGCTTCGGTGCCGGCGCGGCGGTTGGATTCCTGGTGGCCGCCAAGCAGGAAGGGCGAGAAGCGGGTGCCGCGACGGACAAAGAGGGCGCCGACGCCTTTGGGAGCATGGAGCTTGTGGCCGGAAAGGCTCAGGAAATCGATGGCCGAATTGGCCAGGTTGATCGGGACTTTGCCGACGGCCTGGACGGCGTCAGTGTGGAAGAGAGCGCCGTGGTCGCGAGCAATGGCGGCGCATTCTTCAACGGGGAAGATGACGCCGGTTTCGTTGTTGGCCCACATGACGCTGGCGACCGCAGTTTCGTCATCGACCGCAGCGCGGTACTGGTCCATATCCAATCGGCCCTGATGGTCGACGCCGACTTCGGTCAGGCGGAGGCCCTGGGTGTCGTGCAGGTGGCGGCAGAGGGTGCGGACGGCGGGGTGCTCGACGCGGGTGGTGACGACGTGGCGGCGGTCGGGCAGCGTGGCCAGGGCGGAGAGGATGGCGGTGGAGTCGCTTTCGGTGCCGCAGGAGGTGAAGATGATTTCACTGGGGTGGGCGCCGAGGAGTCGGGCCAGGGCCTCGCGGGCTTCGCTGATGCGGTTCATGACCAGGCCGCCGAAGGTGTGGATGCTCGATGGGTTGCCGTAGGATTCGCGGAGGTAGGGCAACATGGCCTCAAGAACTTCGGGGGCGACGGCGGTGGTGGCGTTGTTGTCAAGGTAAACGACGTTGGGCATCGGTGGAGTCCTTAAAATCAATGCAAAATTAAAAATTAACAGCAAGAGTACCGCCGGCCACCTGGCTAGCCGGGAGCCGCGAGTTATGTAGGGCGGCTGCTTGACAGCCGCCATGTCAAAAGATCGTTTTCCGCTTGATGTTGCTGCTTCTTTTCAATTTTTAATTTTGCATTTTTAATTTTTAATTGCCTCTCATGCCACCTGCTCGACGTGAATCGTTTCGTCGACGAGTTCGCGGAGCTTCTGTTCAACCACGCTCTTGAGGGTGAACTGGCTGACGCGGCAGTTGGAGCAGGTGCCGCGCAGGGCGACGGTGACTTTGGCCCGGTCGATGTCGATGATTTCGATGTCGCCGCCGTCGTTGCGGAGCCAGGGCCGGATTTCGCGTTCGACGACTTCCTCGATGCGCTTGACGCGTTCGAGGTTGGTAAGCGGACGCTTTTGCGCGGCGGGGGAAGCCGCCACGGCTTTGCCCGTCGCGGGTTTCGCATTAACATGGTCGATGATTTTCTGAATTTCCTTGTGACAGCCGCCGCAACCGCCGCCGGCCTTGCAATAGTGGGTGACCTGCTCGATGGTGGTCAGGCCGTGTTCGCGAATGACTTTTTCGATGAGCTGGTCGGTGACGCCGAAGCAGCGGCAGACGACGGTGCCTTCGGCCACGGCCAGGGTTTCGTGTCGGTAGGCGGCGATGGCTTTTTCGAGGGCTTCCATGCCCATGACGGAGCAGTGCATTTTGGCTTCGGGCAGGCCCTGGAGGAAATCGGCAATGTCGTCGTTGGAAAGCTTGGCGGCCTGGTCGAGGGTCATGCCCTTGATCATTTCGGTGACGGCGCTGGAACTGGCGATGGCCGAGGCGCAGCCAAAGGTCTGAAAGCGGGCGTCGAGGATGCGCTGGGTGGCCTTGTCGATGCGGAGAGTCAGCTTGAGAGCGTCGCCGCAAGTAATGTTGCCGACCTCGGCGACGGCGTCGGGATTTTCGATTTCCCCGACGTTGCGCGGATGGAGGAAATGGTCTTTGACCTTTTCACTGTAGTCCCACATGGTGAGTCCTTTCAGAACAGCAGTCCTCAGTCTTCAGGCACAGCAACTGCAGAAACACCGGCGTCCCCCAGCAGTGCTGGTGGCTTCAAAAAAAGAAGCAACAACGGCAACAGCCCCGTCTCACTTCATTCTAGCGGGAGGAGCGTACGGCGGCAAGCGGTGATTTACGGGTCGTTTTCTGTTGACGAGGGCAGGGAGGCGGAGATAGAATGCTCGGTCGCAGGCGGGTCCGTTGACGTGGGCCCTGGTGATGTGGAAGAAGTCGAGGTCGGCCCGAGACGGGAACGAGGCGTATTCCCTGGAGTCAGAGCATGTAGCGAGCGGCATTAAGATCCTCGGCGTCCCGAAGAAGTTCGAGGCGTCTGCCGCGCCAGAGGCGCGGCCTGTAGGTGGGGTCCGCTCGCAGCGCTCCACTTTTTTGTTTTTATATGGCCAGGCAGGAAGCAAGGAGAAGGTATGAACAATGAATTGTTGCGGCTGATCGACGCGATCGCCCGCGAGAAGAACATCGACCGCGAGGTGGTGCTCCAGGGCATCGAAGGGGCGCTGCTCAGCGCCGCCCACAAGCATTGCGGGATGACGGCCAACGTGGTGGCGAGCATCGACCGGATCACGGGGGCGATGAGCGTGACCTGCGACGGCAAGGAGCTCGACCCGAAACACCTGGGGCGGATAGCAGCCCAGGCGGCCAAACAGGTGCTGATCCACAAGAACCGCGAGGCGGAGCGGAGTTCGATCTTCGGCGAGTACCAGGGCCGCAAGGGTTCGATCATTTCGGGCCAGGTTTCGCGGGCCGAGGGCGGGAACATCGTCGTAAACCTGGGCCGGGTGGAGGGCTTTTTGCCGCGCTCGGAGCAGATTCCCGGCGAGGCGATTCACGAGGCCGACCGGATTCGGGCGTTGATTTTCGACGTGCGCGAGGCCGGCAACCAGGTCAAGATCATCCTGTCGCGGACCAGTCCGGACTTCATCCGGCGGCTGTTCGAGCTGGAGGTGCCGGAGGTGGCCGACCGGATCATCGAGATCAAGGGCATCGCCCGCGAGGCGGGACAGCGGACGAAAATCGCGGTGACGTCGATCGACACGCGGGTGGACGCGGTGGGGGCGTGCGTGGGAATTCGCGGCTCGCGGATCAAAAACATCGTGGAGGAACTGGGCGGCGAAAAAATCGACATCGTGCGCTTTAACGAATCCTCGCAGGTGTTCATCGCCAACGCCCTGCGGCCGGCCCTGGTGGAAGACATTTTCCTGAATCACGAACTGGGCCGGGCGACGGTGATCGTGCCGGAAGACCAGTTGAGCCTGGCCATCGGCAAGCGCGGCCAGAACGTGCGCCTGGCGGCGCGGCTGACGGGATGGGACCTGGACATCATGATGGCGGGCGAGTTCGCCCAGCAGCGGGACAACGCCGTCAAGGTGCTGGCCGAGGTGCCGGGGATGGACCAGGCCCTGGCGGAGCGGATTGCGGCGGCTGGGTTTGTGTCGCTGGGCGACATTGCCCGGCTCGACCCGCAGATTCTGACGCGGTTCGAAGGGGTGAACGAACAACTTTCGCAGGACATTATCAACTTCTCGGCCGAGTATGTGCGGCAGCTTGAAGCGGCCAAGACGGAGGAGACGGTGGCGTTGGCGTCGGCGACGGCGGAAGGTGAATTGATCGCGGGCGCGGAGTTGGCCGAGAACGCCCCGGACGCGCCGAGCGAAGGTCTGGCGGAGGTTCTGGACGCGGAAGGCGCGGCGGCGGAAGGTGAAAAAGCCGTCGAGAAACCGGCGGAAACCGAGAAGCCGGGTGAGGCGGAGAAGCCGAGCGCGTAAGCAAGTAGGTCGGGTCAACAGACCCGACATTATCAGTAGCACGTCGGGTCTGTTGACCCGACTAACGTTCTACAAAGCTCACGGGCAAGATGCCCGTGCTACTGTAAAGGGAGAGCCTCATTGAGCATCCGAGTTTACGGCCTCTCAACTGAGTTGGGCGTTACCAGCAAGAAGTTGCTGGAACTGTGTCAGCTTGAGGGGATCGACGCGAAGAGCCATGCGGCGACGCTGACCGAAAGCGAAGCGACCCGTCTGCGCGTGCGGATCAAGGCGGATTCCGAGCCGGCGGCTAAGGCGGCGGAGACACCGGCGGCAGAGCCGGCTCCGGCGGCGGAAGGGGCGAAGTTGGCGTTCGCGCCGAAGCTGGGTGCGGTGCGACGGCGACCGCCGCAAAAAGGCGTGGCCATAGAAGAGGCCAAGGCGAGCCCCGCGGCGGCGACCGCGGAAGCGGTCGTGGCGGCGGTTCCCGCCGTGGCGGTCGCTGCTAAAGTTGAGTCAGCGCCGGCAACACCAGCGGTCGCGGCGCCGGTCGAGGCGGCGGAGGTCGCTGCGGCGGCGCCGGTCGCGGAGCCTGTGACGGCAGCGCCGACGGAAGCTGAGACGGAAGCGCCGGCGGCCGAGGTCGTCTCGGAGCCAGAAACTCCGCCGACCGAGATAGCACCGCCCAAGAAGAAAAAAGTTTCAATTGATGAGTTTGTGGTCGAGGTGCCCAAGGCCATCGGCCGCATCGAAGGCATTGTGCCGAAGAAGATTCCGGTCCGCGACCGGGATCGCAAAAAAGGGCGAGAGAAGAAGGAAGAAGAGAAGCCGGCGGAAGCGGGTGGTCGGGCTCATCCACAGTCGATTGGACTACCGCCGGAGCAAACGGAAGCGGGCAAGAAGGCCAAGGAGATCGCCTCTCGGGCGATTCGTGAAGCGCACAAGCAGTCGCCGAGCCAGAAGGGCCTGATGGCGGACACAAACCGTCCGCAATCGGGTCGGTCGGCCAGCGCCGGCGGCCGTCGCGGGGCTGCCGCGGCGAGCGGGGGCGTGGCAGAGGCAGCGCCGGGACCGCGCGGCGGGCCATCGCGCGGCGGGGCTTCGCGCGGCGGGGCCGGCGGCGAACCGGACGCTCCTGAAACTGATGAGCGTAAGGGCGTTAAGCCGGTCAAACGGTCGCAGGACGCCCGGCGGCGCGACAAGGTGGAATTGGACTCGGACATCGGGGTTCTGGCGGCGGGGCACGTCCGGCTGGAGCGCGGCGAGCCGATCCGCAAGACCTATACGGAACGGCGGCGCCGGCAGCGGCCGCTGAAGACGAAGAAGGCGGACGAACCGCTGCACGGCGGGGCGGTGGAGATTGAAGAGCCGATTACGATCAAGTCGTTCTGCGCGGCCTTGGGCGTTCAGGCCAGCGCGGTGATCGCGCGGCTGATGCGCAGCGGGGTGATGGCGACGGTAAACCAGGCCCTGGCGACGGATCAGGCGGAGGCGCTGGCCATCGAGTTCGGTGTGGAACTGAAGGTGAAACAGCAACTGGACGTGGAAGAGTCGATTGCGGCGGCCGTCACCGGGAGCGACGGCGAAGGCGAAGAGCCGGGCGTGCGTCAGCCGCGAGCGCCGGTGGTAACGTTCCTGGGTCACGTCGACCACGGCAAGACGAGCTTGATGGACCAGATTCGCCGGACCAACGTGGTTTCGGGCGAGGCCGGCGGGATAACGCAGCACATCGGGGCCTACCGGGTTCAGGTGGGCGAGCGGGCCGTGACGTTCCTGGACACACCGGGTCACGAGGCGTTTACGGCCATGCGGGCCCGCGGGGCGCGAATCACGGACATCGTGGTGCTGGTGGTGGCGGCGGACGACGGCATCATGCCGCAGACCGACGAGGCGATCAATCACGCCCGGGCGGCGAAGGTGCCGATCGTGGTGGCGCTCAACAAGGTGGACAAGCCGGAGGCGAACTTGCAGCGGGTGCTGGGCCAGTTGGCCGAGCGCGACCTGGTGCCGGAAGAGTGGGGCGGCAAGACGATTGTCATTCAGACCGCAGCGACGACGGGCCAGGGCATTCCGGAACTGCTGGAAGCCCTGACACTGGAAGCGGAAATGCTGGAACTGGGCGCGGTGCCGGACCGGTTGGCCCGCGGAACGGTGATCGAAGCACGAATGGACGAGGGCCTCGGTCCGGTCACGACGGTGCTGGTGCAGGATGGCACGCTGCGCGTGGGCCAGGCGATTCTGGCCGGGACGGCCTTCGGTCGCGTGCGGGCGATGACGGACGACGCAGGACGGACGGTGACGGAAGCGGCGCCGAGCATGCCGGTGCGGGTCAGCGGGTTTTCGGCGGTGCCCAACGCGGGAGACCGGTTCACGGTGCTGGAAAATCTCCAGGCGGCGCGCGAGTTCGCCGAGCAGCGGGCCGACAAGACGCGGCAGGCGGCGCTGGTCTCGCGCAAGCACGTCACGCTGGAAAAGTTGATGGAGCAGATGGCGGCGACCGAGGTGAAGATGCTCAACGTCATCCTCAAGGGCGACGTGCAGGGCTCGGTCGAAGTGCTGAAGTCAGCCATCGGAGAGTTGAAGCACCCGGAAGTTCAGGTGGCGGTGCTGCACGCGGGGGTCGGGGCGATCAACGAGAGCGACGTGATTCTGGCCGACGCCAGCGACGCGGTGATCATCGGCTTCGGCGTCATTGCCGACGACACGGGCCGGGCTTTGGCCGAGCAGAAGGGCGTGGACATCCGGGTTTACACGATTATTTACCAGGTCATCGACGACCTCAAGGCGGCGCTCCAGGGCATGCTCAAGCCGGAGAAGAAGCAGCAGGTGGTCGGGCATCTGGTGGTGCGAACCACCTTCAAGGTTTCGCGCGTGGGGACGATTGCGGGTTGCTACGTCACCGACGGCGTGTTCCGGCGAGCCAATCCGGTGCGCGTCAGCCGGCACGGCGTGGTGGTCTACGAAGGCAAGATCGATTCGCTGAAACGGTTCAAGGACGACGCCAAAGAAGTGGCGTCGGGGTTGGAATGCGGGTTGAAGATCGCCGGGTTCGACGACATCAAGGCCGATGACGTGGTGGAGTCAATCGAGACGATTGAAATCAAACGCACGCTATGAGCCTACGGATGTCGGGTCTGTTGACCCGGCCTGCATAATATGGTGGTAGGCGTACTGGAATTCGAGGTGGTCATCCGCGAGTCGCAGTCGCTGAAGGATAAGCGTCGCGCCGTGAAGGGGTTGAAAGATCGGCTGCGGCACCGCTTTCCGGTGTCGATTGCGGAGGTGGATTACCTGGAGCACTGGCAGCGGAGCGGGCTGGGGGCGGCGATCGTTTCCAACGATGCTCAGTATGCGACGGAAGTGCTGTCGAAAGTGGTGGATTTTGTGCGGAACTCGGTGACGGTGGAGTTGGTTGACTATTCTATAGAGACTTTCTAGGCCACGAAGACATGGCGGCAAACAACGGCCGCCATGCCACCCGGCCCTTGTGGTTTGGAGACAAACGTGGTAACCAGTCGGCGGTGTCTGCGCGTGGCCGAGGTGATCAAGCAGATCACGAGCCGCGTCATCCTCTACGAACTGGCCGACCCGCGTGTGGGGTTTGTGACGGTGACAGAGGTGGACGTGGCGCCGGACATGCGCTCTGCCCAGGTCAAGATCTCGGTGCTGGGAGACGAGACGCGCGGGCGGCTCTGTATGGCGGCGGTGCGGCGGGCGGCGGGCCGGATTCAGGGCGAGGTCAACCGGGAACTGGGCATGAAGATCCTGCCGCGATTGCACTTCGTTCTCGACGACAGCGTGAAGAAGAGCGTGGAAATATCGCGGCTGATGCACCAGGCCGCATCAGAGTACCGCACGCCGGCGGACGGCGAAGCGGAGGTCCCGGCGGGCCAGGACGAAACGAAAAAGCCGGCCGAGGACGAGGATGAGAATCAGGAGAGTGGGGAGGACCTTTCATAATGAGATCGTTCGCCGAGCGTCAGGCCGGCCTGCAAAAGGCGGTCCGGCCGCTGCGTAAAAAATTCGGCAAGCAGCAGATGGCGTCGGGCGAGGACGTGGCCCTCCAACTGGTGCGTTTCCTCCTGCTGGAGGAAAGCAGCCACGCGGAGGTGAACGAGGCCATGGTCCGGATTCCGGCGGGCTTTGTCGATCTCAACGAACTGCGGATCAGCTTCCCGGAGGAGATCGCCGAGGTCGTGCCGGGGGTAAGCTTCATCCAGCGGAAGGCCTCGCGGATCACGCAACTGTTCAACGCCATGTTCCTGCGGCACAACACGATGACCTGGGAATTCCTGCGAACCTACAACATCCGCGACCTGCGGCAATACTTCGAGAAGATTGACGGCGGCGACGCAGTGCTGAGCGCGGCGGCGGTGATGCTGTTGTCGCCGGGCCACGCGATTCCGGCCGACAGCGACGTGCGGCGCACGCTGGGGCGGCTGGGCCTGACGGAGCATGGCGAGGACGTGGCGGCGCTGCAGGGGTTCCTGGAACGTGCGGTGGCGAAGGAACAGGGCTACGAGACGTGGGCGCTGCTGCACCGGCTGGCGGAAACGGTTTGCGTGGTTGGTGAGCCGGCCTGCGCCAAGTGCCTGCTGCACGGATTCTGCCCGACGGGAATTGATAAGCTGACGAAGAAGGCAAAGAAGAGCGAGACGAAAACGGAGAAGAAGCCGGAGAAGAAGAAACCGGCTGGGAAGAAACCCACGGCGAAGAAACCCAAAGCGGCGGTGAAGATGGCCGCGAAGCCGGCGGGGAAGAATAACCAGAAGAAGAAAAAGAAGAAGTGATTAGGAAATTAAGGATTTGGCGATGGGCAAATTGAAACTCGGGCTGCCCAAAGGGAGCCTTCAGGAATCGACGTTCGATATGCTGCGGCGAGCAGGGTTCGACATCGACGCGGGGTCGCGGAGCCTCTATCCGTCGATCAACGATCCGGAGTTGGAAATCGTTCAGTTCCGGGCTCAGGAGATGTCGCGCTACGTCGAGGACGGTGTGATTGACGCGGGGCTGACGGGCTTCGACTGGATCACCGAGAACGGGTCGGCCGTGGTCGAGGTGGCGGAGTTCGTTTATTCCAAGGCCAAGCTGGTGCCGGTGCGCTGGGTGCTGGCGGTGCCGCAGGAATCGAAGGTCCAGTCGGTTCAGGACCTTGAGGGCGGCATCGTGGCCACGGAACTGGTCAACGTGACACGGAAATATTTCGAGGAGCGCAAGATCAAGGTCAAAGTGGAGTTTTCGTGGGGGGCCACCGAGGGCAAGGCGCGCCTGCTGGACGGGATCGTCGACGTGACGGAAACGGGGTCGAGCCTGCGGGCCAACGGGCTGCGAATCGTCGAAACGCTGATGACCAGCACGACGCGGTTCATCGCCAACCAGGCGGCGTGGGATGACGCGTGGAAACGTGATAAGATCGAGAGCCTGGCGCTCTTGATGAAGGGCGCGCTGGCGGCGCGGGAAAAAGTCGGACTGAAGATGAACGTGCCGCGGGCGGCGCTGGAGAAGGTGACCAAGCTGCTGCCGGCGGAGAAAAGCCCGACGGTGTCGAACCTGCTGGATTCGGACTGGGTGGCGATTGAAGTGATCTTGCCGGACGTGGAGGAACGTCGCCTCGTGCCGCTGTTGAAGAAGGCGGGGGCGACGGGGATCATCGTCTATCCGTTGAACAAGGTGGTGCCGTAGGTCGTCCGTGATGCATTCCGGCTTGGGAAGCTGAAATGAAAAAGTACGGTCCCTTTGCTGCCTGTGCGGCGCTGGTCGCGTCGGCGGCCCTCTTTTGCACCCCCCTGCCCGTCCCGGCAGCGAATTCAGCCACCTCAGCCCTAGCCGCCCATCCGATCGCGCCGTCATCGGCCACCTCGGCGCGGGCGGCGGCCGGTTCGCAATCGTTCTACCATTACGGCTTGGCGACGGAAGCGCTGAAAGCGAGCCGGCTGAGCGAGGCGATCGCGGAGTACAAAAAAGCGGCCGAGCTGGACCCGCAGAGTTCGCTGATTCAGCGCGAACTGGCCTCGGCGTATCTGGCGGCGCACGAGCCGCTGGAAGCTGTGGCGGCGTACCGGCGGGCCGTGACCCTGGATCCCAAGGACGTCGAATCGTTGTACAACCTGGGCCGTGCGGCGGTGGGGGATAAGGATTATCCGGCGGCGCTGGGGTATTTCCAGAAGGTACTCGAGCAGTCGAGCGAGCCGTCGTCGGACCGGCTCTGCGGCCTGGCCCTGTATCAGATCGCAGCGCTTTACGACGCGCAGGACCGGACCCGCGATGCGGCCCAGGCGTTTGAACGGCTGGTGCAGTGGCTGGGGGCGGCGCCGGCGCGGACGCTGGAGCAGGCGGACGTGGCCTGGCTGGCGTCGTCACGACAATCGCTGGTGGCCAAGACGGTTCAGCTTTACCTGCGCGACAAGCAGCCGGAACGGGCGGTGAGGTTCCTGCGGCAGACGGCGCCGGAGATTCTGGATCAACCGAAATTCGCTTCGGCGGTGGTGGTCATGTTGCTCCAGGAAAAACAGTATGAGCCGGCGCTGGAAGTGGCGCGGCTGATGCAGAGCCGCCGCCCGGACGAGGCCGCGGGCTACCAGATGGTGGTCCGCGTGTACGACGAGCGGAAGGACGCCGAGGGTTGCGTCAAGGCCCTGCGGCAGTTCGCGGCGGAGAAGCCCAAGGTGGCCTTCATCCGCCTGCTGCTGGGCCAGAAGCTTCTGGCGACGGGCCACGACGAGGGCGAGGGCCTGAAGTTGATCGAGGAGGCCCTGGCCGAGACGTCGGACGAGAGCCAGGCCGGCGACGCGGCGCTGCTGCCGGGGGTGGTCAAGTCGCTATTGGAGGAGAAGAAATTCGACCTGGCGCTCAAGGCGGCGCAGCTGGTTCAGAAACAAGCGCCGCGCGAAGCATCGAGCTATCTGCTGCTGGAACAGGTCTACGACCATCTCGACAACGAGGCCTTCATCGTGGCCTTCCGACAGTACCACCGGGAATATCCGCGGGTGAAGATCATCAGCCTCCTGCTGGGCAAGAAGCTGCTGGCGGCCGGGTTGACGACGGAGGGGCTGGGTCTGGTGCGGCCGCTGGTGGCCGTGGATTCGGGAGTGTCGGATCTGGCCTGCGAGGTTCTGGCGGCCTATGAGAACAAGAGCGGCGCGCCGGAGAAGGCCCTGAAGTATTACGCCGACGCGCTGACGAGCAACTACCGGGACGGGTCGGCGATTCTTGGGCTGACGCGCTTCATTGATAAACTGGAGGACAAGCCGAAGGTGATGGCGGCGGTCTTGCCGTTGTTCAAGAACGACCTGCGGAAGTCGGGTCCGGCGTTCGCTCTGGGGATGCTCGCCGAAAGCTACGACTCGGCCATGGCGGCGGATTATTTTCAGCGGGCCATCGATGCCCAGCCGCTATTTGCGATGGCCTACGAGCGGCGCTCGGCCATGCTGATTCAACAGGACCGGCTGATGGAGGCCCTGGACACGCTGCGGATGGCCCTGGACAGCGGGCTGTCGTACGGGGCATTCTACCGGCGGATCGGGGCGGTCTATGAACTGGTGGACCGCGATCCGGACGCGATTGCGGCCTATCGGGCGGCGCTGCGGATCGATCCGGAAGATTCGTCTCCGCGCAAGCGTTTGCCGCGGCTTCTGATCCGCATCGGTCAGGCCGCCAAGGCCCGGGCGATGCTGCACGAGGCGGTGGCGAATCGGCCGGACGATCCGCGCAGCTATGCGGATCTGGCGACCTTCGAGAGCGAAGAAGAGAACGCTCGAACGGCGCTGGGGACGGTGGATCAGGCCCTGAGTCGGTTGCCGGACAGCCGGGAACTGCTATTCCTGAAAGTGGTGCTGCTACGGCGGATGCGCGACACGAGCGGGGCGCTGAAAGCGGCCGACCAGTTGGCGGCGCTGCCCGACGGGGAGCGGGCCGCCGAGGAACTGCGTTACGGCATTTACCTCGACCGGAAAGAATACGACAAAGCCGAGGCCATAGTACGCCGGTTCAAGGCCGAGAAGCCGGACGATCCGGAGGTCGATTACCTGCTGTCGGGGATTTACGCGCAGCAGGGCGACGACCGGAAGGTGGAAGAGGTTCTGGCGGGAATTTTGAAAACTCATCCTCGCGACTCCGGGGCCAACAACGACCTGGGCTTCATGCGGGCCGACCGGGGCGAGCGGCTGGTGGAGAGCGAACGGATGATCCGGATCGCCTTGCAGGAAAACCCGGAATCGGCGGCGTATCTTGACAGCCTGGGCTGGGTGTTGTACAAGCAGAAGAAGCTGGAGCCGGCGCTGGTCTATCTGCGTCGCGCGGTGCGGCTGGACTCGCGGATCGATCCGGCGGTCTGGGAACACCTGGGCGACGCGATGATCCGGAACGGGCATCAGGATACGGCGGGGCCGATTTACGAACAGGCCCTGGCCAGGCTGAAGAACCACGACCGCCTGGCGGAGCGTGACGACGCGGAGACGGCCAAACGGCTGGAGCTGAAGCTCAAGGCCCTGAAGGACAGCAAGGAAGTTCCCGTGGCGCCATACGGCCCGGGGATAAAATAATTTTAAGGAGACACGATTATGTCCGGTCATAGCCATTATTCCACCATCAAGCGGAAAAAGGGAGCGACGGACGCCAAGCGCGGGGTGGCTTTCTCTAAAGCCGCCAAGGCCATCACCATCGCCGCCCGTCACGGCGGGGGCGACCCCGACATGAACCTGGCCCTGCGTTATGCGCTCTTGAAGGCCCGCGAGTGCAACATGCCGCGCGACAACATCGAGCGTGCGATCAAGAAAGGCACGGGCGAGGGTGGCGCGGGGCAGATCGAGACGCTGCACTACGAAATCTACGCCCCCGGCGGCGTGGCCATCATGGCCGAGGCGCTCACGGATAACCGCAACCGGACTTCCGGCGAGTTGCGGAACGTGATCGAAAAGGGCGGCGGCACGCTGGCCCAACCCAACGCCGTGGCCCGGCTCTTTCACCGCAAAGGCGTGATCACGATCTCGGCCGAGGTAGCGCCCGAGGACAAGGTCATGGAAATCGCCCTGGAGGCCGGGGCCGAAGACGTGATCTCGGCCGGCGGCGTACACGAAGTCACGACGCAACCCGACGCCTTCGAGGCGGTCTTCAAGGCCTTCGAACTGGCCGACATCAAGACGCTCACCGCCGCGGTGCAGCCGGTGCCGATGATCACCGTGCCGCTGGAGGACGTGGAGATCGCGAAAAAGGTGCTCAGGCTGATCACCACCCTCGAAGAACTCGAAGACGTCAACGAGGTTTATTCCAACCTCGATATCTCCGAGGAGGTCATGGCCAAGTTGGATGTCTGAGCAGTAGCATTGGCCTCTTGCCCATGAGTATCACGGGCGTCCCGCCCGTGGTTTGCCGTTTTTGTTGCTGTTGCCGTTCCTTTGGCCTTAAGCCTTTGGCCTTTAGCCTGCTTTTCCCATGCCCGATCCCGAAAAAATCATCCGCCTCCTGAACAACCGCCTTCTGCAGGCCTTGCTTCGCCGGCTGACGCGGCGGCGCGCGGATGGGGCCACGACGCTCAACGACTTCTTCCGCGCTTACGCCTCCAATCACCGGTCGCTGGGCGAACGGATCCGCTTCGCCGTGCCCAACGCCATCACCGAATTCATCCGCCGCCGCACCGGGGCCTCGCGGGAAACGCTGGCCAAGAAGGTCTTCGCCCATCCGCCGACCGCCCGGGCTTTGGTCAACACCGTCCGCAGCGTGGGACACTACGGTCTGACGCTGCCGCAAAAGTTCGTGGCGCCGCTCATGGTCGTCTGGAACTTCACGCAGGCCTGCAACTTCAAGTGCCAGCATTGCTACCAGAACGCCCACCGGGCCTTGCCCGACGAACTCTCGCTCGACGAGAAAATCGCCGTGGTCGACAAGCTGGCGGCGCTGGACGTTTCGATGCTGGCCTTCTCGGGCGGCGAGCCGCTGATGGGCCAGAACTTCTGGGAGGTGGCCCGCCACGCCGGCGAGGTCGGCTTCCACATGTCGGTGGCCACCAACGGTTCGCTCCTCAATGCCGAGACGGTCCAGCGGCTGGTCGATTGCAAGATCGGCTACGCCGAAATTTCCCTCGACTCGCTCGACCCGGCCAAACACGACACGTTTCGCGGCGGCCAGGGCTACTGGGCGGCGGCTGTGCGCGGGATCGACGCCTGCCTGGCCAACCCGAAGATGAAAGTCGGCGTGGCCACGACCGTGACGCGGATGAACCTCGACGAACTGGAATCGATCATCCAGTGGGCCATCGACCGGAAGGTGAACACGTTCTACGCCTTCAACTTCATTCCGACCGGGCGGGGGCGCGACATCGTCGACGCCGACCTTTCGCCCCAGCAGCGTGAGCGGATGCTCAAGATCCTCCAGAAAACCCTCTCCGACGACAAGATCGCCGTGATGAGCTCGGCCACGCAATACGGCCGGGCCTGCATTGAACTCGGCTCCGACGACGGTCGCATCAACACCGGCCACTACGGCTACTCTTCGGGCAAAAAAACGCGGCTGCTGGCCCGCTACGTCGGCGGCTGCGGGGCCGGTCGCTGCTACTGCGCCATTCAGCCCGACGGCAAGGTCACACCCTGCGTCTTTCTCCCCATCACCATCGCCGACCTGCGCACCGACGACTTCCAGCAGGTCTGGCTCAACCACCCCCTGCTCAAGGTGCTGCGCGACCGCGAGGACCGCACTGGTCACTGCCTGAACTGCGATTACAAGTATTATTGCGGCGGTTGCCGGGCCAGGGCCTGGGGCTACTTCCAGGATGTGCGGCGCAGCGACCCGGGCTGCAAGTTCAACCAGGCGGACTGGGACAAAGTGGTCCGGGCTGCCGAGGACGAAAAGGCGACGGGTTGAGGGGCCGGTTATCGTGGACAACAAAAAGGCCGGACCTCGCAGGGGTCCGGCCTTTCGCTTTAGCTATGTTTTTGGTGCTGCCGCGGGCTCACTGTATGGGCGAGCCGCCGACGCCGTAGGTAACGTCGGCCTTGTCTGCCGACTGTACCGTGCCGTTGCCGTCCACGTCCAGGGCCGCCGGATCAACACCGGCCGGCCAGTAGTTCGAGCCGCCGGCGATCTTCTGCGTGATCCAGGCCTTGTCCGATGACTGCACCGTCCCGTTGCCGTCCACGTCGCCCAGAATCCGCACGTTGACCACGCAGGTCGTCACCACCGGGTTAGACGGTCCGGACTGGTTGCCGACCACCGTCACCGTCACCGTGTAATTGCCGTTCGTCGGACCGGCCACCAACCTGTTCGCGTTGCTGTTCACCACACCGCCGCCCAGCACCTGGCCGCCGATCAGGTACAACGTACCGGTGCTCCCGGCCGCAAAGGTAAAGCCGGTCGTGGGCGTGATCGAACCGTGGTTGATGCCGCCGCTGTAGTAGATGTAGGTCGAACTCGGAATCAGGCCCTGGTAGGTGCCCGAAGGTGTCGGCGACACGGACACTGACGCGGTGTACTGGGTGTTGCCCCAGGTGTCCGACGTCACGCTGGTCGTCATGGCCAAGCAGTGCCGGCTGGCCGTCGTGGTCGTCGTGTTCTGATAGACCCAGTTCGACGGCGTCGTCGCCGTGATGGCAAATGTTCCGGTCGCCTGGGAAATCGTAAAGGTGGTGGGGGCGGCGAAGACCTCGGAGCCGATCACATAGGAGCCGTTGGAGGGGGTGCTGCTGGCGGCAAAAATCGAGGGTCCCTGGCCCGAACTGCTGCCCGACTCCGCGATCAGGCTGACCGAAATCGTGTTGGCGCCCAGGGGCGTGCCGTCCCAGCCGAAATAGAGCCGGGCCAGAACCTTGCCGTTGGCCACGGAAGTCGTCAGGGAAGACTGATTGTCGATGCCGAAGGTCAGGTAGCCGCCCGAGCCGATGGTGCCGAAGGCGCCGCTGGTGGAGGTGGGATAATCGGCCGTGCCGAAGGCGTAATTGCCGGCCCCGATTAGCGTGGCCCACTGAAGCCCGCTGAAGCGGTTGTCGCTATTGACGCCGCCGGTGCCATAGTTCGGCGGAGCCGAAAGATGGGCTGCGGCCCAGGACCCGCCGACCTGCGCCGCCAGAGAGACGCCGCCGATATTGGCCGGGCTGCCGCTGCCGGTGTCGCTCAGGATGACGTTAAACCACATGTAACTTCGCGTGACGCTGTCGGTATCGAGCACGTTGGTGCTGAAGCCGACCGAAGCCGGATCGCCGACAATGACCGGCGGGCTGGCCAGGACCGGCACGCCCAGGAGCAGCACCAAGACCAAAGTTCCCAGGATTTTTTTCACGGCTTTGCATCCTCCCATGATTACCGGCAACGCCTCCGACCAAAACGGCCACCGGCGCCGGACATCCAGTACAGAATCATCGGCTATTGCACCGAACCCAATTAGGGCAAACCGACGGAAGACCCGTTGGCCGCCAAAGCCGACGATTTGTTCCCTTGCCTCGTCCTATAATATACCACAATAATTGCGTTAAGGCAAGTTCACCACGGCATAATTATCGCTGCAGGACGTAATTTTTGTTCGCGGCGGCAAAAAAACCGGCCTCGGGCAGAAACCAGAGGCCGACCTTCAATTTACCTCTCAAAAGCAACGGCTGAACCACTCCACCACCAGACTACGCCTTCTTGCGCCGCATCACCAGACCGACCAGGCCCAGGCCCAGCAGGCTCATCGTCGCCGGCTCTGGCACCGGAACGATGATGTCGAAGGCATCCGCCGCGCCGCCGCCATTGGCCGTGTTGTTGTTTTGAACCGCCAGACCCTGAGCCTTGGGATCGTTGACGAAGCTGAGCTGCACTTCGTAACCGGAGTTGGGGTCGTTCGTATCGCTCTGGTCCGTCACGGTGGCTTTAAGCCCGCCACTCGCACCGGTGATGCCGAGCGAGGCCAATTTATCCAGGAGGGTGGCCCCGGTCGCGGTGCCGGTGTACTCAAACTGGAAGATGGCCATGACACTGCCGGCGGCCAGGGTATTCAAGTCGGTCGTATGGCTCTGCTGCACGCTGGTCGAAAAATAGCCGAAGGTCACGCCGGTCAGCGGGTTCAACGGCCCCGTGTCCTGCTGGGCCGCGGCGGTGAACGAGCCGCCGGTCCAAGTCGCGTACATGGTCGTCCCGACGGCCGAGGCTTCGCTGGTCTGAACGCCGATGCCGTAAGGTGTGAACTGGCTGATGGCCCCGTTGCTGAGCACTTTGCTCAGGGTCAGCTCAGCACCGATCGCCATCATCGTGGTATTGAAGGGCGTATAGCCGTTGAGACCCACCCAATCCACCTGGATCTGCATGACGCCGATCCCGGCCGCCAGCGGAATCGTACCGGCGGCGTCGCTGGTGTAACCCTGGCTACCGGCATTGTTAATGAACTGGATACTGGCGTTGTTAACGGTGCCGAGCGGATCGGCCATAACCGGTGAGACCAGAACCAACAACCCAAGCGCAACAAAAACACCCCTCATCGCGATTCCTCCCCAGGTTCGCACTGTCAGTACTACTCTTTACCCAAGTTTACACAGTGACCGAGCCCCCATGGTCACACTCTATCGAGAGAATACAACAGAAAAGGAACAAAGTCAAATCGGTTGAGCAAAAATTTCAAAAAATCTTCTCCGGGTGCCACACCGTGTCCCGGCGGGCTGTTTCGCCGGGCAAGGTGTGTCTTGGTTCGGTACTCCTTGCAAGTTTTCCTTTTAATTATGCTCTTAAACACCAATTTTCAGGTCCGCCTGGCCGCTTTCTGCCGTGAGAACCGGCAAATAAACCGGCCTCGGGGAAAACCCCGAGGCCGGCATTAAGCTTACCACTTAAACTCAACGGCTGAACTACTCAACCAGATTACGCCTTCTTGCGGCGAATGATCAGACCGACCAGGCCGAGGCCCAGCAGACCCATCGTCGCCGGCTCAGGAGTTATTACTTCTGGGTTGATTTCGACGCCGTTGTTGGACACCACAACCGTGTTGGTAGGTCCGCCCGTGTTGAAATAAGGCACATCGAGCGCGATGTTGTCGGCACCAACGTTAGCATAAATGGCGCCGAGCGTCAAGTGGTTCGTTCCGGGGGTGTAATCAAACTGGTAGATCGCCGCAACCTTGCCGATGAGGGTGTCGCTGGGCAGAAGCGCCGTGGCCCTGGTGGAAGTATCGATGGAGAAGATTGCGGCCTGACTGGCGCCAGCGGGCGTGTTAGTGTCAGCTCCCATAGTCACGATGTCATTATAGGTGGAGAACAGGAAGGACTTCGGAGACAAAAAGGTGGAGATGTCGGCAGCCGCAGCCTGATTCATGGTGATGTCCGGCGTGAACGCGGTGGCGTTCGCCCCAGTCAGGAACATTTCCGAGCCGAAGTTGTTAATCCTGGCGGCGATATTCGTCCCGGAATCTGGCCCGGGCAACGTAAAGCCGTTCGTGGCCGCGTAGGTCAACTCAATGGTCAGCAGCCCCTGAGCATCATTCCAGACCACCTGCGCCGCCGTGTCGATGGTCATCGAGACCTGACCGGCCATGACTGGTGCAACCAGAAGCAACATTCCAAGCACAACCAAAAGCTTCTTCATTGCAAACCCTCCTTTGAGAAAAAAAGTTACCATCCCCTGAATCCAAATAAAATAGGCCACGGGGTCCTCCCCCGAGGCCTAACTTACAGTGCGCCAATTGTCTCAACCAAATACAAACAGGCCTCAGGGTCCTCCCCCGAGGCCTTCTTTAAATACACCGTTTTACAACCGCCGCCTGGGCAACCCCCGTCAACCAGACGACACAACAAGACAAACTGCAATCTACCAAGTCATACTACGAAATGCTCACTGTCCTCAGAACGCCCCGCCCCTTCCGCGGTGCGCTTTACCGACCTGACTGCCACTACTATAACACAAAAAAGTTCGAGAAGCAAATGAAACCGGAAGAATTTCTAAAAATTTTTTCTGCCGCACACGCCGCAAAAAACAGCCTTTTTCTCACCTCCCCACTTCCCCCGGCCTGCGGCCGTGCGGCGACAGAATCGCCGATACACCATCCCGCGAGCCGAATTACCAAGACGTGCCACCAGATCGCTGACTGCGAAATGCCAAACTCAATCTGCGTTGCCGCCCCTTCCGCGACAGCCGCATGTCTCACTACCCGAAATATAATCCAAAAAAATCCGAGAAGCAAGTAAAAATCGAGCTTTTCAAAAAAATTTTCCGCCACCCCTCGCCCTGGCCATTTTTATCTGGTGCGACCGGTCTTGTGCGGCCGTTCTCCGGTTGATTCCGTCCTGTGGCGTACCGTCGTCGGCAGCCACAGTACACTATGTATCCGGCCGTCGAACACCGCCGGCTCCGGCCGACGAGGGAACGCCCAAGAACCGACCTCCGAGGCCCGAAGGGCCGTAAGAATTTAGCCGGGGGCGCTGCCGCGAGGTTGTTTTCGCGGCGAGCCCCCGGTAGCGCCACCCCCCGCATTCCCCACCCCCCACGCCCGCGAAGCGGGGCGTGGGGGGTGACGAGGAAAGGATCGCGAGACTTTGGTCCGGGAGTTCGTACCGCAAACGGCTGCGGAATTTCATCCCCGGCTACAATATCGTGGCTAAAGATCCCTAAAAAGACGCCGGCGCAAAAAAACCGGCCTCGGGGAGAAACCCGAGGCCGGCCTTGAATTTTCCAACTGAACTCTCTGGCAGGACTACGCCTTCTTGCGCCGAATCACCAGACCGACCAAGCCGAGGCCCAGCAGGCCCATCGTCGCCGGCTCAGGAACGTTGAGGTTGACGCCGTTGTTGGCCACCAGAACCTCATTAGCACTGCCGCCCGTGTTGAAATAAGGGTTAGAGCCCGGTATGTTGTCGCCACTCACGTTGGCAAAAAGGGCGCCGAAAGTCGCGTGGTTCGTTCCGGCCGTGTAATCAAACTGGTAGACCGCCGTGACATAGCCGATGAGGGTGTCAGCGGGGGTAACCGCCGTGCCCGCACTGGAAGTATCGAGGACGAAGAGCGAGCCCTGGCTGGCGCCGGTGGGCGTGCTAGTGTCAACTCCGCCGAGCAAGGTGTCATTAAAGGCGGGCCACGCAAAATTCTTCGGAGACACAAAGGTGGACAGGTTGGCAGCCGTAGCCGGGCCGCCCAGACCATCACCGTTGTTGTACAAGTTCAAGTCCGGCGTGAGCAGGGTGGCGTTCGCCCCGGTCAGGTACATTTCCGAGCCGAAGTTGTTAATCTTGGCGGCGATACCCGCCCCGCCCGGAACATAGCCGTTCGTGGCCGTGTAGTACAACCTGACGGTCAGAAGCCCCTGAGCGTCGTTCCAGATAACCGTAGTCGCCGTGTCGATGGACATCGAGACCTGCCCAGCCATAGCCGGCACAGCCAGCATCAGAACTGCAAGTACAGCAAAAAGCCTTTTCATCGCGATTCCTCCCCAGGTTCGCAGGTTTGAACAACACATTATTTAACTTCCACTGTGATTGGCCCCGTAGCCACACTCTACCGACAATGTACCACAAAAAAGCCACAAAGTCAAACCTCTCCGGCAAATTTTTAAAAAAATTTTTCCTCCCCCTCTCGCCTGGCCCTTTTTGCCGGTTGCGGCCCACTTTTGTCCAAAAACTAGGCCGGCCCCGGGCTTTTCAGCCCGAGGCCGGCCGTTACTCGCTTCTTCTTGCCACCCTCCTTCGCACTACTTACCTGCCACGAAGGAGATCATTACCGCTTGCTTACCAGACGACTTACGGGATGACCGTACCGCCGACCCCGTAGGTAACATCGGCCTTGTCCGCCGACTGCACCGTCCCGTTGCCGTCAACGTCCAGGGCCGCAGGATCGATCCCGGACGGCCAGTAGTTCGTCCCGCCGGCGATCTTCTGCGTGATCCAGGCCTTGTCCGCCGACTGCACCGTCCCGTTGCCGTCCACGTCGCCCAGAATCCGCAGGGTGACCACACAG
>CAIYVX010000064.1 GCA_903929765.1 uncultured Planctomycetia bacterium
CGGGTGGAGCGGGCCGCTCTCCTCGTCACCGACCTCGCCGGCCTCGACGCCAAACTCACCCTCGCCCCCGGCAAACGCACCGGACTCGTCGACGTCGTCGTGGAAGCTAAACCCAAGGCGAAAAACCTCACCGGCAGCGTATCGGCGAACAACTGGGGCAACCATTACACCGGACAATATCAGGAGACGCTGGAGATGACCTGGGCCAATCCCCTGCGCATCGGCGACGCCTTTGCCTTCGACGTTACCTACGCCGGATTCGGACAGACCACCGGCGGGGCGCGCTGGAAAATGCCTGTGGGTGAAGGGCAGAAGCTGAACTTCGGCTACTCCCGCGTCCAGTACCTCGTCGGCGGCGAATTCTCCAGTCTTGACTCCTACGGCTGGGCCGACACCTGGCACGGCGACTGGACCTACGCGCTCCAGCGCAGCCGCGACAAGAATCTCTACGTCCAGCTCGGCTTCGACCATCGCAACCTGCAGGACTTCATGTCCAGTGCCGGGACGGCGACGCTCAAGAGTTCCAACTCCGGCTTCATCAGCCTTTTTGGCGACCGGGCCGACAACTTCGGCGGCGGCGGGGCCACCAGCTACGGCTTCACCTGGCGGCGGGGCAACCTGTCCGGCGCATCTGATACCGCCACGCTGGCCACCGGCTACTGGGACAAATATTCCTACTACCTCATGCGTCAGCAGACCGTTACCCAGCGTTTGTCTCTGTTCACCGCGCTGAGCGGTCAGTGGGCCAGCACCAACCTCGACAGCTCGGAGCGCTTCTCCCTCGGCGGCGCCAACGGCGTGCGGGCGTACCCCTCCGGCGAGGCTTCCGGCGACGAAGCGTGCCTCTTTACCACCGAGCTGCGCTGGTCCGTGCCAACGGGGAAGAAGACGATTCTCCAGCTGATCGGTTTCTTCGACGCCGGCGTCAGCTTCATCGAGAAAAACCAGACCCAGCCCGGCGAGAACCGCCGCTCCATCTCCGGCTACGGCATCGGCGCGCAGTGGATGCGGCCCGGCGACTGGTCGCTGAAGGCGCACTTCGCCTGGAAGTCCAGCGCGGAGAACGCCCGATCGGAAGAAGATAGAAACGGCCGCCTGTGGGTACAGGCGACGAAATATTTCTAAACCAAACACATCCCATACAACCTCATTTTTCGACAGGAGGCTTCTTATATGAAAATGTCACGCAAATGGCGACGCAACTGGCAGCGGGGCGCGGCAACGGCTGGACTGGCTCTGGCTCTGCTCACCGGTTCTCCTTTAGCCTATGCCCTACCGACCGGCGGCACGGTCGTCGGTGGCAGCGGGACTGTTCAGACGAGCGGCACGACGATGACCGTCACCCAGACGACCGAAAAGCTGGCGATGAACTGGCAGCAGTTCAACATCGCCGCCAGCGAAGCCGTGAAGTTCAACCAGCCTTCCGCTTCCTCTGTTGCGCTCAACCGGGTCGTCGGCAGCGATCCCTCAGCCATCTACGGCAAACTCAGCGCCAACGGTCAGGTTTTCCTCGTCAACCCGAACGGCATCGTCTTCAGTCCGACGGCCCAGGTCGATGTGGGCGGCCTCGTGGCCTCCAGCCTGCACATCAGCGACGCCGATTTCATGAACGGCCGCTACGTGTTCACCAAGACCGGTTCCAACATCGGCGAAGTCCTCAACCAAGGCAACATCCGCGTCGCTGACGGCGGCTACGTGGCCCTGCTCGGCGACAAAGTCACCAACGAAGGCGTCATCATCGCGAACAAAGGCTCGGTGGCTCTGGCCGCCGGCGGCAGCGTCACCCTCGACTTTAGCGGCGACGGCCTGATCAACCTGGCGGTGAGTGCGAGTACTATGGATGCTCTGGCCCAGAACAAGAATTTCATCCAGGCCGACGGCGGCAAAGTCATCATGACCACCCGGGCGGCCGGCGACCTCGTGTCCAGCGTCGTCAACAACACCGGCGTTATTCGGGCGCAGGGTCTGGTGGAGCGAAGCGGCAAGATCCTGCTCGATGCGGGAACCGGCGGCATCGCCCAGACCAGCGGCACGCTCGACGCGTCGAGTGCGGTTGGGACAGGCGGCACGATCCATGTACTGGGGGACAAAGTTGGCCTGCTCGACGATGCGCTGCTTGACGCGTCCGGCATGAGCGGCGGCGGCACCATCCTGGCGGGAGGCAACTTCCAGGGTAAAGGACCGGAGCAGAACGCCAGCGTCACCTATGTCGCGCCGACCGCCGTGCTGAAAGCCGAC
>CAIYVX010000065.1 GCA_903929765.1 uncultured Planctomycetia bacterium
CCGACCTACATGTTCTACAAACCACTATTCCTAGTGGCTGTGAATTATTTTTCCACTAAAAATCTCATTTTTTCTCCCCAAAACGCCGTTTTTTCGACGATTTTTGCCCTTTCGCGGTGTTTCACTTGAGAAGTGACACCGTTTGTGCTAAAATGAGCCTTCGTGACAGTTAGTCCTGCGAGAAGATGATAAAAGGAGGCAGCGCAGCACGTCGGGTCGCCCGATCCGGCGAAGGCAGCATAGGTAGAAAAGGCAGAACAGGCCGTTCGGGTGGAAGTGGGTTCCCGCGCGGAAAAGAACAGGTCAACGTGGGCAAGCACAGGAGGAACCAGCGTGCACATCGATTCCTACCGCTTTGGCGAGATGTTGGTCAACGGTCGCAGCTTCACCTCCGATTTGATTATTTTTAACGATCACGTCGACGATCAGTGGTGGCGGGAGAACGGCCACGCCGTCATGCCGCAGGATCTCGACGAGGTGGTCAAGGCCCAGCCGGACGTGCTCGTGGTGGGCCGCGGCAAGCTCGGCGCCATGAAAATTCCCGACGCGACGATGGAAGCCATCGAGGAGCGCGGCATTCAGATTGTCCATGCCCGCACCGGCGAGGCCATCGAAGTTTATAACCAGATCGTCTCGACCGGCAAGAACGTGGTCGGAGCTTTCCATCTGGCCTGCTGAGCCTTTGCTGTTCGTAGGGGCAGGGCTCTGCCCTGTCCGGTTTTTTCTGTTGTTGCAGTTCCTTAAGCCTGCTTTTTCCGGCTTGGTGAAGTGGGCGTCCGAGCCGTGATTTTCCAGCGATGACCGGTGGCCTGGCAAGGCGGCCGGTCGTCGCTGTTTTTTGACCGGATTTTTCTTTGTGCCGCATTTGACTTTCCACCCAGGCGCGGCTATAGTTTTCGTAACAATTCTTTAGCGCCGTTTTCATTTCCGTTGCACGCGAAACAGGAGGAGTGCTTATGAAAGTCACGTTTCATCTCGACATCGTCGTGGCCGGGCGGCCCTACAAGGCCCTCAACGTCCTGACCGAACAGATGTCTTTCTGTCCCGTTCCCCGGATGCCGATCACCATTGAAGACCTGCCGCTCGAGACCACGGTCTCTCGCGTCTCTTTCCGCATGAGGCGGCGCGAACCCTACCTGGTCGTGACCCTGAGCGAAATGATGGTCGCCACCACCGCCGAGGCCGACCGCGTCGCCACCACCTTCGTCAACGCCGGCTGGCAGCCCGCCAAGACCTCCGCCGCTGGAATGTGAAGCGGCGACGCCGCCGCGGTCTGGTGCTACGGCGACGGCGGCGGGGCCTTTTTCGGCTTCTTGAACAGATCGATCATCTTTTTCACGTCGATAGTTGTGTCCTTGCCGGCCAGGCCCACTTCGACCTTCGGCTCCTGGAGCGTCCCCATCAGCCGCAGATCGACCAGCGCCGCCAGCGACTCCACTTTTTCGAGCTTTTTGCTCTTCGACGTAATCTTGTAATTAATCGCCCCTGTGGCCAAATTGCTCCAGCCCGAGAGGATCAGGAGCACGTCGTCCTGGCGCACCAGTTCCACGTCCGGCGAGGTGATCCGTCCGCCGCCGACGCGGCTGTCGGAGGTCAGGGTTCCCAGTTCGAGCGGATCGTCGATCTTTAGGCCCGGCAGGGCCTTGGCCAGCTTGGCCAGGAACTTCGACTTTTCCAGCCGCAGGTCGCGGACCTGGAGATGGCTTTCGCCGGTCAGGCCGGCGGCCAGTGCGGTGCGGCCGAAACCGCACCCGGCGAGCTTGACGTCGAGGTCGAACGTGCCGGTCGTCAGGCCCGTCGGGTTGTAGAGAATCGGCGCCTGGTAGCCCAGGGCCGACGTGCGGTTGGAAGCCCTGGCGTTGGTGAGCGCCGCCTGAAGGTCGAACGGGGCCGGGGCGGCGCGGCGGTCGAGGTGGCCCGAAAAGACCAGGTCGCCCTCGTTCAGGCGGCCCGTGCCGGCGACTGTGACCAGGCCCGCCTCGTAGCTCCCCGTGACCGCGCAGTCGGTGAGCAGCGCTTCGGTGGCCAGGGTCGAGTCCGTGAAAGTCACCTTCGCCGCCGTCAGGCGAAAGGGCATGGCCAGCGCCGGCGGCGAACGTTTCACCGACGGCGCGGCCGGGCCGGGGGCGGCGCCGGGCTTCGCGGGCGATGTGGTTTCCTTGCCGATCAAATCGCCAATCGACAGCCGCCCGTCGTCGAGCCGCGAGATGTTCACGGCCAGGCCGTCGATTTCTGTTTCGTTGAGATTTTCCGACCCAAAGAGCGATAGCAAACTGTTCGGACAGCGCAGCGCGGCCAGGGCGACGAACGGCTCGGTCCCGAAACCCTCCCGTTCGGCGATGGTCAGCTTCTCGATATAAACGCCCGTGGTCCAACCGAAATCGAGCCGCTCGACGTGCACCGCCCGATGGAGCCGCGCTGCCGCTATTGTTTCGGCGACGTGCCGGCCCGGCCCGGTCGAAAGGAGCGTGGGAGCCAGGGCCGCCAGCGCCGTCAAAACGACCAGTGTCACGGCGATGATCTTAAGGGCGCGTTTTCCGGCGGGTTTCATGGTTCCGCCATTCTCCCGGCCCCGCGTCCCGGCGTCAAGGTCCGCTTTCTTTCCCGTCATGTAGGGTGGCTGCTTGCAGCCACGCTGAAATAAAAGCCGTTTTCCGCCTGGCGTTGCCGTTTTTTGCCGTGGCCGTTAATTTTTAATTTTTAATTTTTAATTTTGCATTCTTTTTTCCCGCCGGATTTTTCTTTACATTGCCCGTCGTTGCGGTATGATAGCTGAGTAACAAGGGCTGCGGCGTTCGGTGGAGTGTTCCACTGGGCCGCGAGCAGAGTCCGGAGAGGCATCCGGGCTTGTTTGCAAGGTTTGTTTAGCTCGCACATCCAGTAGCGCATGTTTACGGCTCTCGGTAACGAAAGCCACTGCACTTCGGACGGCGCACTAGAACTCCTGCAAATCCGCAAATGCCGCTTTTTAGTAAGGGAGTTGCAGTATGGCGACGGGAAAAGTGAAGTGGTTCAACGATGCCAAGGGTTTCGGATTCATCACTGCCGATGACGGCACCGATGCGTTCGTCCACCATGGCGACATTCAGGGCGAAGGCTTCAAGTCGCTCGCCGAAGGCGAGTCGGTCACCTTCGACCTCGGCCAGGGCCCCAAGGGTCCCAAGGCCACGAATGTGCGCAAGGCTTAATTAGCCTAACGCTAGTTCGAACAAAACTCGACGCCGTCCGGAAGGGCGGCGTCGGTTTTTTGCGCCGGGAGTGTTTGGGCGGTTTACGGAAACAGCGAATATCCAACACCCAATAAACAATATCCAATCATGAAGTGCGGACTGCGTGTCGGGAGTTCTGCCCTTGGATATTGGGTGTTGAGTGTTGGTTATTGGATATTCGCCGTTTTTTTTGTTCGCGAGAATGTAGGTCGGGCCCTGGCCCGACATCAAATTGGAGCCGCGTAGCGGCGTCTGGTAATAGCCACGCGGCGCAAGCCCGTGGTTGGAGACGCCAAATAAAAATCATCTTCTTCTTTTTCTTCTCAGCCCCGGCGGGGCGACTGAACCGGCCATCTCTCGACCGCCATTCAATCGCCCCTCCGGGGCTGAAAACAACCAAAACAAATCTTTTTGTGCGGCTCTCCATTTACCACGGGCTTGCGCCGCGTGGCTACTATCAGCGGCCCCGCTGGGGCCGAACGGCCTCTCCGACTCTCGTGCGGGGCCGCCGCCCTGGCCGCGCCGCCTCCGGCGACCGCCCCGGCCGTCACCCGGCCGCGACGACGCAAAGCCAAACGCGGCGCACGCGGCGTTAAATAGTTTACTGTCCCTGCGATACTGGATATGATAGTGGTTCAGGTCCACAAATTCGTTAGAGAGGAAAGGAACCTTGGAAGATTCCATGTTTGCAAGTCCGTGGAGCCTCTGGCGTAAGAGCGAACCCGACCCAAACGGGTTGTGGTTGCGAAGAACCTTCGAGGAGGATAGCAACGAGCGGCTAATGAAGGTTATCGGTTTGTTCCACGGCACTCGACCGCTAATGGCCATTCATATCGGATCGGATAAGCTTCTAGAGAAAAGCGGGTTGACGTTCAAAACCGTCATGGATGATCTAGCCTTTGACATAGCGGGCGACGTCGGGAAGGCAGAATAGGGCCTTCGGGCGGGATAACACGGAAATTGGTTGAAGTCCTCAGGTCTCGATACCAGCACGGAGACCAAGGTGAACTCTTTCAGGCCCAAAAGACTAATACGAATTTGCTGCGACTGTGGAACCGTGCTAGAGTTTGGCATTGGTTGCGTCGGTCGGACGATGAAATGCCCGAAGTGCGGGGAGTGTTGGGAAATAACCGAGCAGGATTTCCTGGACGTAGGCCCCTCAGGCTTCGCGAAGGTTGAACCTTCCCCAAAATCAGCCTGGTCGAAAGGCCATAAGAAGTTGGTGATAGGTGGCGTGGTCGTCCTACTATGTGTTATCATTCCCGTATTCCTTAATTGGTTTTTCAGTAATGTCGGATCCTCAATACAGTTGTTCGTAGGGTGCGTCGTTGTGTCTGTGCTTGGCGCAATAGGATGGTCGCACGGTCTTAAGAATCTAGTGATTGGCGGAGTGGTCATCGTGGTATGCGGCCTCATCGCCGCCTTAATTTATTGGGTTGTCACCGAAGCTGACTCGTCAACGCAGCTTTATGTTGTGCTCGGTGTCTTTGGGTTGATAGCCGTAATTGGTTATGTTGCTGAAGAAATGCAAAAGCAAGCCAGGCTAGAAGCAGCCAAAAATGCTCCGGCAATTCCATTTGCCAACATTGTCAATGGGCTTGTCGATGAACTCAATGCAGACAACGAAATGTCACTTCAATTGTGTAGAGAACTGGAAGGCCTCAGATTGCCGACGAACAGAACTTGGATAATGGGTGCCGCATACATGAATCGAAATAGCCACCCTTTGTTGAGCTTCTTTACTTTTGGTTCAGTAACACTCGGTTATTTCTTAACGAGGAAAGGCATCAAAGAGAAACAAGTGGAATTATCGGCAATAAGGACGAAATGGTTAAATTTGATTCCGGCAATGGATCAAACGCAGTTCACTTTATTTCGCCAAACGCTGGAAAGCCGCTACCCTGAACTTGTATCTTGTGCCGACAGTTTGCGGAATGTGGCGGTTTAAGAAGGGAACCAAATGAAATTCAAATGCCCGAAATGCAAAAAGAGTGTTTCGACGCCAAAGGATAGAATGATTCGCGGCCGATATTACCCCTGTCCGTATCCAGAGTGCGATGCCAACTTTGCCCTGTCCAAGGATCAGAAGTTGGAACTGATTCTGGCGTATCAGGCGTCATGGCTACCAGAAGAAGAGCAACTCCTTGCTAACGGAATGAAACGCATGAGCGAACTTGGACTTGGATATGGTCAGATCGCTGAACCTTGGGCTGGCATTGCCGATTGGTACAACTTCAAGGTGGAGGCGAACCGAGTTCGGACACATGAAGCCATTCGGGCTAGAGGCAAACAACTCATAGAGCGAGGCGTGATCCCCTTCAGCGACCCGAAGCCTGTTGGCAACTGGGCACCTCCTCGTTCTAAAGGCCGTAGTCGCAAGAAGACTTGAGCCGCCATCAACACGCCCACGTGGCTGCAAGCAGCCACCCTACTTAAAATACTTCACCGCCCTTTTGAAAACTCGCATGCCGTCGCCTTCGGCGGCGGGGCCTTTGAGTTGGCGGGTCCAGGCAGGGTGCTGGAGGCCGGAAAGGTAACGCTCGGGGTGCGGCATGAGGCCGAAGACGCGGCCGGTCGAGTCGGTCAGGCCGGCAATGGCGTCGATGGAACCGTTGGGGTTGAAAGGGAAGGGGGGTAAATCCGCGCCGTCGGGGCCGACGTAGCGCAGGGCGATGCGGCCCAGGTGGCGCAGAGCGTCGAGGTGCGCCGCGTCGGTCGGGATGACCTTGCCTTCGCCGTGGGCGATGGGCAGGGTGACGATCTCCCCCTTTTCGAGGAAGATGCAGTGGTCGGAGTCGGAGCGCAGGTGGACCCAGCGGTCCTCGAAGCGGCCGGAGTCGTTGTAGGTCACGGTCACGGTCTGGGCGAATTGATCCGATAAACTAGGGACTGTCCCTAGTTTTTCGTCGACGGGGCCGGGCAGGAGGCCGGTCTTGACGAGGACCTGGAACCCGTTGCAAATCCCTAAGGCCAGTTTGCCGTCGTCGATGAAGCGGCGCAGGCGGTCGCGGAGGTGGACGACGAGCTGCGCCGCCAGGACGCGGCCGGCCCCGAGGTCGTCGCCGTAGCTGAAACCGCCGGGCACGCAGAGAATCTGGTAGCCGTCCAGGAGGGCAGGGGCCTCGATCAGGCGGTTGACGTGGACCCGTTCGGCCAGGGCCCCGGCGCTGGTGAAGGCGAACTCGGTTTCGAGGTCGCAGTTGATCCCGGCAGTGCGGAGGATGAGAGCTTTTGGCGGCATGGAAACCTCAATTAAAAATGAAAAATTAAAAATTAAAAAAGACAAAAGAAGAAGCAACAGCAAAAACAGCAACACCCTCACCCTACCCTCTCCCCTCAAGGGAGAGGGGTGAAACAGCAACAACAACAGCCGGACAGGGCAGAGCCCTGTCCCTACGAAAGAAAAAACAGCTACCAATCCAGCGGCTTGAGCCAGGCGGCGCGAAGGGCGGCGAGCGGCTCGTCGATCACCGGCGCGGCGTCGGTGGCCGGAGTTCCGGTGGCGATGGGCGGCGCTGCGGATGAGGCGGCCAGGCCGTGAATCACCAGGCGGCCGGAATCGTTCACCTTGCCGATCTGCGAGCGCGGCACGCCATGGAGCAACCGCTCGAACTCGGCGGCTCGCAGCGCCTCGACTTCGACCAGGAACCGCGTCGCCGATTCGCTGAAGAGAATCTGCTCGTCGCGGGTGACGTCGTCCTCGCGCTGCACTTTCGACAGGTATAGCTCCGCTCCCAGGCCGCCGGCAAAAGCCATTTCCGCCGCCGCCACGGCCAGCCCGCCTTCGGACAGGTCGTGACACGCACGCACCGTCCCGGCCTTAATCGCTTCGTGCAGCGCCGCCAAAGTTTTCGGGGCCGTCGCCAGGTCGGGCCGGGGGGGCCGTGTGCCGACGGCGTTTTTCAGGGCGTAATAATGCGACCCGCCCAACTCGTCTTTGGTCAGGCCGACGAGGTAGAGGAAGTTCCCGGCATCCTTGAGGTCGCTCGTAACCGAGCGGCGCACATCGGGCACGATGGCGATGGCCGAGATCAGGAGCGTCCCCGGAATGGCGACCGAGACGCCGCCGGTCTGGTACTCGTTGTTCAAGCTGTCCTTGCCGGAGATGAACGGCGTGCCGTAGGCTTTGGCCAGGTCGTAGCAGGCCTGGGCCGCGCGAACCAGGCCGCCGAGGCGGTCGGGCTTGTCGCAATTGCCCCAGCAGAAATTGTCGAGAATGGCCGTGCGGGTCGGGTCGCCGCCGACGGCCACGACGTTCCGCAACGCCTCGTCGATGCCGCAGGCCGCCATGGCGTAGGGATCGATATCGGAATATTTCGGATTCATGCCGTTGGCGACCGCCAGGCCCTGCGTGGAGCCGTAGACCGGGGCGATGACCGCCGCATCGCCGGGACCGTCCTGGTTGGGGCCGACGAACGGTTTGATGACGCTCGCCCCCTGAACTTCGTGATCGTATTGCCGCACGATCCACTGTTTGGAGCAGACGTTCCACGAGCCGAGAATGGCCCGCAGGTCGCCGCCGAAATCTTTCTTCTTCGACGCCCGGGGATTCTTATTTTTCGTCGCCACCCACTTCGCCAGCCGCCGTTGTCGCGGCACGCCGTCGTGGAGGAAGCCCATGTCGAGTTGGCCGACCGGCTGGCCCTGGTAGAAAAGTTCCAGGCGCTTGGTGTCGGTGAATTCGCCGATGACCGTGGCCTCGACGTTTTCCGAGGCGAAGAGCTGCAGGATTTCGTCGCGATTTTTCGGCGGCACGGAAATGACCATCCGTTCCTGGGCCTCGGAAATCCAGATTTCCGTGTAGCTCAGGCCCTCGTACTTCAGGGGCACGCGGTCGAGGTGAACTTTGGCCCCGAGGTGCTGGGCCATTTCGCCGACGGCCGACGACAGCCCGCCGGCCCCGCAATCGGTGATGGCCGTGTAGAGGCCGCGATCGCGGGCCTGGAGCAGGGCGTCGAGCATCCGTTTTTCGGTGATGGCGTTGCCGATCTGGACGGCGTGGGAAAATTCCGTGTCGCTCGTTTCGGTCAGTTCGGCCGAGGAGAACGTCGCCCCGTGAATCCCGTCGCGGCCGGTCCGCCCGCCGACCACTACGACCAGGTCGCCCGTGGCCTGGTGCTTGAAACATTTGTCCACGGGCATGATGCCGACGACGCCGCAAAAGACCAAGGGGTTCCCCAGGTAGCGGTCGTCGAAAAAGACCGCTCCGTTGGCCGTGGGGATGCCCATGCGGTTGCCGTAATCGCGGACGCCGCCGACCACGCCGCGCATCACGCGCTTGGGGTGCAGCACGCCCTGGGGCAACTTTTTCGCGTCGAAGTCCGGCGGGGCGAAACAGAAAACGTCGGTGTTGAGGATCGGCCGCGCCCCCAGGCCCGTGCCCATCGGATCGCGGATGCAGCCGCCGATGCCGGTGGCAGCGCCGCCGTAAGGTTCGATGGCCGAGGGGTGGTTGTGCGTTTCGACCTTGAAGCAGACGTTGTTGGCCGCGTCGAACTTGATGACGCCGGCGTTGTCCTCGAAAACGGAAACGCACCACGGTTTGGCCAGTTCGCGCGTGGCCCGGGCGATGGTCGACTTGAACAGATTGTCGATCGTCTCCTTGCCGTCCACGTCGATCACGCCGCGAAAAGTCTTGTGGACGCAATGCTCCGACCAGGTCTGAGCCAGCGACTCCAGCTCGATGTCGGTCGGCTCGCGGCCCAACCCGCGATAATGCTCCTGAATCGCCTTCATCTCCGCCGGCGAGAGGAAGAGGTGGCTGCTGCGCGACATCTTCACCAACTCGGCCTCGGACAGGGTGCGAATGGCGATTTCCCCCGCGCCGTGAAACTGGAACGGGCGGCCTTCGCGGAACTCGTACACGGCGTCGCCCGGCGTAACGGCTTCGATCACTTCGTTCGCCAGCACCTCGCGCCCGAGCGCCGCCAAAGTTTCCTCGGTCGCCGCTCCGGCGACATAAAATTTACGTCCCGTGTGCGCCGCCAAAATCGGCAGGCCCAGATCCTTCACTGCCGCCAGGAGCGACGCCTCGACCGGGTCCATGACGCCGGGCTTGGCCGTCACCAGCAGCGCCCGCCGTCCCGCCAAATCCGCCGGCGGCTCCGCCGACCACGCCCCGCCGACCGCCCGCAGACGGTAAACCTCCGACACGGGGTCCGCCAGCAGCGCCTTGGCCACGCGGTGGGCGTCGGCCTCAGCGAAATCCGCCTTCAGAAAATAAACCCGCGTAGCCGCCACGTCCTCAATGCCCGCCAGCCCGATCTCCCGAGCCTGGGCCGCCGCCGCTCTTCCCGGCGCATCGACCAGCGGCGGGCGGGAAAATACTTCGACTTCGTAGGTCAAGAAAGTCTCTCCGGAATCAGTTTGGGTTAGAAGGTGCCCATGATACGAAGGCTGGGCGGAGAATCAAGGGGGTCACGTTATAGGAACCAAGTTTCAGGGTGAGCGACTGGTTCTTTTCAGGAGCCGCGTGTGTATGTAACGAAAGATACTGCTTGTACCGTAGAAGGTCTTGCCGCAGTCCGTTCTGGCGTACGCAAAGGGTTTCTTTATGAAATTGACGTCCAGCGCAAGATTGTCCACAGCGCCCATTGCAATTACAGCTTCTTTGGGTTCGAGCCGGGGGGGCCATGTTTTATTTGATGGGAGCAATTCTGGTCTCGGCATTGCGACGCATCTTTTGCCGCCTTTTCCAAAACCGACCTCGCAAATTGTAATAGCGAATGCACTGTGGTTTACAATTTCAACTGAAAGCCTCAACGGGACCGAGTTTCCCAACCAGCCAATTGTTTGTTGGTTCCATTTTTCAGCCTTCATGATTCCACCGTTGCCAACCATGAAAAGGACAACGGGTTTGATTCGGATCCGTACACGGCGCTGAAGTTCCCACCTGAATATCCCGAAGGTAAGGGCAAGGAAAGCGCAAGTGGCTCCGATAATTGTTGCTACATCCTTCAAATTTGAGTTTTGTTCCATTGCCCTTTCCAATCGATTATTGCTGGCGCATCTAGGTCTTTTTTTGTCTTGTTGGTGAGCTTTATATGCCTTCGTGATCGCTCTGAGGCACGACCCTGAAAAACAGTTTTAGAATAACGCCGACCGCCACCGAAGCCGAAATGCCGCCAAGGAGTGCCCAGTACCAGTGTGTGTCAAGAAAGGCGGCAATCGAGCAGCCTATGCCAGCTCCGACAACGAGACCGGCACGAGTGCATGCTTGAGAGACAAGAAACCTTCTCGTAGCTAATTGGATGACCTCTTGTTCCAGCTTCGACGCTTCACTTTCCAATGGTCCTTCTGAGAGTTCTGACGCGGTCATTAGCGGATGGAGTTTTGATCCGATGGTGCCGAGGTAGATTAGGCAAGCGAAACAAACAATCGTGAGCCACCAATGCGTTTGTATCGCCGATGTTATACCAAGTGCAATCAAAACCACCCAAAGAGGTCTCAAGATGGTCTTCTCGAAGCAGGGTAGAGGATCTTCGGTTGACATAAGGCATCTCCTAGGAAGAAACCATCTTCCCCCAGCAGTGCTGGTGGCTTCATAAGAAAAAAAAACGTCATGCGCATGGCAACATTTTACTTGCCTTTCGTACTGGAAAGCGAATAGATTCTTGGTTTTAGTCCAAAAATGAAAAAGGACTCGCGTATGAAAAGATTCTACACTAACGGCGGACAAGGTATTTCAACTAAGATTAAGAGTGCCGTAGATGGCAAAAAATACATCATTTCAACAGCCAAAGACCCACGTTTTGGATGGCAACTTGCAGTTTTTCGGATTCATTGGGAAATACCGCACATCTATCCTGGTAAAGTTGATGTCATGTCTCCATTACGGTTTATGATGTCCCAAACATTTGAAGAGGCCGAAAAAATCCATCTTGAAACTGAACAACTCGTTGTTGGAAAAGCCCAAGAGTTGTGGCGGAATTATCCTTCGCCTTAGGCCCATAGATCAAACGAAAACAACAGAGTCCCACAGCATTGCTGGGGGCTTCAAATCAAAAACAGCAAAGGCAATCGGAAAACGGCATTTTACTATGGCGGCTGCAAACGATGCATCCGCCCTACATAACGGCCGCGTGGCTGCAAGCAGCCACCCTACATGAGCAATCCGTCGCGGGATTGTTTGGCTTGGTCGAGGAGTTTGCGGATGGCGGCGGAGTCGGCGGCGGAGAGAGCGGATTTCATTTCGGCGAGGACGGCTTGGAAACGGTCGAGGGCGGCGAGGAGTTCGTCGCGGTTGGTGAGGAAAATATCTTGCCACATGGCGGGGTCGCCGGAGGCGATGCGGGTGGTATCGAGGAAACCGCGGGCCACCAGCGGCGCGGCCTCGGGGGAAAGAGATTCGACCAGGGCGGCGGCGATGAGGTGCGGCAAGTGGCTGGTCTGGGCCAGAAGGCGGTCGTGGGTGGCGGCGTCGAGGCGGCGCGTGCGGGAGCCGAGGGCCTGCCAGAATTGCTCGGTGCGGGCGAGGGTGGCTTCGTCGCTTTGCGGCGTGGGGGTGATGATGACCAAAGCCCCGGCGTAAAGGTTGTCGTGGGCGGCACCGATGCCGCGGGCTTCGCTCCCGGCCAGGGGGTGCGATCCGACGAAGCGGCAGCCGGCGGGGACGAGCGGCGCGACGGCTTCGAGGACGGCCCGTTTGGTCGAGCCGACGTCGGTGATGAGGCAGCCGGGCGACAGGGCCGGGGCGGCCGCGCGCAAAAGTTCGCCGAACAGTCCGACCGGCGTGGCCAGGGCCAGGAGGTCGGCCCCGGCGGCGCCTTCGGCGGGGGAAAGGGTGTAACGGTCGATGGCCCCGCAATCTTTGGCCGCGAGGAGAGTCGATTCGCGGTGTCCGACGCCGACGACGGAGTCGGCCAGCCCGGCGCGGCGAACGGCCAAGCCGAGGCTGCCGCCGAGCAGTCCGACGCCGAAAATCGAGATTTGGCGGAAATGAAGGTCGGGCATGGAAAAGCTCCGAAAGAGAGGCTTAAGGCTTAAGGAACAGCAACAAAAACAACACCCTCACCCTACCCTCAAGGGAGAGGGGTGAAACAAAAACGACAAAAACAACAGCGACCCTCACCCTACCCTCCCCCAAGGGGGAGGGGTGCAACAGCAACAGAAGTGCTGCGAGTTTAGGAGTGCAGCGGCGGAGGGTCAAGTTTTTTGTTGAGAGGACGGGGCGGGGGCCGTAGAATCCGAGGCTGCATAGAGGATGCGAAACCTGATGGGTGCCATGTCGGCCGCTGTTTGCCGACCTGGGCCGCGCGAACATGGCGGCAAACGCCGCCGCCATGCCACCCGTCGCTCTTTTTGGAGAAAGTTTATGGCCCCAGGGCCGATATTGGAATTCGAAAAGCCGTTTGCGGCGCTCGAGGAAGAGATTCAGGGCCTGGAGAAAGTCCAGGCCGAGCAGCCGGGCGACCTGTCGGCGGAAGTGGCGGCGCTGCGCCGCACGCTGGTGGAGATGATTCGCAAGACCTACGGGGGCCTGACGCCGTGGAATCTAGTGCAGGTGTCGCGTCATCCGCAGCGGCCGCTGGCGCGGGATTACATCGATTATTTCGTGAGCGATTTCAAGGAGTTGCACGGCGACCGGTATTTCGGCGACGACGCGGCCATGGTCACGGGCTTTGGCAAGATCGGCGGGGAAAAGATCATGCTCATCGCCGAGCACAAGGGCCGCGACACGAAGGAGCGCGTGGCCTGCCACTTCGGTTGCCCGCACCCGGAAGGCTATCGCAAGGCCCTGCGGGCGATGCGGCTGGCGGAAAAGTACGCTCTGCCGGTGGTGACGCTGATCGACACGCCGGGGGCGTTTCCGGGGATCGGGGCGGAGGAGCGCGGCCAGGCCCAGGCCATTGCGATCAACCTGATGGAAATGGCTCGGCTGCGGACGCCGATTGTCTCGGTGGTGATCGGCGAGGGCGGCAGCGGCGGGGCTTTGGGCATCGGCGTCGGCGACCGGATGGGGATTTTGCAGTACGCCTATTACAGCGTGATTTCGCCGGAGGGCTGCGCCGCCATTCTCTGGAAGACGGCCAAGCTGGCCGAGGCGGCGGCCGCGAGCCTGCGACTGACGCCGCAACATCTGCTCGAACTGGGCATCGTGGACGAGATCATTCCCGAACCGCTCGGCGGGGCCCATCGCAATCCGCGCGACATGGCCACGACGCTGGAACGCAAGCTCGTGGGCTTTGTGCGACAGGCTAAGCGGATGCCGCTCGAAAAGCTTCTGGCTCGCCGCTACGAGCGCATCCGGAGCGTGGGCAAGGTGGTGAGCGATCCGGCGGCGTTGGTGGCGCTGAATGCGGCTGCGGCGGCGGAGAAGGCCGAGGCGGCGCCGGCGAATGGCAACCTGCCGTTGGACGCGAATTGAAATTCACACGGCGGGACAAGACCCGCCGTGGCACATTCGGGTTTGCGGAGTTTTCCTATTCGCATGGCCACGCAAGCGTGGACCATGCCACCCAATATACAATCAGCGGTTTCGAGGCAGGTGCGTCAGGACGACGCCGCGGGTGATCCAGACCGCGGGCAGATCATGGCGGCCCGTGGCCCGGTCCAGGGTCGCCTCGACCGCGAAGGGCGGCGCGGGGAAGGTGATGTGCATCTGCTTCGCCGCGTCGTAGTGCATTTCGTAGCCGGAATTATTTTCAACCCTGGCGCGGTCGATGGATTTGAGCAGGGCGAGTTGCTCCTCGTCGAGCGCGGCCGGTGGCGCCGCCAGAAGGCCGAGAAACTCAGCCCGGGCCACCAGGAACGGATCGTTCCGCCACGGTTGGCGGCCCTCGGCCAGGGCCTGCTGGAGTTCGCCGATCCGGGCGTCGATCGGGGCGGTGAAGGTTACGGTCAGGGCCGGGCCGGCGAAAGAAGGGCAGGGGACTGGGTTCTGGGTCGCACAGCCGGACAGGGCGGCAATGGCGAGGAGCAGCGCGGTCAGAGCGCGGCTAGATCGCGGACGAAGAAGCACACACTTTGGCCCCGGCTGCGCCGGGTCTTCAAAGTGTGACACCCGGAGGAGAGTCGTCGGATAGTTGCGATTCATTCTTTCCTCGGTTCTCGCCCGTGGAGGCAGGCGACGGTCATCACCGCGTTCATGGCCACTGCGACTTCATCGAAAATGGCCAGGATCGTGGCGACAATCTCGTCGCCGCTCTGGTCCTGAAGGTCGGCTTTGGAAAGAACGTAGCAAAGCTGGAACCCGCCCCATTCGCCGGGCGGAATTTCGCGGCAGGCCCGAGCCAGCGGGGCGACACCCTTGAAGTTGGCGGCGGTGAAGACGGTCATTTCGGAGAAGTCGCCGGCCCGGACGGTGAAGCCTTCGTCTTTGACCAGCCGCTCGATTTCGCGGGCCAGCGGTTTGCCCTTGCGCAGGCCTGGTTCGACGTTGAAAAAGTCCCAATCTTTCAGAGCCTTGACGGCGTCGCCGGAGGCGCGGAGCGGGGCGCGTTCGATCTGGAGGCCGGCCTCGAAAGTCTGGTCGCCGGTGTCGAGGGCGATAAAAAATTTTGCCGAACCGAAATTGTATTTGCTCGACAATGGCTTGGCCTTGCGGTTCTCGAGCGGCACCCAGCAGATCCAGTACCAGTAAACCCCGCGACCCCAGCGGTCGGTGGTGAAGTCCGTGGCATGGCGGGCTTCGAGCGCCGCCTTGAGAATGCGGGTGATGCGCTGATGCGGTTCGAGGTTGCCGACGCGAATGCCGCGCTCGAAGTCGAGGCAGGCCGGGCTGAAATCGGGGCGGACCAGCGGCGCGGCCGTGACGACGCCTTTGCCCTTGGCCCCCCAGACCGGCGGAGCAATGGCCGCGAGTTCCTGGCGACGGGTCTTCTGACTTTTGGCGGCCATGGCTTTGCTCCTTGCCTGTGTGGCTACTGTCATTACAATACGTCTGCGGCGGTATCGCGCCAAGAGAGAAGACGGCCGGAGACGGTTCATGCTGATGAAAGGTGGAATTATCGAGGGTCTGCGGCGGCTGGGCGTCGAGCCGGGCGCGATCCTCGTCGTCCACAGTTCCCTGCGGAGCTTCGGCTATGTTCTGGGCGGCGCAGCCACGGTGATTCGGGCGCTTCAGGAAGCCGTGACGGAGGACGGGCTGGTGATCATGCCGGCGCATGCCTATTGCCTGGCCGGGCGGCCGGGCGTGGCGCCGTTCGACCCGGCTGTTTCGCCGAGCGAGACGGGCCGCATTGCCGCCCTGTTCTGGAAAAGCCCCGGCGTGCTTCGCAGCCGCCATCCCACGCACTCGACCGCCGCCTGGGGCCGCCGTGCCGCGGAACTGTTGGCCGATCACGAGAACCGCCCGCCGGTCGGCCGCGATTCGCCGCTGCACCGCGCCGCCCTGTGGGGCGGGGCGATTCTACAACTCGGCGTGCGGCACAGTTCCAACACCACGCTCCACCTGGCCGAAGCGCTGGCCGAGGCGCCGTACCTGCACATTCCGCAGCACGAGGCCTGGGGCCACCGGGTGCTGGTGCGGCTGGCCGACGGCTCGGCGGCAGCCGTGGATCTGGTCGGCCGTGAGCGGCCGGCCTGCTCTGCGGCGTTCGTCGCCATAGCGCCGCTCCTTGAACGCCAGTGTCTGACGCGGCACGCTCGGATCGGGCAATGCGACGCCAGCCTGACGCCGGCCTGGCCGATGGTCGAGACGGCTGTGGAAGCCCTGCGGCGCGATCCGACGTTTTTCCTCTGCACCAACGAAATCTGCGAACATTGCACCCGGGCGCGGCAACTTATCGCGGCCGGGGCGGCTCGCGTGGCAAAAGAAAAAAACGTAACCCCTTGACGCCGCGCCGTCCGATGAGACAATATAACAAGTGGCGAAGGAAACTTTTCTTAAAGGAGAAGGACCATGTGCGATAAATGCGGATGCACCCCCAAGAAGAAACCAGCCAAGAAGAAGTAGATTAACCAGGCTGCGGGGCTGACGACGAGACGCGCTCTCACGGGGGCGCGTCTCGTCTTTTTTTGTCCCGTCTCCGTCCGCCCCGTGAAATCTTTTCCTCGAAGGGGTTGAACCCGTACGGAACCTCGGTTATGGTGCGGGATGTCGGCGTTACAGGAACGTTGCCGGGGGAAAACGATGGACCTGTCACGAAGAGAAGCTTTGAAGCTGGCGGCCTGGGGCGCTGCCGGGGCGGTCCTGGGACTGCGCAGCGCTGTCTTCGGCCAGGCGGCCGGGACGGCTGGGGAAAAAACGGAAAAAATGGAATCGAACGAGGCCAAGATAAAAGGAGAAGTTGCCATGAGCGAATATGTGTTGCCGCCGTTGCCGTACAGTGCCGACGCCCTGGAACCGGTGATCGACGCCCAGACCGTGGGGCTGCACCATGACAAGCACCACGCCGCCTACGTCAAGAACGCCAATGCGGCGCTCGATCAACTGGCGGCCGCGCGCAAGGCGGGCGACTTTAAGGCCGTCAAGGCCCTGTCGCTGGCCCTGGCTTTCAACGCCTCCGGGGCGGTGCTGCACGACCTTTACTGGCAGAGCATGGACCCCAAGTCGCCGCGCGAGCCCAAGGGCAAATTCGCCAAGCAGATCGACGCGGACTTCGGTTCGCTGGAAGCCTTGAAGGCCCAGTTCGCCGCGGCGGCCAAGGACGTCGAAGGGAGCGGCTGGGCGACACTGGCCTGGGAACCGTCGATCGAGAAGCTCGTGGTGCTCCAGATCGAGAAGCACCAGAACCTGACTGTCTGGGGCGCGACGCCGCTGGTGGTCTGCGACGTCTGGGAACATGCCTATTATCTAAATTACCAGAATCGCCGGCCTGATTACGTGGACGCCTGGATGGGGATTATCGACTGGGCCTCCGCCGGGCACCGCTTCGAGCACGCCGTCGAGGCTCCGGCCGCGCATCGGCATTAGAGAGCGGACAAGGCTCAAGTTACGGGTTTATCTCAGTGGGCCACACCTCGGTCCCTGGCAAACAGGGGCCGAGGTGTGGCGTTTCTTTTCCAGTTTTTTCCACACCCAAGTAACCCCCGGAAAACAGGGAAAAGGGAAAAAAACGGGTAAACGATTTGCTTTTGGCCGTTTTGTGATGTATTCTCCCTCGTCAACCGGATGTCTCTATTTGACAGGGGTATGATTGCGCCTATGTTGTGCCTCCGGACCCTCGGGACAGCGATTCTGATTCTGGCCACCTTGGTCGGCACTACGGCGGCGCAGACCGGCATGGTCAGCTTCACCCTGTCCTCCGCCTATAATTGCGATCTCCTGGGCACCGACGGCTTGATCGCCGCCGCCACCAACTGGGGTCCTCACCCGCCGGTCTCCGACTACACCATCTTCGATGTTTTCGGCGGCCATTTCGGCATGAACGCCTATTCAGACAAGACCTGCTACTATGTGAACAACAATGGCGCCGTGCCCGTCAGCGGCGCCATCACCACCCCCTATGCCACCTACCAACTCGGTCCGGCCTCTCTGGCCACCTCGGCCACCACCCAGGCCTCCTTCGTTCCTTCTCCCAACGTGATCATCTTCGGCAAATCGCTCGACGGCCCTAAAACCGTGACCGTGAACCTGCCCGCTTCTCAGCAGAAATACTACAGTTCGGTAAATTTTCTGCTGGTCTATTGGCACTGGCGGGGGACGACGAGCGACCAGTCGATAACTCTGTCGGCCAGCTACGAGAATGGATCGACTCAGGTACTCTACACCGGAACCATCCCTGGCTGGAACGTCCCGCCCGATGGCACTTTCAACGCCGCCCTGACGTGCAGCTTTTGTGTCGGCTTCAACACGCAGGGCACGCCGAGATACAGCACCCTATGGAACTACCCCAGCATCCCCACTAACCACGGGCCGTGGCGGATCTTCGAGTTCTCGAAATCAGCCACCGCCTTTTACCCGACCTACTCCACCAGCAAACTGATGGGGTTCCAGTTCTCGGCCGTCGAATCCGGCTCGGGCGCCGAGAGCCTGGCCGTGATCCTGGCCGGCGCCGGCTGCCTGGCCCCAAATCAGCCGGCCGGCGCGCCGTTGTTCATGGTCAACCTCAGTCCTTCCTGGGTCTATCAGAATACTCCGGCCACGCTGGCGCGCGGGGGCCATTGTGCCAACCTCACCGTGACCATTACCAATTCCAATGGCAACAGTTCGTTCACGAGTTCGGTGCAGGCCGTGACCGGGCCCGGCGTCGTCGTGCCGGCGACGAGCGGTTCAACCGCCCTGGTCTGGGAAATCCAGGGCAGTTCGCGGACCGACGGTTCCAGCGGGACGGGACTGTTGACGCTCCAAGTCACTGTCTCGGGCAATTCCGGCGGGCCGGCGACACAACAGGTTACGATGCTGGTCCGAAAGCTGGGCGACCTCGACGGCTGCGGCACGGTTGACGGCGGCGACCTGGTCCTGATGAACGAAAAACTCGACGGCCTCCCGGTTCCCTGCGATGACGCGGCCTTCGACCTGAACGGCGACGGGGCCGTCACCACCGACGACCGCGTCCTGCTGAACCTCGTTCTGAACAACCTGCCGGTTCCTTAATTCCAAGACAAAAGGCAGTTTTGCTTGCCTTCCGCGGGGCGGATAGTCATAATCCGTTGCCCGTCGTGGTTGGTTCTTGTTTTTGGAATGTTGCCTATGCCGACAGGAAAAACTCCCGGAAAAGAGCGCCCTCGGCGCCGGCGCTCGGCTACGACCGCCGCCGGTCGCGGTCGCGCCAAAGTTCGACGAACTGCCCGGCCCCCGGCGCCCGGCCCCCAGGTCGCGGCCGCGCCGCCGGTCGGTCCGCCGCTGGAAGCCTATCTGGAACTGGAGCGAACGCTCTACCTGGTGCGCGACGCGCTGGAAAACTCCGATTCCTTCGACGACTTGCTGACCGAGTTGGCCCGGCACAACATGCCCGAAGGCCGCGTGGCCCAGGTGGCCGACTTGAATCTGGAGGGCGACCTGCACGTTCATTCCAACGCCTCAGACGGCAAGTTGCCGCCCCGCAAGCTGCCCTGGCTGGCCCGCGTGCTGGGACTGAGGTCGGTGGCCCTGACCGACCACGACAGCGTGGCCGGCTGCCGCGAGGCCTTTCGCGAGGGCATGCTCCTGGGGGTCCAGGTGATGCCGGGTGTGGAACTTTCGACCGAGCAGCCGGGGCTGGAGATTCTCGCCTACTTTCCCGACGCCGGAAAGTTTTTCGGGTTCCTGGCGACCAGCCGGGCGGCCCGCCTGCGCCAGGTCCTGGAGCGGCGGCAGGGGGAGATCCACCAGAAAAGCCTGGCTTGCCTGGAACACGTCAACGCCTGGTTGCGGCGGCAAAAAGTTCCGGTGGATCGGCTGATCACGCTGGAGGAATACGACCGCTGGTTCGAGGGGCAGAAACCATATTTTCCGGGCACGCTCTGCGTTCTGGGGCTGGAGCGGCTGAGCGAGAGCGAGCGGACGCGGCTGAAGATTCACGATCCGCGGGCGTTCAACACGCGCGTGGTGACGCCGATCCTGGAGCGGTTGGCTCAGAAAGGTCCGGCGGGAAAGAAGAGACCGAGCCGGCTGAACGAGTCGCTGGCGCTGGTGGCCGCAGCAGTGAAAGCCGGCGTGCCGGCGGCGACGATCCTGGCTCATCCGAAGGAGTTGGTGACCAAGGGCGGAATGTCGCTCGGGGCGGTGCGAAAACTGGTGCGGCAGTTGGCCGAGGAGCGCGGGCTTGACGGGATCGAGGTCAACTGCGCCCGGGACAACGAAGACGACAGCCGGTACTGGTGCGACATTGTGCGCGAGTACAACGCCGAAGCCCTGGCCGCGGGCCGCAAGCCCTTGCTGGCCGCATCGCACAGTTCCGATTTCCACGTCCTGGGACCGGGGCTGGCCACGGGCGAGATTACCATGGGCTTCGGCCTGCTCGACAGCCGGCCGCAATTCCGCCGGGGCAACCTGCGTCCGCAAATGGCCCTGGACGAGTTTCTGGAACAGTTGCAACGGCGAGCCTGCGAGAACGTTCAGGCGGCTGGCGGGGCGGTTGAGTCGGATTAAGATAGTCCGGGTGGCCTGGCGGCCGCTGTTTGCCGCCATGTTCAGGGTCTTGTGGATTCAGATAATATAAGAAGAAACAGCATCCCCCGGCACTGCTGGGGGCTTCAAAAACAAAACAAAAAACAAGGAAGCGCAAATGGCGGAAAAAATCAAGACGGCGATCACCCCGACGCGGGCGGAAAATTATCCCGAATGGTATCAGCAGGTGATTAAGGCCGCCGACCTGGCCGAGCAGTCGCCGGTGCGCGGCTGCATGGTCATCAAGCCCTGGGGCTACGCCCTCTGGGAAAACATCCAGCGCGTCCTCGACGGCATGTTCAAGGCCACGGGCCACCGCAACGCCTACTTCCCGCTCTTCATCCCGCTGAGCTTCATGGAGAAGGAAGCGGCGCACGTCGAGGGTTTCGCCAAGGAATGTGCCGTGGTCACGCATCACCGGCTGGAAGCCGGCCCGGACGGAAAACTCATCCCGACCGGCGAGCTGGAGGAGCCGCTGGTCGTGCGGCCGACCTCGGAGACGATCATCGGGGCCTCGTACTCGAAATGGGTGCAATCATATCGTGATCTGCCGATTCTCATCAACCAGTGGGCAAACATCGTCCGCTGGGAGATGCGGACGCGGATGTTCCTGCGGACCACCGAGTTCCTCTGGCAGGAAGGCCACACGGCCCACGCCACGGAACAGGAAGCCCGCGAGGAAACCGCCCGCATGTTGCGCGTCTACGCCGACTTTGCCGAACAGTTTATGGCCATGCCGGTCATCTGTGGCGAGAAGACCGCCAATGAGCGGTTCCCCGGGGCCGTCACGACCTACTGCATCGAGGCCATGATGCAGGACCGCAAGGCCCTCCAGTCGGGTACCTCGCATTTCCTCGGCCAGAACTTCGCCAAAGCCTCCGACATCAAGTTCCTCGACGCCGCCGGGCAGACGGTCTTTGCCTGGACCACGTCCTGGGGCGTCTCGACGCGACTGATCGGCGGGCTGATTATGACCCACGGCGACGACGACGGCCTGATTCTGCCGCCGCGGTTGGCTCCGGCCCAGGTGGTCATCCTCCCGGTGCTGCACAAGGAAGAATCGCGGGCCGAGGTGCTGGCCTATTGCCACAAACTGGCTGCCGAATTGCGGGAGGTGCAGTACGACGGTCGGCCGCTGGGCGTCGAGCTGGATGTCTCTGAAGGTCGCGAGCGGAACTGGACCTGGGTCAAAAAGGGCGTGCCGTTGCGGGTGGAGGTCGGCCCGCGCGACCTGGCGGCCGATTCAGTGTTCGTGGCCCGGCGCGACCGCGGCGCGAAAGACAAGTTCGGCCAGAAGCGCGCCGAGTTCGTCGCCGGCGTGGTCGGCCTGCTGGGCGAAATTCAGGCCGGACTGCTGGAACGGGCCAAATCCTTCCGCGCCGCCAACACGGTGCGCATCGACAGCAAGGACGAATTCTATAGTTTTTTCACGCCAAAAAACGCGGAGAATCCGGAGATTCACGGCGGCTTCGCCCTCTGCCACTGGAACGGCGAGGGGGCCGTCGAAGAGCAGGTCAAGAACGACCTGAACGTGACCATTCGCTGCATTCCGCTCGACGGGCCGGAAGAAGAGGGGCGGTGCGTGATCACCGGCCAACCGAGCCGGCGGCGCGTGATCTTCGGCAAGTCGTATTAGAGCATTTCATGATGGAATGGTTACTTCCAGGGTGCCACACCTTGGCCCCCGGCTGTATGGGGGCAAGGTGTGTGGAAGGCCGGCAAACTTTCCCAGAGAGAACACCCCATCGTTAACCGCTTTAATCATCCAGCCAGATTGCGTTGGGCTGCCCCGACGATGCGGGCGAATTCCTTCTCCACCTGAGGCGCCAGCGGCTCGACTATGTGGCCGGCCAGAAGTTCGGCCTTCCGGGCGCGGCAGCGGTCGCCGAGGCTGGTGGCCCCGGCCTGTTGCCAGGCGGCGTAGTAACTGCGGTCGAGCAGCGTCGGGAACCACATCGCCGTGCGGAAGTGGTCGCAGGTGTGGTCTTCGGCGACGAACGAGCCGCCGGGGCCGACGGCCTCGATCACGTCCAGGCCGAGCGTGTCGTCGTTGATCTCCACTTCCCGCTGGACGCTTTCCACGTAAGCAATTATTTCACTTTGTAGAATCAGCAGGTCGAGCGAGGCGGCCTGATCGACGCCGCAGATGCCCATGTGCCCGAAAATGTCGGCCCCGGCGGCAGCGCCGAGTTGGAGCGTGATCCCGGACTCCAGGCCCGCCTGGGCGTCGGGCAGCTTCGAGTCGGTCAGGCCGGAATTGATGTAGACGGGCAACCCGTAACGTTTGCCGAGTTGCGTCATGGCCACGCCGAAGATGGCCTGCTCCGGTCCGGCGAACACGAGTTGCGTGGTCCGCATGTCGAAGGAGTGGCAGAGGCCGCCGTAGCAGACGGGCATCCCCTCCCGGACGCATTGGGTGACGACCAGGCCGGCCAGAATTTCGGCGTTCTGCTGGGCCAGGGTGCCGGCCAACGTGGCCGGGGCGCTCATGCCCATCTGAGCCATCGGGCCGATGGGCACGGGCAGGTTCAGCCGCGCCGTCTCGTAAAGCAGATCGATGCCGTTGAAGGGAAAGCGCAACGGGCTGATCGGTTCCAGGAACGGATAGAAGATCGGCCGGCGTGCCGCTTCGGCCTCGCTGCCGCGCAGGGCGACGACCAGTTCGATCAGGTATTTGGCCGAGGCCCGATCATGGAACCAGAAGGTGATCGGCTTGGTGGTCTGGCGAATCATTTCGGCCGCCACGGCGACCGAGCGCCAGGCTACGGGCAGTTCGTGGGGATCGCTCATGGAGCCGGGAATCGTGATGACGTCGAGAGCATCGGCCAGGCGCGTGGCCTCGGTGACGTCGGCCAGGGTGGCATAGCGGCGCTCGCCGCCGGGATCGGGGAGCCAGAGGGCCTGCCCGGCGGAACTGTTGTAATTTCGTCGCCCGGCGCCGAAGACCGCGGTGCGGGACAGGTCGCGGCCGTAGAGGGTGAAACTTTTGCCGCAAACGCCCAGGGCCCACTTGACCAGCCGCTCGGGCATGCGGACGCGCTGCGTGGCCCGGTCCACCTTGGCGCCGCGGTCGGCCAGACGCGAGAGCATATCCTCGTGTGGCACCAGTACGCCGGTACGGTCGAGGATGGCCAGCGTCGCCGCGTGCAGGCGGTCGAGTTGTGCGGCGGTCAGAACGCGGCAATCCATTGTGTAGCCTCCTGATTTTTCGGAGGCCAGTATGACGCATCAGAGGCGGGAATTCAAGACTTCGGAGCGGTCGGGTCGGATGGTTCGCCGTCGCCGACCGCGGCATCCGGCTCGCCGGGCGACGCGGCCGAGAATTCCTGGGGCAATTCGCCGTTCTCTTCGGCTGGCGCCGTCGTCTCGCCGGAGGTCTCCTCGGCCGAAACGAACTCCCCGGCGATGTCGAATATCCGCAGCCCGGCTCGACGGCAGCGGATGATCTTCACCAGCAACGTCTTGTGCACGCCCTGAACCACCAAGTCCACTTTCACGATTTCCCCGGCGCACATCTGGTGCTCGTGGACGAAACTTATCCCGCTGCGGCTCAGATCCTTGGTGATGGTCACGAAGTCGTCCGGCGAATCGCTCATCCGCTCGAAGCGCTTGACGTACTTGACGCGGACCTCGATCATGTAGAGGTGTCGGGCGTGCCGCCGTTTGGTGGCTTCGGGGCCCGGTTGCTGCTCCTTTTCCTCGTCCACCAGGCGTTGGAGGAAACGTCGCAACAAGTCGAGGTTTAGTGTCGCCGGCGCCGTCACGTTCAGCCTCCCTGTTTTCTGGCCCGCTCGATGGTTTCCTGCCAGGCGGCGACCAGTTCGGCATTGAGCTTGTCGCCGGCCTGTTCCCGCAAAATTCTGATGGCCGCCTCGTGGCTCAGGGCGGGACGATAGGGCCGCTGGCAGGTCAGGGCGTCGTAAACATCGACCACCGCCGTCATCTGGGCTTCCAGACTGATCTCGCTGCCGACCAGCCCGAGCGGGTAGCCGCTGCCGTCCAGTTTTTCGTGATGCTGATGGACGATCAGCAATTCCGTTGGGCGCAGGTCCGGTCGCTGGTGCAGATATTCCAGACCCAGTCCGGGATGGGTTTTGAGTGTTTCCCACTCTTCGGTCGTCAGGCGGCCGGTTTTGTTCAGGATGTCGGGATCGATCCGCGTCTTGCCGGTGTCGTGCAGCAGTCCGCCCGAGGCGATGTCCCGCAGGCGGTCGTGCTCCCGCAGCCCCACGCGGTAGGCCAACCCCGCCGCCATCACGCTGACGTTGACCATGTGCGTGTATGTGTAATAATCGTGCGAGAGCATCAGCAGCAGGCCGCTCAGGGCCTCGCCGTCCTCACAGATGAAGGAAACCATACCGTTGGCGAAGGCGTCGCGCGGCCCGGCGGCCAGGTCTTCGATGTGGTTCGAGGCACAGGCCTCATGCACCAGTTCGCGCATGGTCTGGTAGTAAATCCGGGCCTTCTGCGGCGCCGGCACGTCCGGGCGCAAGGCCAGTTCGTTCAGCATTTTTTCGGCGAACGCCTGGTAGAGCCGATGGTCGGTCGTGTTGACATAGAGGACGCTGACGCCGACCTGTTCCCAGGCCCGCAGCGACTGGGCCGTGACGGCCTCGCCGACGGCGCAGACCTGTTTGATCGCCCCGGTGCTCGACCGGCTGTAGAGGTTAAACGGAATCGCCCGATCCGGGGCCAGAACGTCCACCGGAATCGGCACATAGCACTTGCGGTTGGTTTCCAGTATGGCCGACTGCGACACAGCGGTCCTTTCCTTTCCCGTGGGGGCGCAACACCCCGCCTCCGCCCCCGGACGCTGGCCCGGAGGGCTGCTTTACTGTATCGGCAAAATTGCCGCTCCAGTTATGGGGTAATTTCCCGCGTGTCCTGGACGCCTGACGCCACCGCGAAAAAAAGTGTTCTTGTGTTTTGTAAGGCAAGTGAATAAAATGAGTGTTTTCGGCCTGTAAAACTACAGAAAACAGCGGTTCGAGGGAAAGGTCGGCGAGAGTATGAAGGTTCTGGTGATTAACGCGGGGTCGAGCAGCATCAAATACCAGTTTTTCACGATGGCCACCGAGCGGGTCATCGCCAAGGGCCTGGTCGAGCGGATCGGCGAGCCGCAGGGCCGCGTCGTCCAGGAAGTGGACGGCCAGAAGCGCGAGCACCGGTTGCCGATAGCTAATCACAGCGCCGCCTTTCAAGTGATTGTCCGCGAACTGATGGAAGGCGAGTCGCCGGTCATCAAGTCGAAGGACGAAATCGAGGCCGTCGGCCACCGCGTAGTCCACGGCGGCGAGGCCTTCAAGGCCAGCGTCCGCATCACCGAAGCGGTCCTCAAGGCCATCCGGGCCCGCGTGCCGCTGGCCCCGCTCCACAATCCGCCGAACCTGTCCGGCATCGAGGCCGCCCAGGCCCTCCTGCCCGACGTGCCGCACGTCGCCGTCTTCGACACGGCTTTTCACCAGGAGATGCCCCCGACGGCGTTCATGTATGCGCTACCATACGAACTGTACGAGCAGGACCGCATCCGCCGTTACGGATTCCACGGCACCAGCCACGCCTACGTCTCGCGCCGTGCTGCCGCCATGCTCGGCCGGCTGGTCGAACATTTCCGCTGCATCACCTGTCACCTGGGCAACGGCTGTTCGATGGCCGCCGTCCGCGACGGGCACAGCGTGGACACCTCGATGGGCCTGACGCCGCTGGAGGGGCTGGTCATGGGCACGCGGTCGGGCGACCTCGATCCGGCCATCACCTTCCACCTGGCCAGCGTCAAGGGCCTGGACCTGGGCGAGATCAATTCCATCCTGAACCGCGAGAGCGGCCTCCTGGGCCTCTCTGGCCTCTCCAACGACATGCGCAGCGTGACCGAGGCGGCCGCCGGCGGCCACGCCCGGGCCAAGCTGGCCCTGGATGTGTTCGCCTATCGGATCAAGAAATACATCGGCTCGTACCTGGCCGTGCTGGGCGGGGCCGAGGCCATCGTCTTCACCGGCGGCATCGGCGAGAACAACGGGGCGATGCGTGCGGCAGCGACGACCGGGCTGGAAGAACTCGGCGTAAAAATCGATGCGGAGAAGAATGCCAAAGCTCGCGGCGAGGCAGACGTGAGCGCCGCCGACAGCCGCGTGAAAATCCTGGTAGTGCCGACGAACGAGGAGTTGGTCATCGCGCGGGACACGGCGGAAATCGCGGGGAAGTAGAAGTAAGAACATGAACGGTCTGCCAGACCATGTTGGAGGAAGACCGTGAAGAACGTGTTTGCCCCCGGGTGTGCCCTGACCATCTATAAGCCGCACCTGGCAGAGCGACTGCATCGGGTTCTGTCGGCGAACCTCGGCGGCATGACGCGGCTGGACACGTGCTGTCGGAATAAGCCGGACTTAGCCGATGGTACGCGGGTGATCAACACGTGTCCCGGCTGCGACCGACGATACCGGGAAAACTATTCACCTTTATCAACCATCTCGCTGTGGGAAACTCTGGCCGCAGGTAATATTTTCCCTCTTCCCGACTACGGCGGCCAGAAGATGTCGATCCTTGACGCCTGCCCGACCCGTGACCAGCCGCGGGTCCACCAAGCCGTCCGAACCCTGCTGCGCCGGATGAACATAGAACTGATCGAGCCGGTCAGAACCGGAACGGGCAGCCTTTGTTGCGGCGACAGCTTCTGGGGCGTGCTTCCTGTTGCGCAAGTGAAACAGAAGATGGCCGAGCGGATGACGGATATGCCTGTCGAGAATGTCGTGGTCTATTGTGTGTCTTGCTGCAAAGCGGCGTTTATCGGTGGAAAGTCGCCCCGCTATCTTGTCGATCTTTTGTTCTCAGAAGAGACCGTGCCGGGGACCGTGGAACCAGCCGCTTGGCATCGCGAGCTTGACGAGTTCATCGCAACACATTGAGTCGGCGGACGGGTGGCGTGGTCCGGGGTAGAGATTCAAAGCAAGCGTGGACGGTACTGGAGAAATGTTGTGATTCCAGCGGAGCAGAAAAGGATCGTCCGGCAAGGGTACGATATGCTCTCCCGCGTGTACCGCGGGGACGACACGCCGGATGACCACGGAGACTATGCGGCGTGGGTACGGATTCTCGCTGAACGGTTGCCTCCGCACTCTCCCGTTCTCGACGTTGGCTGCGGCTGTGGGTTACCTGCCACGAAGCTGCTGGCCGAACACTTTGAGGTCACAGGTGTGGACTTCTCGGAAGTCCAGATCTGCCGCGCCCGGAGCCTTGTCCCGAAGGCTCGGTTTGTGTGCGGCGATATCTCAGAGCAGCCCTTCCAAGCGGAATCGTATGCTGCTGTCGTTTCGTTTTATGCGATCATCCACCTGCCGCTGACGGAACACCGGGGACTGTACAATAAGATCGCTTCCTGGCTTCGCCCCTCGGGCTATTTCCTGGCCTCGGTGGGTCACTTTGCGTGGTCCGGTGTCGAAGAGGCGTATCTTGGGGTGGCTGGGGGCAAGATGTGCTGGAGTCATGCCGACGAGGCTACTAATGTGCGTTGGATCGAGGAGGCGGGCCTCAAGGTCCACTGGACCCGATTCGTCCCGGAAGGAGACAGCGGCCACACGCTGGTGTTCGCACAGAAACCACCCTTCGAGGACTGGCGTAGATAACAACGGTGGGTGGCATGGCGGCGGTGTTTGCCGCCATGTTCAGGGGCTTGCAGTTAGTGCGCGGCTGTTGTTGCTTCTTCTCCGCCAATCATAATCTTTGGGTGGCGTGGTCCGGCGCAGACGGGCCACGAATCAAAACCGTTCGCCTAGCGGCTGTTGCCGTTAGCCGCCATGTTCATAAAAAGGGGACGGAGCATAATGGCACTTCCTTAAGCGATTTTAAGAAGAAAGCCTCCCTTCGTCGATAGGGTGTTTGTCAAGACAACCCAAGACGAAAGGAGGCCAATATGTTCGCCTATGGCATCGGCATTTCCCAGCCCCGCCTTGAAGAGATTCGCCAGCGCCTGAAACAGGGCCAACTCAACGCCCTCCGCGAGTTGCTGCCCGACCGCCTCATCGAACGAGTCTGCTGCGAGACCGGCCACCGCTACCGCGAGCGGCTGTTGCCGCCGTTGGTCATGGTCTTTCATTACCTCGCCGCCGCCCTCTGGCCCGAGGACAGTTTCAACGCCGCCGCCCAGAGCAGCGGTTTACCCGTTTCCAGCGGCACGTTGAGCAAGGCCCGACAACGACTCCCGCAGGCGGTGCTGGATCGGCTCGGAAGTCACACCAGCCAACTGGCCCAAACCTTCTCGGACGAAGCGGCGCGCAGCCGCGGCTTTCGCCTCGTCAGCATCGACGGCACCTGCGTCTCGATGTCGGACCAGCCCGCCTTGCGCACGGCCTTCGGCCTAGCCAACTCCAAGCACGGCCCAAGCCGCTATCCGGCCGCCCGCCTGGTCGTGGCCATGCTGGCCCAGACCGGGGTCGTCCTGGACCACCGCCTGGGGCCGTACCGCACTTCGGAGCAGACACTGGGCCTGGATCTGCTCACGGCCTTGCGGCCCGGAGACCTGTTGTTGGCCGACGCACATTTTGCCGGTTCCAACCTCTATTTTTGCTATCTCCAGCAGGGCCTGGACTTCATCACTCCGGTCCACCAGCGCCTGAAAGTGGACCGGCTGCGCCACCTTCGCGACTTCGCCGACCGCAGTTTCGTGGCCGAGGTGCCGATCTGGAAGGTTCAACGCCGCAAATATCCTTTTCTTCCGGAAAGCTTGACCCTGCGCTTTGTCCCGGTGCGTCTGCGCAGCCGTCGCGGTCGGCCCATGACCTGGCTCGTCACCTCGCTGCTGGATGGCCGACGCTACTCGGCCGAACTGATCCGCCAGTGGTATAGCCGTCGTTGGCCAGTCGAAACGATCATCGGCCAGATCAAACAGCCCTTGAGCGCCAACGTCCTGCGGTCGAAGACCGTGGACGGCATTCATAAAGAACTGGCCGCCAAGATCATGGCCCTCAACCTGGTCCGCTGTCTCATGCTTCAGGCCGCCTCACGCCACCAGCGGCAGCCCGACCGCCTGAGTTTCGCCCTGGCCCAGCGGCTGGCCGTGACCTACAGCCTGCGCATGAGCCAAGCTCCGGTGGGCTGCCTGCGTTCTCTCCACGACGAAATGCTTGACGCCATGGCCCGGTCCATCGTACCCTATCGTCCCGGTCGCGTCGAACCGCGGGCCATCCGCCGCGAACCCAGACATTACGAACGACTCAAAATATCCCGCCGCGATTGGAGGCTCCAACACGCCTCAGCGCCTTAAGGAAGTGCCATTA
>CAIYVX010000066.1 GCA_903929765.1 uncultured Planctomycetia bacterium
CGTCGCTCGTCTTCGTCAGGCGCATGGCGCCATGTGCCCTACCTTCGCGTTGCCGTTCGCGGCTCGGTTCCCGCGTGGTCGTACACGTCGCTGGCTGTGCCAGGCGTGATGGCCAGGGGACCCATGCGGCGTGGGCGGACGTGCGACGGGCGATGTCCGTCCTACCACAGCAAAACGAAAAACCGAACCCAACTCAGGAGGAGGCCGCAGGCCGAAGACCGTAGGGCCTGTTGCCCAATTCGGTTTCAGAGCGACGACTGATTATTGAGCGACGGGAGCGGTCCGGTGCGCCGCCAAGGCCCGGAAGGCGTTCCAGAGCGCCGACGAGGTTGCGTGAACGATCTGAACGCATCTCAAGGCGCTGCAAAGGAGCGACGGAACGGCCGTTTTCGTCACTTTCAGCGCGTGAGCGGGCTTTTTGCTCCAAGCTTGCAGCAGCTTACGCAGATTCTGCGCCGCCGCGATCAATAGGTTCTGGATCGTCATCCCGGCCAGCCCACGCCATCGCGCCCGCTTGTAGCCGTGGTTATTGGCCGCGTCGGCGAACGATCCTTCGGAGCGGCACATGCGCCGCCGCAGTAGGCGTCGTCGATGCTCCCGGCTGTAACAACCGTCGGCCCAATCGATCCATTCCTGCCCGACGTTGCGATTCACTCGGCGTCCGGTCTTGGCCTTGGTGCACAGGGCGCGCTGCGGGCAGGCGGCACAGACGCCTTTGGCGGCGTGGTAGCGGCGAGTGCCGTCCTTGGTTATGCAATAGCGATGGAGCCACTGGCCGTGCGGGCAACGATACGCGTCGCTCGCCGCGTCGTAGTGGAAGTCCTTGACGTCATAAATCCCCACGCCCTTGTGACTCTGGTGCGGAATGCACGGCGTGATCTGGCGTTGTGCCATCGACTGGTACACGTCGGCCGTGCCATAGCCTCGGTCGGCCACCACGGTTCGCGGCGTGATGTCCGTGTTCTGTTGGTGCTGATCCAACGCCTCATCGAGCACGTGCGACTCGGCCGTCGCGGCGTCTGTGGTCACGGTGGCGGTAATGATCCCGCAACGGTCATCCACCACGCGATGATCCTTATAGCCCAAGATCGTCTGGCCGTACTTGCGCGTCAGCCGGGCGTCGGGATCGGTCGAGCTGACCAGCGTTCCGGCCGGCGGCCGTGAATCGTTGGCCGACTCGCTGGGCGCTGCCGCATCCGCGGTCTCTGTCGCCGGCGGGTTCTGGGGAGTGCTGTCATTCGAGGCCGGCTGCTGGGAGGCCTGCCCGTGCGCCTTGGCGTGCTCTTCCAGTCGGGCGTACATCGTCTCGGCCGTCAGACGCAGCGCCGGCTGCAACGTGCTCTTGGATGCGTTGGCGCGAAGGATGCTGGCGTCGACGTGGAGTGTCTGGCCGTCGACCAGCCCGGCGTCGATGCACTGCTGGAGCACCCGCTGGAACAGTTCGCTGAAGACCTCGACACCCCAGAGGCTCCGGGTCTTGGAGATGACGCTGTGGTCGTGAATCTCTGCGTCCAGGTCGTACCCGCAGAACCACATCCAGTCCAGACGCTCCGACATGCGGTCCATCAGTTCACGCTCGGAGGGAACGTTCTCCAGCACCAGCAGAAGCATCAACTTCATCAGCACGATGGGGTCCGCCGACTCGTGCCCCTTCACGCCGTAAAGCGGCTTGACCACGGCCCGGACGAAGTCAAAGTCGATGGCGGCCTTGACCTTCCGTAGGCGATTGCTCGCTCGCACGCGGCTGTCCAGGCTGACGTTGGTGTAGAACAACTTCGGTTCGATCTTCTGGCGGCGTCCCATCATGGCCGGTCTCCATACCGTTACCTTCTATATAAGACCTGCCGCCGCAGACGCCAAAAAGAAAAGCCCCTAACTTCACAATTGGGCAACAGGCCCAACCGGGATCGGTCTGGGTCTCTCAGGAATCCAGTTCTCGGCCGGAGACTGTGCTGGTGGCATGTGGAGACAACATGGTTGCTCCGGCGCGTTGCCGCGAAACGTGGTTGCTCGGCTGAGGCCTCGCAGCCCACGGCGCCCGACCCGGGACGGCCCGCCGATCGCGCCGGCCCCCACCCTCTGTCGATCTCAGTGACCTCTATGGTCCGGCCTCTTGGCGCGGCCGAGCAAAGACAAAGCCACGCGGCTTCGCCTTACTCAACGATGAACGACAGGTTCATCTCGCGGTCGATGAAGAAGCCCTCGTCGAATCTCTCGTCCGTGTGGGAGCCGTCCAGCTGCATCTTGGTGAGCCGCAGCACCCCGCAGGGCACGTAGCCCGTGTGGAAGGCGGCGCGAAACATGCTGACTCTGGCGCCAGCGTTGCCAGCATGGCGGCAGCGCAGCAGCAGGTC
>CAIYVX010000067.1 GCA_903929765.1 uncultured Planctomycetia bacterium
CTCCCCTCAAGGGAGAGGGGTGAAGAAGAGGAACCCCCTTTTGACCCGCGAGGAATTTGAAGATCAGGTCGATCTGGCGCTGGACTCGTTGCCGGAGGAGATCGCCGACCTGATGGACAATATCGAAGTCGTGGTCGAAAGCCGACCCTCGCGCCGCGACCTCCAGAGCGTCCGCCTTCCGCGCGGCGAAACGCTCCTGGGCCTCTACGTCGGCATTTCCCTCAACCGCCGCGGCGAACATTACAACTCCGCCCTGCCCGACCGCGTCATCATCTACCAGAAAACCATCGAAGACGCCTATCCGCCGGAGGAGGTCGTCGAAGGCATCCGCACCACTGTTCTCCACGAAGTCGGACATCATTTCGGGCTGACGGACGACCGGCTGCATGAACTAGGCTATTGACCGGTATTTTTCATGAGTCTTCCGGCAAACTCGGAAGTCCCCGACGATCAGGAAAAACGGCGAATATCCAACACCCAACACTCAATATCCAATCATGAAGGGAAAAGCTCCCGCAGCGGAATCAGCACTTGGGTGTTGGACATTGGGTGTTGGATATTGGGACTTCGCTGTTTCCGTTTCGCGGCGCGGATCATGGCCTGTCTGCGCCAGACCAGGCCGCCCCATTCCATTTTTCTTGGACCTGGGCCGCTCGGAAACTCGATTAATACGGGGTATGAATACTCTCCTCTTGATTTCCGACCAGCCCACGGCCCCGCCGCTGCTGGCCGGCCTGGTGGAAGACCTCGGCCTGCGGCTCCAGGTGGAAACCGATCCGCGTGCCTTGTTCCAGTTCCCCGACATCCGCCGCATCGACCTGGTGTTCATCATCGTCCGCCCGGACGAGCCGATGGGCTGGAACATTCTCCAACTCGTCGCCCAGACCATCGCCATCGCCCATCTGCCGCTGGTGGCCGTCGGCGAGCACCTTTCCGACCAGGATCGCGTCCGGGCCTTCCAACTCGGGGCCGTCGAGTGCCTGTCGCTCGACCTGCCCATCGAGGAACTCCGCGTCCGGGTCCGCCTGTTGACCTCGGCCAAGGAGCGGCTCGACCAGATTGTCGATCAGAGCGTCCAGGCCATCCTCGTGGCCCGCCAACTGCGCCAGAGCGTGAGCAAGATCGACGAAGAACTCCGCCTGGCCCGGCGGCTGCAGATGGACTTCTTGCCGCGCACCATGCCCGAAATCGGCCGCACCCGTTTTGCGGCGCGGCTCTATCCGGCGGGCTGGGTGGCCGGCGATTTCTACGACGTTTTCCGCCTCGACGAGCGGCACGTCGGCTTTTACATTGCCGACGCGGTGGGCCACGGCGTTCCGGCGGCGCTCCTCACGATTTTCGTCAAGCACAGCCTCCAGACCAAGCGGATCGTCGGCCGCAGCTACGAACTGATTCCCCCCGGCGAGGCCCTGGCCCTGTTCAACGCCGACCTGATCAGCGCCGACCTGCACCAATCGCCGTTTATCAGCATGGTTTATTGCGTGATCGACGTGGAGACCGGGGTGATGAATTACGCCCGGGCCGGTCATCCGCGGCCGCTGCTGCTGGAAGGCCAGACCGCCCCGCGCGAACTGCCCGGCGACGGGCCGCTCTTGGGCGTGATGAGCAACGCCGTCTTCGAGCCGGCCGAGTACAAATTTGAGCCCGGCCAGCGTCTGCTGCTCTACACCGACGGCGTCGAGCGCTGCCAGAACGACGGCATCATCGGGACCGAGGCGTTTCTCCAGGTGGCGGCGCGCGAGAACCAGGCCGGCCGCGAAGTCTATCTCCAGACCCTCCTCGACGCGGTCCTGCGGCCGCGCGACAACGACCCCATCGCCGACGACGTGACCATGCTGGCCATGGATTTTATGGCGTAAACTGGAACAGCAAAACTACCCATAAGAAATCGAAGAAATGTGCCACGGTCGGCTTGTCCGACCGTGTGGGACGCCAACAAACATTCGCACGGTCGGGCAAAGCCGACCGTGGCACAAATGAAACGCCCTGCGAAATCTGTCGCAGGGCGGGCAGGTTGCTCAACAGTTCCACACCAATTTACGAACGCCCTCTCCCCTCGGCGTCTCGCCGCTCCAAATCGTGAGCTGAATCCTGCCGCACGACGGGTTTGCGGACCAGCGAAATCAGGCCGCTGAAGGTCCGGCCGCGCGGGCCGTCCAGAAAGCCCCGGCGGCGAAGCTGGCTTTTCAGGCCGATGCTGATGTAGCCGATCATCAGGCCGCCCGACCAGAACCAATCGTTTGGAGTATTTTGGTCAACCCGGTCAACCCGAACGACAGGAACGCCCACGAAAGCGTCAGGAGCGCTAGCAGCATTGAAAATGGCGTCCGGGGGCGCGGCCAAGCACGGCCAGGAGGCGAGGGAAAGGGCCAGGAGACCCAGGAAGGCAACGACAAATAGGCGCATAGCAGAATCCGAAAACGGTGGCCATCGTGACCACAGCCGTCCCCGTTTCTGTCTCTAGCGTCCCTCGCTCGACAGAACTAACGAAGTGTTAAAGTGCAACTCCCGTGCCGCTGAGACTGGTAATTCCTTGACAACGTGGCAAATAACGCGCAACTCTATGTACAGCAACAAGTTAAAATTACATTTGCCAGCAGGTCGCTTGACTTTCCGCCAGAGGCTTCCAGACAGATGATGATTAATTTCAACAAAAGAGGCGAAAAAGTATCGTTATTGGTCTTACCCTGCTCCTAAGTGCTTATTAGTGCTTGAGTAGCGTCTCGCAGATATCATCTTCCCACTCGTTCACCTCGAAGCCGTTCTGCACGTTGTTCACGATCATGGAAAAGGCGATCAGCCGCCCGCTGTCGCTCTTGACGTAGCCCGAGAGGGATTTGACCCCGTTGATGAACCCGGTCTTGGCAAAGAGCCGGCCGAAGAGATCTTTGTGGTTCTTCATCCGCTTTTTCAGCGTGCCCATCGAGTCGCCGGCCACGGCGAGGGAATCCATCCAGGCCTCCGGGTGCGGCCGCTTGGCCATCACCACCAGGAGCCGCACCAGCGTGTCGGCGGTCATGCGGTCGTTGCGGCTCAGGCCGCAGCCGTCGTCAAAGACGCAGCCGGTCGTCGGCACGCCCAGGGCCGCCAGGGCCTGGGGCACGGCCCGGTCGCCGGCCGCCCACGAGCCTTGAGCCGTCGGCCACTCCTTGTCCTTGCTCTCGCCATAGGCCGCCAGGGCCTTCAGGATGCACTCGGCGTAAAAGTCCTGGCTGTCGGTGTTGGCCACGCGGACGCTCTGGGCCAGGGTCGAGTAATGGTACACCAGCGGCGTGAAATCTTTGGGCATCCGCCAATCGGCGGTCCAGACTTTGCGGCGCACCACTTGGCCGGTCACGGTCACGCCTTCGGCCTGGAAAGTTTCGCGGATCACCGTGGCGGCGAACATGCCGGGATCGCCCACGGTGCGGTTGACGGCCTTCGGCAATTGCCAGCCGGGGGCCACGTCGCCTTTGACGGCGAGCGTGGTGCTCTGCCGCTGGCGGTCGACCGAGAACGTGCCGCGCCCGGCGCCGGCGCGGGTCATGACCTGGCCGGAGAGTTGGAAGTAGCTCGTGGCGGGGGAAATCGTAACCGTCGCCGGCTGGCCGGCCTGGGCGGCTCCGCGAACGGAAACGTCGATGCAGGAATCGTTCAGGTTCAAGGCGCCGGCCGGGGCTTCGTACCAGTCGAAATATTGTTTCGGCGGCCAATTCTGATGAACCCAGGTCGATTCAAAGAGGAAGTCGTCGAAGACGAGGTCGCCGGCGATTTGCGTGACGCCGGCCTTCTTGAGGGCGGCCGCCCATTGCCGCAGCGCCGCGGTCGGGTCGTCGTTAAAGAACCGGCCGGAGAGGTTGGGATCGCCGCCGCCGACAACGACCAGGTCTTTGCCCTGAGTGCCGATCATGGTGCGGAAGCGCCAATCGTCGCCGAGGACGGTGAGGGCGGCGGCGGCGGTGGCAAGCTTCATGTTGCTGGCGGGCAGGAGGGGAAGATTCTGACCGGAGGCAAAAATCATATCGCCGCTGGCAACGTCCATGACGGCGAAGCCGAACTTGTCGCCCTTGAGGCGTGAGTCGGCGGCAAAGGGGGCAAGCTTATGGGCCAGATCGCCCAGCGACGGCGGCGAAACCGGCTGGGCCACAATCGGCTTTCCCGCCGGCGGGGCGGCCCAGACCGCTCCGGCAGCACAAAGACCCAGGATCAACGACACGGCAACCAACCAGCTTCGGCGAGACAGAAATTCCATGACGACCGCTTCCTTCCTTGGACGAACGCGACCCGTTAGACTTTCCAAATTCGCGCGGGATTATAATACTGTTAGACGACGACCGCAATGAAACTATAGACATGACGGTTTCCTTAAACACGGCGAACATCACAAATAGGGTCTGTCCCTATTTTTTTCACCGCGAAATCTCCAGGTGATGGGGCAAGGGCTGGTTGACGCGGTAAATCTGTTCCTGAAGGACCGCCACCTCGGCCCGATAGGTGTCTTCGTGCAACTTACTCTCCAGGTAACGGTCGGCCTGTAGTTTGCAATAGTCATACCACGGCTGGGCTTTGTCCTTTTCGATTTTCTGGTCCAGGGCTTTCTTGATCATTTTGATACTCATTTTTTTGAGATTGAACTCGCGGAGAAAAGACCATTCATTTTCGGCAATGCAGCGGAGGTGCTGGCGATAAATATGGAACCGGCGCGTGACCAGGTCGGCCACGGCGAGCGCCTGGCGATACTGGGGCGTCGCCGTCTCGACGGCCAGATTGACCCCTTTTTGCAGTTGTGCCGCGGAAAAAGACCGGATCGGGAGGCCGTCGATGCGCAACTGATAAGTGCCCCGGGGCAGGTGCTTCACCTGAAGCGTTTCCTCATTGAAGCGTTCCACAAACGGAATGAGATTAAGGACGGCGCGGCAGGACTCGGGCAGGGGGAACGGCAGACTTCTTTCGGTGAAGTCGAAGGCCAGGGAGCGGTCACGTTTGATGACGTTGGTGATGGCGGCACGAAGCAGATCCAGGGGCCGGCCGGTAGCAGCGTCGAGCGCCAGGCAAGCGACTTCCCGCGGCGCGCCGAGGGCCTTTAGAAACTCGAAGGCCATCACAAAATTGCCGGATTCGCCCGCATGCACTCGATCCAGGCCAATCAGCGTCGCTCCAGGATCGTTCTTTTGGAACTTGGCATTCCAGTCGGCCAGGGGCTGGTGCCAATCGACCAGGGTGGTCCCGAATTCCCCGGCCAGTTCACGGACGACGGCGGCGCACTTGTCCAGAGCCTGCAGGAAACCCCGTTCGACCGGCGGGGCGTCCGGATGAACTAGCGTGGCGTCGTATAGGCCGGGCGTGATCAGAATAATGCGGACCTTCTTTTTTTGCAGGCGGGCGAGGAGATCGCGCATACCGTCGCGGAAAACGCCGAGGGACTTGTCGTGCTCTTTCCTGACGAAGTCGTCCGAGGCCTCGACCGGAAATTTCTGGCTCATGTCGTTGCCGCCGAGCAGGATGGAAACGACGGTGGGCCGGTGGACCAGAATGTCGTCCTTCAGCCGTTGAAGAAGATGGGAGACTTTGTTGCCGCTGATTCCACAATTGAAAACGGCGAGCCGGTTTTCCGGAAAGCGAGTGGCGTAATAGAGCTGCACAAACTGCTGGTAAGCGCCGCCGATGGTGAGGCTGTCCCCGGCGGCACACCAACGCTCGTTGGCGCCGAAGAAGGGGCGCGGGCTCGCGGACCGGCTGGTGCGTTTCACGGTAAATTTTCCCTTTCGTTTAACTCTTAATAGCTAGGGTACGGACCTAGTTATTCGCCAATCTTCAAGATCACAGATTGTGACCGCATCGGTTTGCACATTCGTCGGCCCGACGAACGGCATCAACAGCCGGACAGGGCAGAGCCCTGTCCCTACGAAACAGCAACAGCAACGGCAGGGCAGAGATAAACTCTGCCCCTACGAATACAATCGCCCCTCGTCGAGCATGGCCAGGTAATTGTCGAGCGGGATGTAGTTGGCGACGGAGTTGCCGGTGCCGAGGCAGTAGCCGCCGCCGGGCTGGCAGGCGTCGAGCGTTTTGCGGACGCGGGCGCGGATGGCCTTCTCGTCGGAGCGGCAGAGGAAATCGACGTCGATGCCGCCGAGAAGCGAGAGGCGCCGGCCGTAGCGGCGCTTCACGTCGCAAACGTCCTCGATGGTGTCCTCGAAGCTGTGCTTGGCGTCGATTTTCACGTCTTCGATGAGGTCTTCCATGATGTCGGCCATGCAGCCGCAGGAGTGCAGGAGGTAGGGCCGGCCGGCGACGTGCGACCGGGCGGCGAGTTGGCGGTGGCAGGGCAGGAGGAACTCGCGGGTGTCGGCGGGCGAGATCATGAGGCCGGTCTTGAAACCCAGGTCGTCGGTGCCCCAGATGATTTTGACGCGGTCGAATTCGAGCATCCGCTCCAGCATGCGTGAAAAATAGTTTTCCAGTTTCCGGGCGATGGCTTCGACCAGGTCGCGCTGCTCGAAGAGGGCGTAGCAGAGCGTCTCGTAGCCCATGAACCAGGAGAGGAACTCCATCTGGTGGGCGAAGCCGCCGGAACCGATGATGCACATGTCGTCGGGGAGATTTTTCTGGTACCACTCCAGTTCGCGGGTGGCGCTGGGCTTGGCGGGATCGGGCCAGGGAAACTTTTCGAACTGCTCCCAGTTGGTGACCGGGCCGACATGCTCGTCGCGGTAGACGCGGTCGGCCTGGCTCAGGGCGGCGGTGTCCTTAACGGCTTGGCTGCCGAGGCCGGCAAACTCCAGGTCGACCAGGCCGATGCGGACGAAGTCGTAGCCGCAGAAGCGCTGGACGGCGACGAGCTTTTTCCTCTCATAATCAGGATCGGACTTGCTCTGGCCGCGCGTCAGGTCGAAACGTTCGGCGATAGCGTCGCGGATTTCCGGGTCCTGGAAGATTTCCGCGAAAAAGACGCGGTTGGGCGTGCCGCGGCGGAGGATATTGTCGACCAGGCCGGGCCAGTCGGGTTTGAATTTTTGTTCGAGACCTTTGAACTGCGGCATTGTAGCCACCTCCATTTAAAGACTAATAGCACCAACAGAAAAGGCAAGACGATTGACCTCGTCGTTCAGGTCGTCCCTGATGTCGGCCTGTCAGCCGCAGGAACGAAGGAAGCCGTCCGGCGGCGTGCGCGGCAGAAAACGAACTCCCGCGCCGCGGGCCAACTCGTGCAACCTCGCAAAACTCACAAGGTAGTCTTCTTCCCGGCTGAAGTGTTCGCAGAAGCAGGGCGTATCGGCGGGCAACGCCGCCAGACGGCGCAGGTAGGTATGATAATCCATTTCGCCTTCGCCGATCACGACCTCGTCGAGTTTCAGAAACATGTGGGTATTGTCGTGTCGAATGTCTTTGAGGTGTACGGCCACCACTCGGTCAGCAAGCAGATCAAACGTCTGATGGATCAACTCCGTGGTGCGGAACAGCATCTGCTGCGTCACGAGATTCATCTGATCCAGGTGCAGCCCCACGGCGGGGTGGTCCACGCTGTCCAGAAAGGCGCGGATGTCCGCGGGCTGGTAAAAAAAGGTGTTGCACCAGGGTTCAATGACAAACCTGGTGCGTTTCAGTTCCAGACCGTCGAGGATTCGCAGCACAACTTCGCGAAACCCGCGGCGGAAGTCCTCCGTCCAGTTGGCGGCGTGGTGAGCCAGCGGGTGGTCGCTGGGGTGCCGACTGCCCGCCAGGCTCACCACGCAGCGGCAGCCCATCACGTCAGCCTGGCGCAGCATGTGCCGCACGAGACTGATCCGCCGCGCCCGCAGCGCCGCGTCGGAAGTCATGAGGTTTTCCCACATGCCCGCTTCGCCGACGACGATGCCGCAGGCGACGGCCCGCGCCCCGAAGGCGGCGCAGGCCTCGGAATCGTCCCCGCGCACCAATGGGTCCGGCGCGCCGATGGCGGAAAGCCCGTGGGCGTCCAGCGCCGCGCACAGGCCCTCCAGGCCCGCGATGTTTTCCGTCCCAAACCAGCCGCCGAGTCTCATAGGGCCTCCTGCAACGTCGCGTCATAGGCTGCGGCTATTTCCGGCGGCAGTTCCACGTCGACCGGCTGCCGCGTGCGCTGGCTCTCGATCAGCGCTGCGATCACATGGGTGTTCACCACGGATTCAACCAGGGGCACCAGCGGCGCCGCTTCTTTCCGCGCTGCGGCCGCGAAGTTGCGCAGTTGCGCCGCGTAGCTGTCCGTCGCGGGCACGTTGTGGCGCGTCGCCGCCACCTGCCCCCACGTCGGCGCGCAACGATGTTCGACGGTCCCCTCGCCCGCTATCGTCCACGCCACAGGAACAAACAAATGCCCGCGCGTGCCTTCGACCTGAAGCTCCTGCGAGAACTGCTGACCGTGACTGGAGCTGATGATCCCCGTGACGCCGTTGCGGTACTCGATAAGCCCGAACAGCCGCATGATTACGCCCAGGCTCTTGCTCATCGTGCCCGTGGCATACACGCGGGATGGGCAGGCGCGGGCGAAGTGCCCCGCGGCGTTGACGGCGTAACAGGCGGCGTCAAACGGCACCCCGCCGCCGCAATCGCTCCGCAGTCGCCAGTTACGCTTCTCGAGGGCCGGCGGCGCGTCCATTTCGAGAGGCCCGTTATCCCAGCCGAACTCGGCGCGGATGTTATCAACCCGCCCGATCTCGCCGGCGAAGATCATCTGCTCCAGGCGGCGGATGGCGGGGTGGTGGCGGTACATGAACCCCTCCATCACCAGCGCACCGGACCGACACGCCAGGTGCCAGATCTCGCCGGCCTGGGCGCCGGTCATGGTCAGGGCCTTTTCGCACAGGATATTCCTGATGCCCGCCGCCAGGCAGACTTCGATTTGCTCCCGGTGCTGATTGGGCCAGGTGGCCAGCAGCACCCCGTCGAGCGCCTCGGCCTTGAGCATCTCTCGGTAATCGTCGTAGACCGCTTCCGCGCCGTACGTGGCCGCCCAATCCGCGGCGGCCGCACGCCGCACGTCGCACGCCGCAACGAAGCGGAGGTCCTTGATCTGCTGTGCCGCCTTCCCGTGGGCCGCGGCGATTCCTCCGCAGCCGATGATACCAAGCCTTAACATGTTCGTGCCCTCTTAATCGACATTTCCCATCTGGCCTTATCCGGTGCCGTAACCGGACTCTTCAGCTAACAATGTTGAAACTTCTCCGCAGGAAAAGCAACCTCTTTTCTCCCGAGAACTCGGCGAACCGCCCCGAAAAAGCGCAGAAGCTGGAAAACATGGTCTGTCACTATTTTGATTCTATGAATAGAGCCGCCCCTCGTCGAGCATGGTCAGGTAATTGTCGAGCGGGATGTAGTTGGCGACGGAGTTGCCGGTGCCGAAGCAATAACCGCCGCCGCTTTGGCAGGCGTCGAGCGTTTTGCGGACGCGGGCGCGGATGGCGGCCTCGTCGGAGCGGCAGAGGAAATCAACGTCGATGCCGCCGATGAAGGAGAGGCGTTTGCCGTAGCGGCGCTTCGCCTCGCAGACGTCCTGGATGGTGTCCTCGAAGCTGTGTTTGGCGTCGATTTTGACGTCTTCGATCAGGTCTTCCATGATGTCGGTCAGACAGCCGCAGGCGTGCAGAAGGTAGGGCCGTCCGGCGGCATGAGCAGCGGCGGCCAATTGGCGGTGGCAGGGGAGGACGAGCTTCCGCATGTCGTCGGGCGAGATCATGAGGCCGGTTTTGAAGCCCATGTCGTCGGAACTCCAGACGAGCTTGACGCGGTCGAATTCCAGGAGCCGCTCCTGGCAGACGGCGAAGAACTGTTCCAGCTTCCGGGCGATGGCCTCGACCAGATCGCGCTGATCGACGAGGGCGAAGCAGAGCGTCTCATAGCCCATGAGCCAACAGAGGAATTCCATCTGATGGCCGTAGCCGCCGAAGCCGCAGATGCACATGTCGTCGGGGAGATTTTTCTGGTACCACTGGAGTTCGCTGGTGACGGCGGGCCTGGTGGGATCGGGCCAGGGGAACTTTTCAAACTGCTCCCAGTTGGTGATCGGTCCGGTGTGCTCGTCGCGATAGGCGCGGTCGCCACGATTCAGCGCAGCGGTGTCTTTGGTGGCGGCGTCGTGGAATTGAAAGTCCAGGTCCATCAGAGGAACTTGAACATAGTCGTAGCCGCAGAAGCGCTGGACGGCGATGTACTTTTTGCGCTCGAAATCGGGGTCGGACGGATTGAGGCCGCGCGTCAGGTCGAAACGCTGGGCGATGGCGTTTTTGATTTCCGGATCCTGGAAGAGTTCCATGAAGTAAACGCGATTGGGCGTGCCACGGCGAAGCAGATTGTCGACGAGGCCGGGCCAGTCGGGCTGGAATTTTTTTTCGAGACCTTTGAACTTCGGCATAAATTTGCCCTTCATAATCAAGAGCCGCGTGGCTGCAAGCAGCCACCCTACACTCTGTCGGATTGGGGCCCGACCTACATAATAGGAGGGCACATTATAGTGCTGCGGCGATTGATTACAAGCCGCGAAGGTAGTGAGCTTCTACAACCAGCGCGGTGACCTGCTGCGTCCAGGAACCTCGAATACCGCCTTGGTCGCTCGTAAACACGGCTTCTGCTCTGTTTTCGGGGCGGGTCGCCAGGCTCTCGGGAGAATAGAGGTTGCTTTTCCTCCGGAGAAGTGTCAAATTGGCCTCTGAAGTGCCCTGCTTGGTAGCTGGGCAGGCTTCAAATGGGAAATGGCGGTTAACAGTAGGAGAGTTGGAATGCGGAGAGTATTGTCCAGTTTCGTCGTGGCCGCGGGTGGCCTGGTTTGTCTCTGGTTCGCTGGTGATCTCAGAGCCGCGGACGCGGCGGCGGCCCAGGCGGCGGCCGTGACCTTGAGGAACAGCGACGTTTTTGCGGAGGAGTTGCCGGTCAGCCCCGCCACGGGCGGGCTTCGCCCGATTTCAATTGTCGCGGCACGAAACGGGGCCTTCTCCGGCCGCGTGGTCGTGGAGTCCGCGGCGCCGATCAAGGGCCTTCGCGCTACCGCCGGGCCGCTCTCTGCCGAGGGGGCCACCATTTCCGGATCGAATGTCACGGTGCGTTACGCCGTGACTCCAGACTCAAGCTGGGGCGGATACAACCGGCTCGACTTCATCCTGGAGACGCCGCCGGCCCAGGTAGTCCTCAGCAACAAGCAGGCGGTGGCCGCCGTCTGGCTGACGGTCAAGACGGAGCGCGGCACGAGGCCCGGAGTCTACAAGGGAACTCTCCAGGTCGAGGCCGTCGGCCTGCCGACCACGACCGTCCCCGTGGAATTGAAGGTGGCCGACTGGACGTTGCCCGACTCGCAGGACTACGCCACCTGGGTCGACATGATCCAGTCGCCGGACTCGCTGGCCCTGGAGTACAAAGTGCCGCTCTGGTCCGAGGCTCACTGGAAGCTGATCGCCCAGGCGTTCGACCGTATGAAGGGCGTCGGTTGCCGCAATGTCTATATCCCGCTCGTCGCCCACACGAACTTCGGCAACGAGGAATCGATGGTCCGCTGGGTCAAGAAGGGCGAGAACGATTACGACTTCGATTTCTCGATCATGGACAAGTACCTGGACCTGGCCGTGAAGCACCTGGGGCTGCCGAAGATGGTCACCTTCCAGTCCTGGGAGGTCTACCAGGCCGCAGACTCGCGCAAATCACTGGCTTATCGCGATACCGCGGCGGCCAAGGAGATACGCGAGGAACTCAAGGGCCGTGGCCCGCGCGTCACCGTGCTTGACCCCAAGACCGGTAAGACCGAAATGGTCTACCTGCCGACCTACGACGATCCGGCCTCGAAGCCCCTGTGGCGGCATCTCTTCTCGGAGGTGCGCAAGAAGATGCGGTTTCGCGACCTGGAGCAGACGATGATGATCGGCGTCATTTCCGACGTCTGGCCTTCCAAGGAAGACGTGGCTTTTCTGAACGAGGTTTGCGGCGGTCTGCCCTGGGTTTCGCACGCCCATCCAGGCGTCCTGCACGGCCGGCCGGCGAAAGGGAACAAGATCCTCTACAACATCGCCGATGTCGGCTTCGAGGCTCACGTTTACGATCTGAACTGGCAGGTCAATCCGGACAAAGGACGCCAGTACGGCTGGCGCAATCCGCAACTGGAATGCCGCTTCGCTCGAAACGGCTGGCCGGTTTACTCTTCCGATCTCCAGATGCGCAACCTGATGGAGATCAACATTACCGGCGGGCAGCGCGGGCTGGGACGCATCGGCGTCGACGTCTGGCCGATCCTCAGGAACAAACGAGGCGCACGGGATGGGGCGGTTTACAACCGGTATCCCGAGGTCGAGTGGCGCAACCTCGACATTGATGGCTGGATGCTGGCCCCGGGGCCTGACGGCCCGGTCTCGACGGCGCGGCTGGAAAACTTCCGCGAGGGCGTCCAGGAAAGCCAGGCCCGCATCACCATTGAAAAAGCCCTCGTCGATCCGGCGCTCAAGGCCCGGCTCGGCGACGCCCTGGCCCAGGACTGCCAGAAACTCCTCGATGAACGTCAGCGCGCCCTGTGGCGCAGCATCTGGAACGACGAGAATGACCTGAAGAGCATCGGCGCCGCGTGCGATCGCGAGCCGATCGAGGCCATCTGGAACACTTTGACCAAAGCCCACAAGAAACTCGCCGGCTATTGGGACGGTAGCGCCCGCAAGATGCGCGATGACGAGGATGCCCAGGGCTGTGCCTGGTTCTCCGCGTCCTCCTGGCAGCAGCGCAACGAACGGCTCTTCATTCTGGCCGGCCAGGTCGAGCGGAAGCTCCCCGGCGCCACGGCCAAGAGCGGCGGTTGATCCTGTCTAATCCTACGGGAGGACCGGTCAGTGTCCGAAATCATTCCGGAAGTCATCTGCGAGTTTCAAGAGGCCTTGCCCGAGGGCAAGGTGCAGTGCCACATTTGCCCGCATGAATGCACCATCGCCCCCGGCCACACGGGCCTCTGCCTGTGCCGCAAGAATTTCGACGGCACGTTGCGGCCGCTCAATTACGGGCGGGTGACTTCGACGGCGATGGACCCGATCGAGAAGAAGCCGCTCTACCACTTCTTTCCCGGCTCGACCATTTACTCAATCGGCTCCTGGGGCTGCAACTTCAAGTGCGACTTCTGCCAGAACTGGAACATTTCGCAGCAGGCGGCGGCGACGGCGTACCTGGCCCCGGAGGACGCGGTGCGGGCGGCGCTAGAGCAGAAGAGCGTCGGCATCGCTTATACCTATAACGAACCGACGATCTGGTTCGAGTACGTCCGGGACACGGCGAAGCTGGCCCGGGCGGCGGGCCTCAAGAACGTGCTGGTCACCAACGGCTACGTCAACGAGGGTCCGCTGGACAAGCTGCTGGACGTGATCGACGCGATGAACATCGACATCAAGAGTTTCACGGAGGAGTTTTACCAGCGGCGGTCGCGGGCGCGGCTCTCGCCGGTGCTGGAGACGGTGGTCCGGGCGGCGAAGCGCTGCCACGTGGAGACGACGACGCTCCTCATACCCGGTTCGAACGATTTTCGCGAGGAGATCATCCTGCTGCGGGACTGGATTTACAAACATCTCGGGGCGGACAGCCCGACGCACGTCTCGGCCTACTTGCCGCGCTACAAGTCGCGGGAGCCGGCCACGCCGCCCGACGAGGTGCTGGCGGCCTGCAAAATTCTCGAAAAGAAATTGCATTTTGTTTACGCGGGGAATATTGTCTCTGGTGACTTGTCGAACACGCGCTGCTACAATTGCGGGGCCACGGCCGTCAGGCGAGCGGGCTATCACGTGAAGGCCGAGGAACTGAGCAGCGGGGCCTGCGCGAAGTGCGGGCAGGAGTTGAATATGGTGGTGGAGTGAAAAGCTAAAGTCCGATAACCTTAAGGCCGATAACCGTTGATGTCCGTCTCCAGGGGGATAATGCGCACCCGTAGTGTGCCGCCGGAGTGGTTGCGATGAATTACATGAAATGGTGTCTGCTGGCAGTGGCGGTGCTGGGCCTGGGGTCCTGCGCCGGAGCGTCGAAAAAGCCGGCCGAGCCGGCGAAACCGGCGGTCGTGCCGGCTGAGCGCAAGGGCACGGTTGGGGAACTGGCCGCGGTTTCCGGGGCCAATCCCATCCTGGTCCAGGGTTACAGCCTGGTGACGGGCCTCAAGGGGGCCGGCGGGGCCGTCCTGCCGCAAAGCCTGCGGGAAGAGATGGTCAAGGAACTGTCCCGCCACGGCATCCGTGAGCCGCAGCGCGTGCTGGCCGACCCGGACAACGCCGTGGTCGAGGTGGCCGGGCTGATCCCGCCCGGAGCGGCCAAGGGGGAACGGTTCGATCTGGCCGTGGCCCCGGCCCGCGGCACCGACACCATCAGCCTGGAAGGCGGGTTCCTGCTCCAGACCGATCTGGGCTCGGCCGAAGATCGCAGCGGGGGCGCTTACGTCGGGTCGTTTATGGGCGACGGCAAAGGACCGGTCTTCGTTTCGCCGTTCCTGCTGCCGAGCGACAAACCGACGCCCGCGCCTTCCGGCGGCCGGCGGCCGATTACGCGGGCGGAGTCGGCGGGCAACGTGGCCTCCGGGGCGGCGGCGGAGGTAGGGCCGGGGCCTAAGAGCGACCCGCGTCTGGGCCGCGTGCTGGGCGGGGGTCGCAACAGCGCCGCCCGCAGCCTGACGCTGCAACTGATCGATCCCAGTTCGCGGGCCGCGGACCAGATTATCCGGCAGATCAACGCCCGGTTTCCCGACGCGGCGGTGGGCCGGCTGGACCCCTCGGTCATCACGCTGCGCATCCCCAGAAGCTATGCCCATGACAAAGTTAGATTCGTTAACGTCGTCGGCTCGATTTTCCTGGCCGACAACCCGGCCCAGCGCGAGGAGCATTTGCGCGAACTGGCCCGGCAACTGCGCCGCCCGGCCGAGCGGGACAGTGCGGCTTACGGGCTGGAAGCCTTCGGCAAAGCGTGCGTCCCGCTCCTGGAGCCGCTCCAGCAGGATCCCGATCCGGCGGTCCGCTTTTATGCGGCGCGAACGCTGACCTGCGTCGGGGCGACGGACACGGCGGCGACGCTGGAACAATTCATTCGCGACGACAGTTCGCCGTTCCAGGAGCAGGCGGTGCAGGCCCTGGGGGAACTCGCCGCCGGCGGCAAGAATCAACTCCTGGCCGCCTTCGACGCCCGCAATCCGAACGTCCGTATCGCCGCATACCTGACGCTGGCTCGCGTTTCGCCCAGCCTGCTGCCCAGCGTGAAGATCGAGGACCGGATGGAACTGGCCGTGGTGCCGAGCAGGAGCGAGCCGTTTGTTTTTGTGGCCCGCCAACTCAAGCCGCGCATCGTTCTGTTCGGCAACGTGGAAATCAAGCCGCCGCTGATGATCGATACGCCGCGCTATCTGGTCACGGCCAGCGAGGGGAGCCTCAAGGCCACGCTGATCAGCAAAGCCCTGGGCGGCCGGCATCCCATCGAGACGAACCTGAGCGTGGCGGACATCGTAGCGACCATGGCCGGCCCGCCGAACTCGACGGCCGAAAGCCCGGAGCCTAAGGGCCTGGACCTGGCCTATTCTGACCTCGTCGGTTTTCTCGACCGGGCGCACAACGAAGGGGCCATGAACGCCCCGATCGTCCTGGAACCCGTGCAATTTGTCGGCCCGGGCACGGCAGCCAAGCCGTCCGGCAAACCCGCCGGGCCGGAATCGGATATTGTCATACCTGAGAAATGATCGCCACGGTGGAACCGCGGCGCGATGGAGAGCGCTATGCAGATTAAGAAGTTGGAACTGTTCGGATTCAAATCTTTCGCCGACCGGACCGAATTCGTGTTTGACCGCGGCGTGACCTGCATCGTCGGACCCAACGGTTGCGGCAAGAGCAACGTCGTGGACGCGGTGAAGTGGATCCTGGGCGAGCAATCGGCCAAGAGCCTGCGCGGGCAGGAGATGCTCGACGTGGTCTTCAACGGCTCGGCCAACCGCCATCCGCTGGGCTTTGCCGAGGCGACGCTGACGTTCGACAACACGTCGCGCCGCCTCCCGCTCGACCAGGCCGAGGTGGCCGTGACGCGCCGGCTCTACCGCTCGGGCGAGAGCGAGTACATGATCAACCGGCAGAGTTGCCGCCTCAAGGACATCCGCGAAATGATGATGGACACCGGGGCGGGCCTCAACGCCTATTCCCTGGTCGAACAGGGCCGCGTGGAGGTGCTGCTCCAATCCAACCCGCAGGAACGCCGGGCCGTGTTCGAGGAAGCGGCGGGGATATCCAAATATAAAGCTAAGAAACGGGAAGCCCTCCGCAAGTTGGAACGGACGGAGCAGAACCTGCTGCGCCTGGGGGACATCATCGAAGAGGTCGAGCGGCGGCTGCGGTCGGTCAAGTACCAGGCCGGCAAAGCTCGGTCATGGCAGACCTGCAACGACCGCCTCAAGGAACTGCGCACGCAGCACGCCCTGAACGAGTACCACAACCTGAGCCGGCGGGGCGAAGAACTGACGGGCGAACTGGCAGCGGCGCAGGACGAGCGGACCGGCTTGCAGGCGCAGACGGCCGGGCTGGAGGCCGAGCGGAGCCGGCTCGATACGGAGCTTTTGGGCCTCGAGGACGAGTTGCGCAGCGTGGACAATCAACTCATGGACGTGCGCGGCCAGATCGGAGCGGCCGAGGACGCCATCGCCTTCAATCGGACGCGGATCGACGAATGGTTGCGGACGCAGGAGCGCGACCGCAAGCGCACCGCCGATCTCGACCTTCGCCTGGGTGAACTGGACGGTCAGATTGCCGGCGAGAGCGAGGCGGCCGGGGCGATTGACGGACGGCTGGCCGTGCTCAAGGCTGAACTGGCCGAAACGGAAAATCAGCTTTTGGCGGCGCAGCAGGCGGCGCGCGGCACCGTGGCCGACCTGGAGCGGCGCAAGTCGGACATCATGGAGTTGCTCCAGCAGGCCTCGCAGGCCCGCAACGAAATCTCCAACGCCGATCTGCGGACGGAAAATCTGGCGGCGACGCGAACGCGGCTCCAGCGGCGCCTCGGGGAAATTGCCGAACAACTCGACCGCGTGGGCAAAGAGAAGGCCGAGACGGAAGCCCGAATCGGCGAACTCGACTCGCGGCTGGACCGCGATAAGAAGAGGCTCCAGGTTAAGCACGAGGAAGCCGAGGCCCTGAACAAGGAAGCCGAGGGCGTGGCGGCGGAAACGGCGGCGGCCAAGGAATTCCGCTCCGGCCTCGTGTCGCGGCAGGAACTGCTGGCCGACCTGGAACAGCGCGGCGAAGGGCTGGAACAGGGCGTCCGTCGCGTGCTGGAACTTTCGCAGAACGGCGTGTTCCCCGGCATTCGCGGCATCGTGGCTTCGCTCTTCAACGTCGATACGCGCTACGCCATGCTGATTGAGGCGGCGCTGGGCGAGGCGGAACAGTCGATTGTTATCTCGCGGCGGCAGGACGTGGTGGCGGGGCTGGAGACGCTGGAAGAGGCGCTGGAGGGCCGGGCGGGATTCTTGCCGCTGGATTCTTTGCGTAGCGGGGTGCCACACTTTGTCCCGGCGGGCTTTATCGCCGGGCAAAGTGTGTCTTCGGACGGCACACCTTGCCCCCAAACAGCCGGGGGACAAGGTGTGGCACCCACATTCGAACCTTTAGACGTGTCGCAATATCCCGGCGTGGTGGCCCGGGCGGCGGACCTCGTGCAGACCGAACCTGACCTGCGGCCGGCGGTGGAATGCCTGCTCGGCCGGACACTGCTGGTCAACGACCTGGCCACGGCGCTGCAATTGGCTTCCGGGCCGCTGGCGGCGCTGCGGTTTGTCACGATGGCCGGCGAAGTGGTCGAACCCGACGGCCGGCTGAGCCTCGGGCGCGTGATGGCCAAGGCCGGCCTCATCAGCCGCCACAGCGAGCGGCGGACGCTCGACACGCAACTGGCCGAGGTACAATCGCGGATCGTCGTCCTGACGGCGCAAGGCGAGGACGTGTTGCAGCGCATTCATGGCCTCGACGACGAGCAGAAGGAACTCCGCTCGGTCATTTACGACACTTCGACGGCGCGGGTCGATCTGGCGGCGCAGTTGCGGCGGCTCGACGACACGGCGGCGGCGGTGCGGGCCGAGCAGCCGCTCCTCAATTCCGAAATTGCCGAGGCGGACGCCCAGACGGCGCAGTTGGTCGCCCGGCGCGGGGAGTTCGACGCGCGGCTCTCGAGCCTTGAGTCCGAGAGCGTTCGCCGGCGCGAGGAAGTGGAAAACCTGGGCCGGCAGCTTTCGCTCTCCGAGGCCGACCGGCACAAGATCGAAGATCGCCGGACGCAGCAGCGCGTCGACGTGGCGACGGTTGAGGAACAGCGGCGCTCGGTGGTGGACCGGTTGGCCCATCTGCGCGACACTCGCGACGATGCGGCGCGGCAGCGGCGCGATGCGGCCGAGGAACTGGCCCGCTGCGCTTCGCGGCTGGCCGAGGCGGAACGGACGATTCTGCGGCACGAGTCGGTCATCGCCGACCTCTTCCTGAAGAAGGAAGCTGCGGCGGCGCGGTCGAGAGAATTGGCTCAGGCCCGGACCGCCGGGCGCGAGCAGGTGGCGGCTCTGGCGGAGCAGGTGCACACGCTGGCCGAGCAGCTTCATGCGGCCGAGGAAAAGTTCCACGCCCTCGACATTGAGGCCCGCGAGTGCCGGCTGAAGATGGAAACCCTGTGCCAGCGGGTCCGCGACGATTTCGGCCTCGACCTGGTCGAGAAGCACGCCTCTTACGTCGCCCAGGAAGTCGATTGGGCGGCCATCGACACGGAAATCGAAGACCTCAAGGGCAAGATCGAGCGGCTCGGAGCGGTCAACCTCGACGCGATCAAGGAACAGGACGAACTGGAACGGCGGGCCGAGTTCCTCAAGGTGCAACAGGCCGATTTGCAACAGGCCGGGAAGATGCTCAACGACCTGATCGCACGCCTGAATCAGGAATCGGTCACGCGGTTCAATGCCACATTCGCCCAGGTCCGCGAGAACTTTGTCGAACTGTTCCGCAAACTTTTCGGCGGCGGCAAGGCCGACATCGTCCTCCTCAACCCGGAAGACGTTTTGGAGTCGGGCATCGAGATCATCGCCCGCCCGCCCGGCAAGGAACCCTGCTCGATCAGCCTCCTCTCCGGCGGCGAGAAGACGATGACGGCCGTGGCCCTGCTGATGGCCGTGTTCCGCTCGAAGCCCTCGCCCTACTGCATCCTCGACGAAGTCGATGCCGCCCTGGACGAGGCGAACAATCAGCGGTTCAACAGCCTGGTGCAGGAATTCGTCAAGGACTCGCAGTTCATCATTATCTCGCACTCGAAGCGCACGATGTCCGCCGCCGACGTGCTCTACGGCGTGACGATGCAGGAACCCGGCGTCTCGAAAAAGATTTCCGTCCGCTTCTCGGACGTGCACAACATCAACCTGGACGACCCGGCCGCCCTGGCGGCGCAGGACCAGCCGGAGCAGGCCGCGGGGGCGTAATTTGTTGTTTCACCCCTCTCCCTTGGGAGAGGGTGGCACGAAGTGCCGGGTGAGGGGTTGAGGCCAATGACCTCCCAAATTGAATGGTGATGGTCGAGGATTGCAATGGAACGATTACGAAAATGGATATTTATGCATCCGATAGTCGCTATTTCCCTGTTCAGTTCGATGGCGTTGCTTTTGTTATTCGTCGGTTCGGTCGCCGCAATCTGGCTGTTGAGTAGTGAGGACCGGCTTCCTGGCGTGATTTCCTGGTTAGCTGTTCTGTTTTATATAATTATCATCTTTGGCTTGCCTTCATTGACCTGTTGGATCAAGATCAACCGAGGAAGAGCCGGCTTGGCTCATCACAATGTTCTATGGTCAATCCCCTGGCAATTTCTGATACTTTCGATATTTTCGGCCGCCCAATTGTATACAGTAAGTAATATGATGAGTACCAGTCCAGATTATGATATCAAGGTAGAATTGAGGCAAAATGAAATTGTGAGCATTTTCTTGTCTGGATGCATGGGGCTGCTTATTCTACTTGGTTGGGCCATTGGCGAAGGAATCATCAGTCGTCAAAGACGGCTTGGCCGATGGAAAACAATTATTGTTCAAGATGCAAATCTCGTGTCGCAGATGCCGGAGACGATGAAGTCCCTTGAACGATTGGAAAAAATTTAAGCATCGGGAGAAAAAGACTGATCTTTCTCTGATCCCGAAGCCGAACGGATTAAACCATGACCGACTTTCCGAAGGAACTTCCGCGCAGCTTGCGGCTGCCGCTGGTGCCGCTGCGCGAATTGGTGGTGTTTCCGCACCTGGTGGTGCCGCTGATGCTGGCGCGCGAGGCCAGCCTGCGGGCGGTGCGGCGCGCGACCGCCGGCGACGGGCTGGTGCTGCTCCTCAGTCAGCTTGACGGGGCGGTCGAAGCGCCGGGGCTGGGCGATTTTTACAAGGTCGGGGCCGTGGCCCGCGTGCTGCAACTTTTCCGCGTGACCGACGAGACGAACAAGGTGATCGTCGAAGCGGTGGCCCGGGCTCGCGTCAAACGCATCGCCGAGACGGCGGGGGAATATCGCGCCGCCGTGGAAATCATTCCCGAAATCGGCCGCGAAAAAGCCCCGGAGGCCGAGGCCCTGGTCCGCACCGTCCGGGGTCAGTTCTACGCCTATGCCGCCGCCAGCATGAGCGTGCCCGACAACATTAACGAACTGGTCGGCATCATCGACTCGCCGGGCCATCTGGCCGACACGGTGGCCGCCTACGTCAAGCTGCCGCTGGACACCAAGCAGGAATTGCTCTCCGAGCCGGACGCCGAAAAGCGGCTCTCGCGGCTCACGGCGCTATTGGAACACGAACTGAAAATCCTGAAGCTTCAGCACGACATCACCGACCGCGTGCGCGGGCGGATTCAGAAATCGCAGAAGGATTATTTTCTGCGCGAGCAGATGCGGGCCATCGAGGAAGAACTCGGCCAGGGCGATCCGACGGCCAAGCCGCACGGCGAACTGGAGGCGGCCATCGAGAAGGCCGAGATGCCCGAGCCGGTCCTGGCCGTGGCCCGCCGCGAACTGCAGAAGCTCCGCCGCTCGCAGCCGCTCTCGCCGCAATCGGCGGTGATCGAGGAATATCTCCATTGGCTGGCCGACCTGCCGTGGCAGAAAAAGACCGAGGACAATCTCGACCTGCAGCACGCGCGTAAAATTCTCGACGCGGAGCATTACGGGCTGGAAGATCCGAAGCAGCGGATTCTGGAATACCTCGCGGTCAAGCGGCTGACGGCCGACTCGCAGCACGAGCCGATTCTCTGCCTGATCGGCCCGCCGGGGGTGGGCAAGACCAGTCTGGCTCGGTCGGTGGCCCTGGCCCTGGGGCGGAAGTTTGTGCGGAAGTCCCTGGGCGGCGTGCGCGACGAGGCGGAAATTCGCGGCCATCGCCGGACCTACGTCGGGGCCATGCCGGGACGGATTATTCAGAGCCTGCGCAAGGCCGGCAGCCGCAACCCGGTGTTCCTGCTGGACGAGATCGACAAGCTGGCGGCCGATTTCCGGGGCGATCCGGCGGCGGCGCTGCTGGAAGTTTTGGACCCGGACGAGAACAACACTTTCAGCGACCATTATCTGGAGGTGGAGTTCGACCTGTCGGACGTGCTCTTCATCACGACGGCGAACCTGGCCTCGGCCATTCCGCCGGTGCTGCGCGACCGCATGGAAGTGATCGAACTGGGCGGCTACACGCTGGCCGAGAAACTCCAGATCGCCCGGCGGCACCTCCTGCCGCGCCAGTTCAAGGCCCACGGCCTGACCGGCCGCGACTTAAAATTCCCGGCGGCGGTGCTGACGCAACTGATCGAAGAATATACGAGCGAAGCGGGCCTGCGGACGCTGAACAAGCGGCTGGCGGACGTTTGCCGCAAGGTGGCGGCGAAGCTGGCGGAGAAAGTGCCGCTTCTTCACCCCTCTCCCCTTGAGGGAGAGGGTAGGGTGAGGGGTCGGAAGGCCGGAAAACTCGCCCTTCGCCGAAAAACTCTCATTCTCACTGCCGCCGATCTGGCGAAGCATCTCGGCCCGCCGCCGTTCCGGCAGGAAGTGCGGGCGCGCGGGCGCGAGGTCGGGGCGGCCACGGGGCTGGCCTGGACCGAGGCCGGCGGGCGAACCATGACCGTCGAAGCCTCGTGGATGCGCGGCAAGGGCCGCATCACCCTGACCGGGCAACTGGGCGACGTGATGCAGGAATCGGCCCGCGCCGCCGTGACCTACGTCCGCTCGCACGCGGAAGAGTTCGCTCTGGACGCCCGCGTTTTCGATTCGATTGACCTGCACCTGCACGTGCCCGAGGGGGCGACGCCCAAGGACGGTCCGTCGGCGGGGCTGGCGATGGTCGCAGCCGTGGTTTCCGCCCTGACCGGCAAACCCGTTCGCCGCGACGTGGCCACGACCGGCGAGATCACCCTTCGCGGCGACGTACTGGCCATCGGGGGCCTCAAAGAAAAAGTTTTAGCCGCCCATCGCCAGGGCATCCGCACCATCGTCGTGCCGGAATCGAACCGCGTCGACCTGCCCAAGATTCCCGAGGAAGTGAGCCGGATTACCGATTTCATTTTCGTCCGCCAGGCCTCCGAAGCCCTGGCCGTCCTCGTCCCCGGCGCCCCGGCCGTCTCCCCCTCGCCGCGGGCCTTGCCGGCCATCGCCGCCGATGCTCCGACGGAGTTGCCGCCGGAGGCGGCACATTGATTCGGCAGGGTTGTAGCGATGAAACAATACAAAGGTTATGAAGCGAAGGTCGAGTACGACGCCAAAGCCGAGTTGTTTCACGGCGAAGCCTTCGGCATTCGTGATGTCGTGACTTTTCAGGGACGCTCGGTCGAGGAATGCGAAAAGGCGTTTCACGATTCGGTTGAAGTCTATTTGGAATTTTGTCGTGAGCGCGGCGAGAAGCCGGCTTAACCAAGCAGAACCATTTCGTTCATTTCGTTGCACGCCGGAAGCATTCCCGTGATCCGATACGTCGCCAGCGCGACAAAGAACACACTTTGGTCCCGACTTCGTCGGGCCTTCAAAGTGTGGCACCCGGATTTTCATCCACACGGTTTAAACGGAACTGGTGCGTGCAAGCACGCACCCTACACGGTTTCCGGCACGGCTTCGAGCACCTGTTCGACCAGGCGGTCGGGGTTGATGCCGGCGGCTTCGCCTTCGAAGTTGAGGATGAGGCGGTGGCGGAGGGCGGCGGGGGCGACGCGGCGCACATCGGGGAACGAGACGTTGTGGCGGCCTTCGCGCAGGGCGTTGGCCTTGGCTCCCAGGACGATGGATTGGGCGGCGCGGGGACTGGCGCCGTAGCGGACGTATTTTTTCGCGGCCTCAACAGTTAAGGCGCTTTCGGGGTGCGTGGCCAGGACCAGGCGGCCGATGTAGTCCTTGACGTGCGCGGCCACCGGAACTTCGCGGACAAGTTGCCGCATCGAGAGAACCGCGTCGCGGTCGGCGACTTTGCGGGCGGCGGGAACGGCGGCGCCGGTGGTGCGGTCGAGGATGGCGGTCAGGTCGGCGAGGCTGGGGCTGCCGACGATGATCTTGAACATGAAGCGGTCGAGCTGGGCCTCGGGCAGGGGGTAGGTGCCTTCCATTTCGATGGGGTTCTGTGTGGCCAGGACGAAGAACGGCTCTTCGAGGCGGTAGCTGGTGCGGGCGACGGAGACGCTCTTTTCGGCCATGGCTTCGAGGACGGCGGACTGGGTTTTGGGCGTGGCCCGGTTGATTTCGTCGGCCAGGATGAGGTGGCCGAAGATCGGGCCTTCGCGGAACTGGAAGACCTTGCCGCCGCGACCGTCTTCGACGACGACGTGGGTGCCGATGATGTCGGCGGGCATCAGGTCGGGGGTGAACTGGATGCGGGAGAAGCGGAGGTCGAGCACGTCGGCCAGGGTGCGGACGAGGACGGTTTTGCCGATGCCGGGCACGCCTTCGAGCAAGGCGTGGCCGCCGGTCAGCAGACACGCGAGTACCTGTTCGACAACGTCATCCATGCCGACGATTACGCCGGCAACCTCGGAGCGAATGGCTTCGTACTGGCGGTGAAATTCGGCGACACGAGCCTCGACGTCCATGGGCGGTCTCCGCTAGAGCACAGGGCGAAAGGATATGGTAAGTCGGGCGGGGGGAAAATGCAAAATGCAAAATTAAAAATGAAAAATTAGGGACCACCGCAGAAACGGAATAACTAGGGTCGTACCCTAGTTTTTCTAGTTATTACAAGGAAAAGTAAAAAGGAAAAGTAAAAACCGTGGGTGGCATGGCGGCGGTGTTTGCCGCCATGTGGAGCAGAGCTAACCCCTCACCCGGCACTTCGTGCCACCCTCTCCCAAGGGAGAGGGGTAAAACAGCCATCACGGCAGGCGGAAGAGTTCGCGGGCGTTGGCACAGGTGCGGCGGCGGACTTCGTTGAGGTCGAGGGTGTAGAGGTCGGCCAGGGCGGCGCAGACGTGGGCGACCAGGGCGGGTTCGTTGGGTTCGTCCTTGCCCTTTTTGCGGGCCTGGCGGCGCGCGGTGCGGACTGGTTCGGGCGTGCAGTAAGGGGCGTCGGTTTCGACGAGGAGCCGGTCCAGGGGGATGCGGCGGGCGACCTCGCGGACGTTCTCGGAGTTGGCGTAGGTGACGATGCCGGTGAGGCCGATGTAGAAGCCGCGCTCCAGGGCGGCCTCGGCCAGTTCCCAGGTGTCGGTGAAACAGTGGAACACGCCGCGCGGCATCGCGCCGCGGGATTCTTCGTCGAGAATGGCGATGGTGTCCTGCGCCGCGTCGCGGGTGTGGACGACCAGCGGCAAATTCTTTTCCAGGGCCAGCCGGATGCCGCGGCGGAAGACTTCGCGCTGCTCGGCCCGGGGGCTGAGGTCGTAATGATAATCGAGGCCGAACTCGCCGAGGGCGACGACTTCCGGCTCATCGGCCAGGCGGGCGAGGAGTTCCCAATCGGGCGGCGTGACCTGGTGGGCGTTGTGCGGATGGAAGCCTAGGGAGGTGTAGACGCGCGGTCCGCCGGCGATGGTGTTGGCCCGGCGGGTCTGTGCGGCGACGACGGCGTTGGAGGCCGGTTCGGTGGCGACGTTGACGATGATTGAGACGCCGGCTTCGACGGCGCGGGCCAGGACGGCGTCGAGCTGGGCTTCGAGTTCGGGATAGAACAGGTGAGCGTGGCTGTCGCAGATGGGTTCGAGGTTGGGCATTTAATTCAGGCCTTATTTTGTCGTGCTTCGGCAACCATTTCGGCAAACCGCGTCCCGCCGGCGATGATCTCGGCCAGGAAATCCTTTTCGCTCTGGTCGCCGACATTGTGCATGTTCGATTCGATGGTCAGCACCGGCTTGGCGTAGCCGCTGGTGGCGATGAGGCGGGCCAGGCGCGGCCAGTCGGTCGTGCCGCGAAAGAGCGGCCAATGGCGGTCCTTCTCGCCCTCGTTGTCGTGCAGGTGCAAGGCGATGAGGCGGGCCTTGAGTGGCTCCAGACGGTCCAGACCGTTGCCGGCAATGGTCCCATGCCCGGCATCATAACAAATTCCTAGAAAGTCGGGAGGATAGGCGGCCAGGGCCTGTTCGATCAGAACGAAGTTGTCGAAGGGCATGTTTTCCAGGGCGATGCGGACCTGCCGCTCGCGGGCGAAAGGCTGGAGAGCGTCGAGCGAGCGGCGGAAGCGCGACCACCAGGCAGAGGTGCTGTCCCACCAGCGGATGAACCAGGGCAGGTGCATGACGATCACGTCGCTGCCCAATTCTCGCGTTATTTCGATGCGGTTGCGGACCAGTTCGATTCCCGCGCGGCGGCGCCACGGCCAGGGCGAACCCCAGGAATGACGGTCGCCGGAACTGGCGTGGACATCGTTGAGCGAAAGTCCCAGTTCGCGGAACAGGGCGGCGAGGCGACGCACTTCGTCGGCGGGGTAAAGATAATCGGTGTTCCACTGGTGACACCAGTGGACGTGGCGGAAGCCGGTCTCGGCCAGGCGGCGCAGGTGCGGTTCAGGATCGCCGCGCGAAGTGACGTAGTCGGTGGCCAGGGCGAGATTTTCGAGCATGGCGGCACTCATTTCCTCACGTCCGAAACGCTCCCGGCGTGTGGCGAACCTGGGCCTTGCCGGCGGCATCGAAGGTGACGGCCAGGACGTCGAACCGCAGCGGCACGTCCTGGCTGACCCGTTTGCGTTTGAGATAAATCTGGGCGGCGCGGATGATGTGGCGTTGCTTCTCGCGGCCGACGGCCTGTTCGGCGGTGGCGATGGATTCGTCGGTTCTGGTTTTGACCTCGGCGAAGATGATGCGGCCGTCGCGTTTATCGAGGGCGATGAGGTCGATTTCCCCCAGCGGGGTGGAGTAGTTGCGGGCCAGGATGCGGCACCCCGCGCGGCGGAGGAACCGCGCAGCCGCCCGCTCACCGCGCGCACCGAAGATTTTTCGCCAGAAACTCAAGTTCGTTTTTTGTCCAAGCCGAGTTCGCGGCGCACCTGATCGAAGGGAATGCGTCTGGGATCCTTGAGGGCCTTTCTGGCTTCGCGGATATCAATGCGATCCTCGATTACCTCAAGTTCCTTTCGCGTCATGCGCTTTTTCACGGTCGTCACGATTCAGATTCTCCAATAAAAATGGCCTTCTGCATTTCCCGTTCATCTATTATGCCGTGATTCGGCGGATTGTCGAAACAGTTTTTCGCATGGCGGGCAAGACCCGCCGTGGCACACCAAGAGCGAAACATGGCGGCAAACAGCGGCCGCCATGCCACCCGTTCTCGGTAATCATGTCTGGTTTTTTTCGGTTTTTCGTAACCAACGCTTGACACCGCCGCTGGGGATGTCAAAATGGGCGGTTGGCCGCAGCAAAAAGTTTGCCCGCCACGGATGGCGATCGGCTTCGAGGATCGACGCCCATTGTCTCGCAACTCGAACTAACGGATTTCATGGTGACGGACCGCCAGACTGGATAGGCCCTAAGGGCAGGATAGCGCAATGAATATTGTCAAACGGCTGGTCGTGGTCCCGCGGTTGCCGGCGGCGCTGGAGCGCCTCAAGCCGCTGGCCTATAACATCTGGTGGAGTTTCGACCAGGAGGGGCGGGAACTGTTCCGCCGCCTGGAACCAGATCTTTGGGAACGTCTGGGTCACAATCCGGTGCACATGCTCGGCACGGTCAGCCAGGACCGCCTCAACGCCCTGGCCGACGACGAAGGTTTCCTGTCGCAATTGAATCGGACCTGGCAGCGGTTTCAGGATTATCTGAATTCGAGCCACCGCTTCAGCCACCGCGAGGCCGAGGGCCAGGTGCTGGCCTATTTTTCGGCCGAGTTCGGCCTGACCGAGGCCCTGCCGATTTATTCCGGCGGCCTGGGCGTCCTCTCCGGCGACCACCTCAAGGCGGCCAGCGACCTGGGGTTGCCGCTGGTGGCCGTGGGCCTCTTGTACCGCGAAGGCTATTTCCGGCAGTACCTCAACGCCGACGGCTGGCAGCAGGAAACCTACGCGGAAAACGATTTCTACAACATGCCCGTGCAGGAAGTGAAGCGCGAGGACGGCACGGCGGTCATTATCGAGGTGGATTTCCCCGGCTACGTGGTCAAGGCCAAGGTGATGCGAATCGACGTGGGCCGCGTGCCGCTCTACCTGCTCGACACGAACATTGCCGAGAACGCGCCGGAAAACCGGGGCATCACGGCCCAGCTTTACGGCGGCGACAGCGAGATGCGCATCCGCCAGGAAATGATGCTGGGCATCGGCGGCTACCGGGCCTTGCAGGCCGTCGGCAAGACGCCGGCCGTCTGCCACATCAACGAAGGCCACGCGGCCTTCCTGGCCGTCGAGCGGGTCTGGCAACTGATGCAGTCCGAGAAGGTCTCCTTCGACGTAGCGGCGCAGGTCATCGCGGCCGGCAACTGTTTCACCACGCACACGCCGGTGCCGGCCGGCAACGACGTCTTCGACGTGGTCCTGATGGACAAGTACGTGGGGCTTTATTACGACCGCCTGGGCATCGGGCGGGAAGGCTTCCTGGCCCTGGGCCGACAGGACCCCGGCAACCCGCGCGAAAATTTCTGCATGACCGTGCTGGCCCTGAAGCTGTCGGGCCACCGCAACGGCGTCTCGAAGCTCCACGGCGAGGTCTCGCGGGCCATGTGGGAGCGGGTCTGGCCGGGCGTGCCGGTCCACGAAATTCCGATCACCAGCATCACCAACGGTGTCCACACCCGGACCTGGATCTCCAACGATCTGGCCGACCTGTATGACCGCTACCTCGGGCCGCACTGGGTGCTGTCGCCCGCGCGGATGGACATCTGGAATCGCATCTCGAACATCCCCGACACGGAATTGTGGCGAGCGTTGGAACGGCGGCGCGAGCGGCTGGTGGCCTTCGCCCGGCGGCGACTGCGGCAACAGTTCGAGCGGCGCGGCCTCAGTTCGCGCGAGATCGCCGGGGCGGACGAAATTCTCGACCCCAGCGTGCTGACAATCTGTTTCGCCCGGCGCTTTGCGACCTACAAGCGCGGGACGCTCCTCTTCCGCGACGTGGCCCGGCTGGCGGCCCTGGTGAACGATCCGCACCGGCCGATCCAGATCATTTTCGCCGGCAAAGCCCATCCCCGCGACAGCGGCGGCAAGGAACTGATCCGCGAAATCGTCCACCAGTCGCGCCGGGCGGAACTGAAAAGTCGCATCGTCTTCATCGAAGACTACGACATGAACGTGGCCCGCTACCTCTTGCAGGGAGCGGACATCTGGCTGAACACGCCGCTGCGGCCGATGGAAGCCTCCGGCACCAGCGGCATGAAAGCCGCCGCCAACGGGGCCTTGAACCTCTCGATTCCCGACGGCTGGTGGGTGGAGGGTTATCAGAAGACCAACGGCTGGAACATCGGCAGCGGCGAGAGCTATGCGACCCGCGACGAGCAGGACGACGTCGAGGCCAACGCGATTTACGAGTTGCTGGAAAAAGAAATCTGCCCGATCTTCTACGATCGCGGGCCGGACCATGTGCCGCGCGAATGGGTGCGGCGGATGAAGTCGGCAATTCAGACCACCGGCCCGGTTTTCAGCACGAGCCGCATGGTGCAGGAATATGCCGGGCTCTTTTATTTCCCGGCCTACGAGCAATATCAGCGGCTGCGGGCCGACAACCTGGCTCGGGCCAGGTCGCTGGTTCAGTGGCGCGACCGGCTGCGCGGGGCCTGGCGCGAGGTTCGCGTCGAGCGGATTGAGTCCAGCGCCGGCAGCGAAGTCGCCGTGGGCGACAACCTGGAAGTCCGGGCCGTGGTCCACCTGGGGCCGATCAGCGCCAACGACGTGCGGATCGAAGCCTGCTACGGGCCGATGGATTCACAAGGGCGGCTGACGCGCAGCAAAGTCCTCTTCCTCCAGCCGGTCGACCAGCCCGTCGACGGGCGGCAGACCTTCGCCGCGACGCTCCAGTTCCGCACGTCCGGCCTGCAAGGTTTCTCGGTCCGCGTGGTGGCCAACCACGAAGACGTACTCTGTCCGTGGGACATCGGGCTGATTACCTGGGCGACGTGAACGGCAATTAAAAATTAAAAATTCAAAATGAAAAATTGAAAGCGACAGAAACAACCTCCCCCTGTTTGGGGAGGTTGTTTCTTATTGGAGCGGTTGACATTGGGATGTTCTCTCTGGGTGCCACACCCTGGCCCGGCGGGCTGTTTCGCCGGGCAGGGTGTGTCTTCGTTCGGCACACCTTGCCCCCATACTGACCGGGCGAGACAAGGTGTGTCACCCTCCGCCGGAAGGTTTTTTCACTAGATTTTTTTCGGCGCAAAAGTTGGGCGCCCGTCCTGTGAAGAGGAACGGGCGCCGGTGGAGTGTTGGAAAGGGCCATCCCGGAGGCGTCTTTTTCCCGGCCCGACTCTCCGCCGGGCGACGCGCTCGCAAGATGGCAACCGACTACAGGCGGCTCTTCGTCGCCCTGGTCTTGCTGGTTGAAGCCGATCCGGCCCGGGCGGTCACGCCGGCTCCTATGGCTTCGCCCTCGGGCACGGTCAACACCGAGTTGAAGCCGCCGCAGCCGTTCGGGACGATGCCGCCGGCGGCATAGTCGGTGAACCACTGGCCTTCCGAGAAATACCGGAACTGGTACTCGCCGGGCGGCAGCTTGAGGGTGACTTCCCAAGTGCCCGGGCGCGCCTCTTTCATCGGCGTGGCCGTGGTGCTCCAGTTGTTAAAGCAACCAGCCACAAAGACCGGACCGCCGGCCTTGTGATTGAACGTCAACTTCATCGTCCTCTTCGAGCCATTAAGGCTGACCATCGTACAACCCCCTTTCACGGAAAACAGATTTCATCCCCGTTTTAATTTGTGCAGGCATAGGCCGACGGCGAAACGTCCGATGCTGGAGCCGAGTATAACGCGCCGGGCGGCACGCGGTGTATGAAATTTTTGTGCTGAATTTGTTGCCTTTCGGCGAAAAATCATAACCACTTGATTTACAAGAGGTTACAAAAGCGTCGCGGGCCGGAAAAGTCCCGGCCCGCGAAAAAATCTTCTTGTAATCCGGCACAAAAGTCATTCGACGTTCAGAGCCTGAATCTTGTCGCCCAGTTCCTTGTGCTTCTGGTCGATCTCTTTCTGGAGGTCTTTGGCGTCGGCCCGAAGTTTCTTGATGCCGTCTTCCTGGTGCGACCATTCTTCCACATATTTGGCATACTGCGGATTGGTGTGGTCGAGCACCTGCATGTTCGCTCGGGTGCGGGACTGATCGTTGGTGATTTCCGTCAGATCCTGCTGCATCCGGTTGAGCTTGGTCTGAAGTTCGGCGATTTCGGCCTCGGCGGCGGCAAGGCCCTGGAGGGCGTCGACGACGGCCTTCGAGCCCTTGTTGGTCTTGATGTAATAGAGCATGAAGTCGGGCGACTGGTTGGTCAGGGCGTAGCGCTGATCGACGGTCTGTTCCTCAACCACCTTGAGCTCGGCGGCCCCGTTCTTGCCGTCCTTCTTCGCCGGCACGGTCACGCGGAAACGGTAGAGTTCCTGCGTGGCCGGTTTCTGGCCTTTGGGTTCCAGTAGCTCAAAGCCCGGCGTGAAGGGATGCTGCACGAGGACGACGCGGTCCTTGTCTTCCTTGTTGGCGATGTTATAGGCGGTCTCGCGATGGTATTTGGTCGAAGCCACCAGGACGCCGCGGTTGATCTTCAGGGTGACCAGTTCGTTGATGTTCTTGGGCGCGGGCATCATGACTTCGCGTTTCTGGTCGAGCGAATAGCTCACGAGCCGCTTGTCGCCGGCGGGGACATCATTGATGCGGGCGTCGCCGGCGTAGGCCCCGGAGTCGTAAATGGTGATCGGTCCCTGCATCAGGTAGAGGCCGGTGGAGTTCTTGAGGTCGAAGCCGTTCAGGGGGAACTTGGGATGGGCCGACGGGTCGAAGATGCTCAGCCGCTCGGCTTCGACGGGCTGGTTGACGATGAGGAACATGGCCGACTTCTGGCGTTCCAGGTTGACGGCCCCGGTAATCGGATATTCGAACAGGTCGGCCACGGCCTGACCCTGGAGGGCGCCGAGTTCCATCCGGGCAAGGCTCTCGCCGGCAGAGGCCCACCCGTTCCGACCGTCTTTGCCCTCGCGGGCGCGGAGTTGGTCCTCGCCCTTGTCCTGTGAACTGGCCCGTTTAAAATACAACCCACGTGGCGCCGCCCCAGCCACGGCCGGGGCCGGGGGGGCCGATTGCTTTGCGGCGGCGACCTCATCCATATTATACCTGCCGGCGGCGTCCTGCGCTTTTTCCGCCAGTTGCTGTTGTTCGGCTTCAACGCCATGCGAGCCGCCGTAAACCTGGGCCTGGAGGTTGGCGTAAAGTTCCGGCTGGACGATCTGCCGCGGGGCGTAGAGCGGAGTGTAGAGGTCCATGACGAAGCTGATCGGCTGGCCGCTCACCAGGCTCAGCTTCACGCCCTTCCAGTCGGCGTCGGTGGTGTTTTCGACGATGGCCCAGCCCTGAAGGAACGGCTTGTCCTTTTCGTCGGCCACGAGGCGATAGGTGGTTTTCCAGACCGGCGCGGCCACGACGTAGCCGAGCGTGACATCCTGCTTGCCAGCGCCGCCGACGGCGATGGCGACCGGCTTCTTGTTCTTGTCGCGCGCCGCCGAGAGGACTTCCAGGGCGCGGGTCAGTTCCTTGTCGAGTTCCGGGTCGGTCAGGCGGATTTTCTGGATGGTCGGCAGTTCCACGCTGTGCATTCCGTCCTCGGACCAGACGTTGAGCACATCGACGGTGACGGTCGTGTGGCCGTCTTCGAGCACCTTTTTGCGCTGTTCGACGCCGAGGATCGTGCCGGCGAAGTTCGTGGTGGCGGCGACATCGACTTTGGCCCCGCGAAGCTGGTTGAGGAGCTGGCCGAGGGAGGGATTGGCGGTGATATCGACGGCGAAAGACTGCAGCGCCTTGGCCACCGGGTCGCGAGCGGCATAGGTGACGGAGGCCTGCTTAGGCCCCAGAACAACGAGGCTCTTGAGAATGTCGTTGATGTCTTCGGTCTTGAACATGAGCCGCACTTCGCTGCCGCCGTCAACAGCGCCGGAGCGCTCGAAATAGCCCACGCCGCTGGAGAAGAGGACAACGCGGCTGATGGGCAGGTCGGCGGCCGGCGCCGCGGCCGGAGCGGCTGCCGGAGCGGCGGCCAGCTGGCCGAAGGCGGCGCTCGAGGCCAGGAACATTACGGCCACGAGCATGAGGGCGTGGAACAGGTTTTTCATTTTTGCTTCTCCTTTAGGAAGTGACCAAAGCCTGGCCACGCCAGCGTGGACCAGGCCACCCGTAGTCAGTTACTCTATCTTAGACGCGGCGCCGGGACAATGGTTTCAGAAATCTTTTCGGCGGCCCGGATTCTCAGCGATATTCCGCCACGACCATCTTCAGGGCGTCCAGGTTCTTGAGCGTGGCCCGGACCACGCCGCCACGGCCGCTGGTGAATTTGAGTGTTTTGCCGTCTGGTACCACGCGCAGCCGGGCAAAACGCTTGCCCGCCAGCGGGCGCAGCGTAAACGGCACTTCGGCCATCGGCACCGGCGGCAACAGGGGTGGATAGTTCAGGAACCCGGCCACCATCCGGTTCTGCTCCGCCTGATTGCTTACCGACATCCAGACCGCCGGATGCGTGTCGGCCGAGGCGCTCTGGCGGTCGCCGAGCAACTCGCGCAGCAACAGCAGGAGCAGGCGATTGTTGGCGGCGCAATCGACGACTTCGAGGTCGGCGGCGGAGTAAATGGCTCGGCCCTTGCCGAAGCGGTTGCTGACCAGGGCCGGGGTTTTGGTGTCGCGCCACGGCGGCGCACTGTGGATGCTGAGCCAGTTCTGCTCGAAGACGTTGCCCCACTCTTTGGCGCAAGGCAGGGTGAGGGTGGCCAGCACCTGGCCCTCGGCCCGGTCGGCCAGGCGCAGCGAGCCTTCGCCCTGAGTTGCTTTACCCCAACCGTTACGAGCGATAAAACTCAGACAGGTTTGAGGTTCGATGGCCTGGAGCAGCGGGCCCTTTCGCGGCTTGAGAAAGCTGACTTCGCCCAGGTCGTCGGCGCCGAAGTGGCAGCCGAAAACATCGGCCAGCATGAAGTCGTCGTGACGGACGCCCCGGGTTTCCGTGAGCGAGGTGTAGCGGCTGGCGTAAATCCGTCCCCCGCGGCGGACATATTCGCGGATGGCGGCCGTCTCTTCGGCATCCATCCGCAGGACGTTGGGCAGGACGACGACCTTGTAGCGGTCGAGGTCGGGTAGTTGCTTGCGCGTGATGACGCCGAAGGGGATGTGGGCTTGATGGAGCACGCGACAGGCGCCCCGGACGGCTTTCTTGTGCGAATAGGTGGTCTGCCAGGGCGTTTCGGTGACCGCCCGGCCGTTCTCGGCGAAGTCCAGGTTCGAATCGCTGCTCCAGTAGACGGCCACGTCTTCGACCGGCGTGCCGCCGAAGAACGGCTCGTAGCCGGCCAGTTCGCGGTTGATGTCGTGGATCAGGGCGTAGGGCTTGGCATTGGCGGTGCCGTCGGGATTGATGGCGTCGATAAAAGTCATGGCCGCGCCGAGCAGGGCCGAGGTCAGGGCGGTCATCCGCATTTCCTCGACGCTCTTGTTCTCCTCGTGATCCTGGAGGGCGGCACAACGGGTGGTCATGAATTCAACAGGCCGGTGGTTCGAGAGGTTGGACATGAGCTTGCTGTTGATCAACTGTTGCAACTGGTCGTCATAGAAGTCGGCCCCCAGGAAGTCGCTGGCCACGGTCGACCGGAACGACAGTGCCCAGCCCCAGCCCAGGGTGGCACAGGCGAAGTTGTGGTAAACGGTAATTCCGGGGCTGAGACGCTTGGCGTGAGCCGTCATTTCCGTGGCGAACTCGATCATCCACCGTTCGCGGGCCTCCTGGAAGCGGCACCAGGTGGGCGAGAACCAGTCGATGGTCCGGGGAATCTCGCTCCCAGTCTCGGCCTTGTAGCGGGCCTGGCACTGGTCGCAGACGCAGAGCGTCGGCCAGAAGGTCATGTCGTAAAAGAGGCCGTCGAACTGGTAATTGCTTAGCAACTCCTCGGTCTGGGCCTGGGCAAAAGCCCGGTACCCCGGCTGATTCGGACAGCAGGAGCCGTAGCGGGAGCCGGCGAACGGCTTGTCGGCGTCGCCGGCGGTCGTCCCGGGCGGGACGGGCCGCCACTCGGGGTGTTCGAGGAAGGCCCAGTTGTTGAAGACCAACGAATAGTAGGCGCAGGCGTCGATCTTCGCTTTGCGCAGCAGACCGAGCATCTCCCCGACGATGTCGCGCCCGCCCAGGCCCGCGTGCATCTTGCCGATCTTGGTCGGCCAATAGCAGAGGCCGGTGTGCGCCTGGGTGTAGAACATGACCGAAGTCAGGCCGGCTTGTTTGTACAGTTTGACCATCGCCGCCGGATCGTATTTCGACAACAGTTTCGGATCCCAGTCGGTAATGTGCATGTCGACCAGCATCCGGCGGTAGCTGCGCTGGAACCAGGGGCGGGTGTCGGGTTTATTTTTCAGTGCCGTCATTACTTACCTCCAAAAAGACTACGCCTGCGGAGCAGGCCTGACAACGGGCTGAATCGGGGCCGTGAGGGCCAAGCCACCCGTTACTTAGGAACTCTAACAAAACCTGTGGCCCAGCCGCCCCCGGCTGGGAAAGTCCGGGAAAAACCGCACAGCCGAGGGCGGCTGTGCCACCTGGGCAGGAACTCAATGGGTTTTGTTAGAGTTCCTTAACCTTGGGCGTTCAGCGGTATTCCGCCACGACCATCTTCAGGGCCTCCAGGTTCTTGAGCGTGGCCCGGATGACGCCGCCACGGCCGCTGGTGAATTTGAGCGGCTTGCCGTCCGGCACAGTTCGCAGCCGCGCGAAACGCCGGCCCGCCGGCGGGCGCAGCGTAAAGGGCACTTCGGCCATCGGCACCGGCGGCAACTGGGTGGGATAATTGAGGAACCCGGCGACGATACGATTCTGCTCCGCCTGGTCGGTCACGTTCATCCAGACCGCCGGATGCGTGTCGGCCGAGGCGCTCTGGCGGTCGCCGAGCAAATCGCGCAGCAACAAGAGGAGCAGGCGATTGTTGGCCTGGCAGTCCATGACCTCGATATCGGCAGCGCAGTAAATGGCCTGGCCTTTGCCGAAGCGGTTGCTGACGAGGGTCGGCGTCGGCGTGTCGCGCCACGGCGGCGCACTGTGGATGCTGAGCCAGTTCTGCTCGAAGATGTTGCCCCATTCTTTGGCGCAGGGCAGCGTAAGGGTGGCCAGCACCTGGCCCTCGGCCCGGTCGGCCAGACGCAGCGTCCCGACGCCCGGCTCGGCCCGGTCGCGGACGTGGCGGAAGCTCAGGCAGGTTTGCGGGTCGATCGCCTTCAGGAGCCGGCCTGGTCGCGGCTTGAGAAAGGTCACCTCGCCCAGATCGTCGGCGGCGAAGTGGCCGCCGAAAACGTCGGCCAGCATGAAGTCGTCGTGGCGGACGCCCCGCGTTTCCGTGAGCGATGTGTAGCGGCTGGCGTAAATCTTTCCCCCGCGGCGGACGTATTCGCGGAAGGCAGCCACCTCTTCGGCGTCCATCCGCAGGACGTTCGGCAGCACGACCACCTTATAGCGGTCCAACTCCGCCAGTTGTTTTCGCGTGATGATGCCGAACGGCACGTGGGCCTGCTGGAGCACGCGGCAGAAGCCGCGGATCGATTGTTTGTGGGGATAGTTGAAGCCCCAGAGCTGGGCCTCGGCCAGGGGCCGACCGTTCTCGGCAAAGTCCATTTTCGAGTCGTCGCTGAAGTAGATGGCCACGTCCTCGACCGGCGTGCCGCCCAGGAACGGCTCGTATTCAGCGAGTTCGCGGTAGATGTCGCGGATCAGGTCGTAGCGTTTGGGATTAACCGTGCCGTCGGGGTTGATGGCGTCGATGAAGGTCATGGCGGCGCCGAACAGAGCGGAGGTCAGGGCGGTCAGTCGCAACTCTTCGTCGCTCTTGGCGGACTCGTGGTCCTGAAGGTTGAGGCAGAGGCTGGTCGAGAATTCGACCGGCTGATTCTGCGACAGGCCGACCAGGAACTTGCTGGTCATGGCCTGTTGCGGCAGGTCGCCGTAGCAGTCGAGGGAGAGGAAATCGTTGGCCTCGGTGGCCCGGAACGACAGGCCCAGGGTCCAATTGAACAGGGCCGTGGCGAAGTTGTGGTTGATGGAAATTCCGGGGCGGAGGTTTTTGCACTTGGCCGAAAGTTCCAGGGCGAACTCGGTCATCCAACGTACGCGGGCTTCCTGGAACCGGCACCACTCGGGCGAGAACCAGTCAATGGTCCGGGGAATCGCCGCGCCGGCCTCGGCCTGGAACCGGGCCTGGCATTGGTCGCAGACGCAAATGTCCGGCCAGAAGGTCATGTCGTAAAACACTCCGTCGAAGTCGTAGCCGCCGAGGAACTCCTCGGTCTGGGCCAGGGCGAAGGCCCGGTAGCCGGGCTGGTTCGGACAGCAGACGCCGTAGCGTCCGCCGGCGAACTTGCCGGCCTCAAGCCCGCCGGGCGGGTCGGCGGCGGGAACCATTCGCCATTCGGGGTGTTCCAGGAAGGCCCAATTGTTGTAGATCACCGAATAGTAGGCGCAGGCATCCATCTTCGCCTGGCGCAGCAGCCCGAGCATCTCGCCGACGACGTCTCGCCCGACGAGGCCCGCGTGCATCTTGCCGGTCTTCGTCGGCCAATGGCAAAGCCCGGTGTGGGCCTGGGTGTAGAACATGACCGAAGTCAGGCCGGCTTTTTTGAACAGCTTGACCATCGCCGCCGGATCGTATTTCGACATCAGCTTCGGATCCCAGTCGGCAATGTGCATGTCCACCAGCATCCGGCGATAGCCGCGCTGAAACCAGGGCCGCGCGTCGGGCGAATTTTTCTGTTTCGACAACTTATTCATCCAAATTCTCCAATTCAGGGTTTTCCGGGCCAAAGTGTTTGAGCATGACTATCGGGTCGGTCGCCGACGGGTTGACGATTTTCACGCCCTGCCGCGCCGCCGCTTCGCTGACGAAATATTCGTCGTGCGTCATCTGGCCGAAACGGATCTGCGTCGGCGTCTCGATGTCCCAGACACCCAGGCGGCCGTGGCCCTGCATCATAATCAGTCCGTAGGCCCCGCCGTCGCGGATGGTCACGGTGCGACCGGGCAGGACCGTCAGTTCCTTGGCGCTGAAATCCGGCGAGCGGTAGCAGATCCAGTTTTCGACGTAGCCGGCGGCGGTCATTTCCTTCACCGCTCGGACGGGCTTCGGGACCATGAAGTTGCGCTCGACGAAATGGTCGTCCACGTTCTTTTCCCAATCGAGTACCTCGATCAGGTAGTCGAAATCGCCCAGGCGGTTCTTGGGCGTGTTTTTCCAGAGCAACTCTTCGGGAATAATCGCATCGCCCACCAGCGACTGGAACATCCCGAAGACGTCCGAGGCTTTCTGCGGCTCGTAGGTGCAGAGGCTCCCCGGGGCGTGCAGCACGCCCGGCGGGACGTTCCAGCCCGTGCCCGGTTGCAGCCGGTAGGCCCGCGAGAGGTTGGTGAGCTTGTTGTCGCCCTTGGTGAAATCTTTCAGGCACTGGCGGACCTGCTCTTTGGTCGTGCCAGGCTCCAGGCCGAAGAAGGTATAGGGAAAGTCGCCGCCGTGATTGTTGACCTGCGTCGGGAAAAAATAAGCCTCGGGTTTGCCAAGCTGGCCGACCAGGGCGGCATGGCGGTCGCCGTGGTGAATGTGGTGCGGCAGAGGGCCTTTATTGTCGAAAAATTTCGAGTACATCGGCCAGCGTTTGTGCTGGTTCCAGATACGGTCGCCGATGAGCTGGCCTTTGAGCGTCGCCACGGCGTCGCGCAGGAGCACCTGTTCGGTGCGTCCGCCGCCCTCGACGACGATGAAGCTCAGGCCCTCGTTGGGACTGGTCAGCGGGCCGTTGTCGGCGGGCGTGGTGGAGGCGAACCAGCGTTCGTCGATGCCGCCGCGCACGCCGCCCAGGGCGTAATAGTCGTCCGGGTGCAGCTTGATCCGCCGGCCAGGGACGCAGAAGGAGCGCGGCACCCAGGCCGGGGCCAGGCGGACGATGCCCGCGCCCTGGTCCAGAGCCATCGCCGACAGCGCTGCGCCCGAGACTTTTTTCGCAGACACCTTGTTTGAAGGCACTTTCCTGACCATAAAACCTCCGTTACTGATGGACTTTGTTTGGCTTGATTCACGGTCGGCGGATCGACCGCCGAGCCTGAGTTTATCTTGCATCCGCATGGTCCGCAAGCGGCAGAATCGCGTTTTTGTGGCGGCAACGGGTGCGGCGGGGCGTCCGAAGGCCCCGGACGGGCCTCCCGGCAAATTTTAAAAAAGTGAAAAAAAAGCTATTTTTCCCGGTAAGACAGGTTTGACAGGGGCCGGTGCGGTCCATACAATGCCCCCTTAGTTGTGTCACTTGTCCGGGTGTGGACCCCATCTTTTTAAGGAGCGCAAGTATGGCTAAGAGTGGAAAGGCTGCGACGAAGAGTGAGATTCTGGGAAGCATCGCCAACACGACGGAGTTGTCACGCAAGCAGGTGGCGGGCGTGTTCGAAGCCCTGACGGCCCTGATCAAGTCGGCCGTCGGCAAGAAGGGTCCGGGCGTCTTCACGCTCCCCGGGCTGGCCAAGATCACGGTCGTCCAGAAGCCGGCCGTCCCGGCGCACCGGGGCATCAATCCGTTCACCAAGGAAGAGCAGGATTTCAAGGCCAAGCCGGCTCGCCGCGTGGTCAAGGTTCGCCCCCTGAAGGGCCTCAAGGATTTCGCGCTGTAGTCTGGCACGCAGTGCGATAGAAGATCGTAAAGGTAGCGCGTGACGCGGAGCGCTCGCCGACGGCGGGTGCTCCGCATGTTTTCTGCGGAGAAGAGTTCCATGTGGCAGCGCTTGCGCCGGATGTGGCAACTTCTCGACGATCAGCGGCCGCGCTACCTGGCCTCCCTGGCGGCCATGGGGCTGGCCGTCTTCTTCGATTACCTGATTTTCCTGACCATCATGGTCACAGTCGATCTGGCCCTGGCCCTGCCGGCGGTCGCAGGCGCCGAGAACGCCTCGCCGGTCCGCGACGCCGTGAAATGGTTCGTCCTCCAGTGCGGCGGGGCCGAGACCTTGCGGCAGCACCTCTGGATTGCCGCAGCCGCGGTGCTGGTACTGGCTTTGCTGCGCGGCCTGGCCATCTATCTGCGCGGACGCTGGTCGAGCATTGCCACGGAGATCATCTGCCGCCGGCTCCGCGACCGGCTCTACAACCATCTCCAGCGCGTGCCCTGCGCCTATTTCGATCAGGCCGACACCGGCGACCTGGTCCAGCGCTGCACCTCCGACGTCGAAACGGTGCGCAGCTTCCTGACCACGCAGGTGGTCGACATTGGCCGCGCCGTTTTCATGCTTCTGCTCTCGCTCGTGGCCCTGCCGCTCACAAACTGGCGTCTCGCAATATGGGCCCTGGCCCTGGTACCGTTCATTTTCATTTACACCATCGTCTTTTTCTCCAAAGCCCGCGCCGCCTTCAAGCGGCAGGACGAGGCCGAAGGAGCCATGACCGACCGCATTCAGGAAAACCTGACCGGCATCCGCGTGGTCCGGGCCTTTGCCCGGCAGGATTATGAATGCCGGCAGTTCGCCGTGAAGAACGCCGCCTACCGCGACCTGGGCTTCAAGCTGGTCAAGCTGATGGCCTGGTACTATCCCCTGGCGGACTTTCTCGCCGGGACGCAGCAGGCCCTGGTCATCGTCTTCGGCGGCTGGCAACTGGCCTCGGGGACGGTCCAGGTCGGCGAGTTCTTCCTGTTCCTGTTCTACATAAGCTTTCTGCTCTGGCCGGTGCGGCAGATGGGCCGCACGCTGGTCGAGGTGGGCAAGGCCTTCGTCTCGATGGACCGCCTGCACGAAATTCTGGGCCAGGCCGAGGAGCCGACCGGAGCGGCCCTGCCGGCGGCGCGGCTCCAGGGGCGGATCGCCTTCGACGGCGTGACCTTCGCTCATGGGACGAAGGAAATTCTGCACGGCGTGTCGTTCTCCGCCGAACCCGGACAGACCGTGGCCCTGCTCGGCCCGTCCGGCTCGGGCAAATCGACGCTGATCAACCTCCTCCTGAAATTCTACGACTACACCGGCGGCTCGATCACTCTTGACGGCTGCGAGTTGCGCACCCTCGATCCCCGCGCCGTCCGCTCGCAAATCGGCGTGGTCATGCAGGAACCGTTTCTCTATTCGCGCAGTCTGCGCGAGAACATCAAGCTCGGCCGCTGGGCGGCGCACGATCAGGAGATGGAGGAGGCCTCGGCCTCGGCGGCCATTCACGAGACGATCACCGGTTTCGACCACGGCTACGACACCCTGGTCGGCGAGCGCGGCATCACCCTCTCCGGCGGCCAACGACAGCGCGTCGCCCTGGCTCGGGCCATGCTCAAGGACCCGCCCATCCTGATTCTCGACGATGCCCTCAGCGCCGTCGACACGGGCACGGAAACGCTGATTCTGGAGGCCCTCCAGCGCCGTCGCGGTCGCCACACCACGCTGGTCATCGCCCACCGGCTTTCGACGCTGATGCGGGCCGACCGGATTGTCGTTTTAGAGGCAGGCCGCGTCACCGAAGCCGGCACGCACGCCGAGTTGCTCGCCCGCGACGGACTCTACCGCCGGCTCTGGGAAATTCAGAGTTCGCTGGAAGATGATTTGCGGAAAGAAGAAGTTAAAAATTAAAAATGAAAAATTAAAAATGTGAACGCTTATGAAAATCTTTGACCATTGTGCCACGGTCGGCTTTGCCCGACCGTGTGAAAACCAACCGATATTCGCACGGTCGGGCAAAGCCGACCGTGGCACGGGCCTTAAGCCTTAAGTCTCTCTTTGGAGTCGTCCGTGGAAGCCTTTCACGAAGAAGAATACAGCAAACGCGTCGACCTCGGCCTCTGGCGGCGGCTCATGGCCTATGCCCGGCCTTACCGCGGGAACCTGCTGATCGTCCTCATCACGACGGTCGTCGGCGCCGTCAGTGACAATGCCCTGCCGCTGGTGACGCGGCAACTGATCGACCGGGCGGCGGCCCACGCCCACGATCCGACCGTCCCCTTCTCTGCCCTCCTCTTCGGCGCCACCTATGTGGTCATCATGCTGATCAACGGCCTGGCCGTCTGGGGCATCATTTATTACTGCGGCCGCATCTCCACCGGCCTCAGCCACGACGTCCGCCAGGCGGGGTTCGTGCGGCTCCAGGAACTTTCCTTTTCCTATTACGATCGCCGCCCGGTCGGCTGGCTCGTCTCGCGCCTGACCTCCGACTGCGACCGCCTGGCTCGCGTCATCGCCTGGGGTTGCCTCGACGTCCTGTTCAGCTTCTGGACCCTGGTTTTTGTCTCCTCCGCCATGCTCTGGATCAACTGGCGGCTGGCCCTGATCGTCATGGCCGTGGTCCCGCCGATGGTCTGGGTCAGCCTGTTCTTCAAAAAGCGGCTGCTCGAGGCGTCGCGGGCCATGCGAAAAACCAACTCGCGGATCACCGCCGCGTTCAACGAGGGCATTGGCGGCGTGCGGACCACCAAAAGCCTGGTCCGCGAGGACGAAAACTTCGGCGAATTCCGCTCCATCAGCGCCGAGATGTACCAGCACTCGGTCCGTAACGCCCTGCTCGGGGCGCTCTACCTGCCGGCCATCATCACCCTGGGCGGCTTGTCCCTGGCCGCCGTACTCTGGCGCGGCGGGGTGCTGGCCATGGCCGGCGACATCAGCCCCGGCACGGTGATCATGTTCCTCAGCTTCGCCGCCTCGTTCGTCTGGCCGATTGCCGAAATGGCCCGCGTTCTTTCGGATATGCAGGCGGCCCAGGCCGCCGCCGAGCGCGTCCTCGATCTGCTCAACACCGAGCCGGAGATCAAGGACTCGCCGGAGGTCGTAGCGGACAATAAAAACGCGGGGTGGCGTGGTCCGGCGAAGACGGGCCACGAAGAACCTGACCACATCGGGCAGATCGAGTTTCGCGGCGTGAAGTTCGCCTATCAGCAGGGCGAGGCCGTCCTCGACGACTTTTCGCTCACGGTCCGGGCCGGCGAAACTCTGGCCCTGGTCGGCCCCACCGGCGGAGGCAAGTCGACCATCGTCAGTCTGCTCTGCCGCTTTTACGAACCGACCGGCGGGGAGATTCTCCTCGACGGCGTGGACTATCGCCGCCGCAGCCTCCACTGGCTCCAGTCGAAGCTCGGCATCGTCCTCCAGGCGCCGCACCTGTTCAAGGGCACGGTCCGCGAGAACATCCGTTACGGCAAGCTGGAGGCCGACGACGCCGAGGTCGAGCGCGTCGCCCGGCTCGTGAACGCCCACGAGTTTATCACCGGCTTGGCTCTAGGGTACGACACCGACGTGGGCGAGGGCGGTAACCACCTGTCGGTCGGCCAGAAGCAACTCGTCGCCCTGGCCCGGGCCGTCCTGGCCGAGCCGCAGATTTTCGTCATGGACGAGGCCACCAGTTCCGTCGATACGCGGACCGAGCAACTGATTCAGCGCGGCGTCGAAAAAGTCCTCAAGAGCCGGACCAGTTTCGTCATTGCCCACCGCCTCTCGACCATCCGCTCGGCCGACCGGATTCTGGTGATCGATGACGGCCGCATCGTCGAGGAGGGCACGCACCACGACCTGATCCGCCGTCGCGGGCGGTACTATGAACTCTACACCAACCAGTTCACGCAGGAAAAGGAAGAAGAAGTCCTTCGCGCCGCATTGAACGGAGATCCGGGTGCCACACTTTGAAGCCCCGGCTGTATCGGGGCCAAAGTGTGTGCTTTGTCGTGTTCCGCGCCACAGACTTTTGAGTTGCGACCTTCGGAGGTGGTACCAGCCGTTCAGGCGAGATTTGGCATAACGAAACACACACTTTGGCCCGACTTCGTCGGGCTTCAAAGTGTGGCACCCGAAAAATACAGATAAGGAGATGCTGCCCATGCCCGAAATGCCCCCCACCGACCTGAACTTCGGCACTCTGCCCCCCTACCGCCCGCGCACGTTCGTGCCCGCCGAGGCCGACCTGACTCTGGCGGCGACGGTGACGGCGCTCTACCAGAAACTTCTCGACCGCCCGGCGGGCACGCCGGCGGAGTTGGAACGATTGCTCCTCGACCGCAGCGAACTGGAGTCGGCCCTGGCCGAAGTCGGGGCGATCCTCTACATCCGCATGACCTGCCAGACCGACGATGCAGACCGGGCGGCGGCGTATCGCCAATTTGTCGAAACGGTCGAGCCGACCATCAAGCCCCTGGCCGACGCCCTGAACCGGAAATATCTGAAGGCCCGCTTCGCCATCAAGCTCGACGAGCGCCGCTACGAAGTTCACGATCGCGGCCTGCGGGCCGACGTCGAACTGTTCCGCCCGGAAAACGTGCCGCTCCAGACCGCCGAGGCCCTGGCCTCGCAGGAATATCAGACCGTGAGCGGGGCGATGATGGTGAACTTCCGGGGCCGCGAGCGGACGCTGCCGGAAATGGCCCGCTTCCTGCTCGAACCCGACCGCACGGTCCGCGAGGCGGCCTGGCGGGCCACGGCGGCGCGGCGGCTTCAGGACAAGGATCGCCTCGAAGAGATTTTCGACCGGATGTTCAAACTTCGCAATCAGATCGCCGCCAACGCCGAGTGCCGCGATTTCACCGAGTACCAGTTCCGGGCCTATCACCGCTTCGATTACACGCCGGCGGATTGCAAAGCGTACCATCAATCTGCCGAGAAGTGCGTCGTGCCGCTGGTGCGCAGCATCATGGAGCGCCGGCGCAGCGTGATGAAGCTCGACCGCCTGCGGCCGTGGGACACGGCCGTCGATCCAGAGGGTCGCGCGCCGCTCAAACCGTTCACCGAGGCCGCCGAGTTGGCCGAAGGCGCCCGCGACGTCTTTTCGCAAACCGATCCCGACCTCGGCACACAGTTCGAGGAGATGCAATGGCTGGGCCTCCTGGACCTGGCCAGCCGCAAGGGCAAGGCTCCCGGCGGCTATCAATCGACGCTCTACGAAGCCCGCAAGCCGTTCATCTTCATGAACGCCGTCGGCGTCGATCGCGACGTGCGGACGCTCCTCCACGAGGGCGGCCACGCCTTCAATGCCCTGGCCTCGGCCGACGAGCCGCTCTTGGCCTACCAAATGCCCCCGATGGAGTTCGCCGAGGTGGCGAGCATGGGCATGGAACTTCTGGCCGACGGGGCGCTCGGCGTGTTCTATCCCGACGCCGCCGACCTGGCCCGCTCGCGCCGCGAGCACCTCGAAGGCATCGTCGCCATTCTGCCCTGGGTGGCCACCATCGACGCCTTCCAGCACTGGCTCTACAGCCATCCGTCTCACAGCGCCGCCGACCGCCGCGCCGCCTGGCTCGAAACCTTCGAGCGGTTCTCCGGCGGGGCGGTCGATTGGTCGGGCCTGGAGGCCGAGCGGGCCTTCCTCTGGCATCGCCAGTTGCACATTTTCCAGTGCCCGTTCTATTACATCGAGTACGCCATCGCCCAGCTCGGCGCGCTGCAACTCTGGGTTCTCGCCCGCCGCGACCAGGCCGCCGCCCTGGCCGGCTACAAACGCGCCCTGGCCCTCGGCGGCTCGCGCCCACTGCCCGAACTCTTCTCCGCCGCCGGCATCCGCTTCGACTTCTCCGAATCGACCATCGCGCCGCTCATGGCCGCCGTGGACGAAGCCCTGGCGGTGCTGTAAGTTATGGCTTGTATGGGAGTAAGTTTCTGCAAGAGGATCTGGTATCCGGCAGCACGGCACAATACTATTCGAAACGCACGCCCAAAACACGTAGCATGGCAAAAGTGCCACAACAAGGTACGTTGAAGGCTTTGCATAGGTTAGGAATAGGAACTTTGCGTTTGGCCTCTGGTGCTGGTTGCTCCTCCGTCGCAACTGTGAAACTATTCGCCTTTGCATAGGCGACTAACCAGCCGTCCGCTCCTGTGGCAAATTCGGCTTTGGCCGCAGTTGTAAATTGAGGCTGTGACTGTACCCAGGTAATGAGATCTCGGTAGCTGGTGACGACCACTGGTCCGTCGGTTTTTGCGAAGGCATTTTCAAATTGCTGGCTGGCCCAGACCTTGAGTTCGTCTTTGCCACGTGCAAGTTCGTCATGTACACGGTCAACGCTGATTATACGTCCCCCGTTTGCATGCTCGACCATGCTCTGCCAAAAGCGGGGCGCTATGTCAAAGGCGTAATACCTCTTTGCCGCCTCGATTAGTACGCTGGAGTCAACGACAAATATTTGGTCGCTCATTACAGTGGCCCTCCGAGCGACTTGGCGAAACTCTCGAAGGTCTTGCCGTATAGCCCAGTCAGCCGGTAGGCCTCGGAGTAGAGCAATCTATCTGCCCTAGCGGCCCGAATCACAGTCCGGGCAAATCGATTGCCGATGCGAAGGTTTTGGGTCGCAAAGAAATCTCCCCCGGAAGCTTGTCGGGACTTTGCTCGCCGCACTTCGGCTTGGTAGGAATCATAAAAAGAAAAGAAATCGCTCTTGTGAATTAGTGCTAAGTCAAGTACTCGGCGCGCAACGACGAGTTCGCTGACCTTGAAATGTCTGGCCAATATTTGAAAACGGTCTTCCGCGCCGCGAACTGAGGGCCATTTTTCTCGCAGCAAACGCTCCGGAACAAGGAATTCTGCCGCAACCTGATTGCAAACCTGTTCGATCGGGTCATCGGCCGGCATTAGACGGCGCAGGTCGAAAGCGGCGCTGCTGCCGAAAAAAACATGGGCGAGTTCGTGAGCAAGCGTAAACATCTGGGCGGCTTTTCCGTCGGAGCCGTTGACAAATACCAGTGGCGCAAATTCGTCAACGAGAACAAAGCCGCGAAATTCTTCCGTGTTCAGCTTGCGATGGTTGTTGTTGCCGACCACCCCATTAGTGACCACCATTATCCCTGCATCGTCGATTGCATCCTGCAGAGAACGCAGCGCCAGGCTCCAGTTCGGTCGAACTGAAGCCCAGTCCGACTTAAGGCCGAGGGTCTTCCGCATCTGTCCGGCCACCCCTGCGCGGTTTGCGCCAAGCCGCACCGAATCGACAAAAGGCAGGCGTTCCTGACCCTCCTCAACCAGGAATTCGCGCATCCAAGCTTGACGCTGCTGCATCGATTGAATAGTTTCAAGAAGATCCGGGCTGGGCTGCTCCCGCGAGTTGTTACTGACCGTCCGAAAAAATGGGAAGGGCAGGCGTTCCTCCGGCGGAACGGAGAGGAAAAAGAAACCAAGGGGCGTAGAAGTCGCGTTGGCCAACTTCTCCAATTGGCTCATGGTCGGCTGGGTCCGCCCTGCCGCCCATTCTTCGATTCGCGGAAATTTATCTGCGAGATCGCCTGGGGACCTTCCAGAGCGGTGGATGGCCCAGCGCAGAACCTTAGTGCCAACTGCCACCGTCGTTTTCATCCAACAGCCTCCGCCGACATTATCCCGCTGAACCTTCTAGATTGTATCTAATTCAACCAACCCCGACCCACAGAAATCGTCTCCGGCACAACACCGCCCCTTCGGAGATTGCAGAAGACAGTTTAGTTCGATAGGATTATCCGGCTCCAAAGTCTTTACGTCAAGCTTTTGAGAGTCATCGACCAACCCAGGCCGGAGCTATAAGTCGAATGTCTTTTGAAGAACCCGAATCACACGTCCTCGAAATCCCCGCCCCGCTGGCCGAACACAAGCGGCGGCGCGGCATGTTTTTCCTGGCCGTCGCCTGCGTCGGCATCGGCATGGCCTTCAACCTCCAACTCGGCCTCAACGACAACTTCGTCGTCGGCGAGATTCACGTCGACGGGTTCCACAAGGGCCTCCTGGAATGCCTGCGCGAAAGTTGCGGCATCGCCGCCCTGGGCGTCCTGGCCCTTTTGGCCGGCCTGGCCGAGCCGCTGATCGGCTGCGCCATGCTGGTCGTGGTGGGCGTGGGGCTGGCCGCGCTGAACTGGGTGGATAGTTTTTTCTCTCTGGCCGTGATGAGCATGGTCTGGTCACAGGGCCTGCACGTCTGGATGCCGCTGCCGAACTCGATGATGCTCTCTCTGGCGGAGAAAGGCCGCACCGGCCACCGCCTGGGCCAGCTTCAGTCCGCCGGGGCGGCCGGCGGCGCGGCCATTCTTGTGCTGCTGCTCATCCTGACCTACGTCAAGGTTCCAATCCGGCCGCTTTACCTGATCGGCGGCGCCGCGGCGGTCCTGGCCGGCGTGGCCTGCCTCTTCATTCCGCGCGATATCAAGACCCCGGGGCCGCGCTTCATCATGCGCCGCCGGTACGGCCTTTATTACCTCCTGTGCTTCCTGGACGGCTGGCGGAAACAGATTTTCCTGGCCTTCGCCGGATTCCTGCTGGTCCATGATTACGGCATGAAGCTGACGACGATGCTGGAACTCTGGCTGGTCGGGCAGGTGGCCGTGTGGCTGCTGTCGCCGCCGGTCGGACGGCTGATCGACCGGATGGGCGAGCGGGCGGTCCTGACGATCTACTTTGTGCTGCTGATCGGGGTCTTCTGCGGTTACGCCTTCATTTCGACGGCGGCGGTGCTCTGTGCCCTGTTTGTGGCCGACAACGTGCTGTTCACGCTGAACATGGCCCTGACGACCTATGTGCGGCGACTGGCCCCGCCGTCCGAACACACGCCGACGCTGAGCATGGGCGTGGCCATGAACCACGTGGCGGCGGTGACCATGCCCCTGGCGGGCGGCCTGATCTGGAAATATGCCGGGTACCAGTGGACCTTCGGCATCGGGATGGCCGCGGCGGCCCTCAGCATTGTTGTGGTTTCTTTCCTGCCGCGACACCAGGAACGGACGCCGGCGGCCGTGCCGCATCAGGGCGGCGGCACACCTTAATCATCAATCATCAGGTTCATGTCTGGTCTGACCGGCCAAAAAGCAGAGACTGGCTACGAAACACAGGGTCCGCCTGATTTCGCACTGTTTTCGACGCCATTCGGACGTAACATCTGCGGTCACGCCATTTTATGAATTTTTTTTGTCGCCTTGGCGCTGGCTTGTTTTTTTTATCCCCAAGACCATAAAACGTCCGATAAATCGAGGTTTTTTATATTAAGATGCTCTTTCCCTGCCAGCGTCCTATAACATAATTCCAGTAAAAGCGATAGAAAAAACCCCCATCTCAAGCCGGGCGATTTGCTTTCCTAAGTCTTTTGATTATAATGACTTGTGACATTGTGGCGTTCGCTTGGGAAAAAAAAGAAAAGAAATTTTAGACGATGCTGGTTTCAGTCGATATGGCCTCCATAGCGAATAATAGGCAATTTGGGTAGTTTGAGCAAGACATGGTGTGGTGTGGGAGAGTTTTGCCAGCTTTACAGGAGGGGTGCCGTGAGACTTCTACTTTCCTTGTTAGTTGCGTTGCTGTTGGCCGGAAATAGTCAGGCTCTGGTGCTGTACAACGATGTCGTACCACCGAGTACTCCACCTTCCGGCGTCATGGGCCTCTACGCCGGCTGGATGAGTTGTGTGGTCGTCAACCCGAATTGGATCATCGTCTGCAACCATGAAGGCGGAGGCCCGGGCACGTCCGTCGTGGTCAATGGGACGACTTACGTCGTGGCCGCGATCTATTACAGCAACTCCTATGACCTCAATCTGGCCCGCATCACCAATCCGGACGGTTCCAACGCCAACCTCCCGGTCTACGCCGATCTCAGTTTGAACAACTCCAGCCTGGTCGGCAAGCAGGTCGTCATCGGCGGCTACGGCTACAAGCGGGGGGCGCTGACCACTAACGGCGGCGGCTACCTCTGGACGAGCGTCGGCTCCGGCGTGTTGCAGTGGGGCACCAACACCATCACCTACAACATGTACAACTACCTCTACGACAGCTTTGAGCCTTACGGTTCGTCCAAGGCCACGCCCTATGAGGCAGGTCTGGCCTGCGGCGATTCCGGCGGCGGCTGGTTTTATCTGAACCCCTCGACCGGACGATGGACCGTGGCGGCGCTCTCCGACGGCGTGACCACCAACGGCGCCAGCATGTTTTCTCCCCCGGACACCAACGACGCCGTCGGCGTGCCGGGCGTGGCCATCTGGGCCAGCGGCATTATCACGGCCTGGGCCGCCCAGTCGAAAACGGTGACGGTGAACCAGACGGCCGGCGGCACGGTCTCGGTCTCGCCAAACCAGGCATCTTATACCACCGGCGCCGTGGTTACGATCACGGCGGCGCCCGCCGCAGGTTACAAGTTCAACGGCTGGAACGTGACGGGCGGAACGGTCTCCGGGAACACCGGCACGGACACCCTGACCATCAACGGCAATGTGACCCTGTCGGCCAACTTCACGGCCGAGACGCTCACGATCACCGCTTACACCTCGACCACCTGGGTCTACCAGAACACGCCCGTCACTACGCAGGATCGCCATGCCGTGGCCCTGACCATCAACGCCACCGACACCTGGGGCAACACCGCCTACTCGGTCACGGTGACCCAGACCGGTCCCGGAGTGGTCACGCCGACCCTGACGCAGACCAACAGCACCACGACGGAGCTGGTGCCCCCGACGGACGCTGCGCCGGTGAGTTGGACCGTCCCGGCCGCGAGCCAGATGACCGCTTATCTGGTGGGTGGCCGCGTGAAAGGTACGGTGGACGACCTGTCGAACATCGCCCTGACGGGCCTTTGCACGGTTACAGTGACCGTGGCGGGCGACGTTGGTGGTTCAGCAACAGCTACGGCAACCGTCCAGGTGCGCCCGCTGGGTGACACCAACAACGCCGGAACGGTGAACTCCAGAAGCATCTGCATGATCGTCGGTTGGCTCAATGGCGCCTTTGCGGGCTTTGATCCCGAGCTTTTTGACATCGACGGGTCGGGACACAATAAGAACACGCAGCAAATTACCTTCCTGGTCGGCATTCTCAACGGCAACGTGATTCCGTAAGGGATAGCGGTAACTCGTCCGCGGCAGTCTGGCCGCAGTCCTGGCCCGATGGATCTGGCGGACCGAAACGAATAGGAAGTGAAACAAAGCCGGCCTCGCACTCCAAGTGCGAGGCCGGCTTTGTTTCAAATCGCTGCGGAAAGGGCGGCCACTATGGTCAGACAGAAACAGCTCCCAGGGCGACGATTTGACATGATGCATAAAAGCTACGCCTGTTACCACGGACAACACTAGTCGTAAGTCCTTATTTTATAGTATGTTACGACGTTTAAACTGCCGTTGCTCATGGATCGTTGTTTCTGAAAACTAACAATAGGGCTATGTGAGTCGAGTCAATGGTAGAACAGAAAAATAAAATGAAAAAATTATAACTTGTTGTTGTAGCATTAGTTACGACTTTTTTTATCGTTGTGTTTTGTCAAATCGTCCGCGTGGCACGACCTTTGCTATTTAAGAGAGCAGTACAGCCCGCTCGCTTGGCATTGCTTAGATTATCCCGCATAAGCCCTCCCCCGGGTGCGAGAGTCTCAGCAAACATGCCAAAACCCCCTTCACACTCTAAGCGGCGGGCTTAGAAAGCAGCCTGGCCTTGGGCCAGCGAAGTTATAAGAAGTTGGTTGAGAGTTTGGAAGTTCCGTGAATCATAAAAGTTGGTTGTACTGAAGGGAGCTTCAATCCCCGCAACTTGGGCGGTGCCTTCCCTCCAGGTCCCGCCCACTTAACGAAAACCGGGTCGTGGCGAGCAATCGCCACGGCCTGTTTCTTTGCGCGCTGAACCGGCAGTCAAGTGATGGCGGACGCCGAAGGGCAAAGGTCATTGAGCGGACAGTCGGGGCAACGGGGGGTGCGAGCCACACAGATGCGACGACCGAGTTGAATCAGTTCGTGGCCGGCGCGGACCCAATCCTTCTCGGAAACCAATTTGTTCAAATCCTGCTCGATCTTGACCGGATCGGAATGCTTCGTCCATCCGAGCCGCGCCGCCACGCGCTTGACGTGGGTATCGACCACGAAACCGCCGGGCCGCGCGCCGCTGTTGCCCAGGACGACGTTGGCCGTCTTGCGACCGACGCCGGGCAGTTCGACCAGTTCGTCGATTGTCGTGGGAACCCGTCCGCCATGCTTTTCGACGAGGGCGCTGCAAAAACCCTGGATGCTTTTGGCCTTGGTGTGATAGAAGCCGCACGACCGGATGGCTTCTTCCAACTCCGCCGGCGGCGCCTCGGCATAAGCCCGGGCGGTACGGTATTTTTTGAAGAGCGCCGGCGTGGTTTTGTTGACGCGAACGTCGGTACACTGGGCGCTGAGGACCGTGGCCACCAGAAGTTCCAGCGGCGTCTTGAAGTCTAGTGTGCAGCGGGCGTCGGGGAAAGCTTTTTGCAACCGTTTGAGCGTTTCCTCGACCGGGGCAGGCTTGCGGGCCATGGGCCGTTCCTTCTTCTTAGCCGGTTCGGCTGGTGGCGTTTTGAATCAGTTGACGGACATAGCGCAGGTCGCGTTCCAGGAGGTTCGTGTAGTCATAGCCGGGCTTCGGCTGGCCATGGGGCGGGTTGAGACAGATCACCGCCACACGACCGGAGGCGACCGCATGTTGCACCAGGGCCGGCACATCGTATCCGGCGTCCTCCAAGGCGCAGCGCCAGGCCAAGGGGCCGCCGGTGGTGACGCTCTGGCCGCCTTTGAGGTGGACGTAGCCGGTCAGATCGCGCAACTGTTCATAAACGGCCACCGTCGGAAACGTGCCGGCCTGCCACATGTTCTGGGCATCCCAGGTGAACATGACGCGACCGGGACGATTGATGAGCGCGAAGAGCCGCTGCACTTCCGCCGGAGAGGAGAGGATGCAGCCGCGCACCTCGTTTTCTATGGTCGCCATGAAACCGGCGTCGGCGATGCGGTCAATGGCCTGCTGGTAGGCCGCGATGAGCCAGGGGTGGCGCTGCTCGACCTCGGCTACGGCGTCGGCCACCTGGTCGCGGCGGCTGGTGGTCGCGCCGAGCAGTCGCAGCACCTGCGGCCGCAAGAGCCTGGCCAATTCGATCAGGCGGGCCACCCGGTCGTCGAGTCCGGCGGTGAACAGAGGGCCGCCCTGTTCCACGTCCGCGTGAAACAGGACGCTCGACAGACAATAGACCTTCAGGCCGCGGCGGTCGATCATTTCGGCCGCCTGCGCCGCCTCGGCATCGGTCAGATCCAACAGGCTCCGACCGAGAATCGCGTCCTTGAGATCGAGTAACTTCAGCCCCCGGTCCCGCTGGAAATCCAGGGCCGCGGCGAAGTCGGGCGAGGCCATGGCATTGAGCATTGTGATTTGAACGGTCATGCTTTGGTCCTTCAGGAAGGGGATGAAGTTGATGGTATGGCGACCTCCCGGCCGGTGCGCGCCGACTCATAGCCGGCATTGAGCACGTGGGTGATGTAGGCGGCGTCCTCGGCCGTGATGAGGGGCGCGGTCCGCTGGGCAATGGCCTCAAGAAAATCGTCGACGATGGTGAGCGGCTTGGCCCCGGCGCCGGTGGCCGGAACGAGTTGCCCGGACAAATCTTCCCACTGCCCGTCGGCCAGGCGGCACCGGCCGACCCGCAACGGCGCGGCCACGCCGTCGGTCCGACAGAAGGACGCGCCGCCGCGCGTGCCGTAGAACTCGTACTCCATACGATCCCCGAAGTGGGGAATGTGGGCCACATAACTGCATTGCAGATTGACGGTCAGGTTCCCATCAAAGATCAAAGTCGCCGTGGCAAAGTCTTCGACTTCGGTCCCGGTGAGATAGTTGTGGCTGGTGGAGCGGATGGCGCGGATCGGCCGCCGGTCGAGGATGTACCAGACGGCGTCGATCAGGTGTGAGCCGCGACCGATAAGAATGCCGCCGCCAGCCTTGTCTTTCTGGAGCCGCCAACTGGTCCGGGCGTCGAACATGAAACTCGTCCAGCGGGCCATCCAGCGGACATTGGCTTCATAGAGGTCGCCGATGAGCCCGCTCTGAACCACCTGACGCAGGGCCTGCACATAGTCGGTCTGCCGCTGGTTGTAGTGGCAGGTCAGAACGAGGCGTCGCTCGCGGGCGGTGCGGGCCATTTCATCGGCGTGGTCGGAGCGGATGGCCAGCGGTTTCTCGCAGAAGACGTGTTTACCCGCCCGCAGAGCGTCCATGACCATCGGGTAGTGCAGGAAGTGGGGCGTGGCAATGAAGACGGCGTCGAGTTCCGGGAGCTTGAGCAATTCGCGGTAATCCGTGAAGCTCCGGGCCACGCCGTGGGCCTCGGCGACGCGTGCGGCGGCCAGGGCGTCCAGATCGCAAACGGCCAGCACACGAACTTCAGCTCGTCGCCGCAGCGCTTCGAAGTAACTTGCCCCGTAGCCTTGAATGCCAATGATGGCGACGTTCATCTGCTGAGTCCTCATCAGGCTTCTTTCTGAAAGTGCCGCGCGCCGGTATCGTAGACCACGATCATGTCCGCGTCCACGTCTCCGATGCTCTGGGCGTTGTGCGGCACGCCGGCCTCGACGATCAGGGTGTCGCCCGGATTGAGCGTGACCGACTCGTCGCCGACGGCGTGTTCCAGGCGGCCGGCCAACAGGTAGAGCAACTCCTGACAGTTTCCGTGGCTGTGCTTGGGATTGTGCTGCCCCTTCTTAATCACGACGCGGCCGACGGTCATTTTAGAGCTGGCGGTCAACTCCTGGTTGGCCAGCCAGTTCAGCGAGCCCCAGGGCGTCGTGTCTTTTTTCCGTTCGGCCTCGGCCGCTCTTCTGACCACATATTTCATCGCCGCCCCTCCAGAGAAATAGTTTTGCCCGGACCCGCACAGAAACCTTCCAGGATCCGCGTCACCTGCCAGGCCTGTTCCAGGTTGCACTTCGACACGGTTCGTTTATCCAAAATCGCCCGGGCGAACTCGTTGACCTCGCCGTAGTATCCGAGCAGAAACAGGCCCTTATTGTAAAGTTGGCCGAGCGAGAACTCCGGCTCCCAGACGGCCGTGGTTTCCTCCGGTCCGCCGAGAAAATAGTTGGGCGAACCGCCGTAGGGCGGCAGCGGGCCTTTGAACCAACTGACGCGGATATTGTTCTCCACCACGAGGTGGTTGCCCTTCTCGCCGAAAACCACGGTGCGTTCCAGCCCGCCGCGACCACACGACCCGGACGTCAGAGCGAGGGTGGCCACCGCTCCGGAGGCGAAGGTGAACATGGTCAGCCCCGCGCCGCCGGCGGCGCGTTCGTAGTAGAGCGTCTGCGGAGGACCCAGCAGAAAAATAAGCAGCGAGGCCGGATGGACAAGGTGGTCGACAAACGAGACAACGCCGTTCACCCGCCGGCCTTCGTCATAATACTGCCGGAATTCCTCGACGGTAGGAATCGCCTCCGGGTATTGGAGCGTGACGATTTGCGACCGGCCGAAGGCGGGCTGATCCATGATCTCGCGGGCCTTTTCGTTGGCCGGGTAAAACATCATCTTCATGCCGACCATGACGGTGCGACCGGCTTTCGTGGCGGCCCGTTGCATCCGCTCGATGTCGGCACAGGTGGCGGCCGGCGGCTTTTCCAGCCAGACGTGGTACCCGGCCTCCAGGCAATCGACGACCAGGTCGGGATAGCCCGGACGGCCGCGCTGGTCGTAGCCGACGACGATGAAGACGGCCTCGAAACCGCCCTCGGCGAGCATCTGGCGATGGTCGGTGTAGGATTTCTCCGCCCCGAACTTGGCGGCAAAGGCCGCGGCCTTGCCGGGCGCCATGTCGCACGTGGCCACGAGCTTCACCGGGGCAAAGTGGAAGGTCGGATAGATGTTGCGAAAGGCGTGGCTGCCGCAACCGATGAAGGCGGCCCGAATCTCCGGCTCGTCCTGCAACTCACCATGAAAACCAATACGCATGACAGAGTTCTCCTAACAACCCGGTAACTACAGCCTAAAAGCAGACGCGATAATCATATCTTGGAATTGTGGCCGGGGCACGGAAAAATCTTGTGGCTCGGCGCGGGCCGGGATAGATTAAGCGTTCGGAAAACTTTTTCCCAGACAAAGGAATAGCCATGAGCGTATTGAAGGATTTTCGCCAGCCCCCGGCGGAGTACCGCTTCGCCCCGTTCTGGTTCTGGAACCACGAACTGAAAACCGAGGAACTGGAGCGGCAGATTCTGGAACTGAAAGAGCAGGGCTGCGGCGGGTTCATCATGCACGCCCGCCACGGCCTGCTCACGCCGTACCTGGGCCGCGACTGGTTGGCGGCCGTGGAACATTGCGCCAAGGTGGCCGAGCGCGAAGGGATGTGGGCCTGGCTCTATGACGAGGACAACTGGCCCTCAGGCACGGTCGGCATGCGAATGGCCCGCGAGCATCCCGAGTTTCGCATGAGCCAGATCTGGATCAGCGACGAGGCGGACCTCGCCAAGGGCGAGACGCTGGAGCGCGAGGTGAAGATCGAGGATGATCTGTTCTGCGTCCTGGCGATTCCGCTGGCCGACGGGCAGGCGGTCTGGGGCAAGGAAAAGGAACTGACCAGCCGGGTGAAGGACGGGCGGTTGAAGTACACGGCCTCGGCGGCGACGGAGAAGGTGGCCGTCTTTTCGCGGGCCTGGTTCCCCGGACATTTCGCCGGCGGCTACGCGGATACGTTGAACAAGGAAGCCATTGAGTGGTTCATCGGCGAAACGCACCAGAAATACGCCGAGCGGCTGGGCCGGATGTTGGGGCGGAGCGTCAAGGGCATCTTCACCGACGAGCCGAGCACATGGTACGCATCGCATAAGCGGAGCATTCAGTTTACGGACGAATTGCCGGAACGGTTCAAGAAGGAACACAAGACTGATTTCACCCGGGCGCTCGTCGCACTATTCTTTCCCGCCGGCCAGGAGACGCCGCGCGTGCGGCTCCAGTTCCACCGCACGGTGCAGGCGATGTACGTCGAGGCGTTTTTCAAACCGATTTACGATTGGTGCCGGCGGCACGGCCTGCGGTCCATCGGGCACATAGACTCCGAAGGCGAACTGGCTGCCCAGGTCAAGGAACAGACCGACTATTTCGCCACCGCCGAGTACATGCACTATGCCGGCGTGGACACGCTCTTCGATTCGACCTTCCGCCGGGCCGGGCTGCCCAACAATCATGTGGCGGCAAAACTGGCCTCCAGCGCCGAACACCTGCTGGAAAAAGAGCGGACCATGGCCGAGGCCTTCGGCGTGGCCGCAGGCTGGGAACTTTCGCTGCCGACACTGAAATGGCTCGGCGATTTCCAGGCCGTGCTGGGGATTAACTATTTCATGCCGCATGCGGCCTATTATTCCCTGGCGGGGTTCCGCAAATGGGAATGTCCGCCGGACCAGTCCTACCACGTCCCCTACGCCCCGTTCTACAAAGTCTTCGCGGACCACCTGGCGCGCCTCAGTGCGGTGCTGCACGGCGGGCGGCACGTCGCCCCGGCGGCGCTGGTCATGCCGGTGGCGGCCATGGCCGTGGCGCTCGATCCGGGCCACGGTTTCAATTGGACCGACCAATCCAAGGGCAACCCGGCGGCGCGGGAGATTCAGGCCAGTTTCGAGGAGACCGTGGAGCAACTTTCCCGCCACCAGGTCGATTTCGACATCGTGAACGAGGAGATGCTCAGTCGGGCGGAGTTAGGCAAGGACGGCCAGTTGCGGCTCCAGAACCACAAGGGCAAGACGCTGGAAAGTTTCCGGGCTTTGGTGCTGCCCTCGGCGCGGGCCTTGTCGCGCAAGACGATGGACCTGCTGGAAAAATGGGGCGCGGCCGGGTTGGCCATTGTTTTCGTCGATGGGTTGCCGAGCCAGAGTCCCGAGACGGGCGAAGACGAGGCTTTGGCGGCGCGGGCCAGGAAACTGCTGGAACTGCCGAGCGTCTGCGAATCGAAATCGGCCGCGGCAGCCTTTGTGGCCGAAGTGAAAAAACGCATCGCCGTGGACGTTGAGATCGCCGAGGCCCGCGACATCCTCTACCTGATGAAAGACAAGGAAGATCGGCGATTCGTCATGCTGGCCAACGCCAGCCGCGACCTCGGTTATTACGGGCTGCACGTCCGCATCCGGGCGACCGGTGTGCCGCACCTCTTGGACACGCGGACGGGCGAACTGGCGGTGCTGACGCCGGCGGCGCAGGACGAGGAATGGACGGAGTTGGAACTCGATTTTCCCCCGGCGGGGTCGCACCTGGTGATGTTCGCCGACAAGCGAGCCGCCAAGGAAGACGCGTCGCCGCGGCTAGAATCGGTCGAGGAAACGCGGCTCGCCCTGGGCGGCCAGTGGCAGTTCACGGCCGAGGGCGGCAACTATTTTCCGCTCCGCTCCTGGCAACTCGACGTGGCCGGCCATTCCAATCCAGTGAACAAATGGTCCTCGTTCACGAAGACGTTCCGTGCCCAGTTCCATGCCGCCGTGACGCCGGGGCAGGCCGTGTTGCTGGCCGACGGGCTGTTCGACCAGCGGATGTTTGTGAACTCGATCAAGCTCGACGTGAAAGTGGCCATCAACGGGCATGACCTGACCGACTGGCGCGAGGGGACGCATTACGACCGGCTCGTGCCGGAGGCCGACGTGACGACTTTCATCCGCCAGGGGAGCAACGAGGTGACGGTCGCGGCCGAGGCGATGTTCACGGCGGGGTTGAACCTGGATCAGACGCTCTATCTGGCGGGCGATTTCACGGTCGCCGGCCACGGCACGCACGAGGCCCTGAGCGTGGCTCGCGGCTCGATTCACACCGGCAGTTGGGCGACGCAGGGCTTCCCCTACTTTTCCGGCATCGGCCAGTACGAGCAGGAGTTCGAACTGCCGGCGGGCCTGGCCGGGCGGCGGCTCTTCCTGGAGTTCGAGCGTGTGGCCCATGTGGTCCAGGTCTTCGTCAACGACCAGGAGGCCGGCGTCCTCCCCTGGGCGCCGTGGAGCCTCGAAGTTTCGGCCCTGGTCCGTCCCGGCCGCAACCGCCTCAAACTCCGTATCGCCAACACGATGGCCAACGTCTTCCTGCTCCGCCCGGACGAGAGCGGCCTGCTGGGCAAGGTGACGCTGGTGGCCAAGCAGCCGGTAAGCGCGGGAAAGTAGTCATGTAGGGTGCGTGCTTGCACGCACCAATCCTTTGCCTGGCTGTCATGCTGGGCGGTTGCTTGACAGCCGCCGCAATATAATGATGTTTTCCGTTTGCCGGTGCTGTTGCTGCCGTTGCCGTTCGTGGGACAGGGATCGGCCCTGTCCCTACGAAAGAAACAACAGCACTATCATTTCCTGGCGGCGGTTTTTTGTTTTTTGAGGTAATCGGCGGCCACCAGCGCGGCGATGACGCCTTCGCCGGAGGCGGTGGCGAGTTGTTTTTTGGAGCCGGCGCGGCAATCGCCGGCGGCATAGAGGCCGGGGACGGCGGTGGCCATGGTGCAATCGTCGGCCAGGATGAAGCCCTCGGCGTCGGTTTCGACCAGGGGGCGGAGGAAGTCGGTGTTGGGGCGGAGGCCGATCCAGACGAAAACACCGTCGCAAGGATAGGGCCGCTCGGCGCCGGTGGCGAGGTCTTTGAGGACGACGCCGGTGACGCGGTCGGGGCCTTCGATGCGGGCGACGGTGGTGCGGGAGAGGATCGTCACGCGGTCCTTCTGTTTCATCAGTTCCTCGATGAGAAACGGCTGGGCGGCGAGTTCGTCGCGGTTGTGGACGATGGTGAGGCGGTCGACGAACTTGAGCAGGTGCAGGCCTTCGTCCACGGCCGAGTTGCCGCCGCCGACGGCGACGACGTGCTTGCCGCGATAGAACGGGGCGTCGCAGGTGCCGCAATAGCTGACGCCGCGACCGGTGAGTTCCTGTTCGCCGGGGACGTTGAGGCGTTTGTAGTTGGAGCCGGGGACGAGGATGACGGCGCGGGCGAGAAAGTGTTTGGTCTGGTCGTCGGAATTGGTGACGGTCAGGTCGAACGAGTCGTGGCGGGGTTCGATTTTTATCACTTCGTGGCGGTCGAGGATTTCGGCGCCGAAGCGGCGGGCCTGGGTGACGAGGCGGTCGGTGAGGTCGAAGCCGGAAATCGGTTCGGGAAAGCCGGGATAGTTTTCCACGGCGCTGGTGGTGAGGATCTGGCCGCCGGGGACTCCCTTTTCGAGGATCAGGGTGGTCAGGCGTTCGCGGGTGGTGTAGATGGCGGTGGAAAGCCCGGCGACGCCGGCCCCGACGATGACCACGTCGTAGATCGGTTCGGGCAGGGCCGGGGCGACGGCGAAAGCAGCGGCCAGGGCAGCCGGATCGGGGTTGACGAGCACGCGGCCGGGGAGAACGAGAACGGGGATGGTGCGCCCGCCGCTCAACTTCACGACGACATCGGCAGCGCCGGCGTCCTGGTCGATATCGACGTACTGGAAATCGATTTCATGTTCAATTAGGAAGCGTTTGACCGGGTCGCAGTCGGGGCACCAGGAAGCGCCGTAGAGGATGACGTTGGGGGCCATGATTTGATGGTAGATTTGATAAGGTTTGCTGTCAAGGAGGGGGGGAAGAATGGGGTGCATTAACGTTTTGGGGAATCAGGCGGCCCGCAGGTGCGGCCAGAGAGTTTCCCAGAGACCATTGAGTCGCATCAGCTTCAAGGCCAGCATCCGTCCCAGGCCATCGTGCGACCAGCGGCTGC
>CAIYVX010000068.1 GCA_903929765.1 uncultured Planctomycetia bacterium
GTAGATATAGAAAAAGTTCTACATTTTATTTTTGGTAAAATGCTGGTTAAATCATTGTGGTATAAGTTATTATTGTCTTATTGAAGACGGCTGGCACGCCCTACGGGGTGGCCTCAAAAGGGGTGCCACAAGAACGATCATCAGGCGCTTGAGGGTCATGGCTGCGAAGAGGCCGGCGGTTTGCCTTCGGAAACAGCGAACCCGTTTGTGGCCCTAACGTTTGGCCAGCAGACCGCGGATCGCCAGCCCGCCCTCAGAAGAACGACACCACGGAAGAGCGGATAATGACGACACAAGTTCTCTGTCGGCAATTAGCGGTGTCAAATAAGCGGTGACTGTCCCTATTTAAAATAAATAGGGACAGTCACCGTTTATTGTGCGACGCCCCCCGCGGATTCATATTCGCCATTGGGCACTTGTGCTTCGACATTGAATGGTCATTGCGTCATTCGTCATTTGGTTGCGGACCAAGGCCGCGCCGTGGTTCTGCGGTTCGATATTCTGCGGTTCGTTTCTTCCGGCCTTGACAACCGCCTCGGCGGGGTCTAGTTTTATGGGCTAGCGAGGCATTTATGGACAACGGAACATTGCCGGTTGCGGTGATTGGGGTGGGCGGCTTCGGCCGGTACACGCTTGCGGCGCTGGCGGGCAGCGCCATGGTCAAGGTCGTGGGGCTGGCGGACAAGAATCCCGAGGCGGCCGCCCAGGCGGGCAAAGAGTTTCAGGTTCCCATGTTCACGGACAATCGGGCGCTGTTGGCCCAGGCCAAGCCGGCGGCCGTGTTCATGGCCGTGCCGCCCGCGGCGGCGGGCGAGCTGATGAACCTATGCACCCAACGGGGGATTCACGTCTGGAAGGAACTTCCGCTGGCGCGCAACCTGGACGAGGGCGTCGCGTTCGTGCGTCAGGCGGAGCAGGCGGGCGTGAAGCTTGCCGTCGGAACGCAGCGTCGGTTCGCGTCGGGCTACCGGCGGGCATGGGAGCTTCGCTCGCGGCTGGGGCAGATGTTCCTGGGGCGGTCGCACTACCTGTTCAATTGGGGTCCGGACCTGAAATGGCGGGGCGACAAGGCCTCTGCCGGCGGCGGGGCGCTGATGGAGCTGGGATATCACCCCATCGACCTGCTGGTGTGGATGCTGGGCCTGCCGGACGATGTGTACGGCCTGAGCACCTGCGGAAAGAAAGCGCCGCTGCCGGCGCCGGGCGGCAAGTCGTACCCGATCTATGACACCGACGACACGGCCGCGGCCATTCTGCGATACAACAGCGGCCTGATGGCGACGGTGGTCACCACGCGGGCATCAGGCCCGGTCAGCGAGGAGATCAGCCTGCACGGGCGAGGCGGATCGATCGTGGCCAGAAGCGAGTCCTGCGTGCTTCGCGACCCGGACGGAAACGTGCTGGACAACGTCAGCGACGAGGTCGCTCCGCTGGGCACGTTCCGGCGGCAGGTCGAGGCGTTCGCGCAGGCGGTGGCCACCGGGGCGACGAAATACGAATGTTCCGCGCGGGAAAACCTGCTGAACCTGGCCGTGCTGGAGGCGATCTACCTATCCGACCGCACGGCCCAGCCCGAAAGCCCGCTCCGCCGACTCAAGACGCACGGCATCGACCCAGGCGAGTGTCTGGCGAACAGACCGGAGTAATGGTTTGCGTCACAATTGAGAATGAATGCTCTGCAACGAAACTCTTTTCTTAGGCCCGGATGGGCCGGTCGTTAGTAGCCCAGGGAGGAGCGAGTCTTCGAGTGGAGCCCTGGGGTGAAGGGTAGTTTGGTTTAAGCCCCGTACGGGGCGGTCGTGGCCACGGTCGCCCCATACGGGGCTTTGCGGAAAAGACACCGCTTTCCCAGGGCTTGCCGAAGCGGCGGCGCCCTGGGCTACTGACGAATGGCCCTACGGGCCTAAGAAAAAAGTTTCATCGTAGAATTTTCCACGTTTTGTAACTATTGTCGATTTCAATGCCTATCATGTGACAGATGCCGTATGCAGCGGCGTCGCTCGCTTTCACTTGGATGCAGGTAGTGCGGAACGCGAAATGATTCTTTGATCGGGGCACTGCTTTTTCGGGCCGTGCTCGGGACAGGCTGGAAAGTCTTGCCCACCGATTGTAAGATTCTTTCCAAGCTTCTGTTCGAAATGATTTTCGCGAGACACAGCCGTGGGTTCCGATGTATATCGGGATGCCACAGACGATGGCCGTACCACAGTGGAGACATTGGTCGATGTCCGAATTATCGAGAAGGGGCTTTTTGAAGCTCGCAGCCGGCGGCGGAGCGGCCGTGGCGGTCGGCTTTGCGGGCAAGACCATCGAGAAGCTCATTCCCTACGTCACGCCGATCGCGCCGTCCGTGCCGGGCGTCTGGAGCTACTACAGCACGGTCTGCCGCGAGTGCCCGGCAGGGTGCGGGATGGTCGTGTCGCACCGCGACGGGCGCGTGACCAAGTGTGAGGGGAACCCCGATCACCCGGTGAACCGCGGCGCGCTGTGCGCGCGGGGGCAGTCTGCCGTGCAGGGCTTGTACGACCCCGACCGAATTCGCGCCCCGCTAGCGCGAACCGCCGCCGGCCAGGAGGCCAAACCGGTTTCATGGGACGACGCGATGGCGGCCATCGCCGCCAAAATCAAGTCCGCCGACCGTGTGGTGGTTATCAGCGACCTGCAAACGGGTTCGCTGGCCGAGGTAATGGAGCAGTTCCAGCGAGCCGCGACCGGAAGGGAGCGGTCTTCTTCGACCGCGCCGGGAAGTGAACAAAGAAAAGTCCTCTATTACGAACCGTTCAACTATGAACCCCTGCGGCGGGCGAACGAGATTCTTTTCGACAATGCGGTCGTGCCGGCCTACCACCTGGAATCCTGTGACTTCATCATCAGCTTCGCGGCGGACTTCCTGGAGACGTGGATTTCACCGGTGCAGTTTGCCGGCCAGTTCGCGCAGGCGCACAGTTACCGCTTCCCCGACAACTCTTCGTATGGCAAGGGCAGCGTCGCCCGTTTAGTGTACGTCGGGCCTCGGGTGTCCATGACGGCCGCCAACGCGGACCAGTACATTCCCGTCCCCGCCGGTCGAGAAGCCGTTATCGCCATGGCAATGGTGGAATCGGTCGTGAAGCAAGGCAGGAGTGGCAAGTCCCTGGAAGTCCAGGCGGCGCTGAAAAAAAGTGGCTACAGCCCGCAACCGCTGCCGGAAGGAATTACCGCCAAGCAAATCGACGAATTGGCGGAGGCGTTCCTCTCTGCCAAGTTGAGTGTTGCCCTTGCCGGTCCGGCGGGGGCCACGGGTCCCGCCGCCGTGCTGACCGCGCTGGCTGCGAACTTACTTAACTACGCCGCTGAGCGAATCGACGTGGCCGTCGATTACATGAACGTTCGTTCCTTGAGCGAAACCGCCACCGCGCAGCAGATGCGGGAGAACCTGAATGGCCTGACGCCGAAGGACGTTCTGATTATTCACAACGCCAATCCCGCCTATACGATGAGCGGTGCCGCCGACCTCATCCGTCATGCGGGTACGGTTATTTACATGGGCACGTTGCATGATGAGACTGCCGAACTGTCTCACTGGATTCTGCCGATCGATTCGCCTCTGGAGTCCTGGGGTGATTACGAGCCGATGGACGGTGCGAACGGGCTGATGCAGCCGACGATGGCGAGATTGTACGACAGCCGTAACGCAGGCGACGTGTTTCTGGATCTAGCTAAGTCTCTAGGTCGCCCATTAACGCGGGTAGACAGCGTCGCGCCGGCGGAAAACTTCCTCCAGTGGCTTCGGCAGCGATGGCAGAAGCTTGGCAAACGAACAGAGGAGAACTTCGAGGAGTTCTGGACAGAATCGTTGCGCCGCGGCGGCCTATTGGGTCCGGGAATCGATGCGGCACTTGTCATCCCATTCCGCCTGCCAGCTACCGAGATCGCCGATCTCATCAAGGCCGCGTTCCCGCCGCTTCCGGCCGGTCAGGTTTCGTTGTTTGTCTGGCCGACGATCATGCTTTTTGACGGCCGGACGGCGAATCGCGGATGGTTGCAGGAGGCGCCCGAGCCGGTGAGCTACGCCTGCTGGAGCAGTTGGTTGGACGTGCATCCGGACCTGGCCAGGAAGCTGGGGCTGGAGGATAAGGACGTCGTCCGCATTCGCTCGGAGGCCGGGCAGGTGGAAAATGTTTCCGTGCGGCTGACGGAATTGCAGTCGCCCGAGTGCGTCTGCCTGGCCCTGGGCCAGGGCCACACGGCCATGGGCCACAATGCCGTGGGCACGGGCGTCAACGCGTGGCGGCTGCTGCCGGCGACGGCGGAGCGGGACATGTTCGTCGGCGTGCAGATCGAGAA
>CAIYVX010000069.1 GCA_903929765.1 uncultured Planctomycetia bacterium
CCACCGACCGCGGCGACATGCCCACGATCTTCCCGATAAACGAGTCCTCGTCCATCATGTCGCCATCCAACTCCAGCGAATCGACAATCACATGCTTGCCGAGTTTTTGAATGGACCGGAACAAATCCCGAAACGAATCCAGCCTGATCTCATGGGGCAATCCGACCTTATCGTAAACGCCCTCGGCGGTGAGGATCCGCTCCATCATGCGCTCGACCTTGCCGGAGCGCACCGCAAAAATGTTCCGCAGCGGTATCACCGTGAAACCATCCAGATGAAAATCGTTGACCTCCTGGATCAGCACAAAATGATCACTGACCATCAGGGGAAAGCCGTGAATGGCCTGATCCGTGGCATACTTGGGCCGAATCCGAATGGCCCGGCGGAGTTGCACCAGCTCTTGGAGTTTTTCAGTGTTCATGCTTTCCCGATTAACGAACAACGACGCATCGACCGAATAGAGCATTGTAGCACAAGTAGGCCCCCAGATAAAATTACGCCCCCTTACCCGCGCAGCGCGAGGGCGCGGCAAATTTTCCGGGAGGGGCTTAATTTCGCTGGGCCAAGGTGATTCGCCAGTAATCCGACCACTGCCCGCTCTGCTCCATGGCCTCCAAGGCCATCACCGCCTCGGCGTTGTCGGCGTCCCAGCGCATGCCCGAACCTTTGATCCGGTCCGGCAGAAGCCGGCATTGGCTCTCGGTCGGGCCGCTGCCGATTTGCCAGCCCTGGGCGATAAACTCCGGGTAGCGAATCATGTCTCGTCGGTCCGTTACGTAATTGACCAGTCGGTTGGCCTCCTGGCGTTTGACGCCGCGCTGCCCCTTACGCCAGTCCAGCAACTTCTCCCACAACGGCTCATAGCCCTCGTGCTTGGCCACATGCAGCAGGGCCCCGGCCCACGCCGCGCCGGCGGGATTCTCTTCGCCAAAGGTGATCCGACGCCCCTTGTGCACGTTGTCGCCCAAGTGGTAAAAGTCCAAGCCCGTGGCCGTCATCGCCAGATGTTTGTCGATCTGCCGGATGATCCACGGCCCGCCGTCGACATTGCCCAGCCGCTCGTCGGCCAAGTGAAAGTCCAGAGCTTCCGCGTCCCGCCGCATCAAACGCCCCGCCGCCTCGCAATCCCCCCGCGTCACCGACACTTGCCGATGCTGCATCGTCTGGTCGTAGAAGGTCACCACCTTGGCTTCCTTCCAACGCTGGTCGGCCCCCTTCTTGGGCCGGGGCAACGCCCGCGCCCTCTGGCCCCGCCGCTGCCGCTTCTCTTTGACCTTCTTCCGCCGCCCCTGCTTTTCGGCCTCCGTGATCAGCGGCATGGTAAAGCCATCGGAGCCCAGGTATATCCGCGTCACGTCCCGCCCCTCCGGCGTGGTCGTGTGGCAGTCGGCCACCGTCCAGGTGGGCTGGAGGGTGCCCGCCTGGGCCAACACCAAAGCCCGCTTGCCCTCCCTTTCCACCACCTGCCGCAGGGTCTCGCCGCTGAGGCGGACTTGCCCGGCGCACGCCAGATTCTCCGCGGCCTTCTCGAAGTTC
>CAIYVX010000070.1 GCA_903929765.1 uncultured Planctomycetia bacterium
AGCATTGCTGGGGGACGCTGTTTCTTCTTTTGCTTCTTCACCCCTTTCCCTCGGGAGAGGGTGGCCCTTCAGGGCCGGGTGAGGGGTTGAGGCTCTGAACCGCTCACCGCCATATCACCCACCGAACGCTACAAAGAAGAACACACTTTGGCCCCGGCTGCGCCGGGTCTTCAAAGTGTGGCACCCGGAAAACCATACCACCCACGCCGCTGATTATGGCACGCCTCGGCCCTTCCTGCAATCCTAACTAAAAAACAATTATCGTCGCGTGAAAGCTCGGTTAGAATGGACCACCTGGATTTCCAGCGAAAGGGGAAACTCTCATGGTCCGCGCCGCCACACTGTTCGTCCTAGCCGCCCTCCTGGCCGCCGGCTGCGCGCCGCCCGCCCCGCCCCCCGGCCCCACCGGCCTCCTGGCCCTGACGCCCGACCAGCGGCTCGAACTCCTCCGTATCGTCACGCCGGTCGAATGGCCGCGCCGCCAGGTGAGTAAATCGTCATTTGAAATCGCCATCTCCACGGGAACCGAGGCCGATGTCCACCCGACCGCCGGCGAAAAAAATTCCCCGCCCGTCGAACTCATCTTCACCGTCTCCGACCGCCGCCCCGCCACCGACACTTCAGCCTTGCTCAAAACCGACACGCTGACCAGGCTCAGCTACGAGGTCGTCGATTTCTACGGCCGCAAGGTCGCCGGCGATACTCCGGGCTTCGTCTCCGTGCCCCAGGGCAGCGCCGCCGAATGCAAGGTCGCCCTCGCCGGTCTGACCCAGGCGGGCTACTACGAAGTCACCGCCCACCTGACCTGGGGCGACAAACCCGACAAATCCGAACTGACCGCCCGGCAAGGCTTCGCCATCATCGACCCCACGATTGACGCGACTTTCGCCCGCTGGTCGCCCGATCGCGCCGAAGCGAATCAGGGGACCGCGACACTGCCGCCCGAACCCGACAACGCCTCGCCGCAACTGCGGGACTGGGCGCTCGTCCGCCGCGCCGTTTCGGTCCTGGCCGCCGGAGGCAACCTCGACCTCCCCGCCACGACCACGCACGACCCGGCCTGCTGCGCCGTCCTCGCGCCGCTCTATGCCCTGCTCGACCAGGCCCGGGCCGCCACTGCGGTCTGGCCGCGCCTGCCGCTCATCAAAAGCCCGGTCTTCGCCTCAAAGGACCGCGCCGTCGCCGTCCTCTGGACCGAAGCCCCGGGCGACGCCGCCGGCGGAACCGCCGAGCGCGGCCTCTTGACCATCCCCGACGCCGACACGCTCGAAGCCTTCGATTGCCAGGGCCAACCCATCGGCCTGTGGCGCGGGCGGGCGCTCCTGTTGCCGCTCGGCGAAGCGCCGATTTACGTCACCTCACGCGTACTCGGCGCTGCCGCCCTGGCCGCCAAACTCGCTCCGGCGGCGATGAAGAATTTCACGCCGCTGGCCGTCCGCATCCTGCCGATCACCACTCCCGTCGGCCCGCAGGCCACGGTCACGCTCGAACTGGTCGCCCTTACTTCCGGCGGCACGGACGTGACCGTCGAAACCGTCGGACCCGAAGGCTGGACCGCCGCCGACGCGCCGCAAAAAGTCCACGTCGATCCGGAGCACCCGGCTCGCCTCGCCGTCCGGTTCAACAAAGCGGTGCGGCGCGTCGAGAACAGCTATCCGTTCCTGGTCCGCCTGAAGACGGCCGACTGGAAAGACGAACGGGTGCTGGTGGCTCAAGAAGCCGTCGCAATCCCTGCGGCGAAGGGTAGCGCGGGGTTGGGGAAATAATTGGGGGCCGTTTCACCCCTCTCCCTTGGGAGAGGGTGGCCCTTCAGGGCCGGGTGAGGGGTTGAGGCCAGAAACCTATTAACGCACTCCGTAATTCCGCCTGCGCCGTGCGTTGATTTTCTCGGCAGATTTGTACGCGTCAACCATTGGATAAGCCCATAATAAAGCCAAAGCTACCATCGAAAGACATATCAAGAGGCAGGAACCGCTGAGTCCCGCAAAGGCTGACCCAGAGCGAGCCGCTAGAGCTCCCGGAAGAATCGAAATACCAAAGAACGCACCGAGGCATAGAAAAAGAACGACCGGCCAGCAGAAGAAAAATAATAACCCCTTGCCGAAATGGCCGTTGTAGAACTGGCCGAGGCCCGGCCAGAAGAAACAAAGGATTGCAGCCACTCCAGAGTTTTTCATTCCTCCACCGTCCACCACTACGACCGTTTGTTGAACAGGCGGCGGGTCGAAATCAGGTATCGCAATAGCAACCGGCGGGGATTGGTGCCTGTAATCGTGGCTCCTCTCGATGGTCGCGACCAAGCCAGCCAACGGGTCAACCGTTGCGTTATCCGACGCCCCACTATCAGTCTCTTTAGGTAATGTCTCGTAGTGGGCCGGGATACCAGCGCTCGCCTCGAAAGCTTCTGACAAACCAAAGGTTTGTCCACACTGTTGGCAGGCAATTTGTGTCGCGAGCGTAAGGGTATCTCGGACCGAGTACTGCTTCTGGCAGAAGGGGCAGCGAACTTTCATGGTTGCCACTCCAAAATGGTAAAAGGAAGGTACCAATAAATATACGCGATTCAGCAATGCGGTAACTTTCCAAACGACTTACGCCTCGCGCGAAATTCGTTTGCGGACGACGTCCAGCGGAAGTGGCTCACGGCCCCCGTGGTGAATGACGCGGTGGCAGTTAGCGCAAATAGCCTCCACATCATTTATCGTCACAGTACGTCGTTTCTTCTTGCTCTTTGAGATAGGTCGCAAATGGTGTATCTCAATGCAGGATTTGCCCCAATCGCCGAAGATACGGGTTGGGTCTTTTCCGCAGACCACGCACCGGGAACCTTTCTCGGCGAGAACCATTTTCCGGAGTCTAGGGTTTCGATAGGCTATCTCCGCCTTTACCTCGGCCGCGCCTCCCTCAGAGAGTTCCCAGTTCTGATCGGTCTCTGCGGCTCTCGGTTTCGTCCGTTCTTTGCCCCCGTGACTTGTTTGTACAGAGCCGTCGTCTTCGCTCAACTCGGAAACGTCCCTCGCTTTTTTTAGTTGCTCAAGAGTCGTGTAAATGTGGACGACTCGCATTCCCGTGCTGTTTCCAATCGGCGGTCGCAACTCCTGTCTTTGTTCCCCTCTGATACGCCATATTCGCCTACCACTTTTTTCCCCGATTCTTTTTGTCCACTTCTTTGCCGACACAAAGTAGTAAATGCCGCCATGCCCCTGTGCATCTGGATGGTCCTGGCTGAGGTAAAATGCGAGGTAATCGGTACGGTACTTTGGAAAAGGAGGCCGTCTTGGGAACCCGTAGTCCGTGTCGCCGGGTTCAGCATCGTTACGGTTTCGACAAACGACGAGAACGGAGTCTTTACCCTTGTAGATTAATTCCTCGTGGGATTTTGGAGTACGGGGCATGATTGTCCTCCTGTTTCTGAATGCCGTATCGGAAACCAGTGCGTACTGCCAACTTGCGATCAATAATGCTTATCTGGCTCAAGGATGTCAAGGGCCAAACCCTTCTATCCATCCTCGTAAAAATCATTCGACTGTTAGCGTGGTCCGGCGAAGACGGGCCACGATAAACCTTGCGAAAAGAAACAGCATCCCCCAGCAGTGCTGGGGGCTTCAAAAGAAGAAGAAAAAGAAGAAAAAATTATTTCTCGCGCTCGGGTACCACGGGCTTGCGCCGCGTGGCTACTTCCAAACGCCGCTACGCGGCTGAAAAACAACAAAAACAACGACAACACCAACAGCAACGCCAAGCGGAAAACGGCATTTGATTGCGGCGGCTGCAAACAACGCATCCGCCCTACATAACAGCGGTGCGTGCAAGCACGCACCCTACGTGTCCGCCTTCAGCCCGCGCGTGATATGCCGTTGCCACTTGCCGTCGTCGCGGGCGGGGAAGTCGGAGCGGAAATGGGTGCCGCGACTCTCGGTCCGTTCGCAGGCCGAACGGGCGATGAGGCGGGAGAGGGTGAGCATGTTCTGAAGTTCCCAGCCCGCCGGGCCGGCAAATTCCTTGTCCAAAACGTAAGACTGCCAGAATTCGATGATCTCCTCGGTTTCGCGGAGATGCCGCTCGTCGCGCTCGATGCCGACGTTCCGCCACATCACCGCCCGGAGCGAATTCCCCACGTCGCCCACGTCGAGGACGGTGCGGTCGCTGCGGGCCACCTTGAAACTGAGGTTCGACCGCAGCGGGCCGGGCGAACCGTTGGCGGCCAGCCGCTCGATCACGTCGCGGCCGGTGCGATAGCCGTAGACGATGGCCTCCAACAGACTGTTGGAGCCGAGGCGGTTGGCCCCGTGCAGCCCCGTGCAGGAAACCTCGCCGGAGGCGTAGAGCCGCTCAACCGTGGTGCGGCCGAGGGCGTCAACGCAGACGCCGCCGACCATGTAATGAGCCGCCGGGCGGACCGGAATCAGGTCGCGGGCGATGTCGATGTCGAAGTCTTTGCAAATCTGCTTGATGAACGGGAAGCGGGCGTAAAGCTCCTTTTGCGGCAGGTGCTTGAGGTCGAGGAAGACGTTGGTCGAATCGGTTTTGGCCATTTGCCGCACGATGGCCCGGGAGACCACGTCGCGGGGGGCGAGTTCGGCGTCTGGGTGGTAGTCGGGCATGAAGCGGACGCCGTTGCGGTCCACCAGTCGCCCGCCCTCGCCGCGCACGGCCTCGGAGATGAGGGCTCGGCTCGCACCGGCGATGTAGAGCGTCGTGGGGTGGAACTGGTAGAACTCCAGGTCCGAGAGGTCCGCCCCGGCCCGGTAGGCGATGGAGACGCCGTCGCCGGTCGCCAGGTCGGGATTGGTCGTTTCGCGGTAGAGCCGCCCTGCCCCGCCGGTCGCGAGGACGGTGAACCTGGCCCAGCAGACCGTGAGGCCGGAGTGCGGCTGCCAGAGCAGCGCCCCGAGGCAGGCCCCGTCGGCGGCGGTCAGGAGATCGATGGTAAAGGTCCGTTCGCGGAGGGCGATTTTGGGATGGACGCGGGCCTGGGCGGCCAGGATTTGCGTGATCTCGCGGCCGGTGGCGTCGCCGGAGGCGTGAAGAATCCGCCGGGCCGAGTGGCCGCCCTCCCGCGTCAGGGCCAGCCGCTCGCCGTCGCGGTCGAACGGCGTGCCCCAGGCCAGGAGTTCGCGAATCCGCTCCGGTCCTTCCCGCACCACCATCTCGACCACCGCCGGGTCGGAAATGCCGCAGCCCGTGGCCAGCGTGTCGGCAGCGTGCAGCTCGGGCGAATCGGCTTTTTCGTCGATAACCGCCGCGATGCCGCCCTGGGCGTAATAGGAATTCGATTCGAGCAGTTCGCCCTTGGTGACGACCAGCACCCGACCCTCGCCGGGAGCCTCGGCAATTTCCAGCGCCGCCCGCAACCCGGCCACGCCCCCGCCGATCACCAGGCAATCGGTGAAAATTTGCGGCAACCCCGTCGTCTCAAACCCGACCAGGTACCGCCGAAGATTCCTGTGCCGCACCATGATTCCTTATTCCCATCCTCCCCCGGCCACACAGCGAACTCTCGCCGGCAGCGGGGGATCAACGATTGTACCCCGAGCGGAGCGGGGATACAAGGACGGGCGTCGGGGGCGATTTCGGACTCCCGCCGACACCAGCGACACGCTACAATACAGCGGCAACGGCAACAAAACAGACCACGGGCAAGATGCCCGTGGGACTCATGGGCGGGACGCCCGTGCCACGGTGAAACAGCAACAGAAACAGCCGGACAGGGCATAGCCCTGTCCCTACGAAAGAAAAAGCGATATGATAAAATATGAAAAATCGCGCGCGGCGTTTGCGGAGGCGCAGCGGGTCATCGCCGGCGGGGTGAACAGCCCGGTGCGGGCGTTTAAGGCCGTGGGCGGGGAGCCGCTGTTTATTTCGAGAGGAAAAGGGCCGCATATTTTTGATCTCGATGGGAACCGGTACATCGACTATGTGTGCAGTTGGGGGCCGCTCGTTCTCGGCCACGCTCATCCGGCGGTTGTGGCGGCGCTGGAGAAGGCGATGCATGATGGGCTGTCGTTCGGCGCGCCCACGGAGCGGGAAACGCGGCTGGCCGAGGTGATTTGCGGCGCTATGCCGTCGATTGAAAAGCTGCGGTTCGTCAACTCCGGGACCGAGGCCACGCTGTCGGCCATCCGCTTGGCGCGCGGAGCCACGGGGCGAGATTTGATCGTCAAGTTCGCCGGCTGTTACCACGGCCACGTCGATTCGCTGCTGGTGTCCGCCGGCAGCGGCGCGCTGACGCTGGGCCGGCCGTCCAGCCCCGGCATTCCCGCGGGCGTCACCGGCGACACGCTGGTGGCCCGCTATAATGACGCGGCGGGCATCATCAAACTCGCGGCGGCGCAGGGCGACCGCATTGCCGCCATCATCGTCGAGCCGGTGGCCGGGAACATGGGCGTCGTGCCGCCGGAACCGGAATTTCTGGTAACACTGCGGAAAATTGCGGACGAACACGGTATAATCCTCATCTTCGATGAAGTGATGACCGGCTTCCGCGTGGCCTGGGGCGGGGCGCAGGCGCTTTACCAGGTGCGGCCCGACCTGACCACGCTCGGCAAGATCATCGGCGGCGGCATGCCGGTGGGAGCTTACGGCGGCCGGCGCGACCTGATGGACCAGATCAGCCCGGACGGTCCGGTTTACCAGGCCGGCACGCTGGCCGGGAACCCGCTGGCGATGGCCTGCGGTCTGGCAACGCTGGAAGAGTTGTCGGCGGCCGGGACGTACGAAGATCTCGACGCGGCCGGGGCGAAGCTGGCGGCGGGGCTGACGGCGGCGGCTAAAAAAGCCGGTGTGGCAACTTTCGGGACGCGCGTCGGTTCGATGCTCGGCACGTTCTTCACCGCCGGGCCGGTGCGTGATTACGAATCGGCGACCGCCAGCGACACGGAAAAGTTCGGCCGGTTTTTCCGCGGGATGCTGGAGCGCGGAATTTACCTGGCCCCGAGCCAGTTCGAGGCGATGTTCGTGAGCACGGTTCACGGCCCGGCGGAGATCGAGGCCACGGTCGTTGCGGCGGAAGAGGTTTTTGGGACACTTTAATGGTCGGGTGGCATGGCGGTCGCCGTTTGCCGCCATGATTTGGTTCACGAGCTAACCCCTCACCCGGCACTTCGTGCCACCCTCTCCCAAGGGAGAGGGGTGAAGAAGAAACACCCTCACCCTACCCTCTCCCGTCAAGGGAGAGGGGTGAAACAGGAGAAGCCAATGAAAGAATCTTCCCGCGAACTGACTCCGGTCCGGCTGGCGAACCCGACGGCCGAGAGTTTTGTCGCGTCGTTGAAGGTCGTCCACTTTTTCGCCATCGTCTTTTTCTGGCTGATCCTGGTGGCCATGCTGGTTCACCTGGGGGCGTTTGCGGCCATTCAATCGGGCTATTTCGATTCGGTCTTGCGGCCCGCCGAGCCGCACCTGACGCTGCCGGCCGCCAGTTCGGCCGTTGCCGCCGCGCCGGCCCCGGGCCCCGCCATGAAAACTCAACTGCCCGCGCCGCCGGCGCCGGAGAGCGCCCTCGCGGCCGCCAGCGCCTCGGCCGCCGAGACCATCACGCCCAACGAACCCGCCTCCGCCACCGCCGTCGAGCGGCCCTGGTGGAACGCCGAGCGGGCCCGCGATTACATGCCGCTCTTTCGCCAGACGGCTTCGACCATGCGGCTGGTGGGCCTGCTCTGTTCGGCCCTGCTGCTGGTGACGCTGTTCGTCTACCTGGAAATTTCGCTCCTGGGGCGGCTGGCCGGCGTCCGCTATCTGACCATGAGCTTCTTCCTCATGCTCTTTTTCGCCTTCACGGTCTACAGTTGGGAACCGCTCCTGCCGGGCAACCGGATCGTCGGCTCGCTCTTCACGCTCGACGATCTGCTGAACTCCTACACCGTGCTCATGCAGCGCGGCAAGACGCTCCAGGTCAACGAGCGAGTCTTCTATTTCATCCGCTTCCTGGCCCTGCCGCTCTTGTCGTTCGTACTCCTCGTGTTCTCCTGGCTGCGCTTTCGCCGGGGCTACGAGGAGTCGGTGCTGATGAACGAATAGGTTGGAACCGGTTGCCCGAGCAGCCCTGCGGTCACTGGCCACAACCCCTCACCCGGCCCTGACGGGCCACCCTCTCCCAAGTGAGAGGGGTGAATGAGGACACGAGCCCGATGATTGCTTTTCAATGTCCCAGTTGCAAAGCTGAAATCGAAGTGCCCGACAATTACGCCGGACGCTCGGCCAATTGTCCCACCTGCAACCACAAAATCCGCGTCCCGGCCCACGCCGTCGCGTCCGACGAAGGCCCGCCGGAGGAGATGGACGACCCCTCGACCAACGTCATCCGCGTCGAAGGCCGGGCTTACCAGGTTCCTCCGAAATTTGAAGGCATGCTCTTCGCCGCCGCGGGCGTCCTGGCCCTCAGCCCGGTCGCCCTGGTTCTGACCGGCGCGTACTATCAGATCTACACGCCCTGGGGCGCGGCCGGGCTTTGCGGCGCCGCCGTCGCCCTCTTCGGCCTGCTCCTCCTGCTGCCGGCCCACTACAGCATCCGCCGCAGCCACGGCCGCAAGACCGGCGGCAAGTTTGCCCTCATCATCCTGGCCGCCGGCGTACTCCTGCTGGTCGCGTTTCTGTGCACGGCCCTGGTGGCCTTTGCCACGGCCGACCGCTCCAGTTCCGTCGAACGCCTCCAGCGCATCGCCAAGGCCCTCGGCGAGTATGCGGCGAACAACGGCGGCGCTTTGCCCGACTCGCCGGAAACACTGGTCAGCCAGCACTACCTCCCGGCCAGCACCTTGACCTGTCCCGAGGCCGTGGGCCTACGCTCCGGCACGCCGACCTACCTCTATTACGACCGTCGCCTCGACCTGCGGGCCGACAAGGTTCCCTTCGACGGCGACCTGATCGTCTTCGTCGACGGCATCGAACACGAGGCAAAAGGAGATAAAGGAATCACCAGGGTTTACTTCGTGATCGAAATCGAAGGCCTGCGGCATCCCAAGGGCGGCATCGTCCGCGTGGACGCCGCCCAGCTCAAGGATATTCTCAAGCAGCAGGCTCAGGCCGTCGGCCGCGTCCTCATGGAACGAACCAACGATAAGGCCGCCAAGCCGGCGCCGAAAAGCCCCGGCAAACCCTGACCGAAAGGCCGCCCCCATGCTCGCCATGACCTGTCCCCAGTGCCACCGCAGCCTCATGCTCGAAGAAGAGTCGCGCGGGCAGATCACTTCCTGCCCCTATTGCCAGACCGAATTTCGCGCCCCACTCTACGACAATGAACCCGCCGTCACCGCCAAGTCCGCCGGCTCGACCGCCGCCGACACCCTCGCCCGGGTCGCCACGGTTTTCGCCGCCCTGGGCGCGGTCGCCATCGGAAGCCTTGTCGTCTCGAAGTTCCTGGGCCACCCGATTCCGGTGTCGCGCAGTTTGCTTCTGGGCACCCTCGCACTGCCGGCCATCCCCATCGGCCTTTCCTGGTACAGCAATCGCCGCACCAGCGGCCCCGGATTCGTCTACGCTTCCCGCATTCTCGGCTACCTCTGGCTGCTCGGGCACGTTTACCTGGCCATGAACGGCCTGAAATAACGCCCCCCCCTTCTCCGCGCGCCGGCTTTGACGTAGACTAGAGGCTCCTAAGAAAGGAGCCGTTCCATGCCCCTCAAAGCCGCCCTCGAATACAAAGCCCTCGAACTGTCGCGCCTGGCCGTGGAAATGACCACCGACGCCGGCACCGGCCACCCCTCCACCGCCCTCTCGCTCGCCCACGTCACGGCGGTCCTGATGTACCGCGTCATGCGCTGGAACCCAGCCGACCCGTGGGACATGCGGGCCGACCGGCTGGTCCTGTCCGAAGGCCACGCCGTCCCGATCGTCTACGCCGCCTGCCTCGATCTGGCCGTCGCCGTCGGCCGCTCGGCCGGCCAGTCGCGCCGCCTGCGCCGCGACGAAGTCCACGACCTGCGCAAGGCCGACAGCCTGCTCGACGGCCATCCCAACCCGGCCCTGGGCTTCCCCTTCTTCGACGCCGCCACCGGATCGCTCGGACAGGGCCTCAGCGTCGCCGCGGGGCTGGCCCTGGCCGCCCGGCTCACCGGCTCTCCGCGCCGCGTCTTCTGCGTCTGTGGCGACGGCGAAATGCGCGAAGGCCAGATCGCCGAGGCTATTGATTTCGTCAAGGATCACCATCCCGGCAACCTCTGCCTGATCGTCAACTCTAACCGCCTGGCCCAGTCCGACTACGTCAGCCCGGAACAGTCCGCCGACGTGCTCCAGAAAAAACTTCGCGCCGCCGGCTGGGCCGTGCGCCGCGTTGACGGTCACGACGTTGCCGCCCTGGAAGCCGCCCTCTCGCGCTTCCCCAAGGGCAAGCCCCTCGCGGTCATCGCCGAAACCGTCAAAGGCTGGCACGTGGCCGAACTCCAGGGCCTGGGCCATCACGGCACGGCCCTGCCGCCGGAGGAAGCCCGCCACGCCATCGACGTGGACCTGAAGCTGCCCGACGTCCGGCCGACGGAAGACCTCACGCCGCCGAAGCCGAAAGGGAAAAAGCTCGCGGCGTGGCCTGCCCTCGTGCCGCTCGACCCGCCCGACTTCGCCGACAAGCTGAAAGCCGGCAAACTCGGCACGCGCAAGGCCTACGGCCTGGGCTTGCGCGATCTGGGACGGAAAAATTCGCTGGTCGTCGCCCTGGACGCCGACGTCAAGAACTCGACCTTCAGCGAATATTTCGCCGCGGCCCTGCCGGAACGATTTTACGAATGTAAGATTGCCGAACAGAACATGATCAGCGTGGCCTCCGGCCTGGCCGCCGGGGGCGCCCTGCCCTTCGCCAACAGCTTCGGCAAGTTCCTGGTCCGGGGCTACGACCAACTCGAAATGGCCGCCATCGGCGGGCTGAATTTGAAACTCGCCGGCAGCCATTCCGGCGTCACTCTGGCCGCAGACGGGCCGAGCCAGATGGCCCTGCTGGACCTGCCCGTCCTCCGGGCCCTCTCGCACACCCGCCTGGCCGACGGCCGCCCGATGGCCGTCATGCTCCTGCCGGCCGACGCCGTCTGCGCCTATAAGTGCGTGGAACTGGCCGCCCGGCACTTCGGCCCGGTTTACATCCGCACCCTGCGGCCTGAGTTGCCGCTCTTGTACCCGCCGGGCGAAACGTTCCAGATCGGCGGCGCAAAAGTTCTCCGCGACGGCGCCGATTTCTTCATCGCCGGTTGCTGCTACACCGTACACCTGGCCCTGGCCGCCGCCGAGAAGCTATCCGCCGAGGGAATCAGCGCGGGGGTTCTCGATTGTTATAGTCTTCCGCTGGAAGACGAGCGCGTGACCGCCCTAGCCCAGAACCCGGCGAAGAAAATCCTGGCCCTCGACGACAGCTACGTCGGCGGCATCGGCAGTGAATTGTCGGAAATTTCTGCGGCCGCCCGCGGGGCGAGGGTCGTCACGATGTGGGTGAAGGAAACGCCCAAGTCCGCGCGGGAACCGGACGAGGTCCTACGACAGACCGGCCTCGGCCTCGACGCCGTGGTCGCCCAGGCCCGGGAAGTGGCCCGAGCTTAGCCTACCGCTCGTCGAGCAGCCCGTGCCGCTGGGCGAAAATCCCTTCGAGCCGCACTTTGAGCGGCGGAAAACGCTTCGTGTCGTCCAGGTTTCGCCCAACCGCCGCCAAGAGCCGCACCAGTCCGTCGAAATCCGCCAGGCTGATCGTCTCGGCCGCCGGACGCCCGGTGGCGTCGTTCATATTGTGATAGTTCCCCAGCGGCACGCAGCAGGCCGCCGCCTTGAACCCGTAAGTCTGAAAGACCGAGGCCTCGCACGTCCCGCCCGGCATCAATTTCCTCTGCCACAGGAACGCGGGATCCTCCGCCGCCACAGCTTCGGCGATGCGGCTCAGGCGGTAGGTCAGGTCGGGATCGAAGATGCTCGTCTTGTCGCCGACGCGAATGACCGGCCCGCCGCCGATGGGCGACTCGGGAAAACTTTTCGACGTTTCCAGCGTGATGTACCGCCCCGAGCGCGGCAGAGTCCCATCCCGGCAGGCCGCAATCGCCCCGACGAAGCCGGTTTCCTCGGCCCGCGTCAGCAGCACCCGCACGTCGCCGCGGAAGCCACGCTCGCCCAGCAGCACGTCGAGCGCCGCCAGCGCCGCCGCCACGCCCGCCGGATCGTCGCAGGAAGGGGCCAGGAGCCGCCCGGCTTTAATTCGCGGCACGCCGACGTCCCAGGTCAGAATGTCGCCCGGGCGGGCCGCCACATTGCGGGCGAAGACCACGCGCACCCGGCCGTCCAACCACGGCCCCTTGGGCCGGTGATATTCCACGACTCGGCCGCGCGCCGGCCGGTCGCCGTCGCCGTGCAGCAGGACGGGCGAACCGACGAAAAACCGTTCCAGCACATGGCCGCGAAAATCGGCCGTCACTTCCCGCGTTCCGTGAGCCTCGGCCACCACGAAGGCCGGATGATCCAGGTGGGCCGTAAAAAAAATCGGCGCCGCCGCCCGCCGCGCCGGGCCCCGGCGACGCAGAAAAAGGTTCCCGAAGCGGTCCGCTTCCACGACGACGCGCCGCCGCGCCGCCCAGGCCCGCACCCAGGCCACAACCCGCCCCTCGCGGCCCGCCGCCGTCGGCAGGCCGGTCAATTCCTTGAGCCACTGGTGATGCTTCGCCCTCATCCAAATTCCTCCATGGTGGTCCGGCCGGACTGAAACTTTCCGTCACCTGCGCACATCTGACCTTATAATGACGTTAATGGAGCGATTTTGCAAGAACGAGAACGGAACGATGTTAAACAGGAGATCACTATGACAAACCAGGAACGCACCGGTGTGGTAACGGCTCATGGAAATCCGATCACGCTGCTAGGTCCGCAGCTCAAGGTCGGCGACCGGGCGCCGGACTTCACCGTCGTCGACGAGGCGTTCCGGCCGGTTCGCCTGGCCGACTTCAAGGGCAAAACGGTCCTGATCAGCGCCGTGCCCAGCCTCGACACCGGCGTCTGTTCCCTCCAGACCAAACGCTTCAACGACGAGGCCGAGAAGTTGCCGCCCGGCGTCGCGGTCCTGACCATCAGCGAGGATCTGCCTTTCGCCCAGACCAGGTTTTGCGGCGTTGAGAGCATCAAGAACCTCCGCGTTCTCTCCGACTCCGTACACCGCGATTTCGGCCTGCGCTACGGCGTGCTGATCAAGGAGACGGCCCTGCTGGCCCGGTCGATCTGGGTCATCGGCCCCGACGGCCGCATCCGCTACTGCGAAATCGTGCCCGAGTTGACGCACCATCCCGACTACGACCGGGCCCTGGCCGCCGTGAGGTAAATAGAAAAAAGAGAGCCGGGCCCTCGCGGACCCGGCTCTCGGAAAATCAGCATCGTTCGATGAACCCGTCAGACTAGTTTGTGAACTCCTCCAGGCCTAATTCGGCTTCCTTCTCGCTCTGGATGATGATGGTCGGCTTGACCAGGATCAGGAGGGTTTGGCTGCCCTTGTCCGAGGCCCGGTTGTTGAAGAGCCGCTTCAGGATCGGGATGTCGCTCAGAATCGGCACGCCGGACTCGACGTCGTCCTGCTGGTAAATCTTGGAACCGCCGACCAGCAGCGTTCCGCCGTCGGGGACGCTGACTCTGGTGCGGGCTTCGGTAATCTTGATCGTCGGCAACTGGATGTTGCCGAGGGCCTGGCCGATGGTTTGGGTGGTGCCACCCGAGCCAGTGCCGGATCCGCCACCCACGCCGCTGGCGGTTGCGCCTTCCTGCACCACGAGCATACTGACCAGGTTGGCGATCTGCGGCCGCAGGTCAAGCTGGACGTACCGCCGGTCCGAACTGACCGTGGCCTTCACGTCAAGCATGGTGCCTGTCTCCAGAACGCCGACCGTCACCGAGAAGCCGACCGAGCCTTCGGCCACCACCGGGGTCAAAGCTGAGACGTAGGCCTGCTGAACGCCGTCCATAATCCAGGCCCGCTGCCCGTTCCACAGGGTCAGCCGCGGGCAGAAGAGCACGGTCGAGCGCAGGTCGGCCTGAATGGCCCGCAGCAGCCAGCCCACTTGCAAGTCGCCCAGGATGGCCCCCTGGAAGGTCATCCCGCCGCCGGAGGCGTTCGGCATCGCAATCTGGGGGCCAGTCGGGTTGGTCGGGTCTGTGCCGAATCCACTTGAGAAGGGGACGGCGCCGTTGGGTTTGAAGTACCCCGTTCCGATGGTGTTCAGGGCGGTCAAGCCGGGCAACATCTGGTCCGTGCCGGAGCCGTTCGTCGTGGTGTTATTCATGGTGAAATATGTCACTCCAGTGTGCTGATTGACATATTTAGCAGACCAATGGAAGGTCACGTCGTTCAGGAAGGCGTCGGTGACGGTGACAAACCGGGACTCGATGTTGACCATGATGGCCCGTTCGCGCCGCAGACTGTCGAGCAGTTCTGACAACTTTTTGTGTCCGTCGGCCGTCTGCGAGACGATCATCAGGCCGGTCTTGGCAAAGAACTGCATCGTCGCCCGACCGCCGGCGCTTTCCCACGGTTCGGTCGACTTGACCGATTTTTCGATCAATTCCTGAAGCTTCTTGGTTCCATCCTCCGGCGTCTCGGTCGTGGTGGTTTCGCTGAAGAGGCCGCCACCGCCACCGCCGCCACCGCCGCCACCGCCGGAACCGGCGGAGCTCATGGCCGCACTGAGGTCAAACTTCGGGGCCGTCCCGCCGAAATCAGGTATCGGCGTCACCAGATCCTGCACGAAGTACTCGCGCACCGGCAGGTCCGCATTGACCTTCGTCTTGGAGGAAACCAGCACCGTCCCGTCGTCCTGGACCATGGAGCTGAGCGTGTCAGGATTAAGAACCATCTTCAGGGCCTGCGCAACCGAGACGTCCTTGACGTTCAGGTTCATCGGCTCGTCCAGGTTCACGCCGGCATCGGTGATGCCCTTGCGGTCGATGACCACGTTGATCTCGCGCGGCCGAGCCCGGGCCGCCTCGGCGATGAAGTCCAGCACGTTCCCCAGGCTCGTCTCGGTGAAGGTCAGGTTGATGCCCCACATCTCGCCGCTCACCAAGCCCTTGGTCGCCAGCTTCTGGTTGGTGCGCGTCACGGCTTCGGTTTCGCCCGTGCTGGCCTGCACGGCTTTCATCCGTTTCTGCGTCAGGGCCGCCCATTCCTTGGCCGACGGGTAGTTCACCAGCCCGTGGAACGGAATCGCCGACTCCTGGACCTGCGTCAACGTCAGCTTCGCTTCCTGGTCGAACGTTTTCTTGACGGTAATCTCATCGGCCAGGTCGGCCAGATAGAGGTACTCGTCATGGAAGCGCCGGGCCCGCTCGTTCTGCGGATCGATGGCCAGGAGCTGATCCAGCGTGTCGGCCGCCTGCTTGTAATTGTGCAACTGGGCCTGCTGTTGCGAGGCGCTCCAGAGGCTGGCGACTTGCCGCACCCGATTCTCCCGGTCGCGGATGCGCCGCTCCTGTTCGCGCTGCGCGATCTCGGTCAGACGACCAGTTTCCAGGGCCTGCAAACTCACCTGCCGCGCCGCCACGATCGAGGCCTGTTCGGCCTTGACTTCCTCGCGCAGATCCTCGGCCATCTCCGGCGTCAGATAACGATTCTCGTTGATCAGCCGACTGGCCAGACGAACCTGGTCCAGAGCATCATTATAGTCCGACGGACTCCTGGCCGCGTCCTGGAGGGACTTGGCCGTGGCCACGGCTTCTTTCACCTTGGCCACCGTCCGCTGATTCTCCACGTCGATGCGGCTGGTCTCCTGGGCCACCAACGACTTCGGCGCTTCGCCCAGCATCATCGTCGCTTTCTCCAGGCCCGCCTTGGCTGCCGCATTGTCCGAATCCATCGACAGGGCGTTGCGGTAATGTAGCGTCGCCGGCCGGTACTGCGCCGTCTTCATGTCCTGCTCGGCCAGATCCATCTCCGCCCCCACCCGGGCCGCCTTGGCCTGGGCCTGAATCGCCGCCAAGTCCAGCGGCTTGGCTGCTGGAACCGGCGCCGGGGCGGCCGGCGTCACCACTTCGGCCGGCTTGACCACCGGAGCGACCGGGGTCGCCGGCGTCACCACTTCAACGGGCTTGGCCACCGGCCCAACCGGCTTGGCTTCCACCGTCACCACCGGAGCTGACTCAACCTTGACCGGCCGCACCTGATCCGGCGTCACGATCGGCTTGGGTTCCGCCGGCGTCGTCACGGCCTGGGCCATCTTCGTTTCGGTCGCCACAGTCGCCACCGGCGCCGTCGCACCGCCCAGAATCGCCAGGCGGCTCTGGGCCTCGGCCTTGTCGGTCGCCGGCAACCGCACGTCGGCATTGACGACCGCCGTGTAGAGTTTCACGGCCTCGGCCTTGTTGCCGGCCTGATCGGCCTTCTTGGCCGCGGCCAGTTGGTCCTGGGCGTCCTTGCGGGCCGCCAGTTCGTCATCCGTGGCCACCTTGGTCAGGCTTTCGCGGCGTTGCGACTGCACTTCACTGAGGTAATCCAATTGCCGGGCTTTTTCCAGATGGGCCAGGGCCGTGACGAACTTCTTGTCGGCCAGGGCCGCTTCGCCCGCGGCGATCTCAGCCGACGAGGCCTCACGCTTCTGGAGGTCCTCTTTGGCTTTGGTCATGTAGAGTTGGGGCTTGTCTTTGTCGAAGTCCGCCAACTTCGACGCATCGATACTCTGGAGCGTTTCGACCGCTTCCTGATATCGGCCTGCGTTGTAGGCGTCGATGCCCTTCTTCAGCTTGTCCGCATCGGTCTGTTGGGCCCAGACGGCGCCGCCGCAGACCACCAGGACCGTCGCCATCACCACCAGTGCGAAAAATGCGCGTTTCAAGATCGACCTCCTTGGACCGGACCGCCCGCCGAAAAATCCGCCGTTCGACGCTTGGTCACCCGTTAGTTTTTACTGCCCTGCAACCGACTTCACACACCTCAAAAGCCTGCCGCCCGATTCACGGGTACGGTATGGATGATTTTTTTTGGCCGTCCCGCCGGCCCCGGCTCGCGTAACAACACTGAAAACGCCTTCCGACCGCTCCGGCGCCCCAGACGGCGGCAGCACGGAAAAAATAGTCTACCGGCTCTTAACGTAAAGGCAAGCAAAAACTGGCACTTATCTCTCGGCCTTCGCTCCCGCCGACGGAAGCCGGCGCTTTCAACTCCCGGTCGCGGCGGAATCTCCCGTTAGCGGGGGGGTTGGAACATCCCTCGTCCTCCCGGCGGCGGCAGGGGCGGCGGCGGAACCATGGATGGCCGCATCGCCGACGAGGGGGGGGGCTGACGCGGGCCAGGTATCGGCCCCACCGGGCGCAGCGGCTTTTCCGGCGCAGGGGACTTGCCCGTCTCGGCCTCTTCCTTTTTCTGATCCAGGCCGGCCTGATTCTTGTCGTCCCAGGCCAGACGCGATTCCAGCCGGTTGGCCAGATTGTTCCAATACAGCAAGCGTTCCGTCGGCCGCAGGTTGCCGCTGGAGCGCGTCGTGCCCTCGCCCAGGTCCACCACCGTCGCGCCGGCGTCAAAGGCAATTCTTTCCTGGAAACCCAACTTGACCGGCTGCCCGTTCTCGCCGCCGGGAATATACATATCCTCTCGCTCCGCCACGATGATCGGGTCGCCGAGGTCGAACGTCGCACTCTTCTTGTGATACCACCAGCCATGCTTCCAGGCATGGAGTTCGACATTCGCCCGCACTCCCGTGGCGGTGTTGAACTTGCTGGTGAAGTAGAACCGCACCAGCGGGGCCACGGTAATTGCGGCGCTGGGCTCGCTCCAGGCCCCCGGAATCTCGATCAGGTAACGCTCCTCCGGCTTGGTCTGCGCCGTCGGACCGTTGAAGATCGGATTGAAGAACTTGATCCGCACGCGGTACTGGAAAGTCTTGCCCACGTCGCTGGCGGCCTGTTCGTCGGTGAACCACAGGTCCGTCTGTTCGGCGGTCGCGGTGGCCGGACCGGCGTCCTCGGCCGACAGTTCGCCCGTCGCCCCGCTGTCGGACACCTTGCGGACCTCATAGGGTTGGAGCCATTCCTTGCCCGCCATCTTGTAGAACGGCGGATGCAGGAGGTCCTTAGCCCGCGACTGAATCGCCGACTGGAACTTCCTGACGGCGTCGACGTAGGTCTTCTTGGCGTTGGCGTTGATCGTACCGTCGAGCGCCTTGGCTTCCAGTTCCTTGACCCGCGGGACCGCCGGCTGATTCTTGACCTGCTCCAGACGAACCGTCGCGCGCGGCTGCCAGTCGCCCCACGAGCCGTCCGACATCTTCTGCCGCCGCTGGACCTGATAGTCGGTCGGCAGCGTGGCGTTGATGGTCGTGGAGTCCGGGGCGGCCTCGCGGCTCCAGAGCGTTTGCTGCCCCAGATTCAGCCGCGCCTGGCCGGAAATGTAGATCAAGTCGTTGCCGAATTGCTTGTCCTTTTCCTTGCCGCTCGGCTGATAACCCTTGTCCTGGATGAGTACCAGCGTCGTCGGGGCCACGAGCTTGGTCGGCAGCAGCCAGGGGTGGGTGGAAGAAGTGTTCGTGAGCACCTGCGGCAGATAAGGATCCCATTGTGTGCGGTCCGCCCAGGCCGGCGCCTGAGCCATGTGTTCGTCGGCAAAGGTCTTGGCCAGGGACGGCACGCTCACCAACAGGTAATAGACTTCCACGTCGCCCTTCTTATCCGGCGAGACGTTGGCGAGGTCGCCTTCTGGCAACCCCAGCAGGGTCCGCACGTCGGCGTCGTAATTATCCGGCAGCTTGAACAGTCCGCTTTGTTTCTTCACCGCCTGGTCGTACTCGCCCACCACCGTCTCATAGCGCACGGTCGGCGCCTTGCGGCCCAGCAGCGAGTAGCCGACGATGGCCAGAAACACCACGGCCACGGCCAGGAAGGCCTTATCCGCATATTTGAGCAGTATGTCCTTGTCGATCCGTGCCGCCATGCCTTCTTCCTCTCCTTACGGATTCGTCCCCGCCGCCGCCGTGGCCGTGGTGGGCGGCAAAGTCGGTCGCCCGCCTTCCTTGTCCGACGCCTCGAAGATCAGGCTCGTGCCTCGGATCACCACCGTGGCCAAGGCCCGCGACCCGTACAGGCTCCGCTGGCCGGCCTGGGCCAGGAAAAGCGTCCTGGCGCCGCCCTCGGTCTCCGGCAGAATGGCGTAGTCCACGCTCTCCACCGTGATAAACGACCGCGTGCCGCCAAGCTGGCGGACCAGTTCCAGGTAGTTGCCGCCGTCGGCCGTCACCGTCACCTTGAACGGCAGGGCCAGGAACCGGCCGCCGTTGTTGTTCGAGGCAAGACCCGAGGGCACCGGGGCACGCACGCCATGGGCCTCCGGCGCCGCCCGGCCCGCCACAGCCGGACCGCCCTGCCCCGGACCGGCGCCCGCCGACACGTAGCGGTACCGCAGGCCCTCGCCGGAATAGCTCGACGCGAACGTCCGGCCCGTCCCGCCGGCCACCTCGTCCGCCGCACGGCCGATGACGATCTCACGCAACTCCTTGACCACAGAGTTGGCCACCGTCTGCTCCGCGACAGGAAGATCCCGGCTCTTGAACCAGGTGTCGTTGGTCCGCTTGATGGCGTCGACGATGTCCTCCTGGAGCCAGATGTTGTCCTGCGATTCGCGCAGCGAGTTCTGGTTCTCCGCCTGATTGTGCGGCGGTTCGCCGCTGGCGGGGGAAATCCAGGGATCCCAGTAGAACGAGCCGGGCGAAGCCGTCGACGGCGCTTTGGCAAAGAGCGCCACCGTGACCACGCCGCCGCTCAGCGACTCCGGATCGCCCGCGTTCATCCGCGGCATGAACGACTGAAGCTTGACCACATAGCGGCTGCGGAAATCGAAGAGCCGGGTCCGCTGCTTCTCCTCGTTGTAAACCGGAAAGACCTCGGGCACCAGCACGTCCCAGGCGCTCTTGGGTTGCTCCACGTACTTCTGAATGTCCTTGAGTTGCTTGTCGCGGTACTCCGCCGCCGCCGCCGCTTTTTTCGCCGCTTCCGGGTTGAAGAACTGCCTGACGCCCTGGAGCGCACTCAGGCTTTTCTTGATCACCGCCTCGTCGCGCGACTTCTCGCTGTGCAGCATGAAGGAAAGCACCAGGCCCGCGGCCATGAGTACCGCCGTCGAACCCAGCACCAGCACCCACCACCAATGGCGTTTCAGAAAATTCATCTAGCCTTCTCCTCGAATTCTCATCACCCGCCCACCCGCCTGCGGCCCAGGAAGCGGTTGTTCTCGTTACGGCTTCGGCTCGGCCTCGTAGTCAACGTGGACCGTCGAGCCCACGTCGCTCAGGTTCACGTGCCAGACCAGTTCGAACCAATAGTCGTCGCCGCGCCACGGATTGACCGCCTGCTTCGCCGCAGCGGTGCCGGTCGTCGTATGTCCGCTCATCACCGGCGGCACAGGGCTATCGGGTACCGGCGGCACGTCCGGCGCCGTGGCGCCCCCGGTCCCGGGCGTCGTCTTGGTCCGGTCTCGCTCATAGAAATAGCCCTGGGCATCCTTGTACGACATAATCTCGTTCTTCACCTGCACCTGCTGGAAATAGCCCTTCTGTTTCAGCCGGTCGATCAATTGATCCAGGGCCGGCGGCCTCTCGCCCGGAGCGTGCGGCGTCGTGGCCACCAGATGAATCTTGAGCACGGGAACGCCGTGACCACCACCGGCGGGGGCACCGCCGCTCGGAGGCGGCGCCATCATCGGCGGCGGCGCCATAGGCATCGCACCGCGACCCCCACGACCTGGAATTGGACCCGGCCCCAGCGGGCCATGGCTCGGTCCGCCCACCGGCGCGGCGACCGCGCCTTCCTTCACTATCTCCTCGTCGTAATCGCCCCAAACCTTGATTACCTCGATGCCCTTCAAATCCTGCCACTGCCGGTTGTCGCGGTTGTCCTTGCTCGGATCATAGCCGACGAACCCCGCCGGTTGCGGCAACACGTCCCAGACGTCCGAGGCGATCCAGTACCACAGGTCGCGATATTCCATGTGCCGCGTCGCCGGCGTGGCCGTCGGCCCGCCGTTGAACATCGGCACCTTCAAGTCCACCGTGCGCTCGAGGTTCATGAAGGCCTCGACGTCGCGCTCTTTGGCCAGCAGGTCGGCCTTCTTGAGATCGAACTCTTTGCGATACTTGTCGTTATCCTGAATGAAACTGGAAACTTTGCTGAGCACGCCGGTCTTGGTCCTGGTCGCCTCGGCCATCGAACCGACCCGCGTGTCCCCGCCCGGATTGACGGCCTGGACCGCTTCCTGAGCACCGTAAGCCAGGAGGCCCGCTCCGACCACCAGCGCCGCCGCAGCCGCCGCCGCGAACGGCCGCTTGGCCTTCAGTTCCCGGGCCTTGGCGATTTCCGGCGGCAGGAGGCTGGTCGTGATCGTCCCCTGGCCGATGCCCTGGAGGGCCAGACCGTAGGCCACCCCGAACGAGACCACGTTCTCCTTGAACACCGGGGCGTTGACCACCTGGTCGCCGTGCAAGGTGTTGAACTGCTCCACCTTGATCACGTCCACGCCCAGGTTCTGCGACAGGAATTTCTGGAGTCCCGCCAGGCGGAACGTCGCCCCCATGGCCAGCACGCGCTCGATGCGGCTCTCCTTATGCAGACTCGTATAAAAGCCGATCGAACGCTGAATTTCCGTCAGGAGGTCCGAGAACGTCGGACGCATGGCCTGGAAGACCTCGCGGGCGTACTTGCTCTCCGAGGCGTGACGCTTCAGATTCTCCGCCTTGGTAAACGTCAGCTTGAAGCCCTTGACCAGGGCCTGGGTGAAATTGTTGCCGCCCAACGGGAAGTTGCGGATCCAGACGCGGTAGCCGTCGGCGATGACCAGACTGGTGTTCTCCGCCCCGACGTCGACGAGCAGCGTCGCCCCGGCCCCTTCGCGGCGGTCGTAGCGCAGATAGTTATAGAGCGCCACCGGCGCCATCTGCATGATGTCGGGCGTGACCCGGACCTGGAGGAAATCGTTGACGTAATCCTGGACGATGTCGCGCTTCATGGCGAAGAGGCCGACTTCGATCTCGGCCGGACCGCCGGCCGGCACGGCCATGACCTGATGCTGCCAGATCACTTCATCCAGATTGAAAGGTATTTGCTGCCGCGCTTCGTACCGGACGATCTCCGGCACCTTCCGCAACTCGACCGGCGGCAGTTTGATGAACCGGCTGAAACTGGCCTGGCCCGGCACGCCCACCACCACCAGGTCGCCCCGGACGCTGTTGCGGGACAGAAATTTGTCCAGGGCGTTGCGGATCAGTTGCTGCTCGTCCGCGTCGGGCTGGCTCAGAATCTTGGCGTGTTCGATGACGTCGAAGGAGACCGCCTCGACCTCGCCGCCATTGAGCCGCAACTTGATGGCTTTCAGAGCGCACTGCCCGACGTCGATGCCCCAGCAAGCCTTGGTTATCGCCATACCACTCCTCCGCCCCGCCGCGAACATAATTCTCACGCATCCGCCACCAGCGGCAAGCAATTGCGGAGTCTAACACTCGTTGTAACTCACCGTCAAGCCAAAACTTGCGGCTGTTTTGGCCGCCGGCCCGCGCCGCCGCGCCGCCGGGCGCCCATTTCCTTCCACGCCACCCGCCCTTTCAGCAATTAATCTGGTATAATGCCGCCATGACCACGCCCACCGTCCAACCCGGTTCGCCACTGACCGAGGCCGATTTTCTCGCCGTCCGACTGGCCGAGAAGCGGCACCGCTCGATCAAATTCGCCGCCCGCGTCGCCGCGCTATCGGCCGTCAGCACGCTCGGCATCGCCGCCATCAGTCTCATCATCACCATTCTCTACTTCGGTTTTTGGAGCGTGGTGGTCACGATTGGACTGACGGTAATCGGGGTCGTCGAATTCCGCGCCCACCGGGCCCTCCTGCGAATCGACCCTGCCGCCTGCCGCACCCTGGCCCTGAACCAGCTCGCTTTCTTCGCCCTGATCGCCGTCTACTGCCTCTGGCAGATGATCACCTTCTCCATCAATGACCTGCCGGCAGATTACCGGCAACCAATCACGGATGTCTACGGCCGGGGTTCCCTCCCAATGCTCGTCAACGGCTTCTACCTGCTGGTCATCGTCCTCAGCCTGGCTTACTGCGGCGGCCTGGCCCTCTACTATTACACGCGCCGCCGCCACGTCGAAGCCTTCGTCCGCGAAACCCCCGACTGGGTCCGCCGCCAACTCCTCGAACTCGACCGCTGATTCAGGAGTGTTGTATCCATGGGTTCATTCTATCGTACCTTGCGCACCGCGCTCCGTTCGTTGCGCTGCCATCCCGTGCGGTCGATTTTGGCGGGTCTGGGCATCGCCATCGGCGTGGCCTCGGTCATTGCCATGATCGAGATCGGGCAAGGGGCGTCCTACGCCGTGCAGCAGGCCATCGCCTCGATTGGCGGCAGCGTCATCCAGATCGACCCCAGCGACCTGGTCAAGTCCGGGGCCAGCAGCGGCGCCGGGAGCCGCGTGACGTTGCTCCCCGCTGACTGCGAGGCGATCCGGCGGGAGTGCAGCGCCGTCGAGTGGGCCGCCCCCAGCGTCGACTGCCGCGCTCAAATAGTCTGGGGCCATCGCAACTGGTCGCCGATGAACATCCTGGGCGCCACGTCGGAGTTCCTGACCATCCGCAACTGGCTGCCGCTGGCCGAGGGCGAACCGTTTACCGACCAGGACGTGCTCAAAGCCGCCCGGGTCTGCCTGGTCGGCCAAACGGTCGTCCGCGAACTCTTTGCCGGCCAGTCGCCCATCGGCCAGGAAATTCGCGTCAAGAACGTGCCCATGACCGTCGTCGGCGTCCTCAGCCCCAAGGGCGCCAACATGATGGGCCGCGATCAGGACGATTACGTCGTCGCCCCGTGGACCACGGTCAAGTTCCGCTTGTCGGGCGCCCGCGCCGCCACCACCCCCGTGGCCGGGCCGACCGTCCAGGGCAACACCCTCAGCCAGCTTTACCCGAACCAGTCGATCAATCCGTATCCGCTGCCGTCCGCAGCACAACTGGCCGACTGGCCCCAGATGACTCGCTTCACCGATCTCGACGACATCTGGGTCGCGGCGAAGTCGCCGCAGGACGTTCCGGAGGCCATCCGCCAGATTACCGACCTGCTGCGCCAGCGGCATCACCTGGGCGACGACCAGCCCAACGACTTCAGAATCCGCGACCTCACCGAAATCTCCCAGACGCTGGCCTCGACCCAGCGCCTGGTGACCAGCCTGCTGCTCTGGGTGGCCGTGATTTCGCTGGTGGTCGGCGGCGTGGGCATCATGAATATCATGCTGGCTTCCGTGCTGGAACGCACGCGGGAGATCGGCCTGCGCATGGCTGTCGGGGCGCGGGCCAGAGACATCCTCCGCCAGTTCCTGACCGAGGCCGTGATTCTCTGCCTCCTGGGCGGCGGGGCCGGAGTGCTGCTGGGCCGCAGCGCCGCCCTGGCCGTGACCGCCCTGCTTCACTGGCAGACTATTCCCTCGCTCGCCGCCATGGTCGCCGCCCTCGTGGCCGCCTCGGGATCCGGCATCATCTTCGGATTTTACCCGGCCTGGCGAGCCTCGCGCCTCGACCCCATCGAGTCGCTACGATATGAATAGTATGGCGTTGTTGCTGTGGCTGTGCTTCTTCTGCGCCTGAAGCCTTAAGCCTTCGGCCTTAAGCCTGCTTCTTAAACTTCTTCCTCGCCGTGACTTCATTCCCCAGCGGATTGTAGGTCACTTCGTCCATGAACTTCCGCGACAGCAGAATCCCGAACCCGCCGTCGCGCAGCCCCAGCTTTTCCCGGACGAAGGTGTGAGCCAGGGCGTCGTCCCCGTGCGCTGCGTGCGGCACGTCCGCCGGATTGAACCCCTGGCCCTCGTCCCGAATCCGCACCGTCAGACCGTCCTCCGTCAGCGTGTAATCGAGATGGATCAGCAGGTCCGGGTCGTTGCGGTTGCCCCACTCCACCGCGTTGCGCCCGAGCTCCAGCAGGCAGTAGCGAATCTGCTGAATCTCCTCCTCGCCCAGCGGGCTGCGGCTGTAGAGGCCGAGCAGCAACTCGTTCACTTCCGCCAGGTACGACAGGTCGCTCTGGAACGACAACTCCAGGTGGCCCTGCAAACCTTCGGCCCGCGCCTGGCCCACCTTCTCGATCGTGACCATGATGGCCCGAGCCAACTCCTCCGGCTCGAACGGTTTGGTCAGGTAAGCGTCGGCCCCGACCCGAATGCCGCGCACCTGATCGTCGCGCCGGTCCAGCGCCGTCAGCATCAGCACCGGCACCAGGTTGGTGCGCCGCGAGCACTTCAATTGATGGCAGACCTCGTACCCCGAAATCCCCGGCAGCATCAGGTCCAGCAGCACCGCGTCGGGCAACCGCTCCTCGCAGGCCGCCAGGGCGTCTTCGCCCGTCAGCACGCCGCGCGCCTCGAAACCCTTGAAGCGCAGCACCTCGGCCACCAGTTCGTTCATCACCGGCTCGTCTTCGACCACCAGGACGAACTTCCCCGCGCCGCTCGTTGTCGTCGGACTATCCATAACCCTCTAGTATGCGCCGCCGCCGCCAATGGTCAAGCGCAAAGGTTCCGGCGGCGGATAAATAGAGCGGTTCGGGGCGGTCAAGGGAGGCGCAAAAATAAGTGACTGTCCCGGGTTTCTGGGTTTCGGGGGTCTCGGGGCGGAGTGCTGCCCTGTTATCAGGGGATGGACAGGCCGTTGATGAGCCGGTTCAGCAGAACGCGATCCGCCGTGACGGTGTTGCCGTCGCGGTTCAGGTCGAAGGCCCGATCAGGAATCCCGCCGACGTCCAAGCTGTCCAGTCGCTTGTTCAGCAGGCTGCGGCCGGACCCCGCCAGGTCGCCGTCGCCGTTGATGTCGCCCAGCCGCCGGACCTTGATCGTCAGGTCAGTCGAGGCCGAATTGCCCAGCTTCCCCGTCACCGTCACGTGCAACTGGCAATCGCCCACGCCGGCCACGTCGTCCGAGCGGAGGCTGCCCAGTATCAACTTCACCAGCGAACTGCCGCGAGGATCATTGCCCACCGTCACCGCGCCGCTACCCGTCTGGGTCACCGCAGTCGTGAACGATGTGTTGCCGCCGGGATTCAGAATGGTCACGGTCAGTGTGCTGGCGTGTGGCCCCAACAGGGCGGCCATCGTGCCCGGCGTGTTCTGATAAACCCAGTTGAAGTCTGTTGACACCGTCATGGCCAGCACAGGCGTAAGGATCACCGTGTAGTACCAACTCGCCCCGATAGCCGTGACACCCGCCAGGTCATCCTGCACGGGCGAGTGCCGTTCCGTCGTCGTCCCGTCGCCTAACTGGCCATACACGTTCCAGCCCCAAGACCAGACCGTGCCGTCGTTCTTCAGGGCCGCCGTATGGTAGGAGCCCGCCGCGATAGCCGCGACACCCGTCAGGCCGGAAACCTGCACGGGCGAGTGCCGATCCGTCGTCGTTCCGTCGCCCAACTGGCCGGAGTCGTTGTCGCCCCAGGTCCAAACCGAGCCGTCGCTCTTCCGGGCCACCGTGTGGTATAAGCCCCCCGCGATAGCCGCGACGCCCGTCAGGCCGGAAACCTGCACTGGCGTGAGCCGCATCGTCGTCGTCCCGTCGCCCAACTGGCCATTCCCGTTCCAGCCCCAAGCCCAGACCGTGCCGTCGCTCTTCCGGGCCACCGTGTGTAAGTTGCCCGCCGCAATAGCCGCGACGCCCGTCAGGCCGGAAACCTGCACCGGCGTGAGCCGATTCGTCGTCGTCCCGTCGCCGAGTTCGCCATCGTTGTTGTAGCCCCAGGCCCAGATCGTGCCATCACTCTTCAGAGCCACCATGTGTTGCCAACCTGTGGCAACAGCCACGACACCCGTCAGGCCGGGAACCTGCACCGGCGAGGGCCGTTCCGTCGTCGTCCCGTCACCCAACTGGCCGTGGGCGTTCCAGCCCCAGGTCCAGACCGTGCCGTCGCTCTTCAGGGCCGCCATCTGGAAGCCGCCCGCCGCGATAGCCGCGACACCCGTCAGGCCGGGCACCTGCGCCGGCGTGAGCCGCGACGTCGTCGTTCCGTCACCCAACTGGCCATACGGGTTGCCACCCCAGGTCCAAACCGTGCCGTCGCTCTTCAGGGCCGCCATGTGATAGCCACCCGCCGCGATAGCCGCGACGCCCGTCAGGCCGGAAACCTGCACCGGCGTGAGCCGCGTCGTCGTCGTCCCGTCGCCCAACTGGCCATACCCGTTGTAGCCCCAGGCGAAAACGATATCGGATTGGGCCTGCGCGAGGGGTGGCGCCGCCAGCACGGCCAGCAACACAGCCAAGACCACTGCCACACACCGCTCTAGAAAACCCAGGACTGTCACCCTATTTTCCTCCATCCATTGTCCTCTTTCGCGGTCGACCAACGGACAACGGTCGCAAACGCCAGCCCACGCTCGTTGTCGTCGGACTATCCATAACCCTCTAGTGTGCGCCGCCGCCAATAGTCAAACGCAAAGACCGGCATTCGATGATATTGAAGATGCCCTGAGCCGTGGTCGGCCACCTCATCTCGGGCCTGGTTGCGGTGGTTTTTACGGGCAACGTCAGTTGTTCCGATTGCGGACGTACTTGACCATGAGTTCCTGCCCTGGCATGGTGGCCCAGGAGTATTCTCTCAGCAGGTCGGACATCGTCGTCAACATCCAGGGGTGAATCTGCGTGGCGCCGTTCTTCGTGTAGACCACATCGTCGGCGATGAACACCGCCCCATGGATGATCCGGCCGCCTGTTTCCACGAGAAGCACCACGTCGCCGAACCGGGGATCATTGGTGACCTCATAGTAGTCGGTCTTCAGCACGGTATTGAAGTGCTCGGGGTAAGGGAAGCCTGGATCAGACTTGTTCTGAAGAAAATTCAAGGCCGTCCAGAAGCAGTCGCGTATGACTACCGGACCGTCGGCCGTATTCTGCGGCTGCGGGAAGGAATAGAGCAGCCCCGCCGGCCGGGGCGGCAGGATCAACGCGATATTCGCCCAGACCCCACCCGGAATCTGGTTCAGGGATTCGAACATAGCCTTGACGTCCGCGCGCCAGCATCCCTTGCCATAGTACTCGGTCAGGGCCTTGATGTCGGTCTCCGGCGTGACGTGCAACTTAAGAAGCAACGTGTTCTCGCGATAGATGGCCTGCGCAATCCGGCAGCGGTCGTCGTAGTTGGGCAGTTCCGACATCAAGCACGGCAGGCTGGAGAAGAACAGGCGATCCCCGCTGACTGACGACATCTTCTTAAACATGTTAACCGCCAGGCTTGAAGCACCACACTCGCGGAGATTCCTTTCAATGGTCGGTTTGTCAAACACGATGACCTGGCCCTCATTCTCGGAAAAGCGGCCGAGGACTTCCAGGAGCATCTGGCGCGCTTTGGGCGACATCGACACCACGATCTCCCGAGGCGGCGTCAGTTCGAGGCCGACGGGAACGGTACGGAGGCATTCGGGGCGCAGCAACTGCGCTCGCGCGGCGGCCGGGAGCTCCGCGGCCTCGAGCAGTTTCACCAGATCCTCGCGCGAAAAACCTTTGAAGAGCCAATGCGTCTGCTTCGCTTCCCAATCTTTCATCGGCAGCAAGCTGTCCGGCGGCGCAATCGGCATCGGAATGCATTCGATCTCCCCCCACGGCCCGGATTTCAGAATTCGCGTTCCGGGAGCAGACGAATTGGGTGCGGCCTGCATCTGCCGGGTAGCCAAGATGCGGCCCAACATGAATGACAGGCCACAAGCCGCCAGCAGAAACGCAACGAAAACGACCACATATAACTTGCGCCGGGGCCTTCCGGTCTTCGCCGGTCTGTCCTGAGGCGGTTTCTTCTGCGGTGATCCTACGCCCATCGTTCGTCAGCCTCCCTCTGGTCAACAGTCCACGGAATAGTACGCATTTACCCCTCCCCACGCTGGTTTACAATATTAACGTACAATGCGGCAAAAAATTGCCCTTTATTCCAGACCCCGCGGCGGTTGGTGGGAGCAAAGTATTGTGCAGAACTAACTGTCGCTCTACCGGGGCGGCGCTCCCGAAAAAGAACCTGGGCCGACGTCGGCTCTTTTCGACGTCGGCCCGGCTCAAAAATTCATCGCGGCCTACGGTCGCGATGGTGCATATTAAATGAGGAGCGTCGCGCCGGGCAATAGCCTCCCCCGAGTTACGGTCAAGAGCTGCCGCCTCGATTCGAGACCCCCTTTGCGGGTCGCTCGCCAAAATCGATGCGTCTCAACCATAAAGGGATCGGCAGGGCCCTCCGCCCTTTGTTCCGAAAGTGGTCTTGCGGATTAGACCACTCTCTTCGCCTCTCCCCGCAACTTGCAGCGCCCAGCCCTTGTCGCCAAGAGCCTGCGCTTCTTAACGCCCGACCACGGACGCTCCTCGTTCGAAAGCCTCCTCTATATTCTCGGCCGGCCACTTCGCCGGCGACGGACTGCGAAAACAACGGGGCCGAACTCGGCGTCCCTTTTCCCTTAACGGACGCTACGAACTCGACCCCGGGTATACGCACTTCTTGCTCCGCCCTCACTGAAAGAATAGTCCATACTCCGCGCAAAGTCAAGTCATAATCACAAAAATTTGCTTTTATTGTACAAGATATTTTTTCCGCCAAAGTCGCGGTTTGACGCTGTTTACCCTCCCTGGAATCCCGTTTCCCGCAACCGGCGATATAAATCGCACCGGGCCAGCAACGCCTCATGCTCGCCCACGTCCACGATCCGCCCGGCGTCCATGACCACAATTCGCCGCGCCAGGCTGATGGTGGACAGTCGGTGCGCAATAATGATCACCGTCCGGCCGGCCGCGAACCGCTCCAGCGTGTCCTGGACGAACATCTGCGTCTCCTCGTCCAGGGCGCTGGTGGCCTCGTCCAGGATCAGAATCGCCGGATCGCGGATAATCGCCCGGGCCAGGGCCAACCGTTGCCGCTGGCCGCCCGAAAGGGTCTGGCCCAGCGTGCCGACGTCGCCGTCGTAGCCGCCCGGCATTTTTTCGATGAACTCCGCCGCATGGGCCATCTCGGCCGCCGCAACGATCTCCTCGCGCGTCACCCGCCCGGCCCGCCCGTCTTTGCGCATGGCCGGGCGGCTCCCGTAGGCGATGTTGTTGGCTATCGTGTCCTTGAACAGCATCGTGTCCTGCGACACGAGGCCGATCTGGTCCCTCAGGCTGCGCAGCGTCACGTCCTGAATGTCGCGCCCGTCGATGGTGATCCGACCGGAAGTAGGAATGTAAAATCGTGGAATCATGTTCACCAGCGTGCTCTTGCCGCAACCCGTCCGCCCGACCACGGCAATCGTCTCGCCCGCAGCAATCCGCAGCGACACGTCGCGCAGCACTTCGCCGGCCTCCGGGTTGTAGGAGAACCCGATCCGCTCGAAAGCCAGTTCCTTCTGGAGGCGCGGCAGGACCACGCCCAACCGGCCGCTCCGCGGCTCCGACGCCGCGTCGATCAACTCGAAAATCCGTTCCGCCGAGTTGCGAGCCATCTGGAGCCGGTTGTTCACGTCGGCCAGTTTCCGCATCGGATTGAAGGCCGCCACCAGCGCTCCGAAAAAGGCGATCACCATGGGAGCGCTCAGATCCTTTGCTCCCGATTCCAGAATGTAGGCAAAAATCACCAGGGCCACTGAGATCAGCAGCGTGGCGATGAATTCCAGCGTCGGACCCGAGGCCGCCCGCGTCCTGAACGCCTTCAAGGAAAATCTCAGGAACTGCCGCCCCTCGCGGAAAAACCGTTTCCGTTCCCGACCTTCCATGCTGTAAGCCTTGACCACCCGCAGCCCCGCCAGCGCTTCCTCCAGAATCCCCAGGATCGACGAGGCCGACATCAGCAGCCGCTTCGTCGCCCGCCGCATCCGCGCCGCAAACGTCCGCATCACGATCACCCCGACCGGCCCGACCACCACCGCCAACAGCAGAATCCGCGAGTCGATCCTCACCGCCATCATAATGGCCAGCACCAGCATCGCCACGCTCTGAAGCGGCTGAATCACCAGCGTCCCGAAAATCGTTCCGATACCTTCCTGAATGTAATAGGCGTCCATGATCAGCCGGTTGCTCGCGTCCGACGTGCCGCTCTTCTGAAAATACCCCAGCGGCAGACGCAGGACGTGGTCGAAGGCCCGATGGCGAATGTCCAGCGTCGCCCGGCTGGCCACCGAACCGATCAGCGACCCGTTGACGTAGCGCAGCACCCCGCGCAACGCCGTCACCGTGACGGTAAAGACCATGATCCAGAACAGCGTTTTCCACCGCTCCTTGGGCAGCGAACTGACCACCCGCTCCAGCAGATCGTGGTACTTGAAGCCCAGGATCGCTTTACCCTGGCTTTTGTCCACATATTGCCAGAGGCCGCCGCGAATCGTCCGGTAGCCCGCCGGAACTTTGACCTGGCGGGCCTCCAGATCGACTTCTACTTTCGTCGCCCCCGGGTCGGCCGGAACGATCTCAAAACCCGGCGGCACCCCGGTAAACGGTTGTTCGCGTTCCTGCTTCGTGCCCGGCTCTTTGACCTTCTGGGTGCCGACGACCACGGTCTTGCTGGTGTCGAAGAGCACCGTGAAGAGCGGCAGGAGCGTGGTGATGCTCACGAAATAGAGCACGGCCACCAGGCCCGCGCAGACCCAGGCCGCGGCCACCTGGTTGCGGTACGGCCAGACGAATTTCAGAACGCGTCGGAACGTTGTGTACACGTCTCTCCCTCGAACCGTTGCGGATTATACCCTTGGGGCTTGAACTCCGCCACAAACCTGTTAAATTCTTTGCTGTGGTTGGTGTTGTTTTTTCTTATGAAGCCCCCAGCATTGCTGGGGGACGCTGTTTTTGTTGTTGCTGTTTGTTTTTCCTTAAGCCTCAAGCCTTTGGTCTTAAGCCTTCTTTGCGAGGTTCTTCCATGCCCATCGGCGTCCACTGCAAAAAGTGCGGCAAGGTCGTCCAGATGCCCGATGCGTCCGCCGGGAAAAAGGCCAAGTGCCTGAAGTGTGGCGCCCTGCTCGACGTGCCGCGCGCCGCCCGGCCGCCGCGTCCACCGCTGGCCCAGGTTGACGATTCGACGCCCGACGCCGGCGAACCGGCCTCCGGCCCGGCCCCGCACGGCGACAGCGGCGACCTCATCGCCCTCCCGCCCATCGGCGTGATGACGCCCTCCGGCCTGCCCCAGCGGCCCATCGGCCTGAGCCACCGAAGGCTCAGAACCTTCGCCCTGGCCTCCCGCGTCGTCGGCTTCGTCCTGGCCGCCCATTGCCTTGTCATCGGCATCGCCGGCATGATCTTCATCGTCGCCCGCCATCCGTCCGACCTGGCCGTGGCCATCGGCTTTTTCTTCATCCTGTTGATCGCCGCCACGTTCTGTGCCACCGCCGGCCTCGTCGCCCGCCAGATACTCTTGGCCGTCCTCGAAATGAGCGAACGCCAGAGCCGCGTCCTCGACGAACTCGACGAAGTCCGCGAAAAGCTACCGTAAAATTAAACCCCTCCCCCTTGGGGGAGGGTGGCCGCTTTAGCGGCCGGGTGAGGGTGTTGCTTTTTCTTTTCGTAGGGGCAGAGTTTATCTCTGCCCTGCCGTTGCTTCTTCTTCACCCCTCGCCCTTGAGGGGAGAGGGTAGGGTGAGGGTGTTGTTGCTGTTTTTGCTGTCGTTTTTTGCCGTTCGTAGGGGCGACCCATGGGTCGCCCGTGCTGTTGTTTTGCTGTTTTTTTGCTTCTTTTGAAGCCCCCAGCACTGCTGGGGGACGCTGTTTCTTCTTCTTTTGTTGTTTCTTTGCTGTTTCTTCCGCCGTTCCTTAAGCCTTAAGCCTTAGGTCTTAAGCCTTTTTTTTCCGTTCCAAACTTGCTTTTCCGTAGTTTGCAGGTTATATTGCATCTTTATAGCCATATTTCCGGCAGCGCTTTGATTGTTGTCACAACTCGGAGGGGGCATTCATGCGATTTCGCGCCGTTTTGGTCGTCCTGGCCGTCCTGGCGCTCACCGCGCCGGCCATGGCGACGCAGCCATTTGGCACGGCACTGGGTTCGTTTAACGGCGTTACGAATTATTCGAACTTCACCCACTCCTACGACAGCGGAACCCATAACACGAGTACGGGCGTCAATACCGGCCTGGAGTGGCAATGTGTCGAGTACGTCCAGCGCTTTTATTCCGTGCAGTACGGCCTGAACCTCCTCAGCCTGAACGGCGGATTGAATGCCAGTAGTTTTTTCAGTAACGCTGCCACTATGCACCTAACACCGTATGCCAACGGCGGCCCAACCGCACCGCAGGTCGGGGACATCCTCTGCTTCGGCCAGACTCCTTCTGGCCCCGGCCATGTGGCGATTATCCGCGCCGTCGGCTCAAGTTCGATTACAGTAATCCAGCAGAATGTTAAAAACGGCGACTCAGGTCCCAATGGCCCGGATGAAAACTACACATTTGATTACAACCCGGCAAGTAATATCGTTGACGTTCTGACGGCAGGCTTCTCACATCTCGGTCCCCCGTACTACTGCCAAGGTTGGCTACGGAATCCGGCGGCGGCGAAGCCCTTGCCTACCTTTAGCAAGATGACTGTTTTCGGCGACAGCCTTTCCGACACTGGAAACGTCGTGAGTAACGGGTGGATCTGGATGGCTTCTAAATATGAAGGCTACGTGGCAACGGACGGGCGTTTTACTTCCGGTCCTTCCTCCAACCCATCAAGCACGAACTGTGGGGTCTGGCACGAGGTTCTGGCTGATGGCCTCAAGGCGACCGACCCCGACCTTTCCAGGGCCACGGCATCTGATGATGGTGGTGGTGATAATTATGCCCATGGCCGCGCGTGTACAGACGAAAGCGGCACGGTGGACGTCGGCGTATATCTAACCGTCCTAGGAGTCCAACCAGGATTCTATGTAACAGTAGATCAAGTGGGCAAGCAGGTGACCGACTACCTGAGTTCCACCCGTTCCCAAGACATCAGCACGGCCCTTATCGCTATCTGGGGCGGCGGCAATGACCTCATTGATGCCGCAGATGAACTCGATGCGGATTACATCACGCGTGGCACCACGCCTCCTACGGCCTTGGATTTGGCGGCGAGTACGGCCGTTATAAATCTAAAGTATGAGGTGAACAGTCTCATTGCCGGCGGGGCGAAGTACATTGTCTGGCCCAATCTTCCAGCCCTGGACGCCATTCCGCATGTACGCAAGGTGCGTCGTCTTGATCCGTGGTGGTTGTACTACGACGACGCCTACTCGCCCGCCACCATAGCGGCTCTTGGCCATGCAGTGCAAACGTTCAAGACGAAGTGGTCGGCGGCCGTCCAAGACCTCCGGCTTAAAAACCCCGATGTGACCATCTATGCGTTCGACGTGCTGGCCCTGTTTAACCAGATGAAAAACCGCACCTATCCCTCGTACACCTTCACCAATGTGACGGATGGCGCCTGTGGTGCGCCTGGCGTGACGAACGCCGATACCTATCTCTTCTGGGACGGCATGCATCCCACGCAGAAGGCCCATGCGATTCTGGGGACGGAGGCCTTTGGATTGATCGGGGGAAATCCGGCCTATGACGGCGTACCCATCATCGCGACCACCAAACCGACGGTCAGCGGCTTTGTCGTCACGCCGAACTCTTTGACATTGGGCGGCGCGGTGTCGATTACTTGCACAGTCTCGGACATCGGCGGAGCGGGACTAAACCGGGTGGAGTTGTGGCGAGCGAAGGATGCCGGGGGAACGCCGGGGGCGTGGGGGAAGGTCGGTACGCCGGTCAATCTGGCGGGGGTGGGGAACGGGCCGGTTCGGGCAGCGGGCATAGACACGCCGCCGCAGGCCGGCACCTGGTGGTACGGTGTGCATGTCGTGGACAATAGCGGCCACTGGAACGACGAACATAATTCACAAACCACCGGAAGGCCAATTCTTGGGCCGATTCCGGTTACGGTAGCCGCGTCCGTGAGCAGTTCCGACGGCACGGTCTGGGCCTGGGGCAATAACGGGTGCGGCCAGCTTGGCGACGGGACGACGACTGAGAGGCATACGCCGGTGCAGGTTTCCGGCCTGACGGGCGTCGTGGCCGTGACGGCGGGGGGGGACGATTACACGTTAGCCCTGAAATCAG
>CAIYVX010000071.1 GCA_903929765.1 uncultured Planctomycetia bacterium
CCCAGCGTTGCAGAGTTTGTCGCTGTTGATCGGTCACGATGACCTTGGGAGCAATCCGCATTGGCGTTATCCTCTCTTTCCTGAGAGTAAAACGCAAGGCGGCATTATAAATTGCATTAATTATGATGCACTACACTAGGGGCGTAGGAGAACTTTCAGACCCTATCACAGGTTAGACGTGGCGAACACACACTTTGGCTCCGACTAAAGTCGGAGCTTCAAAGTGTGGCACCCGGATTCTGCTCACCCAGGAACTCGAAGGTGAGTTTGAAGCAGCGGCGGTCGGGCGGGGTGAGGGAACCGTAGAGTTCGATGAGCTTTTCGCGCAAGGCTTCGAGGGAGTCGAAGCCGTCGAGGCGGGCGTCGTCGAGGGTGAGGGCGGCGGGGTCGATTTCCTCGATGGCGGTGATGAGGAAAGAGCCGAGGCGCGGGGTGCGCATGCGGCTGCCGGGTTTGACGTAAGGCCTGGCCCAGAAGCGGATGGTCTGGCGCTTGCGGCCGGAGCGGAGCAGGTCGTGAAATTCTTTGCGAAAAAGTAGAAACATGGCCAGAGGATAAGGTCAATGGAACTGGAAATCAACGCGAAACTGGCGAGTCTGGCGGCGGGCACGGGGCCGGCGAGCGAGCGGGCGGTGGCCCTGGCGGAGATGTTCGGCATCGGGCTGGACGAGCGGCACGAGGTGACGTTGTACGAGGGGTTTCGGGTGCGGGTGCGGCGCGGTGACGTGGTGTATATCACGGGGCCAAGCGGGTGCGGGAAGACGGTGTTGTTGCGGGAGATGGAGAGGCAGATAAGAAAGGCTTCAGACCTCAGGCTTCAGACTTCAGGCGCAGCAGAAGAAAAAGAAGAAACGGCAAAAGAAGTAACAACAGCGTCCCCCAGCAATGCTGGGGGCTTCATAAGCAAAAACAAAGACGAGAATCCCGAGGGGCCGGTGGCGGCGCTGGAGTCGGTGGATTTGTCGGGTCCGGTGGCGGCAGTGGAGCGGTTCGGGGCGGATCTGGATGAGGTGTTGCGCCTGGCGAGCGTGGCGGGGCTGAGCGACGCGTTCTTTTTGCTGCGGCCGCCGAGTCAGTTGTCGGACGGGCAGCGGTACCGGTATCGGCTGGCGGCGCTGCTGGCGGGCGGGGCGCGGACGATTGTGATCGACGAGTTCTGTTCGACGCTGGACCGGCGGACGGCGAAGGCGGTGGCGTATCGGCTGCGGAAATACGCGGACCGGACGGGGGCGACGTTTCTGGTGGCGACGGCGCACGATGATTTGATCGAGGATTTGGCGCCGGACGTGCTGATTCGCAAGAGAAGTGGAAAACAAGTTGAGATTAGTTACGCGGGAGCATAAAGACGTCGGAGGGTGCGAGACGCGGCGAACACACACTTTGGCTCCGACTAAAGTCGGAGCTTCAAAGTGTGGCACCCGGAGGAGAAAAAACAGCAATGACTTTGAGCGAACCGATGCGGGCGGCGCTGCGCGGATACTGGTTGGGGGAACCGTTGCCGGCGGAGTTGGCGCGGCTGCTGGGGGTGGACGTGGCGGGCGGACCGCCGACGCGCGAGGAGGTGCTGGCGTATTTGGCGGCGCTGGCGGGGGAGACGGCGGGGCGGACGCGGCGGCTGGTGCTGACGTACAGTCCCGGGGCGGTGGCGCGGCTGGTGGAGTTGCTGCACTCGGACAGCGACGAGACCGCGCGAAAAGCGGCGGTGGATTTGTTGCGACTGTTCCGGCCGAGCGCGGAGGATGAGACGGCGGACGAGGCGGCGCGAGTGGCGGAGGAGACACGGAAAATGGCGGAGAAGTTGAATGACGGTCAGTTGACGGCGCTGCTGGCGATTATGGCGGATGCGGGAATGCTGAGCGGCGGGGCGGAGGAGCCGATGGCGGCGCGGCCGGCGCACGCGGTGGAGGAGGCGGAGGAAGAGGAGGGGGGCGAGGGAGAAGAAATTAAAAGTTAAAAATTAAAAATGAAAAATTAACGGCAACAGAAACGGCAAGACGGGCGACCCATGGGTCGCCCCTACAAACAACAACGGCAAAGGCGAGACCAATGACACGAGCATTGCTGGAGAATCGGCTGGGCGAGATGGTGCGGAGTCTGCGCGGGCGGGCGCCGGGGACGCCGGAACATCTGTGGCAGTTCATCCGGGCGTTTTACGGGCTGGCGGTGCCGCGGCGGCGGTGCTGTCCGGGCCATTCCAGCCCGTTCGATTACGTGGTGGCGAGCTATTTTCAGACGCACGGCGACCTGGTGGTCTGGGCGAATCGCGGCGGGGCGAAGACGGAGTTGGGGAGCGTGACGACACACCTGGACAGCCTGTTCAAGCCGGGTTGCGAGACGCGGATTCTGGGCGGGTCGCTGCAACAGTCGGAACGGATGTATGAATATCTGGGGCGGAAATGGCAGCCGCATTTTGCGGATTGCCTGAAGCAGGAGCCGCAGCATCGGCGGACGGAGTTGAAGAACGGGTCGCGGATCGAGATTCTGGCGCAGTCGGAGCGGAACGTGCGCGGGCAGCGGGTGCAGCGGGTGAAGTGCGACGAGGTGGACGAGTTTGATCCGGACGTGTGGCGGGCGGTGCAGTTCGTGACGCAGACGAAGCCGGGGATCAAGGCGAGCATCGAGGTGTTCAGCACGATGCACCATCCGCACGGGCTGATGAGCGAGGTAGTTGATCGGGTTCTGGACGGCGGGGGGATTGCGGCGGAAGACCAAGAGCACGGTTCTGCAAGCAGAACCGTGGCACCCACGGGGGAGTTGGTGACCGGGGATTCTCATTTGCGGCGGCCGGGGTTGTTGGTGTGGTGTCTGTGGGAGACGATTGAGCGGTGCACGACGGATCGGTCGTGTTCGCGGTGCGTGCTGTCGGAGGATTGCCAGGGGCGGGCGCGGGAGGCGGAAGGGTTCCTGCAGATCGACGACGCGATTGCCCAGAAGCGGCGCTCGGGGCGCGAGGCCTGGGAATCGGAGATGCTCTGCCGGCGACCGCGAACGGAGAACCTGGTGTTTCCGGGGTTTGCCCGGGCGGCGCACGTGGCACGGGCGGAGTACGACAGCCGGTGGCCGGTGTACCGGACGCTGGATTTCGGATATGCGAATCCGTTTGTGTGCCTCTGGGTGCAGATGGTGGGCGACGATCCGGAGACGGCGCGGCTGGTGGTGCTGGACGAGTACGTGGAGCGGCAGAAGAAGGTGAGCGAGCACGCGGCGGTACTCAAGGCGCGGGATTGGCCGGTGCGGGCGACGTTTTGCGATCCGGCGGGGCGGCAGAGAGGCGACGTGACGGGGAGTGGGGCGTGCGAGGAGTTGGCGCGGCTGGGCATCTTGACACGGAGTTCCGCGAGCGGCATCATGGAAGGCGTGGACCGGATTCGGGCGCTGCTGGAGCCGGCGCTGGGCCCGGCGCGGCTGACGGTCGATCCGCGGTGCGTGCGGCTGATTCGGGCGCTGGAGGCTTACCACTATCCGAGTGGCCCGAGTCTGGCGGCGCGCGAGTTGCCGGACAAGGACGGGGAACACGATCACCTGATCGACGCGCTGCGGTACCTGGTGGTGCATCTGTTCGGGCGCGGGCGGGGGGAGATGCGGGAGAGGAAGTATTGGTGAGTGAATTAAAAATTAAAAATGCAAAATTAAAAATGTAAAAAGAATAAGCAACGGCAACAAAAGCAAAACGGGCGACCCATGGGTCGCCCCTACGGACGGCAAAAACAAAAGACGGAGTAGGTGGATGAAGCGAGACGCGTCGAAGCGGTTGGCGTTGTACGGTCCGGCGGGGGAGCCGGCGGCTGCGGCGGCGCGTCCGGTGACGCTGGGGCGGGCGATTCTGGCCGACGGGGAGATCATTGTTTTGGATCTGAAGCCGTCGCTGTGGTTCGTGCCGCTGGTGAGCGCGCCGGTGGTGGCGGCGGGGATGATCCTGATGCTGGCCCAGCCGCTGTCGATCCTGGCGCAAGTTCTGCCGGTGAAAAATCTTCTGGCGTGGCAGGCCAACGCGGGACTGTGGATCATTGTGCTGCGGCTGGCCTGGGCACTGCTGCAATGGTGGTCACGGAGCTACATCCTGACGGACCGGCGGATCATCCGACAGGAGGGCGTGCTGAACGTTTCGGTGTTCGAGTGCGGGCTGGATCGGCTGCAAAACAGTTATATTTCGCAGACCGTGGTGCAGCGGCTGCTGGGCATTGGGACGATTCTGTTCGCGACGGCGTCGGGGCCGATCGAAGCGATGTGGCTGCACGTTTCGCGGCCAGCGGCGGTGCACAAGACGATCACGGAGACGGCGGAACGGTTTCGGAGACGGAATGGGCAGGGGGGAGTTTAAGAATTAAAAATTTAAAATTAAAACTGAAAAATTAACGGCAAAGAAGCAAAGGTAAAGAAGCAGCAACAGAAACATCATCCCCCAGCAGTGCTGGGAGCTTCAACGGAAACAATCCCCGTAACATTAATTATGAAATCCTACTGGCCGAGATCGCGGCTGCGGTCGGCGGCGGCTTGGACGGCTTGGGCGACGATTCCAGCATAATTATTTTTGGTGAAAGAGTCGAGGGCGGCGGCGGTGGTGCCGCCGGGCGAGGTGACGCGGCGACGCAGTTCGGCGGGGTCGAGGCGCTCGGCGGCCAGAAGTTGGGCGGCGCCGATGAAGGTGGTGGCGGCCAGAAGGGCGGCTTCTTCGGGCGAAAGGCCGACTTCGATGCCGGCGGCGGTGAGGGCTTCGACGAAGAAGAAGAAATAGGCGGGGCCGGAGCCGGAAACGGCGGTGACGGCGTCGAATTTTTCCTCGGGCAATTCGATGACGGTGGCCCCGGCGGCGAAGAGGTCGTGGACCAGTTCCAGGTCGGCGTCGGTGGCAGTGGGGCCGCCGCAGAGGGCGACCAGGCCGTGGCCGACGAGGAGCGGGGTGTTGGGCATGGCGCGGATGAGGCGCGGACCGGGGGAAATCAGTATACTGTCCCCAATTTTATGTAGGGGGACGCCAGCGGCGATGGAGACGAGGAGGTGGTCGGGGCGGAGGTGGGGTCGGAGGTCGGCCAGGACGGCGTCGACGCATTGGGGTTTGACGGCGAGGATGAGGACGTCGGAGCGGTCGGCGACGAAGCGGTTGTCGGGCGAGACGGTGACGGCGAACTGGTCGCGGAAAAGGTCGCGGCGTTCAGCGCTGGGGTCGGCGGCGGAGATGTCAACGGGGAGGAGGCCGGAGCGGAGAGCGCCCTGGACGATGGCTTCGGCCATGTTGCCGGCGCCGATGAGGCCGAGACGGTAGGACATTTTGGAAGATCCTTAAAAGAAGGCTTAAGACTTTAGGCTTAAGACTTAAGGCGCAGCAGAAAAAGAAGAAGAAAAATATCCCCCAGCAGTGCTGGGGGCTTCAAAAGAAAAAGCAGCAGCAGCAACAGCAGCAACGCAAGACGGAAAACGGCATTTGATTGTGGCGGCTGCAAACGGCGCAACCGCCCTACATGACGGCTACGGAGTCACCGGCGTTGGTTCGGGTAACGGACGGCCGAAGAAACGGCCGGCGAGGTAGAAGAGCAGGACGGCGACGTAGAATTCGATGAGGGCGAGGAGGACGAAAGCGCCGAAGTCTTCTTTTTTGTAGCCCAGGAGCGACAGGAGGACGAGTTGGAGGCCCTGGCTGAGGCCCAGGCCGCCGGGAATCGGGGAGAGGAACGAGGTGACGGCGTTGACGGTGATGAGGGCGAGGACGACGAGGAAGGAGACGGCCTTGCCACCCTCGGGAACGGTGCCGATGATCAGGAGATAGTTGCCGGCGGCCATGATGACCCAGATGGAGAGCATGAGGAGGCTGAAAAAGAGGACGGGGGCGGGGCGGAGGAGGCGTTCGTTGGCGTCGTAGAAGGGTTCGAGTGCGCCGGCATATTTTTCGTCGAGGGCGAGAAGGCGGGCGATGGGGCCGAAGCCGGCGAAGGGGCGGAGGCAGAAGCGAATCAGGCGGAAGAGGGCCTGGGTGAAGCGGCGGCGGCTGAGGATGACGGTGGCGAGGATGAAGAAGAGGATGACGGGGGCGAGGATCCAGAGTTTCGCACTGTCGGCGGAGCCGGCGAAGAGAAAGAAGATGACGATGGCGCCGACGAAGGCGGTCCAGGAGCTTTCGAGGACGCGGTTGGTGAAGGCGACACCGGTGAGCCGGCCTCCGCCGCGCATCAAAACGGGGACGAGGAGTTCGCCGGCGCGTCCGGGGGTGAAGGTACCGACGAGGTAGAGGGTGCCGAAGAGTCGGAGGGACTGGCGCCAGGAGAGGCCGGCGCCGACGCGGCGCGACATGAGGTGCCACTTGAGGAGAAAAACGCCGAGGGTGGCGACGAAGAGGCCGAGGGCGGCGAAGAGGTAGCCGGGCTTGTCGAGGGCGTGGCGGAGGGCGGCGAGGGCGGCGGGCCAGTCGTGGCCGTAGACGAGGGGGACGAGGCCGGCCAGGAGGAGGACGCCGACGAGGAGCCAGATGATTTCGGTTTTGCGATTTCTCATTATTTTGAACCGCGTTGGCGGAGGACGCGGGCGGGGACGCCGAGGGCGACGGAGCGTGGCGGGAGGTCGCGGGTGACGACGGCGCCGGCGCCGACGACGGCCTGGTCGCCGATGGTTACGCCGCGCAGGACGGTGACGCGAGCGCCGAGCCAGACGTCGCGGCCGATGGTGATAGGTGCGGCATCGACGGGCTGGGCGAAGACGGGGCGGTCGAGGTCGGCGGTGGCGTGGTTGAAGTCGACGAGGTCGGCGTGGGGGGCGATGAGCGAGTCGCGGCCGATGGTGATGGCGGCGTTGGAGGTGAGGACGCCGTATTCGCCGACGTAGACGTTGTCGTGGAGTTCGATGCGGCCGGAGTGTCCGGTGGAGAGGACGACGCCGCGCATGAGGTGGACGCCGTCGTGGAGGATGATGGGGCGACTTTTGCCGGAGGCTAGGCAGACGCCGGGCTGGATGACGACGCGGCGGCCGATGGATCCACCGCGCAGGGCGAGGATGAAGCGCCATTTGGCGACGCGGAGGAAGTTGAGGAAGTTGATTAGGAAGTGAATCATTTCAGAATCAATTTCGGGCGGTCCTGATTCATGGCCCGTCTTCGCCGGACCATGCCACCCACAGTTTATGGTGGGTGGAGAAGAAACAACAGACGAAACGGCACCCCACGCGGCATCAGCGCTCGCGAACGACGCGGGCGGGGACGCCGGCGGCGACGACCATGGACGGCAGGTCGTGGGAGACGACGGCGCCGGCGCCGACGATGGAGCCTCGGCCGACGCGGACGCCGGGTAGAAGAATGGCGCGATAACCGATCCAGCAATCGTCTTCGACGGTGATGTCTTTGGTGATAATGCCCTGGGAGATGATGGTCGCGTTGCGGTCGGCGAAGCGATGGCCGCCGGAGACGGCGCCGGCGCCGCGCGTGAAGAGAACGTTCGAGCCGAGGCAGATGGTGCTGCCCTGGTGGGCGAAAAGGTCGCAACCGGCATAGACGATTGTGCCGTCGCCGATTTCGATGCGGCCGTGTCCGCCGAGGGTGTCGAGGGTGGCCGGTCCGATGAAACAGCGGCGGCCGATGCGGACGTTCCAGTCGATCAGGGCCAGGGGATGAATGACGGAGCGGGTGCGCAGGGCGATCCAGAGGTTGATGAAGATGCGGAAGAGGACGAAGGTGCGGAGTTGGCGGCGGGCCACTTCGAGGACGACGTGGCGACCGATGCGGGCGAATTGCTGATCGGGCGTTTCGGGCATAACAGCAGTCCTTAGACTTAAGGCTTAAGACTTAAGGCGCAGCAGAAACAGAAGAAGCAACAGAAGAAGAAGCAAAAACAGCGTCCCCCAGCAATGCTGGGGGCTTCAAAAGAAAAAGAAACAGCAATCAACCCCCGGTCAGGGTTTGCGGGCGTAGACGACCATGCTCGAACCGCGGCCGAGGAGGCTTTCGAGGAACGTGAACGGCGGCGTGGCTAAAGTCATGGCGGCCCAGAGGACGCGATTGAGGAGGCCGGAGCCGCCGCCGGAATGTTCCTCGGCCCAGACGAGTCGCGGGTCGAGACCGGGGCACAACGTGAGTACTATCATAGGCGGATGCCACCAATTCGTCCAGAAGTCAGTGGCGAGAAGTTCGAAGCCGTGCTGGCGGATCATGCGGGCGAGGAGCGGCGCGTTCCAGTAATAGAGGTCGCGCGGGACGTCGAGTGCGGCCCAGCGGGAGCCGAAAAATTTGAACTGGAGGCAGGCGTGGTTGGGGACTTCGATGACGAGGTGTCCGCCGGGACGGAGCAGGCGGAAGATTTCGTCGAGCTGGGGGCCGGGGGCGTGGAGATGCTCGAAGACGTTGTAGAGGGTGATGAGGTCGAACTGGCCGCTCTCGTAGGAGGCGTCGTTGAGGATGCCGCGGCGGACGCGCAGGCCGAGGTGGTCGCGGGCGTAGTCGGCGGCGACGCCGATTTCGACGCCGTAGGGCTGGAGTCCGAGGTCGCGGTAAACGAGGAGCCGGTCGCCGGAGCCGCAGCCGACGTCGAGGATTTCGGCGCCGGGGCGGGGTCGGACGTGGCGGATCATGCGGCGGGCTTCGTAGCGGAGGAGGTGGAAGCGGTAGGCGTGCTCGGCGGCGCGGATGGTGCGCGGAAGCAGGCCGGTGACGGGTTCCTCGGGTTTCCAACTGTAGGTGTCGGAGTAATATGAGCCGATGGCGGCGGCGGGCGGGCGGGGATCGATACGGAGCAGGCCGCAGCCGGTGCAGCGGACGACGGCGAAGAGTTCGCGCGGAGGATAGTGGTCGGCGCGGGTGAAGAGCGGCACGGTGGAGGCGGAGGCGCAGAGGGGGCAGGGGACGGATTCGCGGGGGGAAGATGGGGCGGCGGTGGTCATGGTTTTTGGGCGGTTAAACGGCAGAAACGGCGAATATCCAATATCGAATAATCAATATCCAATCATGAAGTGCGGATTCCGGTGGAGGAGTTATCCGCAGGCTAACCACATGGCGGCAAACGCCGCCGCCATGCCACCCACCGGTGGCACCCAGGCATGGCCACGCAAGCGTGGACCATGCCACCCATTCTTCGCTCAGGCGTTGAGACCCTTTTCGCGGCCGAAGGCGCGGACTTCGGCGATGACTTTGGCCTGGTCTTTGGCGGTGAGGTCGGCGAAGAGCGGCAGGGTGAGGAGCTTTTTCCAGGTGGCTTCGCAGACGGGCGTCTTGCCTTTGCGTTTGGCGTACATGGGGTAATGATTGTTCGGGATGTAGTGGACGCCGGTGGCGACGCCGCGCTCGGCCAGCCAGGTGTTGAGGGCGTCGCGGTGGACGGTCTTGATGACGTAGTTGTGGAAGGAGGGCAGGGTGTCGGGCTGGATGATGGGAGTTTCGATCCAGTCGAGATCGGCGAAGGCGGCGTTGTATTTTTTGAAACGGTCGCCGCGGGCGGTGTTGAGGCGGTCGAGTTTTTTGAGTTGCTCCAGGCCGATGGCCGAGGGAATGTCGTTGAGGTGGGCTTTCCAGCCGAGTTCCTCGACGAAGTAGTACCAGGAATATTTGACGGTGGTCTCGCGGCTCCAGGTGTCTTTGGAGATGCCGAGCCAGCGGAGTTTCATGAGGCGGGCGTAATCCTTGTCGGAGCTGGTGGTGATCATGCCGCCCTCGCCGGTGGCCAGGTTCTTGACGGCGTGGAAACTGTAGCAGCCGAAGGTGCCGATGGTGCCGAGGCGGCGGCCCCGGAATTCCCCGCCGCACCCGTGGGCGCAGTCTTCGATGACGAGGAGCTTGTGCTTTTTGGCCAGGGCCATGATCTTGTTCATTTCGACGGCGTGGCCGCCGTAGTGGACGACGACGATGGCCTTGGTCTTTTTGGTGATGAGCTTGGCGACGCTCGTGGGGTCGATGTTGCAGGTGTCGGGCTGGATGTCGGCGAAGACGGGGATGCCGCCGGAATAGAGGATGGCGTGGTTGGTGGAGACGAAGGTCATGGGCGTGGTGATGACTTCCTTGCCGTCGATGTCGGCCATGTACATGGCGAGGTGAAGGGCGGCGGTGCCGGAGTTGAGGGCGATGGCGTGCTTGACGCCCATGGCCCGGGCGAATTCGATTTCAAATTCGCGGGTCTTGGGGCCGAGGCCGACCCAGCCGGATTGCATGACTTTTTTGACGGCGGCGAATTCTTCTTTGCCATAGGTGGGGCGGAAAACGGGAATCATGGGTTAGCCTCCTTGGACGGATGGTGCTTTTTGTTTGTAGGGGCAGAGTTTATCTCTGCCCTCCTGTTTCTTTTGTCTTAGCAGACCTCGTGTTAGCCCTGGCGTTTCGAGGGCAGAGATAAACTCTGCCCCTACAATTAGGCCTCGTTTCGAGGGCAGAGACAAGCTCTGCCCCTACGAAGAACTATTTTCGTGGCCTTTGGTCTCTTCGTCAAATGATTCTTCCCAAGGTTCGGCGTTGATAATCCTCACCGCGCTGGGATTCTCGTGATCAAAATGCCACTGAAGAGGATTCTGCCGGATATATTTTCTCAGTCGGTTCAGTTCCTTTTCATCTCGGATCACGTGCTCGTAATAGTTTCTTTGCCACAAGCCGCGGCACGATTCTCCGAGCAATGCGCCGTCGTGGATGGCCTTGGACTTCAGGGCTTGGACGACGGTGGAAAGTGATCCGCCCGATTTTGCCGGAGCGTCGCTCGGGATAATCAGTATCCCGTGCACGTGGTTCGGCATAACCATGAAATCGTCAAAGATCAAAGCGCCGAAACGCGCCTTCAATTCGTCCCACCCGGTCCAGACTAATGTTCCGAGTTTATTCGGAACCATCATGCCGTGCAACACTTCGCCGAATCTAAATCGCCGGTCCTCGACGCATGCGGTGAAAAAATAAGCTCCCGGAGACGAGTAATCAAAGTTCTTGAGGCGTATCGAACGACGATGACCGCCGGGTTTTTCCATGGCGCAGGTCCGTGAAGAAACCGAAACAACAACAGCAGGGCAGAGATAAACTCTGCCCCTACGAAAAACAGCACTCAGTCTCGCAGCGAGACGCTCTTGGCGGCGATGCCGTAGCGCTTGATCAGTCGCCAGATGTCACGGTGGCCGATGCGGCGCCGGCGGCGAATGGCCCAGCGTTTGCGGAGCATCTTGGGCAAACCGTAAAAAGCGCCGAGCCAGGCCTTGACCAAAACGAGGGCCAGCCGGGCAGCACTATACTCTTTTCGGAACTCTCCTGCACGCCCTTTTCCGGAGAAAACGCCCAGAGCCTGCCAGAAGTAGCGGACGACCATGTAAACCGAGCCGTAGGCCAGGAGCCAGAGCGGGAAACTTTTGACGGCGACCCAGATGCGGTTGCGCTCGACCCAGTAAACCTTGCGCGGGTGGACGCTGCCAGTGGAGGCGGAGTGGCAATGGTAGCAGATGGCCCGGGGGGCGTAGCGAGAGGTCCAGCCGGCGAGCTGGGCCCGCCAGCCGAGGTCGGTCTCATCGGCGTAGGCGAAGAAATCCTCGTCGTAGATTTCGCCGCGGATTTTGATGTCCTCGACCATCTCGCGGCGGTACATGCCGCAACAGTCGGAGACGAAAAAAAGGTCGGTTTCCTCGGTCAGTTCCTCCTTCGGCGACCAGCGGCCGCGCCCCAGGGCCAGGCCGTCGGGGCAGATTTCGATGCCGGCGGCGTCGATGCGGAGGTCGTTGAATTTGAGGAGAATTTTGGAGGCGACGGAACCGATCTTCGGATTCTCTTCCATGACCTTGACCATCTCGGCGATGCAGGCGGGGTCGAGCTCGGTGTCGTTGTTGAGCATGAGGACGTAAGGGGTTTTGGCGCGGGCGAGGCCGACGTTGTTGCCGCCGCCGAAGCCGAGGTTCTTTTCGTTGACGACGAGTTCGACCTCGGGAAAGTCGCGGCGGACGATTTCGGCGGACCGGTCGCCGGAAGCGTTTTCGACGACCATGACGTGGACGGCGGGGTAAGTCTGGCGGCGCAGACTTTCCAGGCAGGCGGGAAGGACGTTCTCGCCTTTGTAGTTGAGGCAGATGACCGTGACGGCGGCAGGTTCGCTCATGGCGAGGTATGGTAGTGGAATTTAATTAAAAAGTAAAAATTAAAAATGAAAAATGAAAAGGAACGGCAACGACGGGTAGGGTGCGTGCAAGCACGCACCCTACATTCAGTTTCACGGTTTGGGAGCGACGGCGAGGACTTCGGCGAGGGAGGTTTCGCCGGCGGCGGCGCGGAGGAGACCGTGGGCGGCCATGGTGGTGAAGCCCTGGCCGAGGGCGAGGGTGCGGAGTTCGCGGGCGGTGGCGCTGCGGCGCACGGCCTGGGCCAGTTCGGGGGTGATTTCCAAGACCTCGGCGATCATGGCGCGGCCGCGATAGCCGGTGGAACGGCAGAGCTTACAGCCGACGGGTTCTTTCCAGGATTTCGGGAGCGCGGACCAGTCGAGTCCGCCGGCGCGGGCCAGACGTTCGGCCTCGGCCAGAAGGGCCGCGTCGGGCGTGCCGGGCCGGCGGCACTCGGGGCAGAGGCGGCGCACGAGGCGCTGGGCGACGATCAGTTTGGCGGCGTCGGCCAGGACGAACGGGGCTAGCCCGAGTTCGGTGAGGCGGACGAGGGCGGCGGGGGCGTCTTCGGTGTGCAGCGTGGTCAGGACGAGGTGTCCGGTGAGGGCGACTTGCAGGCAGAGTTGGGCGGTATCGAGGTTGCGGATTTCGCCGACCATCATGACGTCGGGGTCGCTGCGCAGGGCGGCGCGGATGGCGGCAGGGAAGGTGAGTTGGCTCTTCCATTCTTGGACGGCGATCTGGACGACGCCGTCGAGGGCGACTTCGACGGGGTCTTCGATGCTGAGGACCTTGACGCCGGGATGGATGAGGTGGGTGAGGCAACTGTAGATGACGGTGGTTTTGCCGCAGCCGGTGGGTCCGGTGAAGAGGAGGAGTCCGTGAGAGGCGGCCAGGGCGCGGCGGACCTTCTCCTGGTCGCGCGGGGCGAAGCCGAGGTGGTCGAGGGAGAAATTGTAATGGCCGCGGCGGAGGAGGCGGGCGGTGAGGGCTTCGCCGCCGAGGGCGGGGACGAAGGTGTTGCGAACGTCGAGCGGTTCGGGGAGGCCGGGCAGGGGGAGGAGGATGCGGCCGTCCTGGGGGAGTTCGGTTTCGTTGAGGTCGCAGGCGGCCAGCGATTTCCAGGCGGCGATGAGGGCGGGATGGAGGCGGGCGTCGTAGGAGAGGAGCGGGTGGAGGACGCCGTCGAGGCGGACGCGGAGGTGGGCGGCGTCGGACTGGAGGGCGAGGTGCAGGTCGGAGGCGTTCATGACGGCGGCGAGTTGGATGGTAAGGCGGACGGCGTGCTGAACCTGGTCGGCGCCGGCGTCGGGGAGCGGAGTGGCGCTGTAGTCCTTGAGGCGGGCCTGGAGGTCGCGGATGAGTGGGCCGATGTCGGTGGGCAGGTCGATGCGCGGTCCCTGGCCCTGGAGGAAGCGGTCGATGTCGGAGCGGTAGAAGCGCCACTGACGGCCGACCTTCATGCCTTTGAGCTTGCCGGCGCGGAGCCAGCGGTAGAAGGTGGGTCGGGTGGTGCGCAGGAGGGCGATGGCGGCGTCCATGTCGAGAAGTTGGTCGGGGGGTGAAGCAGAAACGGCGGGTGCGGCGGATTTCTTGGAGGCGGGGGTGGATTTGGTGGGGCGGTTGGATTTGGCCATGGGCGGCTGCCTTTCTGACGGGGTGAAGGAGAGGATTGACCCGTCAGTATCATTATGTATCGTAGGGACTGTGATAGTCAAGAAGAAAACGGGAAAAAGTGGAAAAGTTCGCGAATGGATACGAACACGGTTCTGCAAGCAGAACCGTGGCACCCGGCAGATTGGTGCGTGCAAGCACGCACCCTACATTTTCATTCACAGGGTTTCGTAGCGATAGGCGGCGCGGTAGAGGCCGGCGACTTCGGCCAGGGGGACGAGGGCGGGGGGATAGCGTTCATTGAGAGGCTGGAGGCGGACGGTGTCGGCATCGTCGAAGTAGACGCGTTTGAAGAGGGCGGAGTGGCCGCGCGGGGATTCGGGGGCGAAGCGGACGAAGCAGTCGTCGCCGGAGCGGACGGTGGCGGCGGGGCTGAAGAGGACGATGTCGCCCTCGCGGTAGCGAGGTTCCATGGAGTCGCCGACGACGCGGACGGCGAAGGCGTGAGGATCGTCGAGGCCGGGAGGCTGGCCGATGTAGTCGTCGGCGACGCCGGCGGGATAGTCGAGGTCGGTGAATTCGGTGGGATAGCCGGCGGCGACGCGGTTGATGATGGGGATGGCTTTGCGGACAGTTTCTGGCCTCAACCCCTCACCCGGCCCTTGCGGGCCACCCTCTCCCGAGGGAGAGGGGTGAAGAAACAGACCCTCACCCGGCCCTTGCGGGCCACCCTCCCCCAAGGGGGAGGGGTTTGAAGAAGCAGCGGCGCCGGACTCTGGGCCTATTTTTTTGGCGAGGAGTTCGACGGTTTCCTCGGCGCGGGTGAAGGCGGAGTGGAGCTGTTCGAGGCGGCGGCGGACTTCGTCGGGGGCGCGGGCGAGTTCGGCGAGTTCGACGAGAGTGCGCGGGCGCAGGCCGAGGGCGTTTTCGAGGCGGATGATTTTTTCTTCGCGCGGCGGGTCGGCGTGGCCGGTTTCGATCTGAGAGAGGTAGGGTTTGCTGATGCCGGTGTCGCGGGCGAGGTCGTCGAGTTTTAGGCCGCGCTCGCGGCGAAGCAGGCGGAGGCGCTGGCCGAAGGTCTCGGACGAGCCGAGTTGTCGCTTGACCTGTTGGCGGAGTTCGCGGAGGCCGCGTAAATCGTCTTCGAGTGCCATAGGGACTCCAGAAAAAGGAGGTTTAAGGCCTAAGGCTTAAGGCGCAGCAGAAGAAGAAACACGGGCGACCCATGGGTCGCCCCTACGAACGGCGACAAAAACAACAACAGCAACAACAGCAACAACAGCAACAACATCGGCCAAAACCAGGGTGAAAACGTGCGGCACGTTGAAATTGTATGACATAACGCTGACACTGGCAAGGAAAATTTGATAAATCTCAAATAAAAAGTTTGACAAACCACAATCGCCAGGATATAATTTAGGGCGTTGTTAGGTAAGATAGCACGTCAAAGTGGAATAAGCAACAAGAAATGTGGCGGACGAGTAATTTTATTAGATTTCTTTCGGCGTCCTGACAAGGCGGGTTGGGGGCTTCGGACCGCGGCCGAAGCTAAGCCAAAGGAGTGCCGGCATTGGGACCGGCACGGCCCGCTTGGGAAGATGACGGCGGGACACCGAACCAACGAGGAAGGAGTATTTCAATGACAGTCGAGAGTACGGCCCGGATGGAGACGCAGGAAAAAATTCGGCGTGACGAGGCGTTCCTGCGAACGATTGTGGATTACGGCGTGCCGATTCGGACGATGGCCCGGATGATGGGGTGCAGCCGGCAGACGGTCTACCGGCGGATGCAGGAGGCGCGGAGCCGGATCCGGCAATTGCAGGCGAAGCTGAGAGTGGAAAAGAGTGGTCAGGGGACAGTGGTCAGTGATTAGTGGACAGTGAAAGAAGAAGAAACGGCAACTGCCGCAGGATGAACGGTTTCTCTTCATGGCCCGTCTGCGCCGGACCATGCCACCCAGAGTCAGGGGTGGGGAAAAGAAACAGAATGAAAGGAATGTAATTATGGCGACGGAAATAGCGATTGAAATGATCGAACCGCATCCGCGGAATATGCGGTTTTAGACGTTATGTGGTGTTGCATAGCAGTTCCTTCCTTTCTTTGTAAGTTTTCCTCCGGTAACGTCGCATAACAAAGGGCCGAGTGCGCCGCTGGAACGTCCAGCGAGTCCGCTTTGCCCAGGCCAGCCGCGCGCCATGCGTGGCTTGAAACGAAAGGAGCCTGGTATGCGACGTGTCATGTGTCAGCGGACCACGAAGCCTGATGTGCGTCAGCCATCGTGGTTCAAGGATCGTGTTGCAGAGTACATCTCCGACCTTGCAGCACAACACTACAAGAAGAAGACTCTTCACGATTATGAGCGCAGTCTGCTTCGATTTGGGGAGTTTGTGGAAGGGGGTGTAAAATCCTTTCTGTAAATTGATCTTCCTGGGGCGGCGGAGCGGAGGCGAGCG
>CAIYVX010000072.1 GCA_903929765.1 uncultured Planctomycetia bacterium
CCCAGCAGTGCTGGGGGCTTTAAAAGAAGAAGCAACGGCAGGGCAGAGATAAACTCTGCCCCTACGAAAAGAAGAAGAAACGGCAGAAGAAACAGCCGGACAGGGCAAAGCCCTGTCCCTACGAAAAGAAGAAGCAACGGCGACGGAAACGGGATTCATGGTGCAAGAGATTCTAGCGGCGCGAATTGAGTTTGACCCGGTCGGCGGATGGGCGATGGCCTTGCCGCTGGCGGCGCTGTTTGTGGCGGCGCTGGTGATGGGGTATCGCCTGACGACGCGGCCGGTGAGTGGGAAGGTGAGAAAGTGGCTGTGGGGGCTACGGGGCGGGGCGGCGGCGGTGGTGATGGTGCTGCTGGTGCGGCCGACGCTGGTGGAGATGAAGGTGAGCGAGGTGCGGCAGGTGCTGGTGGTAATGGAAGATGATTCGAGGAGTATGGGGATAAAAGATGAGACGGGCGGAAGCACTCGCGCGGCGGCGATGGCGGAGGGGTTGAAGAGCAACGAAAAACAATTGGAAAAGCTGGCGGAGAAGTTTGATCTGGCGGCGTATCAGTTCAGCGATGGGTTGAAACAGGTGGTGGGGGCGGGGGTGCAAGCCGGGCCGACACCCTCACCCTACCCTCTCCCGTCAAGGGAGAGGGGTGAAGAAACAGCAACGGCAAAAGAAACGGTGTCCCGGATTCTGGCGGCGCGGCCGACGATGAGCGGGTCGAGCACGCGGCTGGGGGATTGTTTGAAGGCGGCTTATGAGGAAAATCGCGGGCGGCAGTTGGCGGGGGTGCTGCTCTTGAGCGACGGGGCGAGTAATTTGTCGACGGTGCCGGCGGGGGAGGCGGCGCAGTTTCTGGGGCGGCGCGGCGCGGCGATTTATGCGGTGGGGTACGGCTCGACGGAAGCGACGGGGGCGGTGCGGGAGATTGTGGCGAAAAACATTTCTGCGCCGGCGACGGTGTTTGTGGGGAACCGGATCGAGGTGACGGGAGATTTTGTTTTTTATGGCTTGGCTGGGGAAAAGGTGGCGGTGGAGTTGCTGGCGGATGGGAAGGCGGCGGGGAGCGAGACAGTGGAGGTGAAGGGGAATCGGTTTACGAAACGGGTGGGGATACAGTGGCAGGCGGAGGGGGCGGGGAGTCATCGGGTGGAGTTGGTGGCAAGGGAAATAAAGACAGCGGCAGAAACGGCGAATATCGAATATCCAACAGGGAATATCGAACACGGAAGTCAGAAAAAGCAAGAAGAAACAACACCCTCACCCTACCCTCTCCCCTCAAGGGAGAGGGGTGAAGAAGCAACAACGGCAACAGAAACAGCCGGACAGGGCAGAGCCCTGTCCCTACGAACAGCAACAACAAACAACAGCATCTGGACGTTTGTCGATGCGGTGGAGGGCGGGCTGAAGGTGCTGATGGTGAGCGGGTATTTGCGGCCGCAGGGTCGGTTTGTGGCCGAGGCGTTGCGGAGCGCAGGGGAGTTTGAACTCACCTGGATTTTTGCGGCAAACAAGGAAGAGGCGGCGAGACTGGTGCCGGTGACGGCGGCGCAGTGGGGGAAGTTCGATGCGGTGATTTTTGATAACCTGCCGCGCGGGTATTTGTCGGAAGAGCAGATGGCGGGGCTGGCGGGGGCGGTGGGGGAGCGCGGGACGGGGTTTTTGATGATCGGCGGCGAACACGGGTTCGGGCCGGGGGGTTATGCGGGGACGGCGGTGGCGGGGCTGCTGCCGGTGCGGATGAGGGCGGAGGACGGGGAGATCAAGGGGCCGGTTAGATTTAAGCCGACGGCGGCCGGGATAGAGATGGGTATATTGCAATTGGAGAAGGATAAGGCGGCGAGCGCGAAGGCGTGGGCGGAGATGCCGGCGCTCGGTGGGGCGTGGAAGCTGGGAGAGGCGAAGAGTACGGCGGAAATAGTGGCCAGGAACTATTTGGTATCAACAGCATCACCCTCACCCTACCCTCTCCCCTCAAGGGAGAGGGGTGAAGAAGCAAAGGCTGCGGATGGAGAACCATTGTTGGTGGTCGGGCAATATCAGAAGGGTCGGGTGGCGGCGCTGGGTTTGGCGACGACGCACGAGTGGCAGATGGAAGGCAAGGACGATCCGCCGGGAAAATATTTCCGGCGGTTCTGGCGGCAACTGGTGCTGCACCTGACGGGGCGGGAGGCGCGGCGAGAGGGCGTGTGGGTGGCGACGAACGAGCGGCGGTACAGTTTGCCGGAGCTTCAGAGCGGGCGGAAAAAGATTTTGGCGACGGCGGGGGCGACGGACGGACAGGGAAATGTGGTGGGGGATGCGAATTTGGCGCTGACAATGAAGAGGTTTGATGGGGGGTCTTCAGATGCACAGCCGGGGGCGGCTGTGCCACTTGTGCGGCGCGGGGAGAATTGGGAGGCGACGGTCGAGGCGGCGCAGGCGGGGGATTACAGGTTAGATTTGGCGGTGACGCGCGGGGGCAAGGAGTTGGGCAAGACACAGACGCGGTTTGTGGTTTACGAGCCGGACGTGGAGATGGAGCGGCCGGAGGCGGATTGGGCGGCACTGGAGGAGGTGGCGCGGGCGTCGGGCGGGAAGATGGCCCCGGGGCGGGAGTTGGGGGCGGTGCTGAAGGAATTGGCGGGCCGCGAGGGGGTGGGGCAGGTGCGCGTGGAGGAGCGGCACAGTTTGTGGGATAATGGGTGGGTTCTGGTCATTTTTGTGGGGCTGATGGGAGCGGAATGGGTGGTGCGGAAGAGGAAGGGGTTGGTGTGACGGAAGAATGAAAAGTTAAAAATTAAAAATGAAAAATTAACGGCAACGGCCAAAACAGCGGCCCGTGATATTCGAGCGGTCGCCGGCCTCAACCCCTCACCCGGCCCGTTGGGCCACCCTCTCCCGAGGGAGAGGGGTGAAAAAGAAGAACCTCTCGGACAGATATTTGTTGCAAAGGGATTTTGCGAGTGTCTATAATAAGGGGTTGAAGGCGCGGCCGGTGAGAAGCCGCGAAGAGATGAGGAATCTGATGGTCCTGGCGGGACGAGGTCGGGCGTTGGCCCTGACGGCGGTGTTGGCCCTGGCGGCGGTGGGCGTGTGGTCCCTGGCGTCGCGGGCGGACACGGGCATTGGGGCGGGGAGTAGCACGAGCGGGGGCTCGCGGTATACGATCTCGACCGGCCCGTTGCAGGGTCCGTCGGGCTTGACGGGAACGGGAATTTTCGTCCTGGACGCCCAGACGTTGCGACTGGTGGTGTACAGCGCCACGACGGGCGGGATGCTGAAGCTGGTGGCGGTGCGAGATATAAGTGAAGATGTGAGGGTTTTGCAATATAATAACGATCATCCGTGGCCGGACGAGATGCGGAGCCGGATGCAGACGGGTGGGGGCGAGCGGGCTGGTTCGGCGACGAAGGCGGAAAAGTAAAAAAAACATGGGCAAGATGCCCATGCGACTCACGGGCGAGACGCCCGTGCCACTGTAAGGCGGAAAAATAAAAACACGGGCCAGATGCCCGTGTCACGGGAACAATTGGCGTGATTGCGGTTTCGCGGGAGTCCAGGTAAAGGAGACGAAGGTGGAAAAGTTAATTACCATCGAAGAGGCCGCCAAGCGACTGGGCAAGACGGTGGACGAGATCCAGGCGATGCGGAAGGCCGGGCAACTGCGAACGATCATGTCCGGCGGGATCAAGTTCAAGGATTCGGAGATCGCGGCCCTGGAAAAGGGCGGCGCGCCGGCCGGCCCTAAGGGCAAGGAAGACACGCTGATGACCATCGACGCCGATGTGCTCTTCGCCGAGGGCGAGGGGCACCAGCCGGCGGACGCGGCGGCCGAGACGTGGATCGCCGCCGACATGGAGAGCGTCTTCGAGAGCGACGACTTCAAGAATCAGCCGGTGGGCGAAGAGCCGCTGGGCCGGGCCAAGGGCGCGATGGGGTCGAAGGATCTGGAGCCGGCGCCGCTGCCGCTGTCGCGCGAGAGCGACGACACCAGCCTCGGCGCGGTGCTGCTGGAAGGCGACAACGTGGCCGAAGAACCGATCATTTCCATCGATCCGGAATCCGGCATTGCGACGATCACCTCGCCGACGCCGGGCATCAGCCGCACGAGGATGATCGTGGTCACGGAGCCGGAGCCGCGGCACAAAGCCTTCACGCCGCTAGTTATTATCTCGACGCTGCTGGTGGGCTTCTCGCTGGTGGCGGTGCTTTCGGCGGTGTCGGGCCTGCTGCCGGACCTGGTCCGGGACATCGGCGAGAACGGGACGAACCTGATTCTGTTCCTGGCCGGGGCGATTGTCGTGGCCCTGGGGGCCGGGCTGATCGGGTATGTGCTGGATAAGAATAAGGCCCAGGCCGAGGCGATGGCGTCGATGCGACGGTAGGAACAAATTAGGTAAAAGGTAAAAGGTAAAAAGTTAAAAGTAACAGAAAAGTAATAGAGGCAGGCCCAAGGAAAGGAGCAGTTGCCCATGAGAATCTCCGGAATTTTAGGCGTGGTCGTGCTGTTAGCGGTGCTGATGCCCTTCGTCGGAGGTTGCGTCGATGATACGAAGGTGCAACAACTGACGATCATGAACGCCAACCTGCAAAAGCAGTTGGTGGACAAGGACGCGGAGATTGCGCGGCTCCAGGAACGGCTGGCCTGGTACGACAAGAGCCAGGGCGACAAGGCGGCGACTCTGGCGGAGAAGGCGGCCCAGATGGCCCGGATGCAGGAAGAAATCGACGCCCTGAAGGCGGCGCTGGCCCGGAGCGAGGAGGCTTATCGCAAGCTGGCCGGCATCGCGGCGGAGAACGGCGGCGGCGGACATAGACTGTCGGCCCCGGTGACGCTGAAGCTGCGGGCCCTCGCGGAGCAGTATCCGGGCCTGTTCACCTTCGACGAGGAACACGGGACGCTGCGGTTTGCCGCCGACGTGACCTTTGATTCCGGCAGCGACGCCGTGAAGGCCGACGCCAAGGAAGCCCTGACCAAGCTGGCCGCGATCCTCCAGGATCCGGTGGCGGCGAAGGTGAGCGGCATGGTGGTCGGGTACACCGACAACATGCGGGTGGCCCAGCCGGAAACGGTGAAGCGGTTCCATGACAACCAGGGTCTGTCGCAGGCCCGGGCCGAAGCGGTGAAGACGATTCTGACCGGCGCCGGCGTGGCGGGCGAACGGGTCACGACCAAGGGCATGGGCGAAGGCAACCCCATCGCCGACAACAAGACGGCCGAAGGCAAGGCGAAGAACCGTCGCGTGGAAATTTATCTCAAAGAGGGCGGCGCTGTGGCCCCAGCGTCGGCTCCGGTGGTTCCGGCGGGAATTCCGGCCATGCCTCCGGCGCCGTCGAGCATGACGAAGTAGTGGATATTGGTTAGTGGTTAGTAAAAAAAACCCGCGGCGATGAGCCGCGGGGTTATTTTTTTCGGTTGTCATCGGTAACTCTTCCGCCGTCTACTTCACACTATCATCCGCCGGAATTAATCCCGACTTCTTCGCCGCGCCACGCGCCGCCGCAAGACAAAGTTTGTACTCCACCTCCGGCGACTTCGCCAACTTCATCAGTTCCGCCTGTTCCTTCACATTGCCCTTGGCCGCATAAGCCTCGACCAGAAACGGTACTGCTTTGGGCATAATCGTGCCGTCGTCTTGCTTCGCCGCCTTCACTGCTTCATCAACCTTCCCCGCCTCAATGAGCAAACCGATCAACGCTGTTTTTCCGCCCAAAGCGTTAAAAATGCCCCCCGATTTGACGCCCAGGTTTTGCCATTGTTTCGATTCCGCATTTCCGTTCGAATCGGCCAACCCAATGGACTTCATGGCCGCGTCAAACTGTCCCGCTTGAACCTGTAAGTTGGCGATCTCCAAAAACCTACCGGCACTTTGGATATTCCCCCATCCGTTATGCTCCGGATCACCAATCTTAGAAGCCTCCTTGAATGCCTCGTCAATCGCCGCCTGATATTCCTTGGTCTGCTTCTGTTTCAAGTAATACTTCGCCAGTGCGACATGAACTCCTGAACGATCATGCGAAAACTTCAGAACGCTCAGAATCTGCTCGGCATTTTTAAGGTCGCCGGCTTCAACTTTCAACTCGGCCATTTCTGCAATGTGATGGAAAGACCATTCCCTCGTCTCCTGATCTATCTGCTCCGCCGCCACGAACTTGTCCGGCGACACCAGGTTCTGAAACAATCTCCCGGCCTCCAACCAAGCCTTCGCCGAATTCCTGGTATCGTCATCCTTGATCTTGGCCACCGTCCTGGCTGCACCCTGCAGATCGCCCTGAAGAACCTGATTCTTTACAATCTCTCCTTCCGCCCAGCCCCGCCCGCCTTCCGGCACCTTTTCCAAAAGTTTAAGCGCCCTGGGAACGTCCTTCCGCGAGCAAATGCCGGCCACCATGGACCAGGCCATAGGCGTATTGACCTCCTCGGCCTCGCGCACCGCTTCGTCAATTCGCCCAGCTTTCGCTAACGGCACCGGAATCATCGACAAAATGCCTTTCCTCTCCTGTTCCGGCAACTTGGCAACAATTTCCTTGGCCTTATCCACCTCTAAAAGATCCAAGCAAGAACAGGCTATCATCTCCAGCGCCCATTCCCTTGATTTTTTATCCTCAATCCTCTCCGCCGCCGCTTCCGCCTTCTCAAGCCAGGCCCGAACCTCTGACTTCGCCGCCTGCGTCGCCGAAGAAGCAGTCGAGGCCGAACTGGCCGAGACAGCCGATGGCTCTCCCGCCAACGCCTGTCCGCAAAGCATAGCGGCCAGCAACGCCGCCCCCGTGGCAACTAATTTCATGGCTATCTCCCAAAAAGGAAAAAAAAGAGGACTTTTTATCGTTCTTGTTTTACCAGGCATAACATGCCTGGCCTGAACCCGGCTGCGCCGGGCAAAGCCCGCTAAAGCGGGCTGAAAAACGCAACTGTCCCGTGTCAGAAAATTCTGGCACAACCACATCCACTTGATAGACGTTCGGCCGGCCCTTATTCTTCCGCTTCGACAATCACCTCCAGCTCCACCGCCGCGCCTTTGGGCAGGCTGGCGGCGCCGAGGGCGGCGCGGGAATGAGGGCCGCGCTCGGGGCCGAAGACGGAGAGAAAAACTTCGCTGGCGGCATTGACGACCGCCGGCTGGTTGGTGAACTGCGGCGTCGAGGCGACGTGGCCGGTCAGGCGCACGATGCGGCGCACGCGGTCGAGGGTGCCCAGTTCGGCGCGGATAATCGCCAGGGCATTGAGGGCCGCCTGATGCATGGCCGCCTTGGCCGCATCCTCCGTCACCGTGTCGCCCACGTGCCCGGTCGCCAGGAGCTTGCCGTCCTGCAGCGGCAACTGGCCCGAGACGAAGACCAGGTTCCCCGTTCGCACCGCCGGGACGTAGGCCCCAATCGGCCCCGGCGCCGGCGGCAACGTCAGCCTGAGTTTCTTCAGATTCGCTTCTGCGCTACCAGTTCCATTTCCCATCGCTATTCCTTTCTGGCCACCACAATCAGGTTCTCGCTCTTCTTCCGGTCAAAGGGGGCCATGTCCGGCCCGCCATAGAGCATAATTTTCCCGTAGCCCGCCTTCTCCACCATCTCCACCAGGGCCGCCTCGTCCAGCACCAGGAGCTTTTCCTTGAAGACCGTCCGCGACCACGTCTCGCTGGCCCCCTGCTGGAGGACCACGGTGTCCAGGTCGCAACTGGTGCCGGCCCGGCGAAACATTTTCAGGAAAATGTAATTCTGCCCCAGCGCCGTCCGGGCCAGCGGCTCGGCGTAGACGCTCTCGCCCGGCGCGAAAAGTTCGTAGTTCAGGACCTCCAGCACCACCGTCCCGCCCGGTCGCGTCGCCTGGTAAAACTCCGCGATTCCCGCGGCCACCGTCGCCCGCTTGCCCGCCGCCGACAGGCTGTTGCCCATACAGATAACCGCGTCGAACGGAGTCGGAAAGACCCGCGACACCTCGTCAATGGACGCCTGCCGCACCTCGACTTTGGCCCCCTGCCCCGTCGCCCGTTCCACCAGCGCCGGCGATGTGTCGCCGGCCGAAACTTCCATTCCCCACCGGGCGAACAGGGCCGCCCGGCGTCCCGGCCCGCAGGCCGCATCGAGTACCCGCTTGGCGTGGACCGACTGGAAAATCCGCTGGTACATCGCCGACTCGCGCCGCAGCCGCGCTTCCCAATCGACCATAATCTCGTCATACGGCGCAAACGCCTCAGACCTGCTCGTTTCGCTGGCCATAAAGCCCTCCTTGTGAATTTTTGCTCTTACTTTTTACCTTTCCGCCCCTCGCCACGCAAGCAGAGAAGAAGAAAAAGAGAAGAAGATATATCTTGTTGCCGGTACCGGGGGTTTCACCCCCGGCTAGGATCTCCGCGCCCTTTCAGGGCGGACAGCAACAGAAACAGCCGTAGAAACAAAATTCCCTTTCCCGCGCTTGACTCCGGCCCGTTCGTAGACTATTCTTCCGGTGGAGATGCAATCGTTCTTTGACAATCACGCGGCAGAAACTTTTTGCCGAGAAAGGAGGCACGCCGACAAGCACACGGTTCCAGCGGGCACGTTTTTTTGGTTTACCAGTCCGATGGCAACGAAGGAGGAACCATGTACAGAAACGCGAGTCACCCGGTGCGTAAGTGCGGCAAGTGCAAGCTCAACTTCAAGACCAGTTGCGGCGCCTTTGACCACCCGCACGACATGTGGCACGGACGCGTGAAGTGTCCGGGCTTCATGAATGAAGCTTTCTTTAAGTTATATCTCAGCAATCAGCAGCGCGCCATCGCTCAGGCCGTCAGCAAGCAGTCCGTCCTGCTCCGCCGGGCCGTCTCCCGGTTGAAGCAGACCCAGTCCCACCACGACGGACGGCTCAAGGTCGCCTACACGCGCGCCGCCGGTTGATGACAAGTTGCACCACAATTCAAGTTCAAAGGGCCGTTCCCGCTCACCGCGAGGACGGCCCTTTTTTTAGCAACTTGACCATCTCCAACCGAGCCGATATAGTTATGTGCGTCGACGGCCAGAAGGAAGCTCCATGAAAGCACGCGATATCATTCGGATGTTGGAACAGGACGGTTGGTTCATCGTGCCCGCCAAGGGCGGCCATCGCCAGTTCAAGCATTCGGTCAAACTCGGTCGCGTCACCGTGCCGGGCAACCTGGGCCGCGACGTGCCGCCCGGAACGTTGAACAGTATTCTCAAACAAGCGGGCCTCAAGCCGACCCGCTGACGGAGGCGAACCATGCGAAAATACGCCGTAGTGATCGAACGAGCCGACGACGGCAGCTTTTCGGCTTATGTCCCCGACCTGCCCGGCTGTGTGGCCGTCGGCCAAGACACGCCCGCAGCGGCACGCCAACTCATCCACGACGCCATCGAAGCCCACATCGCCGGTCTGCTCGAGGACGGTCTGCCCGTCCCCGACCCCACCACCCTCACCGAATATGTCGCCGTCGATGCCGCCTGACTCCGCGTTGCTGTGCTTTTTCACCCCTCTCCCTTGGGAGAGGGTGGCCCTTCAGGGCCGGGTGAGGGGTTGCGCTCTGGACCACATGGCGGCAAACACCGCCGCCATGCCACCCACCGTCTTTCATTTTTAATTCGTCTTTTACCGCCGCGTGTACCCGCACTCCGGGCAAACCTCCGACCCCGACTCGTGTTCCAGCGCCCGGCCGCAATCCGGGCAGGCCTCGCCCGCACCCGTGCCGCACTCCCGGCAGACCATCCGCCGCCCGTTGTGCCGCACTAAAACCTGTTCCTGCCGCGACTGGTCGCGGTAGATCGTAATCCCTTTGCAGCCCAGTTCGTAGGCCAGCCGGTAAATCTGCTCCACCTCCGCCGCCGTGGCCCAGGCCGGCAGGTTCACCGTTTTGGAGACCGCGTTGTCAACGTGCTGCTGAAACGCCGCCTGCATCCGCACATGCCACTCGGGCCCCACCTCGTGCGCCGTCACAAAAACGCGCCGCACCGCCTCCGGCACCCCCGCCACCGCCCCCAGCGGCTCCGTCGCCAGCCGCGACACCAGATCGTCCGTCCAGAACCCGCCCGCCCGCGCCGCCCGCTCCAGCGCCGGCTGCACTTCCAGCAACTCCTCGCCGCCCAGGACGTGCCGCTCAAAGACGACCGCGAAAATCGGTTCGATCCCCGCCGAACAGCCCGCAATCAGGCTCAGCGTCCCCGTCGGCGCCACCGTTGTCACCGTCGCATTGCGCCGCCCCGGCTCGCCCCGCGCCGCAAAGACGCTCCGCGGAAAATTCGCAAACGCCCCACGCCGCGCCGCCAGATCCCGGCTCGCCGCCAAAGCCTCTTCCGCCACAAAACCCATCACCCGATGGGCCAGGGCCAGGGCCTCTTCGCTGTCATAGGCGATCCCCAATTCGATCAACATATCCGCCCAGCCCATCACGCCCAGCCCGATCTTGCGGTTCCCTTTCACGATCTCGTCAATCGCCGGCAGCGGATACCGCGACATCTCAATCGCATCGTCCAGGAATCGCACCCCCAGGCGGACCGCGTCGCGCAGGCCGTCGAAATCCACCGCGCCGCCTGCCGCAAAATGGCCCAGGTTCACGCTCCCCAGGTTGCACGCCTCATAGGCCAGAAGCGGCTGCTCGCCGCACGGATTGGTGCTCTCAATCGGCCCCAGGGCCGGCGTCGGATTGTCCGCGTTCGTCCGGTCTACGAAAAACAAGCCCGGCTCGCCGTTGGCCCAGGCCCGCTCGACAATCTCTTTCCACAACTCCTGCGCCGGCACGGTCCGCACCACCGCGCCGTTGTGCGGATTGACGAGCGGCGCCGCCCCGTCCTCGGCCAACTGCCGCATAAACTCCTCCGTCACGGCCACCGAGAGGTTGAAATTTTCCAGCCGGCCTTCGGTCTCTTTCGCCCGGATAAACTCCTCGATGTCGGGATGGTCGACGCGCAGAATCCCCATGTTCGCCCCGCGCCGGAACCCGCCCTGGCTGATCGCCCGCGTGGCTTCGTTGAAGACCTGCATGAAACTGACCGGCCCCGAGGCCTCGCCGTCGGAGGTGCTGACCCGGTCGCCGCGCGGTCGCAGGCGCGAAAACGAAAATCCCGTCCCGCCGCCCGACTGATGGATGATCGCCGCGGCCTTGATCGACTCAAAAATCCCCTCAATCGAATCCTCCACCGGCAGCACGAAACAGGCCGCCAGTTGCTGCAACTTCCGTCCCGCGTTCATCAGCGTCGGACTGTTCGGCAGAAAATCGAGGCTCGCCATCAACCCATAAAACGCCCGCCCCGCCGCCTTCGAATCTTCTCCCGCCAGGGTGCCATGGCCGCTTGCGGCCATGAACCTTGCCTCCCCCTGGGCCACATTTTCCGCCACGCGCCGGAACATCTCCTCCGGCTCCTCCGCCGCGTTGCCTTGACCATCCTTTACCAGATATCTCCGCGCCAGCACCGTGCGGGCATTTTCCGTCAGCCGCGCCGCCTGCCGCGCTGCATAGCGCTCGAAAATCCCCGGCCAATCAATCGCCATCGCTCCGCCTTTCCCCCGCCGCGCTGCCACAATATATTGCCCACGTTCAACAATTATATCTAACCGCTTGTAGGTCAGCAAGGCAGGCCGTAGTTGTGGCCATTTCACCCTCTCCCCCTGACCACTTTGCAATGCCGATGGTAAAAGGGGCCGGGCTTATACAAAGTGCCAGATTGGATGAGTTAATATAGGCAAGATTCATTCGGGAAAATAATTTCCTTTAAATTTGACTTGCCCAGATTCTGTGTCATAATTGACGGTTGTAAGTGGTGCTTGGGGCGGTTTATCATGATTCTGGACCCGGGGGAGAAGAAAAACATGAACCGACTGCAATTGTGTTCCTGCCTGGCCGCAATTTTTGTGACGTTGTTTTTCTGCCAAAATTTGCGTGGCAACGAGATCTGGGTCGGAGAGGAAACGACGGCCGGAAACAATATCGTCGTCCAGTACGACATGAACGGCAATCATCTGTCCAGTTTCTCGACCGGCGGCACAGGCGGAATCTCATCTATGTTACTTACCGGCAACCAAGTCTGGGTTGATAACATGTCTGGGGGCATCACTCGATTTGATCTAGCGGGAAACATTCTTGGTTCAGTTCCTGGGAACTTTGGCTTCAGTATTGCGGTTGTCGCAAATGAGGTTTGGGTCTATAGAGGATCAGGTGCCAACAATATCTACCAATATTCATTAGCCGGAACATATATTGGCCAATTCACTCCGGAAATGGGCTATGCCGGATCCATAATTCCTATAAATGGCATGGCCCAGGTCGGCAATCAGGTTTGGTTCGGCCAGGGAGCGAATAGTACCGGTTATGGGATTGGCGTTTTTGACCTGAGCGGCAAATACCTTTATGGACTTTTGAAAGGTAAGACAGCCGGGACTGTAGTCTCAGTCGGAAACCAGGTTTGGACATCAACCGGCGATTATTCCTTGAATCGTTATGACCCCTCCGGCAATCTTCTCGGAGCTGTTTCAATTTTTCCGGACAACGCCCGTACAATCAGTTCTGCGGGAGATAAGGTCTGGGCTGTTACTGTTGGAGGTGCAACGTTTGGAGCATACGACCTCACGGGACAACCCATCCCCGGATTTGATTCCTACGGCGGAACGGCACAAGCCATCGTCGAGGTTCCTGAGCCGTCAACGGTTATTCTTTTTGCTATTGGTTTTATTGTCTTGACGCTCCGCCGCATTTGGTTAACATCAATATAATCGTTAATCCAAATTACACATATAATACAGTTCATTTTGGGGCTAAACATGAAGATTAAAATCCTACTCATTTCACTGGCGATCACGGCCTGCACGGGGGTGTAAAATCCTTTCTGTAAATTGATCTTCCTGGGGCGGCGGAGCGGAGGCGAGCG